>NZ_DATMYH010000045.1:0-13506 GCF_035561115.1 Brevundimonas sp.
GCGCGGCAGGGGCGGGGGCATGGGCCGCCGGGGCCGGAGCGGCGGCGTACTGCACCGGTGCGGCCATGGTGACCTCCCGGGCGACCCGGATGCGCAGCTCGCCGCGTTCGACCTCGATTTCGGTCAGATCGGTGTCGTTGAGGATGTCGGCCAGCGACCGCACCAGGGTGGTGTCGATCTCGGCATCGTTCTTGAGCTTGGGAGCGGGCGTTTTGGATTCGGCCATGGGAGCCTCTTGTTGTCCTTTAAACCGAACGGCCTGCGGAGCCGGCGCGTTCCTGCGCCAGCTTCAGAGCAGCCTTGACGGCCAGTTCGTAGCTGAATGGGCCGAAGCCGGAAACCACGCCCGCCGCGACCGGCGAGACATAGGAGCGATGGCGGAAGCGCTCGCGCGCCGCCGGATTGGAGAGATGGCATTCGACGATCGGGATCGTCAGCGTCTTCAGGGCGTCCAGCAGGGCGACCGAGGTGTGGCCGTAGCCGGCGGGGTTGAGCACCAGGGCGGAGGCCTTGTCGCGCGCCTCGTGAATCCAGTCGATCAGTTCGCCCTCGTGGTTGGACTGGCGAAAGACCAAGGCGGCGTCGCCGGCGGCCCGCTCGCACAGGGCGCGCACGTCTTCGAGGGTTTCGCGCCCATAGATGTCCGGCTCGCGCACCCCAAGCAGGTTGAGGTTCGGGCCGTTCAGGACGTAGAGGACGGGGGTATCGGGCATTCGCTCGAGGTTATGACATCCGGCCGCGCGGATTCGGAGCGGCCTTTTAGCTGAGGCGTGGCGGTAATCAAACCGCCCGCCGCGAGAGATTGACGTAGCGTCATGCGTATCGAGGTCAATGGCGAACACCGGGAAGTCGCGGCCGCCACGATTCTGGCCCTGGTCGAGGAACTGGGACTGGACGTCCGCAAGGTGGCGGTCGAGCGCAATCTGGAGATCGTGCCCCGGTCGCTGCACGCCGGCACGTCGATCGCCGAAGGAGACCGTATCGAGGTGGTCCAGTTCGTCGGAGGCGGGTGAACCGCTTTCAGCGGGGATCCTCCAGATCGCGGAGGTCGCGGCCCCGGGTCTCGCGGCCCACCGCTGCGATCAGGGCGAGGGAGACGACGGCAAGGCCGCCCACCGCGGCGGCGGCGGCTCCGAGCGGAGGCGCAATCGCAAGGACGCTCAGTCCCTGGGCCGCCAGACCGCCCAGCTTGCTGCAGCCTGCGATCCAGCCCGTGGCCCGGCCGCGGATGCGGAGCGGATAGTTCTCCGCCGTATAGGGCAGGATGATCGCGATGACGCCGCTGGAGCCGACGATCAGCAGCGCCAGCGGAGCGACCGGATTGGCGAGCAACCCGACGCCCATGCTGCGCAACAGCAGGCCGAACAGGCCGGCGGCCGTGACGCCCAGCATCAGGGCCAGGGCGCCCTTCGTGCTCCAGGCGCTGTAGAGCCAGACTGACAGCAGGATGGTCGGTGCGGCGATCAGGGTCGATCTGGCGATCAGGGCCGAGGCGGCCTCCACGCTGCGGCCCTCGGCGACCAGGGCGCTGGGCAGCCAGAGCAGGACGCCGAAATTGACCAGACCCCAGGCCAGGGCGGCAAGGGTCAGGGCGATGGTGACGGCCAGGTGGCGGCGATCCACCGGCGGCAGGTGGGAATGGCTTTCCTCGATGGGCCCCGCCGCGACGGCCCGGACCCGGGAGCCGAAGCGGGCGAGCATGGCGCGGGCTTCCTCGCCGCGGCCGACGTGCTGGAGGAAGCGGGCTGATTCCGGCAGCAGCGGACTGAGGGCGATCAGGATCAGGCCGGTGGGCAGGTTCAGGAACCACATGATCCGCCAGCCCCAGTCGGGCTGCAGCCAGGCCGACAGGGCGCTGGCGGCGAAATAGCCGCCGACGGCCCCGATGCCGCCGACCAGCACGAGCGCCCAGCCGCGGTGCTTCGTCGGCATGATCTCGGCCAGCAGGGCGTAGGCCACCGGCAGCATGCCCCCGGCGGCGGCGCCCATCAGGAAACACATGCCGACGTTCCACCAGAAGTCCGGCATGGCGCCGCAGATCGAGGTGCCGACGAACATCACGGACGACAACAGGATCGAGGCCCTGCGGCCGTAGATGTCGGCCAGCCAGCCCCAGACGAAGGAGCCGACCACGGTGCCGGTGAGCGCGGCGAAGGGCAGTACGGCGACGAGGGCGCCGGAGAGGCCGTATTCCTCGCGCATGCCGGGCGTGACGAAGCCGAGGCTGGCCGGCTTCATGATGTCGACGATCAGGGCGACGGAGAGCAGGGCGCACATGCCCCAGTGCGCCCCCGTCAGCGGCGCGTCCTCGGGCGGAGCGAGGACCTCGAGCGGGGTCTGGTCTCCCTTGTGGGCCGGCAGCAGGCCGAAGGCCGTCAGGCCGATGCCGACGATGATCAGGGCCATGCCCCACATCATCCCGGCGTCCATCGGCATGCCGACGAGGCGGAAACCCATATGGCGGCCCATCCAGTACATGGGCAGGTGCAGGGCGACCCCCGCGGTGACGACGAGGCAGCCGAGCCAGAAGGCCCATGCGTGGCGGCGGTCGCCGAAGATCTTCGAGATGGTCAAGTTTCGCCCCCGGTCCGGCCGGGCCGGACCTTCTGATCTAGCGTCGGGCTGTCGGGCCGTCGAGGGGCGGTCCTACAACGAAATATCGGGGCGCGGCGATCGGCCTCTTCGCCCCGCGGCTGTCCGGGGGTAGAGGAGCCGCATGACCGCCTTCCAAGACACGCCCGACACCTGGACCGTCGCCGGCCGGACCTTCAGCAGCCGGCTGATCGTCGGCACCGGCAAGTACAAAACCTATCAGGAGAACGCCGACGCGGCCGAGGCGGCGGGGGCGGAGATCGTGACCGTGGCGGTGCGGCGGGTGAACCTGACCGATCCGGGTCAGCCGATGCTGGTCGACTATGTGAAGCCCGACCGGTTCACCTTCCTGCCCAACACCGCCGGCTGTTTCACCGGCGAGGACGCGGTGCGGACCCTGCGGCTGGCGCGCGAGGCGGGCGGCTGGGATCTGGTCAAGCTGGAGGTGCTGTCGGACACGGCCCACCTGTATCCGGACATGATCGAGACGCTGCGGGCGCTGGAGCTGCTGATCAAGGACGGCTTCCAGGTCATGGTCTATTGCACCGACGACGTGGTCATGGCGAAGCGGCTGGAGGAGGCGGGGGCCGCCGCCATCATGCCGGCGGCGGCGCCGATCGGCTCGGGTCTCGGCATCCAGAACCGGGTCAACATCCGGCTGATCGTCGAACAGGCGAAGGTGCCGGTGCTGGTGGATGCGGGCGTGGGCACGCCGTCCGACGCCACCCTGGCCATGGAGCTGGGCTGCGACGCGGTGCTGATGAACACGGCCATCGCCGGGGCGACCGATCCGATCCTGATGGCGTCGGCGATGAAGCATGCGGTGATCGCCGGGCGGCAGGGCTATCTGGCCGGACGGATGCCGCGCCGGATGTATGCGAGCGCCAGTTCGCCGTTGAGCGGGCTGATCTGAGGGGCGGGAGTCCCGATCTTCCCGGAAAAAATTCGTCATGACGAAGGGACCGGTCGACGGGGTCGCGGACACCGGGGCCTGAGGCGGCGCCGGCGGAGGCTTGGTGCTGTCAAAGACCTGTCCCCGTGGGGGTTTGATCCATTGTGCACGGCGGTGCGTCAGAAGCGGACGCAGGCGGGCTTCGCGGGGCTCTGGACGCGGGATCGAGGGGCGGGAAGGGCGGAAAAATGTTTCGAGAGTCCCCATTCGGAGGGGGCGAGAGTCCTCATTCCCGACAGCGGTCCTGACGGTCCTCAGCGCAGGCTGAAGACCGTGGGCACGTCGCAACGCCATGCCTTGAGACGCAGGGTGATGGCGAAGGCCTCCAACTGGGAGGCGACGCCGAGGCCGAGGACGAACCAGAGCACCGCGCCCGGCCGGCCGGTGGCGAAGGCGAGGCCGAAGAGCAGCCACAGGCCCAATCCGAAGGCCTTGGACAGATAGTGGTGCGGCGAGGCTTCGCGGCGGAATTTGGCGAAGCTGAAGACGTGGTTGGCGATTTCGAGGGCGGTGATGACGGCGGCGGCCGGCCATAGCGACGGGACCAGTTCGGGACGCAGGACCGCGACGGCGATGACGGCGGACAGCCAGAAGGCGACGTCGGCGCGGCTGTCCCATGTCCTGAGCGCGGGCGTGGCGACGCCGAGGCGGCGGGCGATGATTCCGTCGAAGATGTCGGACAGGACGCCGAGGGACAGGATGACGGCGCAGGCGGCCCCCTGACGGCTGAAGGCGAGGGCGATCATCGCCGGACCGGCGGCGATGCGGAACAGGACGAGGAGCCAGGGCAGGCGGGGGTGCATGAAGGGGAGGATAGCGTGTGGCGGGTTTGGGGAAAGCCGGATCGTTGCGGGTCTCCTCCCTGTTCGCGAAGCGAATGGGGAGGTGGATCGGAGGCGCAGCCGACGAGACGGAGGGGCTGGGGCCGGCGTGCGCGGTCGGCGCCCCTCCACCGCTTCGCGGTCCCCCTCCCCATTTGCGATGGGGAGGAGACGGGAGGCGCCGCGGTGCGCTCAAGACCTCTCCCATTGGGGCAGGGAGTCGGCTAGAGCATCGCTTCCTTCCCGAGAGACCGACCATGCACGACATTCGCGCCCTTCGAGACAATCCCGCCGCCTTCGTCAGCGGCTGGTCGTCGCGCGGGGTGGAGGGGGCGGAGGCGCTGGTGGCCGAGATACTGCGGCTGGACGAAGACCTGCGCGCCGCCCAGACGACGGGGCAGGAGGCGCTGGCCAGGCGCAATGCGGCGTCGAAGCTGATCGGCGCGGCGATGGCCAAGAAGGACATGGCCGAGGCCGAGCGGCTGAAGGGCGAGGTCGAGAGCCTGAAGGGCGAGATCGCAGCGGCCGAGAAGACCGAGGCCGAGGTCGGCAAGGCCTTGCGCGACCTGCTGGCGGCGCAGAAGAGCCTCGCGGCGGACGATGTGCCGGACGGCGAGGACGAGAGCGGAAACGTGCTGGTCGGCCAGCCGTGGGGCAGGCCCCGCGAAGGCGGCCCGGCCAAGGATCACGCCGATCTGGGCGAGGCCATGGGCCTGCTGGACTTCGAGGCGGCGGCGAGGATGTCGGGGTCGCGGTTCGCGGTGCTGAAGGGCGGGCTGGCGCGGCTGGAACGCGCCATCGGCCAGTTCATGCTGGACGTGCAGACGAACGAGCACGGCTATCTGGAGGTCAATCCGCCGTATCTGGTGCGCGACGAGGCGATGTTCGGGACGGGGCAGTTGCCGAAGTTCGAGGAGGACCTTTTCAAGACCGGAGACTTCGAAGCGGCTTTCGCGGCCATCTCGGATCAGATCAACGAAGGGTTCGAGCGGTACGCGAGGGGTGATGTATTTTACTTCATGGCCAACGTGCGTGAGGCGCTGAATCCCCGCTACCTCATCCCCACCGCCGAAGTCTCCCTCACCAATCTCGTCCGCGAGCAAATCCTGCCCGAGAGCGAGCTGGCCACGCCCATCCGCTTCACCGCCCTGACGCCCTGTTTCCGGGCCGAGGCGGGGTCGGCGGGGCGGGATACGCGCGGGCTGATCCGGCAGCACCAGTTCCACAAGGTGGAGATGGTCTCGATCGCCAGACCCGAGGACTCCGAGGCCGAGCACGAGCGGATGGTGCGCTGCGCCGAGGCGGTGCTGGAGAAGCTGGGCCTGCCCTACCGGCGGATGCTGCTGTGCAAGGGCGACATGGGCTTTTCGGCGAGGAAGACCTTCGATCTGGAGGTGTGGCTGCCGTCGCAGGGGACGTATCGCGAGATCTCGAGCTGCTCGAACTGCGGGGACTTCCAGGCCCGGCGGATGGACGCGCGGTTCAAGCGCGACGGCGAGAAGAAGACCGAGTTCGTGCACACGCTGAATGGCAGCGGCCTGGCGGTCGGGCGCACGCTGGTGGCCGTCATGGAAAATTATCAGGACGGCGATGGACGGATCGCGGTGCCCGAGGCTCTGCTGCCCTATATGGGCGGGGTGACGCACGTTGGCGGCTGACACTCCTCCGTGCATCCCGGCGAAAGCCGGGACCCAGTGCTTTCGTGAGGCATTGGTGTTGGGATCAGCGGCGGCGAGAGACAGTCGGCGCCGGATAGCCCAAAGGACTGGGTCCCGGCTTTCGCCGGGATGATCGGAGTAAGGGAGTCCATGATGAAATCGGCACTGATCATTGCATCTGCCCTGACCCTCAGCGCTTGCGCCACCGGCCCCTCGTCCAACACCTTCACCCACGCCGCGGGCGACACCGCGTTCACCGGCTGGGTGCGGTTCTCGAACGGGGAGTTCCAGCTGTACGGCGACGAGGACCAGGTGCTGCAGCCCTTCTCACGGCCCTGCGTATCGGGCGCGGCGTCGCGGGACGAGATGATCCAGGCGATGGGCGATCTGCGGGGTCAGAAGGTGCGGATCACCGGCCGGACCGTCGCCTGGAGCGAGGCCGTGAACGGCCGGATCGAGTACGCGCGCTCCGATATCCGCAACGACTGCGGCGAAACATTCGTGATCCTGGCCGACGATATCCGGCCCGCCAACTGACACAAGGCGGTTGCGCGACGGGCCGGCGCGCTGCAAGAGCGCGGGCGGCATGCGCATTCTTCTGACAAACGACGACGGCGTCGACGCCGAAGGGCTGGAATGCCTTGAACGCATCGCCCGCACCCTGTCGGACGACATCTGGATCTGCGCGCCCCAGGTCGAGCAGTCGGGCAAGGGGCGGGGGATCACCCTGACCGAGCCGCTGCGGGTCAACCGCATGGGTGAGAAGCGGTTCGCGGTGACGGGGACGCCGACGGACTGCGTCGTGCTGGCGGTCAACGACCTGATGCCGGAGCGGCCCGATCTGGTGCTGTCGGGGGTCAACCGGGGGCATAACGTCGGCGAGGACTGCTCCTATTCGGGCACGGTGGCGGGCGCGCTTCAGGGCATGGCCTTCGGCATCCGCTCCATCGCCCTGAGCCAATCGCTGGAGCGGTTCCACGACGAGGTGACGGCGCACTGGGAGACGGCGGAGGCCTATGCGCCGGCCATCATCTCGCGCCTGCTGGCCCAGCCGTGGCAGGACGGGGTGGTGATGAACCTGAACTTCCCCAACCGCGCCCCGGCGGAGGTCACCGAGGTCGAGGTGACGCGACAGGGGTTCCGGGACATCGGCGAGATGCACGCGGTCAAGCGCACCGACCTGAGGGGGCGCGACTACTACTGGATGAGTTTCCGCGGAACCAAGCACGACCATCCGCCGGGCACGGACCTGCGGGCCATGGACGAGGGGAAGATCTCGGTCACGCCGCTGCACATCGACCTGACGCATGCGCCGAGCATCCACGATCTGAAGGGCGTGCTGGGCGGGGCGCCGCCGAAGGGGATGGTCGCATGAGGGCGGCGATGACATCTCCCCTTCCCCTCGAGGGGAAGGGCTCTGTCGGGGTTCCGTGATGAAACTCAACGACGACCGCGCCGGACGTTTGATCCTCGGCCTTCGCCAGCAGGGGGTCACGGACCCGCGCGTGCTGGGGGCCATGGAATCGATCGACCGCGCTGTCTTCGTGCACGAGAAATTCCTCGATCAGGCGTGGGAGGACCAGGCCCTGCCGATCGACTGCGCCCAGACCATCAGCCAGCCCTATATCGTCGGCCTGATGACCCAGGCGCTGGACGTGCAGCCTCGCCACCGGGTGCTGGAGATCGGCACCGGCAGCGGCTACCAGGCCGCGGTGCTGAGCCGGCTGGCGCGCTATGTCTATTCCATCGAGCGGTACCGCAGCCTGCTGACCGAGGCCGAGGCGCGGCTGAAGGAGCTGAAGATCGACAATGTGATCACCCGGCACGGCGACGGCAATCTGGGGTGGCCCGAACAGGCGCCCTTCGACCGGATCATGGTCACGGCCGCGGCGCCGGGCGAGCCGACCGAGCTGCTGCACCAGCTGAAGCCGGGGGGGATCCTGGTCTGTCCGGTGGGGCGCAGCTCGGTGCAGGTGCTGCACCGCTATGTCGGCCAGCCCGACGGCTCGTTCCGGCGTGAGAGCCTCAGCGAGGTGCGGTTCGTGCCGCTGGTCGAGGGGACGGCCAGAGAGGGTTAGGGTGAATCCGGATCGCCGGCCGTTAACCTTCGCGCCCAACTTTGGCGCGGTTTGACGGGTTGGTTGGCGGCGACGGCGGAAATGAAGACCGAGGGGCGGAAGACGGCATGACCATTCGATTCGGGATCAGGGTTCTGGCGGTGCTCGGCGGGATGATGACGCTGGCCGCCTGCGCCAGCTATCCGGCCGAGCCGCGCTATTCGATCCACGCCGACGGATCGGCGCCCCCGCCGTCGCGCGCGCCGGCCTCGACGATCCCGCCGCTGTCGACCGTTCCGGCGCCGAGCGGAGAGGGCGTGCGCGGGGCGACTAATCCCGCCGACGAGGTCCCGCCGCCGCGTCCCGCGCCGGTCGAGGCGATCGAGGGCGGGGTCCTGTCCGCTCCGGTCAACACCGCGCCGCGCGCCTATGCGGAAGGCCCGACGCCGGCGGCCGGTCCCGCCTCCGAGGGCTTCAGCACGCCGCCGCCGCCGCGGGCCGGCGCGGCCGCCGTCGAGGCGGGCGCCGTCTATGAGATCCAGCCCGGGGACACGATCTCGGGCATCGGGCGGCGCTTCCAGACGCCGGTGCAGAACCTGATCGACCTCAACGCCCTCGGACCGCGGGCGGCCATCACCCCGGGCCAGAGGCTGATCCTGCCGTCCACCGCGGTCGACATCGGCGGCGATCCCTATGCGACGGGACCTTCGCCGGCGGGCGTCTATGTGCCCGAGGCCGGGACGCCGCCGCCGCCGCCGCCCCCGCCGCCCTCGGGCAATGCGGCCCTGCCGCCGCCGCCGCGCGAACCGGCGGCGACCGCGGGGCCCGTGAGCCCGGCTCCGGCCGCCTCGACGGTGAGCCTGGACTGGCCGGTGCGCGGCGACATCCTGCGGCGCTTCGGTCCGGTCGGCATGGGCGAGCGTAATAACGGCGTGAACATCGGCGCCGCCGCCGGGACCGAGGTGCGCGCCGCCGCCGCCGGCGAGGTGGCCTATGTCGGCGACGACCTGGCGGGGCAGGGGCTGACGGTGCTGGTGGCGCACCCCGGCGGCTGGCGGACCGTCTACGGCCATCTCGGCTCGACCGTGGTGCGCGACGGCGATCGTGTCACGGCCGGCCAGCAGATCGGCACGGTCGGCACGACCGCCGGCGACGGGCGGCCCTCGGTGCATTTCGAGACCTGGCGCATGCGCGGGCTCGAGCCGAACGCCGTCGATCCGCTGACCGTGTTGCCGCGATAACGCAAAGCGACGCGGGAACCACACGTCGCGTTGCATTGTGCGACGGCGCACCCTAGTTTCCGCGCCTCATTTTCAAGGGCCGCGTCGAGCGGCTCCAGACGTTTGCGGAGACTATCGTGGCGGAACTTATGGCGGGGCCGTTCGGCACCCTGATCTTCTTCGTCCCCGTGATCATCCTATTCTACTTCATGATGATCCGCCCGCAGCAGAAGCAGATGAAGGCCCATCAGGCGCTGGTCGCCGGCCTCAAGCGCGGCGACACGGTGGTGCTGTCGAACGGCATGATCGGCAAGGTCACACGCGTCGAGGCCGACCAGGCCATGGTCGAGATCGCCCAGGGCGTGAACGTCGCCGTGGTCAAGCAGATGATCACCCAGGTGCGCGACCGCACGGCGATCGCCGCCAACGACACCAAGACCATCGCCAAGTCCTGACGCCGTTCTGAAAAGGTCGGGGACGCCCGCATGATCCATCTGTCGCGCTGGAAGGTCGTCCTTCTTGTCCTGTCCCTGCTGTTCGGGCTGCTGTTCAGCTATCCGAACCTGCTGACGTCCGCCCAGCGCGAGGCCCTGCCGGGCTGGTTGCCCACGAGCGGGCTGAACCTGGGACTGGACCTGCAGGGCGGATCGTACCTGCTGCTGGAAGTCGACGTGCCGGCCATGCGCGAGAAGCGCCTGACCAACCTGGGCGAGGACGCCCGCACGGTTCTGGCCGAGGCGCGCGTCGGCGTGACCAGCATCGGGCGGGAAGAGTCCGGCGTGGTCGTCACCCTGGCCGACCCGACCCAGATGGACCTGGCCCTGCAGTCGATGCGGGCCCTGGTCAGCGGCGGCGCCAGCGGCGTCGCCGACCGGTCGGTGCAGCGGCTGGGCGACAACCGCATCCGTTACGCGTTCACCGACGCCGCGCTGGCCTCCATGGGTTCGGACGCCGTGACCCAGTCGATCGAGGTGGTGCGCCGCCGGATCGACAGCCTGGGCACTCGCGAACCCTCGATCACCCGTCAGGGCGCCGACCGCATCGTGGTCCAGGCCCCCGGCGAGAGCGATCCGGCCCAGCTGGAACGCGTCATCGGCCAGACGGCGCAGCTGACCTTCCAGATGGTCGATGTCGAGAATTCGGTGGCCGAGGCCCAGGCCGGCGCCGTGCCGCCGGACTCCGAACTGATCCCCGGCGCCGAGCCGGGCGGGCCGGCCTTCTACCTGGTCAAGCGCCGGGTGCTGGTCTCGGGCGAGAACCTGACCAAGGCCGAGGTGACGGCGGACCAGAACAACCAGACCGCCATCGGCTTCCGCTTCGACGGCGCCGGCGCGCGCCGCTTCAGCGAGGCCACCGCCGCCAATATCGGCAAGCCCTTCGCCATCATCCTGGACGGCAAGGTGATCTCGGCCCCGACCATCCGCACCGCCATCACCGGCGGCTCGGGCATCATCGAGGGCAGCTACACCATCCAGGAGGCCTCCGAGATGGTGAACCTGCTGAACGGCGGCGCCCTGCCGGCCCCGCTGAACGTCGAGGAGCGCCGGACCGTGACCGCCGAACTGGGCGCCGACGCCGTGGCCGCCGGCAAGCTGTCGACCATGATCGGCTTCGCCATCATCGTGGCGTTCATGCTGCTGACCTACGGCCTTGTCTTCGGCGGCATCTCGGTGATCGGCCTGCTGCTGAACGGCCTGCTGATCATCGCCGCCATGTCCTTCACCCAGGCGACGCTGACGCTGCCGGGCATCGCCGGTCTGATCCTGACCTTCGCCGTGGCCGTGGACGCCAACGTGCTGATCTATGAGCGGATGCGCGACGAGGCGCGGGCCGGACGGTCCGTGATCGCCTCGCTGGACGCCGGCTTCAACAAGGCCATGGGCACGATCGTCGACGCCAACCTGACGACCCTGGTCGCAGCGCTGATCATGTTCATCTTCGGCGCAGGTCCGGTGCGCGGCTTCGCCTGGACGCTGACGATCGGGGTGTTCACCTCCATGCTGTCGGCGGTTCTGGTCGCCCAGGTCGGACTCGCCCTGTGGCTGAAGATCGCCAAACCCAAAAAACTGCCGATCGCGGAGTGATGGCGATGTCCTGGTGGCCCCTCATCAAAGTCCTGCCGATCAAGACGAACCTGAAGTTCGTCGCGTTCGCAAAATACGCCGCCGTGCTGTCGGCCGTGCTGGTGATCGCCTCGCTGGTCGGGGTGTTCAAGCCCGGCCTCAACCTGGGCATCGACTTCCGCGGCGGCGCCGTGATGGAGCTGAGCAAGCCGTCCGGCCAGACGCTGGAGCTCGACAAGGTGCGCGAGGCCGTCGACGGCCTCGGCCTCGGCGACGTCCAGGTGCAGGGGATCGACAACGACGCCAGCGCCATCGTCAAATTCCAGGTGCCCGACGACGAGCCGCAGGCCCAGGTGGTCCAGCGTGTCCAGTCGGCCGTCACCGCGGCCGTGGGCGAGGTCGAATATTCGGGCGTCAGCGTCGTGGGCTCGAAGGTCTCGGGCGAGCTGTTCACCTCGGGCCTGCTGGCCCTGGGCGCGGCCGTGGCCCTGATGTTCGCCTACATCTGGTTCCGGTTCGAGCCGCAGTTCGGCCTCGGCGCCGTCGCCGGCCTGCTGCATGACGTGATCCTGGTGTTCGGCCTGATCGTGCTGATGCGGCTGGAGTTCAGCCTGAACATGGTCGCGGCCATCCTGACGGTCATCGGCTATTCGATGAACGACACCGTGGTGGTGTTCGACCGCCTTCGCGAGAACCTGCGCAAATACAAGACCATGCCTTTGCGCGAGGTGATCGACCTGACCATCAACGAGATCCTGACCCGGACGATCATCACCGGCTTTACGGCGGTGATGGTGCTGGCGGCCCTGGCCTATTTCGGCGGGCCGGCCCTGTTCGGATTCTCGATCGCCCTGATGTTCGGGATCGTCTGCGGCACCTATTCGTCCATCTACGTCGGGGCGCCGATCATCCTGCTGTGGGGCGTCAAGCGCGGCGGACGCGACAAGGAAGACGCCAAGCCGATCAAGCTGGGAATGGCCAGCCGGCCCTAGGGCGCCCGAAAGCCCACACAGTCTTTCGGTTTTTACCGGCGGCGCGTGGGTCTATGGTGCCGCTTCAACGAATCGCGGGCGTGCGCCCGTGGGTTCCCGAACGCTCTGGGAGGGGCTGACCATGGGCAAGCTGCTGTCGAATTTCCGCACCACCATCCTGTTGAGCCTTGTGCTCGCCGGCGTGATGATCCTGGCCTTCGGTCAGGTGTCCGGCGGGTTCGGAGAGGCCTTCTGGCAGGCCGCCCTGCGCTGGCTGCATGTCGCCGCGGGCATCCTGTGGATCGGCCTGCTGTACTATTTCAACTTCGTCCAGATCCGGGTGATGCCGAGCATCCCCGCCGAGCTGAAGCCGGCGATCGGCAAGCATATCGCGCCCGAGGCCCTGTTCTGGTTCCGCTGGTCGGCGCTGGCGACGGTGCTGGCCGGTCTGGCCGTGATGTTCACCCGCGGTCACGTCTATGCGGCCGAGGTGCTGACGTTCGGCCTGGCCCAGGGCCTGACCGAGGACCAGAAGGGCTTCACCCTGATGGGGATCGGCGTCTGGCTGGCCATCGTCATGTTCCTCAATGTCTGGGGCGTCATCTGGCCGAACCAGAAGCGCGCCCTGGGCATCGTTCCGGCCGAGGACGACGTGAAGGCGAACGCCGCGCGGGTCGCCATGCTGGCCAGCCGCATCAACCTGTTGCTGTCGCTGCCGATGCTGACCTCGATGGCGATGTACCAGACGCTGTTTGGCTGATCCGGCCCCCAGTCTCGACGATCAGGTCCGCGCCGCCGATCCCGACCGGTGGCTGTCCAGCCGGTTTGTGGCCGACGAAGGCCTGCGCGCGGACCTGATCGCCCTGTACGCCTTCGAGGCCGAACTGATGGCCATCCCCACGCGGGTCACCCAGCCGCTGCTGGCCGAGATGCGTTACGCCTGGTGGCGTGAGCAGATGGATGGCGTGTTCGGGGGGGTGGCGCGCAAGGGCCATCCGGTGCTGGAGGCCCTGACCGACCTCGTCGCCCGGCACGGGCTGGACCGCGCCCCGTTCGACGCCCTGATCGAGGCCCACATCGGCCGGGTGCACGGCGAACCGCACGATCTTGACGCCTTCTATGTCGGGCCGATGCAGACTGCGGCGCGGGTGCTGGCGGGGCCGGGGTTCGAG
>NZ_DATMYH010000046.1:0-2371 GCF_035561115.1 Brevundimonas sp.
GAGGAAGGCATGAAGGTCTTCGCCGCGATGAGTCCGCTCAAGCGCATGGCCGATCCGGCGGAGATCGGGGCGGCGGCGGCCTTTCTCGCATCATCGGACAGCAGCTTCATGACCGCCAGCGAGGTCGCCGTCGACGGCGGCTTGGCGCAACTCTGAAAACCTGAGGAGACGACTATGAGCTACGCAATCATCGGCTTCGGCAAGATCGGCCAGGCCCTCGCCAAGGCGTTCGCCCGCAACGGCGTCGAAGTGTCCGTCGCAACCACGCGCGACCCGGAGTCCTTCTCGGCTGACGCGGCCGCAATCGGACCCACGGTCATCCCCACGACCCTGGCGGAGGCGGTCAAGGCGGACACCGTCTTCCTGGCGGTCCGTTTCGAGGCGCACCCCGATGTCGCGAAGGCGCTGCCGAACTGGTCAGGCAAGACCGTCATCGATGCGATGAACCTGTTTCCGGTCCCTGACGCGCTGGAGGGTGTTCCGTCCTCCGCTGTCGTCGCGAAGGCCTTCCCGGGCGCCAAATTCGTTAAAGGGTTCAATCATCTGATCGCGGCCACCTTGGCGACCGATCCGGTCGTCGAGGGCGGTCATCGGGTCGTCTTCCTGTCGAGCGACGACGAGGCCGCGATCGCTCCCGTGGCGGCCCTGGCCCAACGACTCGGGTTTGCACCCATCAGTCTGGGAAAACTTAACGAGGGTGGCGCGCTGGTGCACGCACGCGGCCGTACTTGGGGGCCGCTGATCTTCAAGGATCTGTTCAAGAAGGAGCGGTGACGGATCTACTATCCAGGGTCAGAGGCGCTACTGGCCCGGGTCCGTCCGCTCCTGGCTGCCTCTCCGTGAGCCAGATGCGGATTCATCCAACGTCCGAGTAGAGTCAGCAGCGGTCAAAACCGTTGAAGTCCGCCATGCGCCAGGACCAGCCGCTATACCCTCGCCGGAAACATGACATTCAGGGTTCAGGAGGCGTTGGAACGTGTGCTTCGCGGCCCTGTGCGTAAGGCCGGCTCAATCCGTTGCCGACCCCGGCGAGTTCGGCGCTACCGGGGGGTCCCGTTCTGACGTCCCCATCGGTCGAAGATCTCGACCCGTCCGGTGAGCATGACCGTGCCCAGGCTCCCGCCGACCGGGAACAGATAGACGCCCCGGGCGTCGGGCCTGACAGGCCGCCCATCGACAGTGAGCGTCAACTGCCTGTTGGGCGGGCAGGCCTGTCGGGGAGCGCAGGCCGTTGAGACCGCGTATTCACCCCGCTCGACCCTCGCACGCGCCGAGAAGCGCCCTTCCCGATCCGAGGTCGCGACCACAATCGGCGATCCCCCGGGATTCTTGCCCAGGTAGATATCGACTCCGGGGATCGGTTCGCCCGGATTGATCGCCGCCCCTGAGACGGCCAGGGCGAGGCCAATGAGGGCGATGAGTCTGAATCTCGATGTCATGTCGGGTTTCCCGCAGGGCCATGTCGGCCGCCGTTTGCGGTCGGACAATGCTGGTCACCCGGAGACCTCGCTGTCAATGCAGCCTGTCATCCGATCGCGAGCCCCCCCCGGGCCGATGGGCGTTCAGGTCAAACGTGACGAGGGTCCTCTTCGAGCCTGGATTGGCGTTCTGCCTGGGTCTCCAGACGACGACTGTCGCTGAAACCGTGCTCCGGGTCCTGACTATTAAGCCACATTGACAGCCAGGCTTAACCGTGACCAGCGTGAGAAACCGCCGATATTCAAGCGGATACTGGAACTGTCATCATGACATCGCGAGTGGGTCTGATCGGGCTGGCCAGTCTGGCGGGCCTGGCGTTGTCGACCGCCGCCTACGCCCAAGCGACGCGAAGCACCGGCGGCTATATCTTCACCGACATCCTGGTCTCCTCCATGCGCGGCGGTCGCACGGTCGCCACCACCCGTATCGACAGGCAGGGCGGCTTCCGCTTCGAACTGCCCGCAGGCGACTACGACATCTGTCTCAACGGACCCGGCCTCAGGTCGGCGATCGACCGCTCCGGCGGCGACCCGGACGAGGACCACGTCATCGGCGTCTTGGTCGGATTGCTGCTGCCCGCGGTTCAAGTCGCGCCCAACGAGCAGCAACTGAGTTTTCCCGGCGGCGCCTCGGGGCCGGGCCAGGACGGACGACGCGGCCCTTCGCCAGCGGCTCGGGACCTGTGTTTCACCTACACCGTCAATGCGGGGCCCGGACCCGCTGACGAGGTCGAGACGCGCAGAACCCGCGACGTCGACAACTTGAGCCCAGCCCCCATTGATCGTGGACGCGCCGGCGGCGTCCGGGTGGCGGTGGGCGATGTAAACGGCGACGGACGCGCAGATCGACAGGTCGATCCGCGCATCGCGTCCCCCGGCCCCCAGGCGACCCC
>NZ_DATMYH010000047.1:0-17117 GCF_035561115.1 Brevundimonas sp.
GCCGTCCGACCTCGGACCGATGACGCCCCCCGCCCCCGCCGACGAAGAGAAGGAAACCCTTCGCCCGCTGCTGGCGCGGATCTGGCGGGACTATCTCTCGCATCACAAGGCGGCGCTGTTTCTGTCGATGCTGTGCGCGGGCGTGGCCGGCGGCCTGTCGGCCCTGACGCTGAAACTGCTCGAGCCCGCCGTGAACGGCCTGTTCCTGCAGACCGACACGCCGATCAGGCTCTGGGGACTGATCGACATCCCGCCCGGGCAGGCGCTCATCTATATCCCCGCCGCCATCGTCCTGGTCGCCATCGTCTGGACCATCGCCTCCCTCGGTCAGGCCGCCCTCGTCAACCGCCTCGGCCACGGCATCGTCGGCGACATCCAGGTGCGGCTGTTCGGCGCCATGATCCGCGCCGACCTGGCCCGGCTGCGCAACCAGCACAGCGGCAGCTTCGTCTCCTCGGTCCTGTTCGACGCCAACCTCGTCCGCGAGGCCTTCACCAACGGCGTCGTCAACTACACCCAGAACAGCATCACCCTGATCGCCGTCATCGTGGCCATGGCCTTCATCGACTGGCAGCTGACCGCCATCGTCCTGCTGGGGGTGCCGCTGATCACCGTCGTCCTGCGCCGCTTCTCCCGGCGCACGCGCAAGGCCACCACCGGGGCGATGAAGGAGACCGAGAACCTCTCCACCGCCCTGATGGAGAACCTCGACGGCGTCCGCCTGATCAAGATCGAGAACCGCGAGGCGGCCGAGGAAGCCCGCGTCGGCGAGGTGGTGTCCCGCCGCCAGCGCCACGTCATCAAGAGCGCCGACTCCCGCGCCTTCGCCGGCCCCTTCTCCAACCTGGTCGCCATGGTCGTGGTCGCCGCCGTCATGGCCTACGCCGGCTGGCGGGCCCAGGACGGGGAGATGAGCGTGGGGGCCTTCGCCGCCTTCATCGGTCTGCTGATGGCCGCCGGCCAGTCGCTGCGGCAGGTGACCAATCTCCAGACCGTCATGACCGAGGGCCTGACCGCCGCACGCCGCCTGTTCGCCGCCCTCGACATCCAGCCCGAGATCCGCGAGACGCCCGACGCGGCGGCGTTCGAACACGGCCCGACCACCGTCGCCTTCGACCGTGTGTCCTTCGCCTATGGGCCCGCCTCCGACGGCGCCGCGCCGACCCTGTCGGACGTCAGCCTGACCGTCGCCCCCGGCGAGACCGTCGCCCTCGTCGGTCCGTCTGGCGGCGGCAAGAGCACCATTCTCAGCCTGCTGCCGCGCTTCTATGATGTGACCGGCGGCGCGGTGACCCTGAACGGACGCGACATCCGCGAGCTGAAGCTGCACGACCTGCGCGCCTCGATCGCCCTGGTGACGCAGGAGCCTTTCCTGTTCGACGACACGGTCGCCGCCAACATTGCGTACGGCCGCCCGGGCGCCACGGCGGAAGACATCGTCGCCGCCGCGCAGGCCGCCGCCGCCCACGACTTCATCACCGCCCTGCCCGAAGGCTATGCGACCCGCGCCGGCGAGGCGGGCCTGCGCCTGTCCGGCGGCCAGCGCCAGCGCATCGCCATCGCCCGCGCCTTCCTCAAGGACGCGCCGATCCTGCTGCTGGACGAGGCGACGTCCGCCCTCGACACCGAAAGCGAGGCCCTGGTCCAGGCGGCGCTCGAACGCCTGATGCAGGGCCGCGCCACCCTGATGATCGCTCACCGCCTGTCGACCGTGCGCAACGCCGACCGCATCCATGTGATCGAGGCCGGCCGGGTGGTCGAAACCGGAACCCACGCCGCGTTGGTCCGCAAGGGCGGCCTCTACGCCCGCCTGGCGAAGCAGCAGTCGCTGGACGGCGATGCGGTCACCGTGGCGGCGGTGAGTTGATGCGCGCGCCTCACATCCCTTCTCCCCTCGGGGGAGAAGGTGGGCGGCGAAGCCGCTCGGGTGAGGGGGCCGGCGCCTCATCCGTCCCGACCGCCGATTTGCGTCTGACCTTCCCCTCATCCGTCTCGCTTCGCGAGCCACCTTCTCCCCCAAGGGGAGAAGGGAGCCAAACTCGATGAGGCCCCTCCGCAATCCCGTCATCCAGGCCATCCTCGCCTGGACCCTCGCCCAATGGATGCGGTTCTGCTTCGCCACCATCCGCTGGACGCACCAGAACGAGGCCGTGGCCGAAAAGGTCTGGGCCGACGGCGGCGGGGTGCTGTGCGCCTTCTGGCATTCGCGCATCGGCCTGTCGCCCGCCTGCTGGCCGCTGGACCGGGCCCAGCCGGCCAAGGCCCTGATCTCGCTCAGTCCCGACGGCCAGTTCATCGCCAAGGCCGTGGCCCGTCAGGGCTTCCCCGCCATCCGCGGCTCTTCTTCCAACAAGGACAAGGCCGACCGCGCCAAGGGCGGGTCCCAGGCCCTGCGCGACGGCCTGCGCCAGCTCAAGCTCGGCGGCCTGGCCATCACCCCTGACGGCCCGCGCGGTCCGATGCGGGAAATGGCCGAGGGCCTGCCGCTTCTGGCCAGACTGTCGAAGGCGCCCGTGCTGTTCATCGGCCTGTCCTGCAATCCCGCGATCCGGCTGAACAGCTGGGACCGCGCCCTGCTGCCCCTGCCGTTCGGACGCGGCGCCATTGTCTGGGACCTGGACCGCTATCCCGAAGGCGCCGAACTGGCCGACGTCGCGCGCGCCTGGACCGATCGGCTGACCGCCGTGGAAGCCGCCGCCGACGCCCTCGTCGGCCTGGAGCGAGTCTGACGTGAGCCCGGCGCTGATCGCTTACCGCCTGCTGGCGCGGATGTTGGAGCCGTTGGCCCCGCGCCTGCTCGACGCCCGCGCCAAACAGGGCAAGGAGGACCCTGTCCGCGTCGATGAACGCCTCGGCCGCGCCTCGGCCGCCCGGCCCGCAGGCGACCTTGTCTGGCTGCACGGCGTCAGTGTCGGCGAAACCCTGTCGCTGTTGCCCGTCGTCGACCGCCTGCGGCAGGCGCGGCCCGATCTGACCGTGCTGGTCACCTCCGGCACCCTGACCTCGGCGACCCTGCTGGCGCAGCGCCTGCCGTTCGGGGTCATCCACCAGTTCGCCCCCGTCGACGGCCCCGCTGCAGTCGCCGCCTTCCTCGACCACTGGAAACCCTCCCTGGCCGTTTTCGTCGAAAGCGAGCTGTGGCCCAACCTCATCCTCGAGGCCCGCAAGCGCGGCGTGAGACTGGTCCTCGCCAGCGCCCGCATCACGGAGAGGACCGTCGAGGGCTGGCGCCGCTTCCCCGGCGCGGCGCGCGAGATCCTGTCCGCCTTCGACCGCATCCTGCCGCAGGATGAGACCTCGGCCGCGCGGCTGGAAGGTCTCGGCGCCCGCATCGACGGCCAGGTGAATCTCAAGCTCTCGGGCGGGGCGCCCCCGCACGACCCCGCCGCCTTCACCCGCCTCAGCGCCGCCATCGGCGACCGCCCCGTGGTCGTCGCCGCCAGCACCCACGACGGCGAGGAGATCGCCCTCGTCCGCGCCCTCGACAAGCTGGCCGACCGGCTGTGCCTGATCCTCGTGCCGCGCCATCCCGAACGCAGCGCCGCCATCGCCGCCGCCCTGACGCGCGATGGCTATCGCTTCGCCCTGCGATCCCAGGGCCGGGAACCCGACCGCGACACCGATCTCTATATCGCCGACACCCTCGGCGAGATGGGCCTGTTCCTGCGTCTGGCCGATGTGGTGGTCATGGGCGGCTCCTTTTCCGCCGCGCTGGAGAAGCCCCCGGTGGGCGGGCACAATCCGCTCGAACCCGCCCGTCTCGGCAAGCCCGCCGTCACCGGCCCCGACATGACCAACTGGGCCGCCGTCGCCGGGGCGCTGGTGCAGGCCGGGGGCCTCACCGTCGTTCAGGCGCCGTGGGACCTGCCCGCCGTCATCGCCCCCCTGCTGGCCGATGACGCCGAAGCCAAACGCATGGGCGAACGCGGCCGCCGCGCCGGCGCCGAAGCCGGCTCCGGCCTTGACCGGCTGTGGGAGACGCTGGAGCCGCTGTTGCCCCCCGCCTCGCGAGGCCGCCGATGAAATTGAACACCCCGCGCTGGTGGTACACGCGAGACGCCCGCCACGGCGCCGTGGCGCGCACCCTGCTCACGCCTGTTTCCTGGATCTGGGCCGGCGTCACCGCGCGCCGCATCGCCCGAACCACGCCGGTCGACCCCGGGATTCCGGTCATCTCGGTCGGCAACCTGACCGTCGGCGGCTCGGGCAAGACCCCTGTGACCCGCGAGGCCATCCGCCTTCTGCGCGAGGCCGGCGTCGACGCCCACGCCCTCTCGCGCGGCTACGGCGGGTCGCTGCGCGAGCCCACGCGGGTCGATCCCGCCATCCACGGGGCCGCCGAAGTCGGCGACGAGCCCCTGATGCTGGCGCTCGGCGGGCCGGCCTGGATCGCCCGCGACCGCGTCGCCGGCGCCGCCGCCGCCGCCAGAGCCGGCGCCGAGATACTGGTGCTTGACGACGCCCACCAGAATCCGAGCCTGGAAAAGACGCTCAGCCTCGTGGTGGTGGACGGCGAGACGCGCGGCGAGGAGTGGCCCTTCGGCGACGGCTCGGTGTTTCCCTCGGGCCCCATGCGCGAACGCCTCCGGCACGGCCTGGCCCGGGCCGACGCCGTCGTCGTCCTGCTGCCCGCCGACGCGCCGCGCGTCGATCCCGAGCTGATGGCGGCCTTCGGCGACCTGCCGGTCCACGTCGCCCGGCTGAAACCCGCCGCACCGCCGCCCAGAGGGCCGGTGGTCGGCTTCGCCGGCATCGCCAAGCCCTGGAAGGTCGAGCGCGCCCTCGACGCCGCCGGGGCCCAACTGGTCGACTTCGCCCCCTTCCCCGACCACGCCGCGTTCCGTGAAGGGGACCTGGCCGCCCTCGCCGGCCGCGCCTCCCACTTCGGCGCCCGTCTGGTCACGACCGAGAAGGACTGGTTCCGCCTGCCCCCCGAATGGCGGACGCGGGTCCTGTCATGGCCGGTCAAGGCGACCTTCGAGGACGAGGCCGCGTTCCAGCGCCTGTTGCTTGAGGCGGCGCGGTCGACCTAGTCCGCCCGGTAGACGACCCCGCCCCTCATCACGAACCGCACGCGCTCCAGCTCGGTGACATCGGCCAACGGGTCGCCCGTCACGGCGATCAGGTCCGCCGGCAGGCCCGCTGCGATCCGCCCGGCCTCGTTCGAAATCCGCAGATGCGCCGCCGCGTTCACCGTGGCGGCCTGAACCGCCTCCAGCGGCGTCATTCCAGCCCGCACCAGCAGGGCGAATTCCTGGGCGTTGTCGCCGTGGGCGGAAACGCCCGAGTCGGTGCCGAATGCGATCCGGACGCCGCCCTCATGGGCCCGCCGGGCCATGTCCAGCATCTTCGGCCCCGCCTCCAGGGCCTTGGCCGTCTGGTTCGGCGTGAAGAAATTGTCGGGTCCCGAGGCGATCCGCGCCACGAAATCCCCGGCCAGCAGGGTCGGCACCAGATAGACGCCGTCCCGACGCATCAGCCGGATCGATTCATCGTCCAGCCAGGTGCCATGCTCGATCGAGTCGCCGCCGGCCCGCAGGAAGCTGTTGATCCCGTCGGCCCCGTGCGCATGCGCCGTCACCTGCCGTCCCATGCGGTGCGCGGCGCCGACGATGGCCGCCAGCTCTCCGTCCGAGAACTGCTGGCCCAGCCCCGCCGCCGTGTTCGACAGCACGCCGCCCGTCGCCGTGATCTTGATGATGTCGGCCCCGGCCCGGACCTGCAGCCGCACCGCCCGCATGCAGTCGTCGGCCCCGGAGCAGACGCTCTCGTCCGACAGCAGATGCATGACGTCCTCGCGGTAGCCATTGATGTCGCCATGCCCCCCGTGGACCGACACGGCCGACCCCGAGGCGATGATCCGCGGTCCCGGCACGTCGCCGCGCCGCACGGCGTCGCGCAGGGCGAAGATGGATTCATTGGTCGCCCCCAGATCGGCCACCGTGGTGAAGCCCGCCATCAGGGTCCGTCGGGCGTAGCGGGCGCCGACCATGGCCTGTTCGGAATTGGACTGGGTCACCGTCTCCAGTCGGCCGTTCGGGTTCTGCTGGCCCGTCAGGTGGACATGGCTGTCGATCAGCCCGGGCAGCACGAAAGAGTCGCGCAGGTCGACGATCCGGCCCTCGCCGACGAAGCCGTCGCGGACTTCTACGATCTGGTTCCCTCTGATCACGAGAGTTTTATCGCGCTGCACAACGCCGGTCCCGGGGTCGGCCAGAAGCCGGCCGATCTGCACGAACGTCGTTCCCTCCGCAGGCGAAACAGGCGCGGCGACGGGCGTTTGCGCTGCAACGCCGGTGGCCATCAACACGGCCGCGGCCGCCAGCAAAGATGTGATCGACTTCACGAAACCCTCCTGAACAAGGCCCGCACTTTAGACGTCCCCGCCGTTTCGCCAAGGCTCAGGTTGATCCTGCCGTTACGACCTGAAACAACCTGTCACTTCCGAAACGTGCGAGGGGCGTCGCATGCGGCTAGCAAGACGTGGATTCATTCTGGGCGGCGCCGCCCTTCTGTCGGGTTGCGCCACGGCGTCTGCGGCCACGCGGACGACGGCGTTCCAGCCGCTGCCGGCCCTGGCGCAGACCCGGGTCCCGACCATCACCATCGCCCCCGCGCCTGAAACCATCACGGCCGAGCTGAACACCACCCGCCCGCTGGATCCGCGCAGCCAGGTCCGCAAGGATCTGATGGACCGCGCCCTCGCCGCCTTCGACATCCACAAGGACAGGATCACCCAGCGGGACCGGATGTATCTGGTCGACTTCCAGAAATTCTCGGGCGACGAGCGCCTGTACGAGGTCGATCTGCACGGCGGCGCCGTCACCCTGATGCGCACCAGCCACGGCCGCGGCTCGGACCCCGCCCACACGGGCTTCGCCCGCGAGTTCGGCAACACGCCCGACAGCTACAAGTCCTCGGTCGGCGCCTATGCGACCGCCGGGGCCGGCTTCGGCGCCCAGCAGGGCCCCAACGTCCTGCTGGACGGGCTGGAGTACTCCAACGACCGGGCCCGCGAACGCGCCATCATCATCCACGGCGCCGACTACGCCGACCCGGCCTTCCTCGCCCGCGAAGGCAAGCTGGGCCGCTCGTATGGCTGTTTCTCGGTCGCCCACGCCGATCTGCCGCGCCTGCGCGAGCGCATGGGCGAAGGCCGCCTGCTGTTCGCCTCGGCCTGACGCCGGCCTATTTCAGCACGGCCAGAAGCACGGCCACCCAATGGACCGCGGCGGCCACCACGACATGGCCGTGCCAGATCGCGCGCCGGTAACGCATGGCCTTGTTGGCGTAGAAGATCACGCCGACCGAATAGAGCACGCCCCCGACCGCCATCAGGATCAGCGGCGCCAGCCCCAGGCTCTGCAGGATCGGCTGGATGGCGATCACCATCAGCCAGCCCAGCGCCAGATAGACGACGATCCAGAACCCCTTGCCCAGTCCCGGCAGGAACAGCTTGGCCAGGGCGGCGAAGATCGCCGTGCCCCAGACCGCCGAGGTCATTCCCCAGGCCCAGGCCCCGGTCAGGTGCTGCGTCGTGAACGGGGTGTAGGACCCCGCGATCATGACGAAGATGCCGGCGTGATCGAAGCGCCGCAGCAGCGGCTGGAACCGGGCGGCGGCGAAATTATAGGCCGTCGACAGGCCCAGCATGGTCAGCAGGCCGACGGCGTAGATCGCCGCCGCGGTCAGGCTTCCGGCGTCGCCGAAGCCGATCGCCAGCCCCAGCAGCATCCCGCCCCCGACCAGGGCCAGGGCCAGTCCGGTCAGGTGGACGATCAGGTCGGCGAGCCGCTCCTTCCCGTCGCGGTAGTGGCTCGGCGGCTCGGGCGGCAAGGCGTCGTCTGTCACGGACTAGTCTCCCCCGGGGGCCCGCTCCAGGGCGCGCCAGCCGATGTCGGTCCGGTGGAAGCCGCCGGGCCAGTCGATCTTCCTGACCGCCGCATAGGCCCGCTCGCGCGCCTCGGCGATGTCCTTGCCCCGGGCGCAGACGTTCAGCACTCGCCCGCCGGCCGCCGCCAGCTGGCCGTCGGCCCGCCGCTTCGTGCCCGCATGGAAAACCTGGACATTCGGTCCGAAATCCTGCTCGGCCCCGCGGATGATCGACCCCTCCAGCGGACTGTCGGGATAGCCCGAGGCCGCCAGCACCACGCAGATCACCGTCTCGTCGCGGAACGCCGGCATCGGCGCCCGCGTCAGGTCGCCCCGCGCGCAGGCCAGCAACAGGGGCACGATGTCCCCGTCCAGCCGCATCATCAGCACCTGGCATTCCGGATCGCCGAAACGGGCGTTGAACTCGACCACCTTCGGCCCGTCCTCGGTCGCCATCAGCCCGGCGTACAGCACCCCGCGATAGGGCGCGCCCTCCGCCGCCATGGCTGCGACCACCGGCTGGACGATCGTCCGGTCCGCCGCCTCGACCAGCTCCGGCGTGAACACCGGCGCCGGGGAATAGCTGCCCATCCCGCCCGTGTTCGGACCCAGGTCGCCGTCATAGGCCCGCTTGTGGTCCTGGGCCCCGCCCAGCAGCACGGCGCGCTGGCCGTCGCAGACGGCGAACAGCGAGCCCTCCTCGCCGGCCATGAACTCCTCGATCACCACCCGCGCGCCCGCCGTGCCGAACCGGCCGCCCAGCATCCGCTCGATCTCGGCCTCGGCCTCGCGCTTGTTGGGGCTGATGGCCACGCCCTTGCCGGCCGCCAGGCCGTCGGCCTTGATCACATAGGGCGGCTTGAACACCGTCAGCGCCTGCCGCGCCTCGTGCAGCCGCTCATAGACGCCGTAGCCGGCCGTCGGAATCTCGTGCCGCTCCATGAAGGCCTTGGAGAAGGCCTTGGAGGTTTCCAGCTGCGCCGCCTTCTTCGTCGGCCCGAAACAGGGGATGCCCGCGGTCGCCAGCCGGTCGGCCAGCCCGGCCTCAAGCGCGGTCTCGGGCCCGACCACCACCAGATCGGCCTTCATCTCGCGCGCCAGGGCGCACAGGGCGTCGGCGTCCGTCACCTTGATCGGCGCCAGCTGACCCAGCTTCTCCATGCCCGGGTTGCCGGGTGCGATGACCAGACGCCGCAACAGCGGCGACTGGGCGATCTTCCACGCCAGGGCGTGCTCTCGCCCGCCCGATCCGACCAGCAGGATATTCATGACCGCGCAATGACCGGACGCGCGAAGGCGGTCAAGTCGCGGATCGCATCAGGCCAGTACGGCGGAGATCACATAGACCGCGAGGCCGAGCAGGACGATCCCGCCGAGGACCAGCCACAGACTGGTTGACGCGCCGTCGCTGCGCCGTCCCATCTCGCTTTCGCGCGGGTCCTGGTCGACGGGGTCGGTGTCGCGGGGGTCGGCGGCCATGTTCCCAAGCGTTACTCGCATCCGCCGTTCCCGCAAGCCCCGACTGTCGCTAGTCTGCCTCCATGAGCGACGACTCCTACGTCTTCGAGGGCCCGGCCGACGAACCGCCGCCCCCCCTTCGGGACAACAATCCGCCCCAGACGGTCTCGGAGCTGTCGTTCGCCCTCAAGCGCACGCTCGAGGACCGGTTCGGCCACGTCCGGCTGCGCGGCGAGATCTCCAAGGTCAACCACCACGCCTCGGGCCACGTCTATCTGACGCTCAAGGACGACAAGGCCGCCATCGACGGCGTGGTCTGGAAGGGCTCGGTCCGCGGGCTCGGCGTCCGGCCCGAGTCCGGGCTCGAGGTCATCGTCACCGGCAAGATCACCTCCTACCCCGCCCGCTCCTCCTACCAGATCGTCATCGAGACCATGGAGGCCGCCGGCGCCGGCGCCCTTCTGGCTCAGCTGGAGCGGCTGAAGGCGAAACTGGCGGGCGAGGGTCTGTTCGAACCCGGCCGCAAGAAACCCATCCCGACCTTCCCCGCCGTGGTGGGCGTCATCACCAGTCCGACCGGCGCCGTGATCCGCGACATCCTGCACCGCATCGCCGAACGCTGGCCGTGCCGCGTCATCGTCTGGCCCGTGGTCGTCCAGGGCGACGCCGCCTGCGGCCAGGTCTCCAACGCCATCCGCGGCTTCGACGCCATGACGCCGGGCGGCCCCATCCCCCGTCCCGACATCCTGATCGTCGCCCGCGGCGGCGGCTCGGTCGAGGACCTGTGGTGCTTCAACGACGAGGGCCTGGCCCGCACGGTGGCCGCCGCCTCCATCCCCATCATCTCCGCCGTCGGCCATGAGACCGACACCACCCTGATCGACTTCGTCTCCGATCGCCGCGCGCCCACGCCCACGGGCGCCGCCGAGATCGCCACCCCGGTGCTGGCCGATCTGCGCTACGCCGTCGCCGATCTGGACCGCCGCCTCGCCCGCGCCGGCGGCCGCATCCTCGAGGACCGCCGCACCCGGCTGCGCGCCGCCGCCCGGGGCCTGCCCGCCCGGCCCGAGGACGTCCTGGCCCTGCCGCAGCAGCGGCTGGACCACGCCGGCAGCCGGCTGGCTTCGGGCCTGACGCAAAACGTGGCCCTGCACCAACGCGCCCTCGCCGGCGTGTCGGGCCGGCTGTCGCGCGTCCTGCTGGACCGGGCCCTGGAGCGCCGCCGCGACCGGCTTGAGGCCGTCGCCGCCCGTTACGCTCCGGCCCTGCCCCGGCACCTTGACGCCGACGCCGCGCGGCTGGCCGCCCTCGCCCGGGCCCTGGCCAGCCTCGATCCGAAGCGGCCCAAGCCCGGCTTCGCCCGGGTCGAGACCGAGGACGGGGCCATGATCGCCGCCGCCGCCGCCCTGCACGACGGCCAGGCGGTGCGGCTCGTCTTCGCCGACGGCTGGAAGGGGGCGCGCATCGACGGCGACGGCGCCCCGCCGCGCCTTCTCCCGAAGGCTTCGCCCGCGCCGAAGCCCCGATCGCCGCCCGCGGGCCAGGGCGACCTGTTCTGAGCGGGAAATCC
This sequence comes from Brevundimonas sp., assembly GCF_035561115.1. Classification (GTDB taxonomy): domain Bacteria; phylum Pseudomonadota; class Alphaproteobacteria; order Caulobacterales; family Caulobacteraceae; genus Brevundimonas. The sequence continues at coordinate 10,901 of NZ_DATMYH010000047.1, forward strand.
GTGGCGCGATCCGCACGGCCACGCTAGCGTGGCGGCCATGACGAAGACTTCTTCCGACATCGCGGTCCTTCACTACGGCGACGGCGAATTCGCCTTGCTGAAACCCGGACGCGCGGTGATCTGCGCGGTCAGCGGCAAGGCCATTCCGCTCGAGACCCTGCGCTACTGGTCGGTCAGCAGGCAGGAAGCCTATGCGGGCCCGACCGAGGCCTTCCAGAGCCTGGGCCAGATTCCGTGATCCTGCCGCGCCGCCGGCTGCTGATCGGCTGCGGCGCGCTCGCCGCAGCCGGCCTGGCGCCGCGAGACGCCGGGGCCCAGGCCGCCGGCGACCTCGTCCTGACGGGCCGCTTCGTCCAGGGGGGCCACGCCCTCGGCCGAACCTGGCCCCGGGCCCTGATCTTCATCGACGGCGAATCCCTGACGACCGCCTCCGCCGACGGCGTCTTCATCGTCGGTTTCGACCGCGACGCGCCTTCCAGCGTGCAGATCGAGGCCCGGACGGACGGACGGACCGCGATGCGGACCCTGCCCATTGCGCCCGGCCGGTTCTCGCAGACCCGCATCGACGGCCTGCCGCCCTCGACCGTGGAACCTGACGATCCCGCGCTGCTGGCCCGGATCCGGCAGGAGGTCGTCCTCAAGGCCGAAGGCTTCGCCAGCCGCCTCGACGCCGACCATTTCCGCGATGGCTTCGACTGGCCGCTGGAGACGTTCCGCATCAGCAGCCGCTGGGGCAGCCAGCGCGTATTGAACGGCACGCCGGCGCGTCCGCATTACGGCATAGACCTGGCCGCGCCGCAGGGCGCGCTCATCCGCGCGCCCGCCGCCGGCCGCGTGACCCTGGCCCAGCCCGGCCTGCATTTCGAAGGCGGCCTGGTCCTGATCGACCACGGCCAGGGCCTGATCAGCGCCTATCTGCATCAGTCGCGGCTCGACGTTCGCGCGGGTCAGACCGTGATGCGCGGAGACCTGATCGGGCGAGTCGGCATGACCGGGCGGGCGACCGGTCCGCATCTGTGCTGGCGCCTGAAGTGGCGGGATCGTAACCTGGACCCCTCACTCCTGGTTGAAACTGCACAGCGGTAACCGGTTTCGGCCAAGGTGATCGCTGTTCGGTCATGGACGCGAAAGGAATCGGCTCGTAGAGCGGCGTTATTCCCGGTCCAGGCCGGGGTTGAAGCAAAATCGATCCATGGCCTCCCTCAGCGCCCTCAAAATCCTGCTTGTCGACGACAACGCCCACATGCGGGCCATCACCACCGCAGTGCTGCAGTCGGCAGGTATCCGCGCGGTGCGCGAGGCGTCCGACGGCGCCGCCGCCCTGGCGGTCCTGCGCGACCACCTGCCCGATCTGGTGATCGTCGACTTCAACATGTTCCCGCTGGACGGCGTCGAATTCACCCGCCTGGTCCGCAACAGCCCGGACAGCGCCAATCCCTATCTGCCGATCATCATGATGACCGGCCACTCCGAGAAGTCCCGCGTCTATGAGGCTCGCGACGCGGGGGTGAACGAGTTCGTGGTCAAGCCGATCACGGCCAAGGCCATTCTCGACCGCATCCAGGCCGTGATCTTCCAGCCGCGGCCGTTCGTGAAGACCGACGACTATTTCGGCCCCGACCGCCGCCGCCGGCAGGCCCCCAACTACAAGGGACCGATGCGCCGCGCCTCGGATCAGTCGCGCGCGCCGGATTCCAGCGCGGCGTAGACCCGGTCGGGCCACCGCTTGTGGACCCAGAACCAGTCGACCGGGCTCTCGCGCACCCGGTCCTCGATGAAGCTCGTGATCGCCTGCACCCCGCGCGCGATGTCGGCCTGCCGGTCGCCGGTCTTCTCCAGTTCGATCGGATCATAGACCGTCAGCCGGAACCGCACCCCCGGCAGCCGCACCACCGACATCGGCTGCAGCACCGTCCCGAACCGCAGCGCCAGCCGGCTGGGTCCCGGCGCCGCATTCACCGGCTGGCCGAAGAAGATCACCTCGGGCCCTTCCGAGAATTTCTGGTCGTTCATCAGGGCCACGGACTCGCCGCGCGCCATCCCGGCCAGCAGTTCGCGCGCGCCGTCCCCGCCCTTGGGGGCGAACAGCTTGACGCCGTATCTCGCCCGCGCCGCGATGATCTGGGCGTCGACGTAAGGGTTGTTGGCGGCGCGATAGGTGATCTGGCACGGCACGCCCGAGCCCGTGATGGTCGCCGCCAGCGTCTCGATATTGGCGAAATGGCCGCCGACGAAGACCACCGGCTTTCCGCTGTCCCGGATCGCGTGCAGCCGCTCCAGCCCCACCACCTCGATCCGGTTCTGCTTCACCAGAATGTCCATCACCGCCGTCTCGGCGAATGAGCGGCCGGTCTGCTCCCATTGCGCCAGCGCCAGGGCTTCGCGTTCGTCCTCCGGCATGTCGGGGAAGGCGATGTGCAGGTTCCGCATCACCGTGCGCTGGGTGCCCGTCCGCGGCCCCAGGGTCCGCAGCGCCCAGCCGCCGAACGCCGACGCCCGCTCCACCCCCAGCAGCCGCATCAGCCCGACGAACCCGGCGAACCCGGCCGCCTCCAGCCGCCAGATCAGGTCCTGGCGGACGCTGACGCGCTTCCTCGCGGCGCTATCGCCCGAAGGGCTGCCTGGGCGCGAGGGGTCGTCACCAGGCAATGGTGATCCCGCCGTCCACCACCAGCGTCTGGCCGGTCATGTAGCTGGACGCGGGCGCCGCCAGATAGACCGCCGCCCCCGCGATCTCGTCCGGCTGTCCGATCCGCTTCAGCGGGGCCGGATCTGTGACCTGCTTCAGCAGCTCCGGATTCTCCCACAGATATTTGGCGAAATCGGTCTGCACCAGGCCGGGGGCGATGCAGTTGACCCGGACGTTCGACGGCCCCCACTCCACCGCCAGGTTGCGCGCCAGTTGCATGTCCGCCGCCTTGGAGATGTTGTAGGCGCCGATCAGGGCGTTGCCCCTCAGCCCGCCGATCGACGAGACGATGATCACCGACCCGTCCTTCCGCTCCAGCATCTGCGGCGCGACCATCTGGATCAGCCAGTGGTTGGACACCACGTTGTTCTGCAGGATCTTGCCGAACTGCTCGTCATTGATCCCCGCCATCGGTCCGGCATAGGGATTGGTCGCGGCGTTGCAGACCAGGACGTCGATCTGTCCGAAGGCGGCGTTGGTCTCGTCGACCAGCCGCTGCAGATCCTCCTTCGAGGCGATGTTGGCGGGCACGACCATGGCCCGGCCCTCGCCATGCTTTGCATTGATCGCGTCGGCGACCTCCTGGCACGGCCCGGCCTTGCGCGAACTGATCACCACCCGCGCGCCGTGCTCGGCCATCCGCTCGGCGATAGCCTTGCCGATCCCCCTGGAGGAACCGGTGATCACCGCGACCTTGCCGGTCAGATCGAACAATTCCATCGTTAACCTCGAAGAAGTGGGGAGAAACCGTGCGCCGGTATAGGCGATCCGCACTGTTACCCCGATACTCGGGCGATTCCATCCGGGAAGACGGACCATCCGTTTCCAATGCGCGCACTCACCCAGGGCTTCCTGTTCTTCACCTATCTGTTCCTGGCCCTCACGGCCGGGGCCTTCCTGTGGAGCGCCAACCTGGGCGCGGGCGCCGCCGTGGCCGCAGGATTCGGCGTCCTGGGCCTGTTCCTGGCCGTCCACACCCTCATCACGGCCAAGGCCGACAAGGCCGCCCTGAAGAAGGAAATCGACCACGTCCGCGAGGCTCACCGCCTGCTCGCCGACGCCATGGAGTCGACCCAGGGCGCCCTGACCGAACTGGCCCAGGCCATCGAATCCGGCGCGGTCACCTCCAACGAGGCCCTGTCCGGCGAAGTCCGCATGCTGGAGACCCTGATCTCGCAGATGAGCGAATCGCTCGACCACCGCATGGCCCAGCCGACGCCCGCCAGCGCCTTCGAGGCCCGCCACCGCGAACAGTCCAACGTCCTGCTCCAGACCATCCACGAGGCCCTGGCCGAGAACCGCGTCGATCTCTACCTCCAGCCGGTCGTCTCCCTGCCCCAGCGCCGGACCATCTTCTACGAAAGCTTCACCCGCCTGCGCGCCGCCGACGACCGCATCATGATGCCGGCCGAATACCTCTCGGTCGCCGAGGGCGAGGGCCTGGTCCCCGCCATCGACAACCTGCTGCTGTTCCGCTGCGCCCAGATCGTGCGGCGTCTGGCGCGTCAGGACCGCAAGGTCGGCGTCTTCTGCAATGTCGCCCTGTCCTCGCTTGGCGACGAGACCTTCTTCCCCCAGTTTCTCGAATTCCTGTCCGAGAACCGGGACCTGAACCAGGCCCTGATCTTCGAACTGGGCCAGGCCACCTTCGACGCCCGCGGCGCCGCCGAGGCCCGCAACATGGCCAAGCTGGCCGACCTCGGCTTCCGCTTCTCGATCGACAAGGTCCAGACGCTGGATCTCGACTTCGCCGACCTTCAGCGTTCGGACGTCAAGTTCATGAAGGTGGCGGCCGACCTGCTGATCGAACAGCTGCTCGACATGGACGGCGCCTCGGCCCTGCCCAGTCTGCGCGACATCTCCGCCGCCGACTTCGCCGGCCTGACGCGGCGCTACGGCATCGAGCTGATCGCCGAGAAATGCGAGACCGAGCGCCAGATCGTCGACATCCTCGAGCTCGACATCGGCATGGGCCAGGGCCACCTGTTCGGCGAGCCCCGCGCCATCAAGGAAGCCGTGCTGGCGGAAACCGATCCCCCGGCCGACTTCATCCGCTCGACGCTGAGAAGTGCGGACCACCGGCGCCGGTTCGGGTAGGGCGCGGCCGGGAAGGTCGGCTGTCGACCCGTTGCGGACATTGCGCTTCGCCCATAAGCCTAAGCGATCATCTATCGGTCGAAGAAAACCGGGGAATCTGGATTGACCGAACAACGTCGCCAAGTTCCCAAGCGTTTCCAGATTGCGCGCCGTTGGCAATGGGTTGCAGCGACAGCGTCCGCGTTGTTTGGCTTGGCTTGTTTTGTCGGCTGGCCCTTAGGTCATCTTTGGCCGTCAGCTGTCGGTTTCGTCGCCTTTTTACCAAGCGTCTGGTTATTCAACACCAAATGCTATGCCTGCGGTTGGCCGGCATTCGGGAACTACGCTGCCGAAGAGAGGCTCAGGAAAGATCAGAGCTTCTGGACCCGTTTCGGGGGCAAAGAATACGGTGGCGTGCACCTGCCTCTTCCATCTGCATGCACCAAATGTGACGCACCTTTCGATTGACCAGACCATCTGCTGGACCACTGATTGCCCGCTTCCCACCCATTGCGGACATCAACTACGCCCGCCCGTTCCGCCTCGATGGCGTGACGCATTTTGAGAAGCAGTTTGGAGACAATCGGCGATAACGGCGTAGTCAGTCGGCTGGCTACCCGCGCCGCTTCATTTTCAAGTTCTGAGTCCGACAAGCTCGAAAGGCTTGCTTCTGACGGAACGCCGCTCCGATTTCGCGTCATTCGGACCATGGCTCATTCTGCATGAACAGGGTTCCGCCTTCCACCCCTGGATGATGGTCGGCTTACGGCCAATAGCGATAGTGCGCCATCCGGGGTTATGCTCCCACGATGGTCGCCGCCATTCCGATCCTTTTGGCTTTCACCTTGCTTCTGCAAACGGGTGTCGATGCTCCTCGGGCGGAAGTTCGCGGCCCAAAAACCATCTGCTTTCGCTACAGCAGCTTCGCCCTCGACGCCGGAGAACGCATCGAAAGCGAGCAGATGGGCCTCCACGGCGTCGTGGTTCGCATCGAAGGACCTTCCGGGTCTTACCAGGTCTCAGAGAATGAGGCCTACCGAACCCCCGCCCGGCCCGGGACGAGGGTCTATCAAGAGGGTGACACTTCCATCTTCCGGTCACGTGCGAGGCCATTCAGCTACGCCTTCTTCGCACCGACCGGGTTCTCGCCCGACCGCCCAAGGATGATCGCCGTCATCTCTGGTGCTGTTTTGTCGGGAGGCAGAGGTGATGCTTCATTCTACCGACGTCTGACGATAGCTGACCCGTCGCGCATGCGCTGTGATCACAGCTATCTGTATGGCTTCGATGCGGTGCTGGGCAACGTCCGCTAACCACCCTTGGCGGTCGTCCTGCCTGCCTTCTCCTTCAAGGGGAGAAGGAGACGCGCGAACCTGCGATCTTAACGCCTCCCGCGCCCGCCCGGCGTAAACTGACCGATCATGACCGCCTCCGCCAACCCTCCTGCCGACC
>NZ_DATMYH010000048.1:0-28023 GCF_035561115.1 Brevundimonas sp.
GACGGCCGCCGGCTGCAGGCGGGACGGCAGGGCCGACGCCATCACCGCCGGGCTCAGCTCGATGGCGGCGAGCGGCGTGGCGAAGCCAAGGCAGGTGGCGAGGGTCAGGGCGGCGCGCCACGGTTTTCCGCCCCCGGCCGAGGCGGTCATGATCGCCATCACGCGCCGGGCCAGCTCGCCCCTGGGCGCGGCCATGCCGAGCGCGGCGTGGGGCCGGCCCCGGGCTGCCATGGCCACGAGGGCCGTGGCGTAGTCGGCGCGGCCGATACGCCCGGCCGCCCAGGCGTCGGCCGCCTGTTCCGACTGCCGCGCCAGTTCGCGCTGAAGGATCCAGACCAGCGGGTTGAACCAGAAGAGGGCGACGAGGAGACGCGACGCCATCAGGAACAACCAGTCGCCGTGGCGCACATGGCCCATCTCATGAGCCAGCACCGCGTCGGCCCGCGCCGCCAGGTCCAGCGCCGCCGGATCCAGCAGGATGATCGCCGGGCGCCATCCCCAGCTGAGCGGCGAGGTCACGCGAGGCGAGGCGCGCAGGACAGGCGGCGTCCGGCCCTGGGCGGTGCGCGCGAGAGCCGCGAGCCAGCGGGGATCGGAAACGGGCTCGGCGCGGCGGGTCCAGCGATGGAGCAGGGTCACGCCGGCCAGCAGGCGGAGGACGAGGAAGCCGAAGCCGGCCGCCCACAGGACAGCAGCCGCCGCCAGGGGATCAAGCCGCCATTCGGGGCTCGCAGCCAGGGGCGGCGTCGACGCCGCCTCGATCCGCGGAGCGGCGGCCTCCATGGCCGTGGCCGGAGCCGCAGGCGGAGCAGCGACGGCCGCGACCGTCCTTGCGGCCGGGCCGACGAAGGCCGAGGTCTGGACCCGCAGCGCGGGCAGAAGGGCGACCAGCAGGGGCAGGGCCAGAAGCATGACCACGCCCAGCCGAAGCACCGCAACCCGCTCGGCCGCCGGCCGCGCGCGCAGCAATGACGCGCCGGCCAGCGCCGTCCCGGCGATCAGGCCCGATTTCCAGGCCAGTTCGAGCATCAGGTCGAGAGTCATCAGCCCCGCTCCCGGGCTTCGTCGATCAGCCGTTGCAGGGCGTCGAGCTCTTCGTCCTTCAGTTCGGGAGCCATGCCGAGCAGGGCGGTGGCGGCATTGGCGACGGACCCGTCGAAGAAGGTGCGCACCATCCGCTGCATGGCCGTTTCGGCGACGGAGGCCGCCACGGGCGCCGGAGAGTAGATGTAGGCCTGGTCCACCGTGCGGTGGACGATCAGCCCCTTGGCGACCAGCCGGCCCAGCAGGGTGCGCACGGCGGAATTGCTGGGCGGATCGTTGAGCGCGGCGCGGACGGCGGCGGCCGTGCCTTCCTCGAGGCCGCAAAGGACCTCGAAGATTTCGCGTTCCCGACGGGGCAAGGATTCGATCATCGTCACTCTCCTGCTACAAACATAGCATGCTACGTACGTAGCAGGGAGTCACATGAAATCGCCGTCATGAAGCGGAGCGTCTTCGCCTCAGCGGTTGGCGGGGTCCTGGAAGGTGAACAGGCTGACCGCCAGGACGGCCGCGGCGTCGCGGTCCGGCGACCCCTGCGGCGGCAGGTAGAAGGTGGGCCGCAGGCCGTTCAGCTGGATCCCGCCGATCTCGACTCCGTCGCGGGTGAAGACGTAGCCCATGACCCGCCCGCCGCCGAAGGGCAGGCCGCCGATCCGCTTCGTCTCGGCCTTGAGGGTGACGCCGCCCCAGGTCAGCTCGCCGGCGCGCTGCGGCTGCTGCAGCCGGGCCAGAAGGCTGCCGCGCGAGAGGGCGAGGCTGAGGCGGGCGTTGGCCGGGGCCGCGCCGCCATAGACGCAGTCATAGCTGAGGGTTTCGCGGTCGAAGGTGATCCACAGGATCCGGGTGTGGCTCTGACCGCCGCCGCAGTCGCCGGTCACCTCGCCCATGGCGGGGGAACTGACGCTGAACTCGGTCCGGGCCATGTCGCGCGACTGCCACGGCAGACGGGTGCTGGACCCGCGCGAGGTCGCCGACCCGCTGTATTCGCCAATGCCGAAGCCGGGCCGGAACAGGCTGGGGCCGCGCCGGCCCTCAAGGCCCAGTCGCTCGGTCCGTTCGGTCATGGGGGCCGTCTGCGGGGTCCGGGCCGTCGTCTGGCCGGCGGTCAGAACCAGGCAGCACAGGGCCAGTGACGTCGTCGCAAGCATCCTCATGGTCGCCTCCCCCAAGGTGAAGCCAGCGACCATAATATCATTTCACGGAACGGCAATCCGCGAGACGCGGCCGACGCCGGAGCCCCGGCGGAGGAGGGCCTAGTTCGAGCCGGCGTTGCTGGAGGCCGACGCCATCATCGTGGCCTGGCTGGGCTGGCGGTCCCACGACGGCGGGCAGCCTTCGAAGCGGCCGGCGTCGACGATGGTCAGGCGGCGCTGGTTGAAGCGCATGGCCGGAGACATCGAGCCGCGACCGTGGCCGGTGTAGAGGTCGATCTTCTGGCCCTTGATCGCGCCGCCGGTGTCGGAAGCGTACCAGAAGCCGTCGTGGACCGTGCCGTCCGGCATCCGCATGCCCACCGTCTCGCGGATGAACAGGCGGGTGCGGCGGGGGATGTAGCGGGGATCGGTGGCGACCGTGCGCATGGCGATCGGCCGGCAGCCGAGGCTGTCGTTGCCCGTCGCTCCGCCGCCGCCCGCGTGATAAAGATTGGCGCGCGCGCTCCAGTCGGCGTCGCCCTGCATCAGGTCCTGCTGATCGGAGGTCAGTACGCTCTCGACGCCGCTGTCCGTGGAACCTTCCGGGGTCGGGACGGTTGATTCAGCGCCCCAGCCCGCGCTCGTCGCAGCCTGGTAGGATACCGGATCGCCTGTCGCCTGAACCTGGGCGGGAAGGGCCATCGCCATCACAATGGCGAATGCAGCGGCTTTGCCGAGCATGAAGCGGACTCACGGAAACGCCGGCCCCATACGCGTCCGACGGCCGGCTTGTCGTTTCCAAATGCGGCGAAAACCAGACATTCGCGGCGCGCTGCGACATCGCGTCCGGGTCTTCGGTGGATAAGTCGGGCTTGTCACGGTCACGCCGATTCTCGTTTGGCCAACGGCGCGAAACCTGTAAGCAGTATTCGCAGATCAACATCACTTTGCTGGGGCGCGATGCTTACTGTCTATGGATATATTCGCTCGGGAAACTGTTTGAAGGTCAAGTGGTTGCTCGACAGATTGGGGCGTGATTATCGGTGGATCGAAACCGACGTCGTGTCCGGCGTGACGCGCAGCCCGGAGTTCCTGGCCCTGAACCCCGCGGGACAGACGCCGACGGTGGTGCTGGAGGATGGCCGCGTGCTGGCCCAGTCCAACGCCATCATCGGCTATTTCGGCGAAGGCACGCCGTTCATCTCCGCCGATCCCTACGACCGCGCCCGGATGTACGAATGGCTGTTCTGGGAACAGTACAGCCACGAGCCCTATATCGCCGTCGTCCGGTTCCAGCGGCTGCTGGCCGGCAAGCGGGCGGACGAGATCGAGCCGCGGCTGATGGAGCGGGGCCATGCCGCCCTGGCGCGAATGGAGGGCGCGCTGACGGATGCGGACTGGCTGGTGGGGGATGGTCCGACGCTGGCCGACCTGGCGCTGGTCGCCTACACGCGGGTGGCGCCCGAGGGGGATTTCGACCTGGCCGCCTATCCGGCCGTCGTCGCATGGATCGGGCGGGTGGAGGACGCCTTCGGGATACGCTAAGGCGGTCCGGTCATTCGCCGGAGCCTGCCATGAAGCGCCTCGCCCTCGCCGCCCTTGTCCTTGTCGCCGCCGGCGGCGTGGCGCTGCAGGCCGACGCCTGGGGGAACACCGGCCACCGGCTGATCGGCGTCGCTGCGGTGCGCGGCCTGCCCGAAGATCTGCCCGCCTTCCTGCGCACGCCCGGGGCGGCGGCCGAGGTCGGGGAGCTGGCGCGCGAGCCGGACCGCACCAAGGGCGGCGGCCAGCCGCACGACCGCGAGCGCGACACCGCCCACTTCGTCGACATGGACGACGCCGGCCGCATCATCAACGCCGGCGGCCCGTCCATCGACGCCCTGCCGCGCCTGAAGTCCGAATATGACGCGGCCCTGATCGCCGCGGGGCTGGACGTCGACGACGCCGGCTATCTGCCCTACGCCATCATGGACGGCTATCAGCAGCTGGCGCGCGACTTCGCCGCCTGGCGCGTGCTGAACGCCGCCGAGACGCGCGAAACCGATCCCGGCAAGCGCGCCTGGTACCGTGAGGACCGGCGGCGGCGCGAGGCCCTGATCCTGCGCGACATGGGCTATCTGGGCCACTACGTCGGGGACGGCTCGCAGCCGCACCATACGACGATCCACTACAACGGCTGGTCGCGCGACGCGCCGAACCCGGACGGGTTCACCACCTCGCGCCAGACCCACGGAGCGTTCGAGGGCGCCTTCACCGCCCGCGTCGCGCGGCTGGACGCGGTCGAGGCCGCGATGGCGGCGCCGACGCTGGACGGATTTGACCTGCGCGCCCGCGTGCCGGCCTATCTGAAGACGACGCTCGCGGAGGTGCGGCCCTTCTATGTGCTGGAGAAGGCGGGCGGCTTCGGCGAGGGAGACGCGCGCGGCGCGGCCTTTGTGACGGCGCGACTGGCGGCCGGGGCCTCCGAGCTGCGCGATCTGTATGTGCTGGCCTGGCGCGACTCGGCGGACGACGCGATCGGCTGGCCTGCGGTCAAGGTGGCGGACGTCGAGGCCGGAACCGCCGACCCGTGGCTGGCCATGTACGGCGAGGACTGATTGGCCGACCCCGCCGAACCCGCTCCGCCCGTCGTCATCCTCGACAAGTCCCAGATGGCCGAGAACATCGGGGCCGTGGCGCGGGTGATGGCCAATTTCGGCCTGTCGGAACTGCGCCTGGTCGCGCCGCGCGACGGCTGGCCGCAGGAGCGCGCCTGGGCGACGGCCTCGGGCGCCGACTGGGTGCTTGAGGGGGTGAAGGTGTTCGACAGTGTCGCCGACGCCGTCGCCGACCTGAACACCGTCTTCGCCGCCACGGCCCGGCCGCGCGAGACGCGGATGCCGGTGCGGACGCCGCGGGAGACCGCCCGCATCCTGTTCGACGACCGCGCCTCGGGCCTGAACGTCGGCCTGCTGTTCGGCGGCGAGCGGGCGGGGCTGGAGACGTCCGACATCGCCCTGACCCAGGGCATCGTCACGATACCCATCGACCCGCGGCACCATTCGCTGAACCTGGCCCAGGCGGTGGCGATCAACGCCTATGAGTGGCGCACCACCGTGCTGGACGCCCCGCCGCCGCGCTTCCGCGAGGGCGATCCGCCAGCGTCGGGGGCGCTGATGCTGGGCATGTACGAGCATCTGGAGCGGGAGCTGGACGACGGCGGATTCTTCCACCCGCCCGAGAAGCGGCCGTCCATGGTGCAGAACCTGCGGGTCATGCTGGGCCGGTCGGCCTTCAGCGAGCAGGAGGTGGCCACGTTCCGGGGCGTGATCACGGCGCTGTCGAAGGGGCGGGGCCGGGTGCTGGCGAAGCTGGCGGCGAAGAAGGCGGCGGGCGAGAGCTAGCCGGCCGTCAGAGTCTGCACGAACGCCGGCACCATCTGTGTGGCCGGGCCATAGACGCCCTCGTCGAACAGGCGGCGGCCGGGCGTGGGCGCGAGGTTGATCTCCACCGTGCGGGCCCCGGCGGACCGGGCCTGCCGGACGAAGCCGGCGGCAGGCCAGACCGCGCCGGACGTGCCGATGGAGACGAACAGGTCGCAGGCGGCGAGCGCGGCCTCGATCCGGTCCATGTGCAAGGGGAATTCTCCGAACCAGACGATGTGCGGGCGGAGGCGGCCTTCGGGGTGGTGCGGCGACGGCTCGTGGGCCGCGAGATCGCCGGGCCAGTCGCAGACCCGGCCGGTCCGGGTGCAGGACGCCTTGAGCAGTTCGCCGTGCATGTGGATCAGCGAGAAGCCGCCTGCGGGCGGCGTATCCGCATGGGCGCGGTCATGCAGGTCGTCGACGTTCTGGGTGACCAGCAGGAATTCACCCCGCCACCGCGCCGCCAGATCGGCCAGGGCGTGGTGGGCGGCGTTGGGCCGGACCTCGGCCAGCTGGCGGCGGCGGCGATTGTAGAAGTCCTGCACCCGGGTCGGGTCCCGGGCGAAGGCTTCGGGCATGGCCACGTCCTCGATGCGATGGCCCATCCACAGGCCGTCGTCGGCGCGGAATGTGGGCACGCCGGACTCGGCGGATATGCCGGAGCCGGTCAGGATGACGAGGTTACGGGGCATGGGGTGCGTCAGCGACCGGTTCGGCCCAGCTTGCGCCTGCGCTCCCGGCGGCTGGCCGCCGCGACGCTTTCCGAGCGGGCGTATTCCGGGGGCAAGAGGAATTTGCCGCGTTGATCATACTCACGGTCGCCCTTGATCGCTTCGAACCGGATGATTCGACTGGCCCGCCAGAGCAGAAAGCCCATCCATGCGCCCCATGGCGGCGCGATCAACAGCCAGAAAAGAGCGACCGCGACCGGCTCCGCCGGGCCTGCGTTGTAAGCGCCGACAAGGGCCAGGATGGCAATGCCGGTCGGCCCCCACAGGGCGAGGGAGTCCCGCGGATAGGCCGCCAGATCCCGGTCAACCCAGCGCCGAACCCGAAGGTAGTTTTCGCCTCGCGCAGATCTCGCCATGACCGAAACGTGAGCGCTCCAAATTGCGCTGGCAATGGTCAAGGTGGTTTCGAGCTTGGCCCCGGCTCGCTAGAACCCTGCAGGCTCAACAAGGAACCTCCCCATGAAAACCCGCGCCGCCGTCGCGTTCGAGGCCAAACGTCCGCTGGAGATCGTCGAGGTCGATCTGGAGGGGCCGCGCGCCGGCGAGGTCCTGATCGAGATCAAGGCGACCGGCATCTGCCACACCGACGCCTATACGCTGGACGGACTGGACTCGGAGGGCATCTTCCCCTCGATCCTGGGACACGAGGGCGCGGGCGTGGTGGTCGAGGTCGGGCCGGGCGTGACGACGCTGGCCGTCGGGGACCACGTGATCCCGCTGTACACGCCGGAATGCCGCCAGTGTAAGTCATGCCTCAGCCGCAAGACCAACCTGTGCACCGCCATCCGCGGCACCCAGGGCAAGGGCGTCATGCCCGACGGCACCTCGCGCTTCAGCTACAGGGGGCAGGCCATCGCCCACTACATGGGCTGTTCGACCTTCTCGAACTACACGGTCCTGCCCGAGATCGCTGTGGCGAAGATCCGCAAGGACGCGCCGTTCGACAAGGCCTGCTACGTCGGCTGCGGCGTGACCACGGGCGTGGGGGCGGTGGTCAATACGGCCAAGGTCGAGCCGGGCGCCAATTGCGTCGTCTTCGGCCTGGGCGGCATCGGGCTGAATGTCATCCAGGGACTGAAGATGGTCGGGGCCGACATGATCGTCGGCGTCGACATCAATCCGGCGAAAGAGGAATGGGGCCGGCGGTTCGGCATGACCCATTTCGTCAATCCGAAGTCGGTGACGGATGTCGTCGCCCATCTGGTCGAGCTGACGGGCGGCGGGGCGGACTACACCTTCGACTGCACGGGCAACACCACGGTGATGCGCCAGGCGCTGGAGGCCTGCCACCGCGGCTGGGGCGAGAGCATCGTCATCGGCGTGGCCGAGTCGGGCAAGGAGATCGCGACGCGGCCGTTCCAGCTGGTCACGGGCCGGGTCTGGCGCGGCTCGGCCTTCGGCGGGGCGCGGGGACGGACGGACACGCCGAAGATCGTCGACTGGTACATGGACGGAAAGATCCAGATCGACCCGATGATCACCCATACGCTGCCGCTGGAGCGGATCAACGAGGCCTTCGACCTGATGCATGCGGGAGAGAGCATCCGCAGCGTGGTGGTGTTCTAGGAGGCCGCGATGGCCAAATGGTATTCGCGACCGGTCCTGTTCGTGGCCGATGTGCAGCGAGCGGTCGACTTCTATGTCGGCAAGCTCGGGTTCACCGAAAAGTGGCGCTTCGCCGACGAGGTGGCCCAGATGGACCGGGACGAATGCGAGATCATCGCCAGCAGCCAGCGGCCGCCGAAGACCGGCATGGGCATGCTCTTCATCGAGTTGACCGCCGCAGACTTCAGGGGGCTGCCCGAACGTCTGGCCGGGCAGGGCGTGGCCTTCACGCGCGGGCACTGGGGCTATCCCGTGGTGATCGTCGACGATCCGGACGGCAACCAGCTGTACTTCCCCGATCCTGAAAGCCCGGGAAGCTGAGGGCTTGCCATGCCCTGTCAGTTCGTTAAAGAAACTGACTGAGAGAATTCACGGGCAGGGAGGCCGCCATGTTCACCCATATCACCCTCGGCGCGAACGACGTCGAGGCGTCGCGCCGGTTCTATGACGCCGCGCTGGGCGCGCTGGGCCTTGAGCCCGCCAGCGGTCCCGACCCGAAGGGGCGCTACTGGTGGCGCACGGATCGCGGCGCCTTCGCCATCGGCAAGCCCATCGACGGCGAGCCGGCCTGCCACGCCAACGGCGGCACCATCGGCTTCGCCGCCAGGACGCCGGAGATGGTCCATGCCTTCCATGACGCGGGCGCCGCGGCAGGCGGCCGGTCGATCGAGGATCCCCCCGGCGAGCGGAACGGTGCGTTCGGCAAGCTGTACCTGGCCTATCTGCGCGATCCGGACGGCAACAAGGTCTGCGCCCTGCATCGGATGGCGTAGGCCCGCAGACCGGACGGTGATAAGCGGACGGCATGGAGACCCTGAAGACCCATGCCGTCCACGGCGGCCTGCTGCGCTATCTGAAGCACGCCAGCGCGGCCACCGGGACGCCCATGACGCTGTCGGTGTTCGTTCCGCCCGGCGAGGGACCGTTCCCGGTGCTGATCTGGCTGTCCGGCCTGACCTGCACCGAGGACAATTTCACCACCAAGGCCGGGGCCTATCGGGCGGCGGCTGAACATGGGGTGATCATCGTCGCGCCGGACACCTCTCCGCGCGGCGAGGGGGTCGCCGACGATCCCGCCTGGGATCTGGGGCAGGGGGCCGGCTTCTATGTCGATGCGACGCGGGCGCCGTGGACGCCGCATTTCCGCATGGAGAGCTATGTCGTCGAGGAACTGATCGGTCTGATCGACGCCAGCTTCCCGACCACCGGGGCGCGGTCGCTGTCAGGCCATTCGATGGGCGGGCATGGGGCGCTGACGCTGGCGTTGCGCCATCCGCACCTGTTCCGCAGCGTGTCGGCCTTCGCACCGATCGCCTCGCCGACCCGCTGTCCGTGGGGCGAGAGGGCCTTTTCCGCCTATCTGGGCGACGACCGGACGGCGTGGGCGGATCACGACGCCGCCCGGCTTGTCGAGGCGGGCGTGGGCGCGGGCTGCTATGACGACATCCTGATCGACCAGGGCGACGCCGATCCGTTCCTGACGGAGCAGCTGAAGCCGGAACTGCTGGTCGAGGCGGGCAAGGGGGCGAGACAGAAGGTCACCCTGCGGATGCAGCCCGGCTATGACCACTCCTACTTCTTCATGGCCAGTTTCATCGACGACCATATCGCCTTCCATGCGGCGCGGCTGAAGGCGTAGGGTGGGGCGGCAACCTGAGGGGTTCCGATGAAGCGTCTCGCCCTGGCCCTCGGCCTGATCGTCCTGGCCGCCGCCGCGCCCGCCGCGCCCGCCGCGGCGCAGCAGATGACCGATCCGGACTTCCATCCGACGGTGGCCCGCCCCGCCTTCGCCGCGGACGGTCCGGTGGTGATGATCGACGGGGCGCACAACAATTTCCACACCCTCGACGGCCGCTACGCGCCGTTCGCCGCGCTGTTGCAGGCCGACGGCTATCAGGTGCGCGGAGGGACCGCGGCCTTCGACGCAGGCGGGCTGGACGGGGTGGATGTGCTGGTCATCGCCAACGCCGGTCCGTCCAACGGCGGTTCGCCCTTCACCGCGAGCGAGATCGAGGCGGTCGAGGCCTGGGTGCGGGGCGGGGGACGGTTGCTGCTGATCGCGGATCATGCGCCGTTCGGCACGGCCGCCGAGGCGCTGGCGGCGCGGTTCGGGGTGAGGATGGGCAAGGGCTACGCCTTCGCGATGACCACCGCCGGAGGATTGACCACCACCCTGACCTATCCCGCCGAGGCGTTCGACGATCATCCCATCATCACCGGTCGGAGCGCCGATGAACGGGTGGACAGCGTGACCGCCTTCACCGGCCAGTCGCTGGAAGGCCCGGCGGGAGCGACAGCGCTGCTGCCGATGACGGTCGGCGCGCGCGAGTCGCGGGATCTGCCGACCTTGCAGGCGCTGGCCGACCGGCTTGGGCCGTCGCGAGAGGGGGGAAGCGGAACGGAGGCGGCCCTGGCCGAACTATCCTCACCGGCCTTGCCCGCACAGGGGCTGGCGTTCGATCATGGCCGGGGACGGGTGGTCGTGCTGGGCGAGGCGGGGATGCTGACGGCCCAGCTGATCCGCTTTCCGCCCCCGAGCGGGCGGCCCGACCAGCGGTTCGGCATGAATATGGCGCCGGGCAATGCGCAGTTCGGGCTGAACATAATGCACTGGCTGACGGGCCTGCTGCCCTGAGACTGTGTTAGGAGCGCGCATGACCGACACGCCCGCCCCCGACTACGCCCCGATGTTCGCCGCCCTGTGCGTCGAGGTCGGCTTCTGCCTGCATCCCAAGGGCGAGGCCCGGGTCCAGGCGGCGCTGGCGAACGGACTGGACGCGGCCGTGCGGGCCGTGTTCGACGCCGAAGGCGTGGACTTCGCCTCGTCAACCGGCGACCTGCGCCGGGCCGTGCGGGACTGTCTGAAGGCGCATCTGCCGCCGGGTTGAGACGTCAGTCCCCGCCCTTCGGGTCGCGTCGACCGTGGCGGCGGTCGCGGTCGTCCCGGTCGCCGTTGTAACGTCCGTCGTCGCTCCGGCGGTGGCGATGATCCCGATCGCGGTAGCGGGGCGCGGGGTCATAGTAGGTCGGGGCGTTGGCGGCGTAGGCCGGGACGCAACTCTGCTGAAGGACCCCGAAGCGGTCCGTGTACCAGCTGCAGACCGGCTGGGCGGCCAGATCGTAGGCCGCCTGGTCCAGGCCTTCGGCCACAGCATTCCAGAAGGCCGGATCACTGGTGCAGCCGCCCAGAACCGTCCCCGCCGTCAGGACGGCGATGAATCCGTTCCGTTTCCGCATGCCGCGTCTCCGGTTTCAAGCTTTGCCGTACGCATCCTCATGCAGCCATTGCCCGGAAGCAAGCGTTGGAGTCCGACGAAATCCGTCGCCTGCGCTTGGGTCTTCCGCCCGGACGCCTACATGCAGGCCAGTCCAGTCGCCCAAAGGAGCCTCCCCATGGCCTTCACGCTTCCCCCTCTCCCCTACGCCTATGACGCGCTGGAGCCGGCCATCGACAAGGAGACGATGACCTTCCACCACGACAAGCATCACCAGGCCTATGTCGACAAGCTGAACGAGGCCGTGGACGCCGACGCCGGCCTGCAGGGCAAGACGCTGGAAGAGCTGTTCGCGTCGATCTCGAAGGCGCCCAAGGCGGTCCGCAACAACGGCGGCGGACACTGGAATCACAGCCTGTTCTGGGAGCTGCTGGCGCCCGTCGGCCGGACCGGCGAACCCTCGGCCGAACTGGCCGCCGCCATCGACCGCGATCTGGGCGGGATGGAGAAATTCCGGGAAGCCTTCAACGCCGCCGGCGCCGGCCAGTTCGGCTCGGGATGGGCGTGGCTGATCGTGCAGGACGGCCGGCTGAAGATCACCTCGACGCCGAACCAGGACAATCCCCTGATGGATGTGGCCGATGAGAAGGGGGCTGTCGTCCTGGCGGCCGACGTCTGGGAGCACGCCTACTATCTGAAGTACCAGAACCGCCGGCCTGACTATCTGAAGGCCTTCTGGACGGTGGTGAACTGGAACAAGGCCAACGCACTGTTCGCCGCCGCACGCTGATCGCGGAAATCGCCGCGCCGCTCTGGCGCGGCGGTCGCAGCGCCCTATCTCAAGCGCTGCCGTATCCCGACCTGAGAGCCGAAGATGAACCTTCACGCCCGTCTCGCCGCCGCCGCCCTGATCCTCGCCCCGATCGCGGCCTGTTCGCCGGAGGCCGAAAAGGCCGCCGCGCCCGCCGCCCCCGCGGCCGTTCAGAACCCCGACATTCACGCCTTCCGCATCGGCGCGCTGGAGGCGGTGGCGCTCAGGGACGGCGAGATCGTTCTGGCCAACAAGGCCGGGGACAGCCCGTGGGCGGACACGGCGGGCGCGCGGGCGGTGCTGACCGCGGCCGGCCAGGCCGGCGATCCGATCACCCTGTCGGTGCAGCCGCTGCTGGTGCGGGACGGCGATCGGGTGGTCCTGATCGACACCGGCGCGGGCGGCCGGATGGGCACGCAGAACAAGCTTGTCGCCTCGCTGCGCGCGGCCGGCGTCGATCCGGCGCAGGTCACCGACGTCCTGATCTCGCACGCCCACGGCGATCATGTCGGCGGACTGGTCGGAGCCGACGGCTCCCTGACCTTCCCCAGGGCCGTCGTCCGCATCAGTGAGCCGGAATGGGAATATATGAAGGCCGGCGCGGCCCGTGCGGGCGAGGCCGCCCTGCTGACCGCCGTGACGCCGCGGGTCCAGCCGTTCGCTCCCGGCGCCCAGGTCACGCCTGCGATCAAGGCCGTGGCCCTGGAGGGCCATACCCCCGGCCATACCGGCTATGAGATCGCGTCCGGGACGGACCGGCTGCTGTATATCGGCGACGCCCTGCACAGTTCCGTCATCTCGGTGCAGCGACCCGACTGGATCAATGCCTGGGACACCGACAGCGCCGCCGGGGTCGCCACGCGCCAGAGCCTGCTCGAGCGGGGCGCCGCGCCGGGCGCCCGCATCTATGGCGTCCACTTCCCCTTCCCGGGCGTCGGACGGTTCCAGCGCCGGGACGACGGCTTCGTCTGGGTTCCCGAAGGTTGAGACGAAGCGACGGGGGGCGACGATGAGACTGAAATGGATCGCACCGGGCGGGATGGCGGCGTTGGCCCTGCTGGCGGCCGGAACTTCGGTGACCGGGCAGACCCCGCCGTTGCGGCAGGGGTTCGACATTCGTGTCGGAGCGGCGCCGGCGCCCGTCCGCATCGGCGACCGCACACGGCTGGTCTATGAGCTTCAGCTGAGCAATTTCGCCCCGACGCCGCTTGAGGTGTCGCGGATCGAGGCGGTGGACGGAGGGACGGGCCGGACCCTCGCCGATCTGCAGGGCGCCGCCCTGGCTTCCGCGCTCGGGGGACCGCCGGTCGTAGGGCCCAACGCCTTTGTCCTGGCCCATGTCGAGGCGTCGGTGGACGGCGCTGCGCCCGACAGTCTGCGCCACCGCGTCACCTTCTCCAGCCCCGGCGGGGTCCGGACCGTGGTCGAGAACGGCCACACGCCGATCGACGCCGCGCCCTTGCCGGTGCTGGGGCCGCCCCTGAGCGGCGGACCCTGGGTCGCCGTCTATCAGCCCGACATGGAGCGCGGCCACCGCCGGGTCGCCTACGCCGTCGACGGCAAGGCGCGCGTGCCCGGCCGGTTCGCCATAGACTGGATCAAGGTCGACGAGACCGGGGCGACGGGCGCTGCGGGCGGCACGCGGCTGGACAGCAACCTGTCGTTCGGGGCCGAGGTTCTGGCCGTGGCCGACGGCGTGGTCGCGGCGACCCGGGACGGCGTGCCCGATCCCGCCGATCTGGAGGGCGTCGACCGCGTGGCCCTGGAGGATGCGACCGGCAACTATGTCGCCATCGACATCGGCGGCGGGCGCTACGCCTTTTACGAACACCTGAGTCCCGGCCTGCGCGTCCGGCCGGGCGACCGGGTGCGGCGCGGCCAGGTGATCGGGACGCTGGGTTTCACGGGCCAGGCGTCGGGCCCGCATCTGCATTTCCACGTCAGCGACGCGCCGGATCCCCTGCCCGCCGAGGGCCGGCCCTATGTGCTGGAGGGTTTCCGGGTGGTCGGCCGCTATCCCTCGATCCAGGCTTTCGGACGCGGCCAGCCGTGGGAGCGCGCTACGGAAGCGGATGGGGAGGCTCCGTCCTTTCCCGCCCACAACGTCGTGGTCCGGTTCGAGGACGCGCCGACGGTTGACCGTTGAGGTCTGATCCGTCATAAGCGCGCCCTTCACGCCGTCGGGCCCGCCCGTCTGCGCGAACCACTACGGACGATGCGTGGACCGCCGTTGAAATCGTCTCTCCAGTTGGGGAGGGACCGGGCCGCATCATGAGAAGAGTGACATATGTCCAAGCGCCATAGCGCCAAGTACAAACTCGACCGGGTCATGGGTGAAAACCTGTGGGGTCGCGCCAAGTCCCCCGTCAACAAACGCTCGTACGGCCCCGGCCAGCACGGCCAGCGCCGCAAGTCGAAAGTCTCTGACTTCGGCCTGCAGCTGAAGGCCAAGCAGAAGCTGAAGGGCTACTACGGCAACATCACCGAGAAGCAGTTCGCCGCGACCTACGAGGAAGCCTCGCGCCGCAAGGGCAACAGCTCGGAGAACCTGATCGGCCTGCTGGAGTCCCGCCTGGACGCCCTGGTCTATCGCGCCAAATTCACGCCGACCGTCTGGTCCGCCCGTCAGTTCGTCAGCCACGGCCACGTGACCGTCAACGGCAAGAAGGTCGACATCGCGTCGTACCGTCTGAAGGTCGGCGACGTCGTCGAGGTCAAGGAAAAGTCCCGCAGCATGGCGCTGGTGCTCGAAGCCCAGCAGTCGTCGGAACGCGACATCCCCGACTATATCGAAATCGGCGACCGCGGCTTCTCGGTCCGCTTCGTCCGCGTGCCGGAGCTGGCCGACGTTCCGTTCCCGGTGAAGATGGAGCCGAACCTGGTCGTGGAATATTATTCCTCGTAAGGGCGCGACGCGACCGCTCGCTGCCTGAGCGCGGGCCGCGAAAATTGGAAAGGTCCCGGAGCGATCCGGGGCCTTTTCTGCTTTCAGGCCCCGCCGGACTTTTCTTCACCGGCGAACACGCGCATTTTGTCCGTCGTTCAGGGTCGGCGAGGAGGCCGGGGATGAGACTGATCGCGACAGCCGCCGCCGTGTTCGCGCTTGTTCCCTTGATGTCGGCCTGCGCCCTCGTCAGCCAGTTTACGGATCAGCCGCTGAGCGCCGAGGTTCTGCCGGGCCAGATTGAGCCGGTCCACGCCGCCGTCATCGCCCAGAACCAGGCCGCCTTCTGGGTCAGTTCGAACGGTTGCACGGCCAAGGCGGACATCCAGCCGGTCGTGCGCCAGTCCAGCGACGGGCCCATCATCACCCTGCGCCGGATCAAGGAAGACCGCTGTCGCGAAGTCCGGCCCGAGGGGATCGAGATGCGCTGGACGTTCCAGGAGCTGGGACTGGAGCCGGGGTCCCGCCTGTCAGTCGAGAATCCGTACCAACTGCCCCCGGGTTGAGTCATCGTGCGATGTTCGTTCGTAACTTGCAACGAATTGGGCCCGGCTGACCTTTAGTTAATATGAAAACCGGAAGGCAATGCCGGGTTATGGCCGCGGAAGCGGCGGGGCGAGCCTATATCACCAAGGATGAAATACTGAGAGCCCGTCTGATCGAGGCTTCCGAAGCATGGATTTCTCTCGGCGAAGCAGCAGATCAACAGGACGAATTGCTCAGGTCGTCTCTGCCTGATCTCTGACTGTCAAGCTGCCCGACGTCGAAATCTGTCGCGCGGCGGGTCCGTCAGGACCGCCGTTCAAAGGCCGGAAGCATGGTTGGCGGGATGCGATGGGGCCGCATGGTGGCCGCATCCACCAACACCCATTCCGACACGCCCTGGGCGCAGAGCCGGCCCTCGCCATCCTCGATCCGGACATAGCGGTTGAAGCGCGGGCCCTGGGGATCGCCGACCCAGGTACGGGCGACGACACCCCGCGCCTCGGGGAGCAGGGGGCGGAAATAATCGATCTCGTGCCTGAGGGCGACCCAGGACCAGCGGGCGCGGGATTCGCCGTCGAAGCGGGCGTTCCAGTGGGCCGTGCCGGCGTCCTGCAGCCAGCCGACATAGACCACGTTGTTGACGTGGCCGTTGTCGTCGATGTGTTCGGGCAGCACCGTCAGCGGGACGACGAAAAGCTCTCGGTCGTCGCGCGGCTCCAGGACCGCGCGCGCCATCAGCTTCCGGAGTCGTCGGGGCCGTCGCCCAGCGGCACGCCCTTGTCGGTCAACAGAGTCTGAAGCTCGCCGGCGTTGAACATCTCGCGCACGATGTCCGATCCGCCCACGAACTCGCCCTTCACATACAGCTGGGGGATGGTCGGCCAGTCGCTGAAGGTCTTGACGCCCTCGCGCAGGGCCTCGTCCTGAAGCACATCGACGCCGACGAAGTTGGCTCCGACGTGATCGAGGATCTGCACCGCCAGCGAGGAGAAGCCGCAGCGCGGCGCGTCGGGCGTGCCCTTCATGAACAGGACGACGTCATGCTGTTTGACCGTCTCGCCGATGAAGGCGTGGACAGGGTCGGCGCCGACGGCGGAAGTCATGGCTTGATCGGTCACGGGGTACAGGCCTTTCGGTGAAGGCCGTCAGGTATGGACCGCGGAGCAGGGGGTCAAGGGGCCTGCGGCCTCAGGCCGCCTTGGCGCTGGCCACCCGGGCCATCTCGATCTGCGCGGCCAGTCCCGGCGGCATGTCCCGGTCGGGCACCTGGGACAGGGTGTTCAGCCGCTCGATGTCGCTGGCCTCGATCATGATGCTGGAGACCGAGGGATCTGTCAGGGCGTAGGCCAGGCAGATGGCCTCGGCGGTCCAGTTGTTGGTGCGGTGCAGGAAGGCGAAGGTGCCGGCGTGGGCCAGGGGGCCTTCCTTGACCTTGGGACCGCCCCCGAAGCCGAACAGGCCCTTCTTCTTCTCGACGTGGGCGTTCGCCGCCTTTTTGGCCGTGTTCAGGCTGTCGGGGAAATAGCCGTAGACGAAGATGGCCATATCCTGTTCGCGGGCCGCGCGCAGGCGCGACCGGATCTGCCAGCTGGCGTTGACGTGGAACGGCGTGGCGAGGACGTCGAAGGCGCCGGTCGAGACATAGGTGTCCATGACCTCGCCGTCGCCGGATACGCCCAGCAGGCGGACGCGTTCGGTCGCCCGCAGCGCCTTGAGCGCGTTCAGGGTGGACTGGGGCAGTTCGTTGTCGACCGGCTCGTCCAGCAGGGCCATGTCGAACCAGCCCAGGCCGGAGGCGTGCAGGGCCTTGTCGATGGCCGCCGTGATGCCCTCGGCCGAGAAGTCGCGGTCCGAGCCGCGCCGGCCGTCGCCGGCGCCCAGGGTCAGGGAGACCTGCACCAGCTTGCGGTCGACGTGTTTGAGCGCCTGGCCCAGCACCTCGGCCAGGACGGGGTCGGCCGTCTCCAGGCGATAGCTGTTGATGCCGGCTTCAAGGGCCGAATAGACCAGTTCGCGGCCGGCCTCGGGGCCGCCGGCGATGTCGCGGGCTCCGAGACTCAGGGTCAGGCAGGAAACGGCCTGGCCGGTCAGGCCGAAGGGACGGTAGCGCATGGTCTCAATCTCCCGCCGGCGTGGACGTTTCGAGCGCCAGCGCGTGCAGTTCGCCGCCCATCTTGCCCTTCAATGCGGCGTAGACCAGCTGGTGCTGGCGCACGCGAGGCAGGCCGGCGAAGGCCGTGGAGACGATGCGCGCGCGATAGTGGTCGCCGTCTCCGGCCAGATCGTCGATGACGATCTCGGCGTCGGGAAAGGCTTCGGTCAGATGGCCGCGAAGCGTTTCGACGGGCATGGGCATGGAAGGCGCGGTCTCCGGAATCTCCGGGGATGATGGCGCGTAAACCTTAATGGCTGGCTACGGCGGCCTATTGCGCCAGACGTTCCAGCAGCACCACCGGTGCGCCCTTGTAGGTCGTCTCGACATAGGGGACGTAGCCCGCGCGCGCCGCCAGGGCGTGGGACGGGGCGTTGTCGGGCGAGATCATGCAGACCGTGCGCGGCGCGTTCAGCGCGTCGTCGCACCAGGCCAGGGCCGCGGACAGGGCCTCGAAGGCCAGGCCCTTGCCCTGATGGCGCGGCGCCACGCCCCAGCCCAGCTCGGGAGCGTCGAAGGCGGGGGTCAGGATGCGGCGATAGTCCAGCACGCCGACGCTGCCGACATAGGCGCCGGTCGCGGTCTCGCGGATGGCCCAGTTGCCGTAGCCCAGAGCTTCCCAGTGGCCGATGTCGCGCAGCAGGCGGAACCAGACGTCCTCGGAACTCAGCGGGGCGGGAAAGATCGCCGTGGCGAAGGCGGGATCGGCCCAGAGGGCCACGAGGTCGTCCAGATCGCTCAGCGCGACGGGAGCCAACGTCAGGCGTTCGGTGACGAGGGTGGTCATGCGAACAGGGCTCCGGCGCGTTCGGTCAGGATCATCGGCGTGAGTTTCTCCGGGCTTCGGGCGGAACGGAACCGGTCAGTGCGCGCCGCCCGACCTTGCGGCGCGTCGCGTATCGGTCGCGATCCAGTTGTCGATCCAGGTGTGGCCGCCATCGGCCGACCAGGATTGCACGAACCGCGCCGAATCGGCGGTGACGTCGGAAATGACGAACCGCACGATCACGGCGCGTCCGTCGACCATGTCCTGCCCGTGGAATTCGCCGCGTCCCCCGGTGAAACCGCCATAGACCGGCGCGGTGAGCGTCCCGTCGCGCATGCTGGCGAAGTTGATGCTCCATTGGCCGGATTGCGGATTGAAGAGCCGGAGCGCCACCCCCTCGATGCCATTGCCGGCGCCATCGGTCAGCGACAGGTCGACCGTGTTGGCGCGGCCCCGCGAAAGCGGCCGCACCTCCGATGTCCCCTCGAACGTCGTCCAGGGCGCATCAGCGTCCAGGGGACCGCGCACCTCGACATGCGTGTCCCACAGGCCGACCTCCCAATCGAAGTCGTCCGCACCGGCGTTGTGCGCCGCCTGGGCCGACGCTGCCGTCGCACACAGCATGGCCACGCAAACAAGGGTCAGCAACCGCAACATCCCGCTCCTCCTCACATCAGCCCCAGTTGCTTGAAGCTGGCCACGCCGTCGCGGCCCACGACCAGATGGTCGTGCACATCGATACCGAGCGCCCGGGCCGCCTCGATGACCTGTCGCGTCATCTCGATGTCGGGCCGGGACGGCGTCGGGTCGCCCGAGGGGTGATTGTGGACGATGATCATGGATCTGGCCGACAGCTCCAGCGCCCGCCGCACGACCTCGCGCGGATAAACGGGGGCATGGTCGATCGTGCCGCGATTCTGGATCTCGTCGAGGATCAGCTGGTTGCGGTTGTCGAGATACAGAACCCGGAACTGTTCGCGCGGTTCGTGCTGCAGGCTGAGGCGGACATAGGCGACAAGAGCGGTCCAGGACGAGATGACGGGGCGGGCCGCGGCCTCTTCCCGGGCCAGGCGCCGGGCGACTTCGTGCAGGGCGGCGAGGTCGAGCGCGGTTTCGGCGCCGACGCCTTTCGCGCGACCTTTCGCGTCCTCGGCGCGAACCGTCATCAGGTCTTCGACGGAGGCGGCCAGCACCGCCGCCAGCGAACCGAACCGGGCCAGCAGGGCCTTGGCGATCGGTTTGACATCTCCCTGCGGTTGACTGCGGAAGAGAAACAGCTCCAGCAGTTCATAGTCGGGCAGATGCTGGACGCCCGCGCCCCGCGCCCGTTCGCGCAGCCGTTCGCGATGGCCGGCGTGGTGGGGCGTTTTCGGCTTGTCGGGCGGTTGGTCGAGCATGCGCCTCCCCGGTGCGCGGGGAGGGTATCGTCAGAACTTCGGGCGGAACAGCCCCGCCGGACTGGCGCTGAAGATCTCCACCCCGTCCGCGGTGACGCCGATGGTGTGCTCGCATTGGGCGGACAGGGACTTGTCGCGGGTCACGGCGGTCCAGCCGTCGGACAGGACCTTCACGTGCGGCTTGCCCAGATTCACCATCGGCTCGACGGTGAAGAACATGCCGGTCTTCAGTGTCGCGCCCTCGCCGCGGCGGCCGTAGTGCAGGACGTTGGGGCTGTCGTGGAACAGCCGGCCGATGCCGTGGCCGCAGAAGTCGCGCACCACCGACATGCGGTTGGCCTCGACCACCTGCTGGATGGCGTAGCCGATGTCGCCGAAGGTGTTTCCCGGCTTGACCTGGGCGAGGCCGGCCTCGAGCGAGTCATAGGTGACGTCGATCAGCTTGCGGGCCCGGGCGTTGATATTTCCGACCGGATACATGCGGCTGGAATCGCCATGCCAGCCGTCGACGATGACGGTGTGATCGATGTTGACGATATCGCCGTCCTTCAGGACCTTGTCGCCCGGAATGCCGTGGCAGACCACGTGGTTGATCGAGGTGCAGACGGTCTTCTCATAGCCCTTGTAGCCAAGGCAGGCGGGCAGTGCGCCGTGGTCGAGGGTGAATTCGCGGATGCGGTCGTCGATCTCGCCCGTGGTCACGCCGGGGACCACGAACGGCGTGATCATGTCCAGCGCTTCGGCCACCAGACGGCCGGCCTTGCGCATGCCCTCGAAAGCTTCCGCGTCGTGAACGCGGATTTCGTGGGTGCGGACGAAGGCGTCGTCGTCCAGTTCGGGGGTCTCGTACATTCGATCGGCTTTCGGGGCGGGCTCGGGTCTCAGGTGGGAGACTATAGCACAAACCTCAAGGCCGGGTTGAGGCGAGGCTACGTTCCGGGCCCGGCCCGCGCGAACGCCTGCGCCACCGCGGCATACGCCGGGTTCGCCCGGCCCTTCGCGTCGAGCAGCAGGGGGCTGTCGTCGGTCCAGCCCTTGCCCTCGGGGCGCAGCAGCCAGCTGTCGGTGTCGCGCAGGCCCCAGGTGGTGAAGGCGTAGCGCTGGGGTTCCGGAAGGTCCATGAAGGCCTCGGCCAGTTCGCCGACGCGGGCGACCTGCTGGGCGCGTTTCGTGGCCAGCGAGCGGGTGTCGAGGCGGTTGTCGGAGCGCATGGAGAAGTCCAGCTCCGACACATGGATCGGCAGACCCAGCGACCCGGCGTCCTTCATAAAGGTCGTGATCTGTCCGGCGGGAATCTCGATGTCGAGATGGGACTGGGTTCCGATGCCGCCGATGGGGGCGCCGAGCGTGAGCAGCCGTTCGACCAGCCGGAGGAAGGTCGCGCCCTTTCGCGGCATGTTTTCCAGATTGTACTCGTTGAGGAACAGGACGGCGTCGGGATCGGCGGCCCGGGCCTGTTCGAAAGCGCGGACGATATAGCCCTCCTGACCGAGGGCCCGGCTGAAATGGCAGTCGCGCAGCCCGTCGCCGTCTTCGGCCACCGGCTCGTTGACCACGTCCCAGCCGGCCAGCTTTCCCCGATAGCGCCCGGCGACGGTAGAGACGTAGCGGTCATACTCGGCGGCGAAGCGGGCGCGGGGCAGGGCGTCGGTGAAGGCCTGCTGACCTTGCGAATACCAGACCAGGGTGTGGCCGTGGACGCGCAGCCCCTGTTCCACACCCCAGTCGACGATCCGGTCGGAGGCGGAGAAGTCGTATGTGAAATCGGGCTGCAGGATGCGCTCGGGCTTCATCTCCCATTCGGGGGTCAGCTGGCTGACATGCTTGCGCATCTGGGCTGCCCAGACGGGATCCGACAGCTGGCCGGTCATGCCGGTGGCGCCGAAGGGGCAGGGTGCGAGGCCCTTGAGCGGGGCGGCGTCGGGGCCGGCTGCGGGCCAGGCCGACGCGAAGCGGTTGCAGGCCGCGAGCGCGAAGGGGGCGGCGAGCAGGGAGCGGCGGTCGATCATGTCCGTGCCCTTCGCAGGCGGGTCAGCCCGCCCGGCGGCGCAGACCCAGTTCGTCGAAGGCGGCGGTTTCGCGCTTGCCGGCGGCGATGACGCTGTTGAGGCGGGTCATTTCGGCGACGTGTTCGAACTTCTTCAGCTCCTCGAAGGCGCCGGTCAGGGCGTCGCGGGCCCCGGCCTCTTCGGCGTCGAGGACGACGACGTCGGCCTCCGCCGCGCCCTTGCGCAACTTCCAGCCGCTCAGATAGGCCTGCAACATCATGGCGGCGTCGGCGTCCGAACGGGCGCGGTCCTGTTCGATCTCGGCCTCGGCCTCCAGCACGGCGATGCGCATTTCGGCGGAGGCCCGGCGGGCGGTTATCTCGGCCAGGCGCTTCTGCAGCGTCTCGACCTCGTAGCTGGAGATCCGGATCAGCGATTGAGCCCAGGCGGTCATCGATACTCACTCCGGCGGGTGGGGGTCACTGGATCATTCCCTGGTTCAGGATTGCTTCCAGCTGGGTAAAGGAATCGGAAAGAGACGTGTGATCGTCCTTGTCCTGGCCGAGGAAATTCTCGAGCGCGGGGTTCAGGGCGATGGCGCGGTCAACGATCGGATCGGCGCCGGTGCGATAGGCGCCGATGCGGATCAGCTCTTCCATGTTGGCGTAGGCGCTCAGACACTGGCGGGCGCGCTTGTTCAGTTCGCGCTCGGGCGGGGTCTGGCAGGCGGGCAGGGTGCGGCTGACGGACTTCAGCACGTCGATGGCCGGGAAGCGGCCGCGCTCGGCGATCTTGCGGTCCATGACGATGTGGCCGTCGAGGATTCCTCGCACGGCGTCGGCGATGGGTTCGTCATGGTCGCCGCCGTCCACCAGAACGGTGAACATGGCGGTGATCGGCCCGGCGGTGGTGCCGTCGGGGCGGACGGGACCGGGCCCGGCGCGTTCCAGCAGCTTGGGCAGTTCGGTGAAGACGGTGGGAGTGTAGCCCTTGGTGGTGGGCGGCTCGCCCGCGGCCAGGCCGATCTCGCGCTGGGCCATGGCGAAGCGGGTGACCGAATCCATCAGGCACAGGACCTCGAGGTCCTGATCGCGCAGGTATTCGGAGATGGCCATGGTCATATAGGCGGCCTGCCTGCGTTTCAGCGCGGGCTCGTCGGAGGTGGCGACCACCACGATGGCGCGACGCAGGCCTTCCTCGCCCAGGGTCTCCTCGATGAATTCGCGCACCTCGCGGCCCCGTTCGCCGATCAGACCCACTACGACGACGTCGCAGGTGGCCTGACGGGCGAGCATGGACAGCAGCACCGACTTGCCGACGCCGGAACCGGCGAAGATGCCGAGACGCTGGCCGCGGCAGGTGGTGGTGAAGACGTCCATCGAGCGGACGCCCAGATCCAGCCGCTCTCCGACCCGGCCGCGCGAGTGGGCCGGGGGCGGCGGCGCACGCAGGGGGTAGGCGGCCGGGCCGACCGGCAGCGGGCCCTTGCCGTCGATGGGCGCGCCGAACGCGTCGATGATGCGACCCAGCCAGGCGGTGGTGGGACGGACGCTGGCGGCGGCGGAGACGATGCGAATGTCCGCCCCGGGAGCCACGCCCTCGACCGGGCCGAACGGCATCAGCAGGGCCTTGGCGTCGCGGAAGCCCACGACCTCGGCGGGCAGGGGGCTGAGATGGCGCCGCTCGATCTCGGCCCGGGCCCCGACGGCGAGGCGCGACAGGCCGCCCCGGGACTCGATCAGCAGACCGTTCACGCCCGCGACCTTGCCGGTCACGACCAGTGGATCGACGGCTTCAACGGCGGCGGCGAGAGCGTGCAATGGGGTCCCCGAACAGTCATTCACGGATGCGCTGTCGTGGTTAACGGGGCGTGAATGCGCGCCATTCGGAAGGGGTGGAACGCCGGACGGACCCGGCGACCAGAGGCGGCTCCCCACGAAGCGGCTTTCGAAGTTTCGCCTGAGGCCCTCCTTGCATGGCGGGCGGAAAGGTTATTTCTCTAGCCGCCCCCTACCGGAGACTTGCCATGGCCGACGCTCCCTACGACCCCTCCCGCCACCTGAAGGCCGGACGCGGCAAGATCTATGGATCCATCCTGGACACCATCGGCGATACGCCGATCGTAGGCCTGCCGCGGTTGTCGGCCGAATATTCGCCGAAGGCGACGGTGCTGGCCAAACTGGAGTTCTTCAACCCGATCGCCTCGGTCAAGGACCGGATAGGCGTTGCCATGATCGATGCGCTGGAACAGGCGGGCAAGATCGGGCCGGATACGGTGCTGATAGAGCCGACCAGCGGCAACACCGGCATCGCCCTGGCCTTCGTCGCCGCGGCCAAGGGCTATCGCCTGATCCTGGTCATGCCCGAGAGCATGTCGATGGAGCGCCGCAAGATGCTGGCCCTGCTGGGCGCCGAACTGGTGCTGACGCCGGCGGAAAAGGGCATGAAGGGCGCCATCGCCATGGCCCAGGAGCTGCTGGACCGGACGCCGAACTCCGTCAGCCCGTCCCAGTTCGACAACCCGGCCAATCCCGCGATCCACCGCGTCACCACCGCCGAGGAGATCTGGAACGACACCGCCGGCGCGGTCGATATCGTCGTCGCCGGAGTCGGGACGGGCGGCACCATCACCGGGGTCGGACAGGTGCTGAAGGCGCGCAAGCCTTCGCTGCGGATGATCGCGGTGGAGCCGACGGCATCGCCGGTGCTGTCCGGCGGCGAGCCCGGTCCGCACAAGATCCAGGGCATCGGCGCCGGCTTCATCCCCGCGAATGTCGACCGTTCGGTCATCGACGGGGTCGAGCAGGTGTCCAACGAGGACAGTTTCGACATGGCGCGCAAGGTCGCGCGGATCGAAGGAATTCCGGTCGGGATTTCGTCCGGCGCGGCCCTGACGGCCGCCTTCCGTCTGGCCTCGCGGGACGAAAACGCCGGCAAGACCATCGTCGCCATCATCCCCAGTTTCGCCGAACGTTATCTGTCGACGGCCCTGTTCGAGGGACTTTGACCGTCACAGGCGGTTAACCGGCGGGGCCGTATCGTCGTCCCGACATGTCCGAGCTCGCGCCCATTCACGAGGAGGCCGCCCCGGAAGGCGGCTTCCGCGCGCGTCACGCGCTGCTGAAGCGCCTGGCCGATGTGGTGTCCCTGCCCACCAGCCGGATCAACGCCTTCGAGCGCGCGGTGACCGGCGACCTGCTGGTGGAAATGCTGCGCCTGGCCAGCGTGGACGATCGCCGCCGGGTAGCCCAGCGGCTGGCGCCTCTGGCTGAACTGCCCAACGCCCTGGCGCGGATGCTGCTGCGCGACGAGCCGGCGATCGCTGGCCTGCTGATTGAACAGTGCGCCTCGTTGTCCGACGCCGACCTGGTCGCGTGCGCGCGGGACACCGGCCCCGAGCATCGCTTCCTGATGGCCAGTCGCCGCTCGCTGTCCGAGGTGGTGACGGAGACCTTGCTGAGTTTCGGCGAAAGCCACGTCATCGAGGCGGTGCTGCGCAACACCACCGCCCGCCTGTGCCAGACCGCGATCGAGGGCGTTGTCAGCCTGAGCCGGCAGGAGCCGCAGCTGTGCGGCCATGTGCTGAAACGGCCCGAGCTGCGCCCGTCCGGCGCCTATGTGATGTTCTGGTGGTGTGCGCCCGAGGATCGCCGCACCATCCTGCAGCGCTTCGCCGTGTCGCGCGAAGTCATGCAGGAGGTGGCCGAGGACGTCTTCGCCATGGCCGCCGAGGAGAACTGGCAGGATCCGGTGTCGCGCAAGGCGCTGCAGTTCATCGAGCGCCGCCAGCGCAACCGGGCGGCCATCGCCAAGAGCCCCTACGGCGGACTGGAACAGGCCGTCGCCGCCGCCGCCGCGGGCGGGCTGAACCGCGAGGTGGCGACCGAGATCGCCTATCTGTCGGGGGTCAAGCCGATCACGGGGGCCAAGATTCTGGGCGATCCCGGCGGCGAGCCGCTTGCCATCCTGTGCAAGGCCACGGGCCTGGGCAAGAGCGACCTGCAGAACCTCTGGCGGTCGATGCGCCGGCCCGAGACGGCTGCGGACGGATCGGTCGATCCCACCTGGAATTGCGTGCAGATCACCTATGACATGCTGGCGGTCGACCGGGCCCAGACCGTGCTGCGATACTGGAACTGGTCGCTGTCCTCGGCTTTGACGCCCGCGCTGCTCCGGGCCATCCGCGACGGCGAGGAAGAGGGGCTGGACGACTACTCCGCCCCGCAACGCGCGGCCATGCTGGCCCTGGCGGAAAATTTCGGCCGCTGAATACCGCAGCGCAACCGGACCGACGTCCGGTTTTACGCGGATTGGTAGCGGCTATAGTAAACTTCCCGGATCCTGTCACAGGTCGTTGCCGTGATCGGGCATCCGGTTGCTTTCCAACCGGAACAAATCTATTGACCTCGTCATCGACTGATTCAGTCCAGAATCGATTTCAACAAGACGGGGCCTGCACGTGGAAGACAACGCTCAACTGCTCGAAATGACGGCGGACATCGTGTCGGCCTATGTCGGCAACAACAACGTTCAGGCGACTGAAGTGCCGGGTTTGATCTCCAGCATTCATGCGGCCCTGACCCAGGTTTCCAACGGCGCCGTCGAGCCCGAGCCCGAGATCAAGGATCCTGCGGTTCCGGTTCGGAAGTCGATCACGCCCGACTTCCTGATCTGCCTTGAGGACGGCCGCAAGTTCAAGTCGCTGAAGCGGCACCTGCGCACCAAATACAACATGAGCCCGGAAGAATACCGCGCCAAGTGGGGTCTGGCGAAAGACTATCCGATGGTCGCGCCGAACTACGCCAAGGCGCGTTCGGACCTCGCCAAGTCGATGGGCCTCGGCCAGGGCGGGCGCAAGCCGGCCCGCGCCGCCGCAGCCGGTCGCGCCAAGAAGTAAGTCCGCCCTATCGGTGGTTCGGGACGCCCGCTTCCGGCGACGGAGGCGGGCGTTTCCATGTCCGGTTTTAGGTCAGGCCGCCTGGGCGCCCCGGCGCATGCGCCAGAAGCGGAGGGTGCGAAGGGCGGCGTCGCGGCTGAGTTCGGCGTACATGCGGGCGTAGGAATGGGCCTTCGCCATGGCGTCGCCGTCGTCGTTCAGCAGCACCACCGCATAGGTCAGGAACAGGGCCCGATCCAGATCCGCCGATTTGCAGACCACAGCCAGGGCGTCCAGCTCGCGACGATCAACGATCTGCCGCGCGGTGTGGAAATCGATCTCCGACAGCTGGGCGAGGGCGATGAGGAAGGACGTGGTTCCGCCCGAGCGCAGGAAACGGGCCAGCATCCGGGGCGACAGCTGGCCGGCCGCCTTCAGTTCTTCGACATAGGCCAGGCATTCGGCGTAGTCGGCGGGCAGCGCGCCATCGTCGGTGGCGATGCGGGTGCGACCGGCGGCGATAGCGCTTTCCAGCAGGGCCGGATCGAGGCGCGCATTTTGCTCGAGGATCTGGGTTCGCAGTCGGGCCTCGACGACGAAATACATCTCGTTCAGCAGGTCCGGCGGCAGGCTGGCGCGCTCGACGGCGGCTTCATGCAGGGCCGGGTTGGCCTTGGCCCGTTCGATCGCGGTTTCGGAGGCCTGACGCGACAGGCGCGCGCCATCGTTGCGCAGCAGCGTGCCCAGGGTTTCGTCGTCGCCGCGCTCGACGATGACGTCCGAGATCGCCTCGGACACCGAGGGCCGGGCCGAGACGGCGCGGAGATGGTCCTGGCCGTGCTTGCGCACGACGCCCATGAGATCGTCGTCGGTCAGGACCGGCGACGCGGCCAGCACGGCCCCGGCCACCGCGGCGTCGTCATTGGCCAGTTTTCGGATCAGATTGTGGGGGGCATCGGGCGCCGAGGCGAAACGGGCCGACAACTCGGCGCGGACGGCGACTTCCATGTCCACCGTCAGCCGGGTGAGGACAGCGCCGTACAGGGTGTCTTCGGTCGCCGTGCGGGCCGTGCCGCCGAAGAAGTGCTCGGTCAGTTCGCGCAACAGGGCGCGTCGCTTCTCGCTGGAGCCCTCCTCGGCAAGGGCGATCAGATCGGGAAGGCGCGAGGGCGCGGAAGTCGGGGCCGCAGTTTCGCTCACTGATGGTCCCCGTCAGAGGCAGCGGGGGCGGGGCGCGTGCGGCCCTGGTTGTCGCGGATCAGGGTCGGACCCTGATCCGGCTCGGCCAGATCCTGGGATGCCGGCGTCGCGGTCATGGTGATGGCCAGGGCGTCGACATAGGTCGGCTCCGGCATCTGGAGCACGTCGGGCTGGCGTCCGTTCTGACGATGAACGGAGTAGTAGCGGGCGCCTTGTTGCGGCGGGCGTTCGCCGGTGTTGGCGACTTCCGCCACGCGGCGGGGCGCGGGCG
>NZ_DATMYH010000049.1:0-17798 GCF_035561115.1 Brevundimonas sp.
GAACAACACCACATGGATGGGCGGCGCGGGGGGAAGCATGGGAATATCGGCCTGGGTGCGCGCGATCACGGCGAACACCAGCAGATGCGCGGCCGAGACGCCCACGACGACGCCGGCCGTACGCAGCCGCTTCTTCGTCAAAAATGGGCGTTGGATTCTCACGCTCCCGTCCTACCACGGGGACATGAACGCGCGGACGCGCCAAAAGGTCAGGCGAGGTTCAGACGGCGGGGCCGTCCAGCGCCGCATCGATGGCCCTGGCCACCTCGGCGATCGCGCCCATGCCGTCGATCTCGGTCAACAGGCCCTTGTCGGCATAGTAGGGCAGCAACGGCGCGGTGTTGCGATTGTAGGCCTCCAGCCGGACCCGGAAACTCTCCGGATTGTCGTCCGGGCGTCCCTGGTCGGCGAAGCGGACGGCGACCCGTTCCAGCAGGGCCTCGTCGTCGACCTTGAGCCGGACCACGCGATCGATCTTCTTGCCCAGCTTGGCCAGCATGGCGTCCAGGGCCTCGGCCTGGGCCACGGTGCGGGGGAAGCCGTCGAAGATGGCGCCGCCGGCGTCCTCGGCTTCCTTGAGCCGGGCCTCGATCAGGGCGATGACGATGGCGTCGGAGACCAGGTCGCCGCGCGACATGATGGCCTGGCATTCCTTGCCGAGCTCGGAGCCCGAGGCGATGGCCTCGCGCAACATGTCGCCGGTGGACAGCTGGACCATGCCGCGGCTCTCGACCAGCCGCTTGGCCTGGGTGCCCTTGCCCGCCGCCGGCGGTCCGAACAGGATCAGGTTCATCGCCGCCCCTCCCCCGAAGGCTTCTAGCGCCGGGCCGGGGCGGTCAGGCCCTTGCCCGAAGGCTTGCCGCGACCGCGCAGCTTGGCCTTCTTGATCAGGCCCTCGTACTGGTGGGCCAGCAGCTGCGACTGGATCTGCGCCACCGTGTCCATGGTCACCGATACGACGATCAGGATCGAGGTGCCGCCGAAGGCCAGGCCCGAGCCGACGTTGGCGATGATCATTTCCGGCAGCAGGCAGACGGCGGTGATATAGGCGGCGCCGATCACGGTCAGGCGGGTCAGGACATAGTCCAGATATTCCGCCGTCCGCTTGCCCGGACGGATGCCCGGCAGGAAGCCGCCGTATTTGCGCAGGTTCTCGGCCGTGTCCTCGGGGTTGAAGGTGATCGAGGTGTAGAAGAAGCAGAAGAAGACGATCAGCGCGCCGTACAGCAGCATGAAGACCGGCTGGCCGTGCTGCATCTGGGCGGTGACCAGCGGCAGCCACTCCATCCACGACGGCAGGTTCGCATTGGCGGTCATCTGCGCCACCGTGGTCGGCAGCATCAGCAGCGACGAGGCGAAGATCGGCGGAATGACGCCGGCGGTGTTGACCTTCAGCGGCAGGAACGAGCGCTCGCCCCCGGCCATGCGGTTGCCTTCCTGGCGCTTGGGATACTGGATCAGCAGCCGGCGCTGGGCCCGCTCCATGAAGACGATGAAGACCACGACCGCGATCATCATGGCGGCGATGAACAGCAGGGTGAAGGCGGACATCTGGCCCTGCTGGGCCAGGCCGAACAGGCGGGCGATCGTGCCCGGCAGGACGGCGACGATGCCGGCGAAGATGATCAGCGAGATGCCGTTGCCGACGCCGCGCGCGGTGACCTGCTCGCCCAGCCACATCAGGAACATGGTCCCGCCGGTCAGGGTGGTGATGGTCGAGACGATGAAGAACAGTCCGGGGCTGTCGATCAGGCCGGGCTGGGCGTTCAGGCCGATGGCGATGCCGGTCGACTGGAACAGGGCCAGGACGACGGTCAGATAGCGGGTGTACTGGTTCAGCTGCTTGCGGCCGCTCTCGCCGCCCTCTTTCCGCAGCTTCTCCCACGGCGGATAGACCGCGCCCATCAGCTGGACGATGATCGAGGCCGAGATGTAGGGCATGACGTTCAGGGCGAACACGGCCATGCGCTCGACGGCGCCGCCCGAGAACATGTTGAACATGTCCAGGATGCCGCGCTGGCCGTCCGGGTTCTGGAAGAACTGCAGGAAGGCGTCCGAGTTGATCCCCGGGATCGGCACATAGGTGCCGATGCGGTAGACCAGCAGGGCCAGGATCGTGAACAGCAGACGTTTGTGCAGCTCGGTCGCTTTCGCGAACGAGCCCATGTTCATGTTTGCTGCGAGTTGTTCGGCGGCCGAAGCCATGTGTCGTCACCCCGACTGATCAGAACGCGGCGTATCGGACGTGAATCCGGCGCCAGCGTCCAGATAGGCGAAGGGCGCCCTCTTAGCGAGAGCGCCCCTCAAGCTTATTTTTTGGCAGCGGTCCGGGTTGTACGGGCCGAGATCTTGTTGGCGTCGCCACGGGGAGCCTTGGGAGCCGGAGCCTTGCCCTTGGCGGCGTTGCGCTTCTCGATGCGCGCGGCGGCCTTGGCTTCAGCAGCGATACGCTCCTGCACGACGGTGCCGCCGGCGGCCTCGATCGCCTTGACCGCGCCGGCCGAGGCCGACCAGACGACCAGGTTCAGCTTGGACTTGATCTCGCCGGTGCCCAGGATGCGGACGCCGTCCTTGACGCGGCGGATCACGCCGGCCGCGACCAGGGCGTCGCCCTTGATCTCGCCCTTGATGTCCAGCTTCTTGGCGTCGATGGCGTCCTGCAGGCGCCACAGGTTCACCTCGGCCAGCTTCAGCGCCAGCGGATTGTTGAAGCCGCGCTTGGGCATCCGCATGTACAGCGGCATCTGGCCGCCCTCGAAACCGCCGATGGCGACGCCCGAACGGGACTTCTGGCCCTTGACGCCGCGTCCTGCGGTCTTGCCCTTGCCCGACCCCGGGCCGCGGCCGACGCGCATGCGCTTCTTGTGGGCGCCTTCGTTGTCGCGAATTTCGTTCAGTTTCATGTGCCTGATCCTTTCGGGTGCTAGCGCCCGGTCTGGGACCGGACTCGGCTTGTTGGTCTTCTCCCTCCCCGTTCGGGGAGGGTGGTCCCGGAGGGACCGGGTGGGGACGGCTCGCGAGAGACATCCCCGGAACGCAATGAAGGGCGGCCTATAGCCGCCCCCACCCTGTCACCGCAAGCGGTGACATCCCTCCCCCGAGGGGGAGGGAGAAGGCACGTTACTTCTCGACGATCTCGGTCAGGTGGGCGACCTTGGCGATCATCCCGCGAACCGAGGGGGTGTCTTCCAGCGTGGACTCGCGGCCCATGCGGTTGAGACCCAGACCCGCCAACGTGGCGCGCTGATCCGACTTGCGGCGGATGGGCGAGCCCGTCTGACGGACGGTGACGGTGGTCTTGGATTCAGTCTTGGCCATGGTCAGGCTTCCTGGGCTTCAGGCGCCGCTTCCGGAGCCGAGGCGCCGTCGTTGCGGCGGCCCATCAGATCGGCGACCTTCTTGCCGCGCTTGGACGCGACCTGACGGGGCGACGACTGGACCTTGAGGGCCTCGAACGTGGCGCGGATCATGTTGTAGGGGTTCGACGAACCGGTCGACTTGCCGACGACGTCCTGGACGCCGAGGGTTTCGAGCACGGCGCGCATCGGACCGCCCGCGATGACGCCCGTTCCGGGAGGAGCGGCGCGCATCATGATCTTGCCGGCGCCCCAACGGCCCGAGCCGTCGTGGTGCAGGGTGCGGTTCTCGCGCAGCGGAACGCGGATCATGGTCTTCTTGGCTTCTTCGGTCGCCTTGCGGATGGCTTCCGGCACTTCGCGCGCCTTGCCGTGACCGAAGCCGACGCGGCCCTTGCCGTCGCCGACGACCATCAGGGCCGCGAACGAGAACCGGCGGCCGCCTTTGACGGTGGCGGCGACGCGGTTGATGTGCACCAGCTTTTCGACGATGTCCGAATCCGGACCGTCGGCCTGGGGAGCGTTGCGGTTGTCACGACGGTTGCGATCGTTGCCGCCGCCGCCGCGTTGGGGAGTTTGCGCCATCTGTCGCGTCCTTAGAAGTTCAGGCCGGCTTCACGCGCGGCTTCCGCCAGCGCCTTCACCCGTCCGTGATAGATGTAGCCGCCGCGATCGAAGACGACATCCTTGATGCCCTTCTCGAGGGCGCGTTCGGCGACCAGCTTGCCGATCAGGGCGGCGGCCGCGACGTCGGATCCCTTGGCCTTCTTGCCCTTCTCGCCTTCCAGCGAGGAGGCCGAGGCGATCGTGACGCCGTTCAGGTCGTCGATGATCTGGGCCGAGATGTTCTTGTCCGAACGGTGCACCGACAGGCGCAGGCGGCCGTTGGCGACAGCCTTCAGGCGGCGGCGGGTGCGCTCGGTACGGCGCTGGGCTTGTTGTCGAAGAGAGAGAGCCATGACTTACTTCTTCTTGCCTTCCTTGCGCCGGACCTTTTCGCCCGTGTAGCGGACGCCCTTGCCCTTGTAGGGCTCCGGCGGGCGCAGCTTGCGGATGACGGCGGCGATCTGACCGACGGCCTGCTTGTCGGCGCCGGTGATCTTGATTTCCGTCTGCTTGGGCACCGCGAAGGTGACCCCGGCAGGCGGCTGGATGTCGACGTCGTGCGAGAAGCCGAGTTGCAGCGACAGGGCGTTGCCCTTCATCGCGGCGCGGTAACCGACGCCCACCAGGTCCAGGCTCTTTTCGAAGCCCGTGGTGACGCCGACGACCATGTTGTCGACCAGGGTGCGCGACAGGCCCCACATGGCCCGCGAACGCTGGTTGTCCTCGCGGATCGCCAGGTTCAGACCGTCGTCGCCTTGCGTGACTTCGATCTCTTCGGCGACGGTCCAGGAGCGTTCGCCCTTGGGACCCTTCACCGACACGGTCTGGCCGTCGAGCGTGACG
The DNA here is from genome assembly GCF_035561115.1 of Brevundimonas sp. Lineage (GTDB taxonomy): Bacteria > Pseudomonadota > Alphaproteobacteria > Caulobacterales > Caulobacteraceae > Brevundimonas. The sequence continues at coordinate 4,806 of NZ_DATMYH010000049.1, forward strand.
GTCACGCCCTTCGGGATCTCAATGGTGCGTTTTCCGATACGGGACATCTTAGTAGACCCTGCAGAGGACTTCGCCGCCCACCTTGGCTTCGCGAGCCGCGGTGTCCGACATGACGCCCTTGGACGTGGAGAGGATCGAGATGCCGAGGCCGTTCTTGATCGGCTTCAGGTCGGAGATCGCGGAGTAGACGCGGCGGCCCGGCTTGGACACGCGGGCGATCTCGGCGATGACCGGCTGGCCGTCGAAGTATTTCAGCTCGATCTCGAACTGCGGGAATTCGCCGGGGTTCTGAACCAGGGAATAGCCGCGGATGTAGCCTTCGTCCTGCAGCACGTCGAGGACGCGCTGGCGCAGGCGGGAAGCCGGGGTGAGCACCTTGGAACGTTTGCGCATGTGCGCGTTCCGGATGCGGGCGATCATGTCGCTCAGGGGATCGTTGATCATCATGTCTGTCGCTCCCCTTACCAGCTGGACTTGGTCAGACCCGGGATCTGACCCAGGTTGCCGAGTTCACGCAGGGCGATGCGGCTCATCTTGAGCTTGCGATAGAAGGCCCGCGGACGGCCCGTCACTTCGCAGCGGTTACGAATCCGGTTGGCGGCCGAGTTGCGCGGCAGCTTGGCCAGCTTCAGGCGCGCTTCGAAACGCTCCTCAAGCGGCAGGGATTCATCGTTGGCGGTCGCCTTGAGGGCGGCCCGCTTGTCGGCGTATTTCGCGACGAGGGCCTTGACCATCTCGTTGCGGTTTACGGCGCTTTTCTTAGCCATGGTTTCTTTCCCTTCCCGCTCAGTTCGTCACGAACGGGAACTTGAACTCGGTGAGAAGCGCGCGCGCCTCGTCATCGGTCTTGGCCGTGGTGCAGACGATGATGTCCATGCCCCACATCTGGTCGATCTGGTCGTAGTTGATCTCGGGGAACACGATGTGTTCCTTGAGGCCCATGGCGTAGTTGCCGCGACCGTCGAACGAGGTCGGCTTCAGGCCGCGGAAATCCTTCACGCGCGGCAGCGCGATCGTGATCAGGCGGTCCAGGAACTCGTACATCTGGTCGCCGCGCAGCGTGACCTTGCCGCCGATGACCATGCCTTCGCGCAGCTTGAAGCCGGCGATGGAGTTGCGGGCCTTGGTGGCGACGGGCTTCTGACCGGCGATGGCGGCCAGATCCTTGAGGGCCGCAGTGGCCTTCTTGGAGTCAGCCACGGCTTCGCCGATGCCCATGTTGAGGACGATCTTGTCCAGCTTGGGCATCTGCATCGGGTTGGTGTAGCCGAACTTCTCGGTCAGCACGCCCTTGATGCGGTCGTTGTACTCGCCCTTGAGGCGCGGGGTGTATTTGGTGTCGGCCATCAGATGACGTCTCCCGTCGTCTTGGCGAAGCGGACCTTCTTGTCGCCTTCGATCTTGAAGCCGACGCGGGTGGCCTTGCCGTTGGCGTCGGCGATCGCGACGTTGGACAGGTGAAGCGACGCTTCCTTGTTCTTGATGCCGCCCTGGGGGTCGGCCTGGGTCGGGCGGGTGTGGCGCTGAACCATGTTGATGCCCTGCACCAGCACGCGGTTCGTCGCCGGCAGGACCTTGGTCACCTTGCCGGTGCGGCCCTTGTCCTTGCCGGTCAGGACGACGACGTTGTCGCCCGTTTTGATCTTGGCGGCCATGACTACAGGACCTCCGGAGCCAGAGAGATGATCTTCATGTGGTTCTTGGCGCGCAGTTCACGGGGAACCGGGCCGAAGATCCGCGTGCCGACCGGCTCGTTCTGCTTGTTGACGATGACGGCGGCCGACTTGTCGAAACGAATGACAGAGCCGTCCTTGCGCATGATGTCCTTGGCGGTGCGCACGACGATGGCGCGCACGACGTCGCCCTTCTTCACGCGGCCGCGCGGAATCGCTTCCTTCACCGAAGCGACGATCGTGTCGCCCACCGAGGCGTAGCGGCGCTTGGAGCCGCCCAACACCTTGATGCACATGACCCGGCGAGCACCCGAATTATCGGCTACCTCCAGGTTAGTTTGCATCTGGATCATTTGATCAGATCTTTCTGATTACGAAGCCGAGGCCGAGGAGTCCGACAGGACTTCCCAGCGCTTCAGCTTGGACTTGGGGGCGCACTCGATGATGCGGGCCTGATCGCCCACCTTGAGGGCGTTGGCTTCGTCGTGAGCGTGGTACTTCTTGGACAGGCGCACGATCTTTTTCAGGACCGGGTGCAGCAGCGTGCGTTGGACGACGACGACGACAGTCTTGTCGCCCTTGTCGGAGACGACCACGCCTTCGAGAACTCGTTTGGGCATCTTCGTTTCCTTAACCCGCCGCGCGGTTCGCACGCAGAAGCGTGGAAATACGGGCGATGTCCTTGCGCACTTCCGAGACCCGATGGGTCTTTTCCATCTGGCCGGTGGCGGCCTGGAAGCGCAGGTTGAACTGTTCCTTCTTGAGCTTCAGCAGCTCGTCGGACAGCTGGTCGGGCGTCTGGGCCCGGAGGTCGGCGATCTTGGTCATGCTCCGACGTGCTCCACGTGCGAGACACCGGCGTCGAGGCGGGTGACCACCTTCGTACGGACCGGCAGCTTGGCGGCGCCAAGACGCAGGGCCTCGCGGGCGATGTCGTCCGGCACGCCGTCGATTTCAAACAGGATCCGGCCCGGGTGGCAGCGCGCCGCCCAGTGATCCACGGCGCCCTTGCCTTTACCCATGCGGACTTCGGCCGGCTTGCCCGTGACGGGCAGGTCGGGGAAGACGCGGATCCAGACGCGGCCCTGACGCTTCATCTGGCGGGTGATCGCGCGGCGGGCCGCCTCGATCTGACGCGCAGTGATGCGTTCCGGCTCCACCGTCTTCAGGCCATAGGACCCGAAGTTCAGCGAGAAGCCGCCCTTGGCGGAACCGTGGATGCGGCCCTTGAAGGCCTTGCGGTACTTGGTCTTTTTCGGTTGCAGCATGACTTAGCCCTCACGCCCGCGACGCTGACCGCGATCGTTGCGGCCGCCGCGATCACCGCCGCGGCCTTCGTTCGAAGAAGGACCCGAAGCCTCGACCGCCCAGCGCTTGTCCTGCGCCATCGGATCGTGCTCGAGGACCTCGCCCTTGAAGACCCAGACCTTCACGCCAATGATGCCGTAGGTGGTCTTGGCCTGGATGAAGCCGTAGTCGATGTCGGCGCGCAGGGTGTGCAGCGGCACGCGGCCTTCGCGATACCATTCCATCCGCGCGATTTCCGCGCCGCCGAGGCGGCCCGAAACGTTGATGCGGACGCCCTTGGCGCCGAGACGCATGGCCGACTGCATCGCGCGCTTCATGGCGCGGCGGAAGGCGATCCGGCGTTCCAGCTGCTGCGCGATGTTCTCGGCGATCAGCTGGGCGTCCGTCTCGGGCTTGCGCACTTCGACGATGTTCAGGTGAACCTCGCCCTCGGTCCGCGCCGAGATGTCCTTGCGGAGCTTCTCGATGTCGGCGCCCTTCTTGCCGATCACGACGCCCGGACGGGCGGCGTAGATCGTCACGCGGCACTTCTTGTGCGGACGCTCGATGATGATGCGCGACACGCCGGCGGCGTTCAGGCGTTCCTTCAGCCACGTGCGCAGCTTGAGGTCCTGGTGCAGCAGTTTGGCGTATTCGGCGCCGCGGGCGAACCAGCGGCTGTCCCACGTACGGTTGACGCCGAGGCGCAGACCGATCGGATTGACTTTCTGACCCATCAGGCGGCCTCACCGGCTTCGCGGACCACGATGGTGATCTCCGCGAAAGGTTTCAGGATGCGCGACGAACGGCCACGAGCACGGCTCGCGAAACGCTTCATCACCAGGTTCTTGCCTACGAAGGCCTCGGCGACGACCAGGTTGTCGATGTCGAGGTTGTGGTTGTTCTCGGCGTTCGACACGGCCGAATACAGCACCTTGCGGACGTCGGTGGCGATGCGCTTGCGGCTGAATTCCAGCTCGTTCAGCGCCTTCTGCACCGGCAGGCCGCGGATCGACTGGGCGACCAGGTTCAGCTTCTGAGGGCTGATCCGGACGTTCACCAGCTTGGCGCGCGCTTCGGTCGGGGCGACCCGACGTTCATTTTTGGTCTGGGCCATCAGTTATTTCCTTTTGGCCTTCTTGTCCGCCGCGTGCCCGGGGAACGACCGGGTCGGGGAGAACTCGCCGAACTTCATGCCGACCATTTCTTCGGAGACCGACACCGGCACATGCTTGAGGCCGTTGTGGACACCGAAGGTCAGGCCGACAAACTGCGGCAGGATGGTGGAGCGGCGCGACCACGTCTTGATCACGTCCTTGCGGCCCGACGACGCTGCCGTCTCGGCCTTCTTCAGCAGATACCCGTCGACAAACGGGCCTTTCCAGGAGGAGCGGGCCATCGGTTAGCGAGCCTTCTTCACGTGGCGGGTACGGATGATGAACTTGTCCGTCGCCTTGTTCTTGCGGGTGCGGGTGCCCTTGGTGTCCTTGCCCCACGGCGTAACCGGGGTGCGACCGCCAGAGGTCCGGCCTTCACCACCACCGTGCGGGTGGTCGATCGGGTTCATGGCGACGCCGCGAACGTGCGGACGCCAGCCCATGTGCCGGACGCGGCCGGCCTTGCCGAGGTTCTGGTTCATGTGGTCGGGGTTCGAAACCGCGCCCACCGTGGCCATGCAGCCGTCCAGGACCATGCGAAGCTCGCCCGAACCCAGACGGATCTGGGCGTAGCCGGCGTCGCGGCCGACCAGCTGGGCGTAGGCGCCGGCCGAGCGGGCCAGCTGGGCGCCCTTGCCCGGCTTCATTTCGACGTTGTGGATGATCGTGCCGACCGGCACCGAGCGCAGCGGCATCGCATTGCCCGGCTTCACGTCGACCTTTTCACCGGCGACCACCGTGTCGCCCGCCTTCAGGCGTTGCGGCGCGATGATGTAGGCCTTTTCGCCGTCCTCATAGACGATGAGAGCGATGAAGGCGGTCCGGTTCGGATCGTATTCCAGGCGTTCGACGGTCGCCGAGGCGAACTTGCGGCGCTTGAAGTCGATCTTGCGGTACAGCGTCTTGGCGCCGCCGCCGCGGAAGCGGACGGCGATACGACCGCCCGCGCCGCGACCGCCCGACTTGGTCAGGCCTTCGGTCAGCGACTTCTCGGGGCGTCCCTTGTGGAGCTCCGAACGGTCGATCAGCACCAGGGCGCGGCGGCCCGGCGATGTCGGATTGTAGGTTTTCAAGGCCATCTGATCAGAGCCCCGTGGTGACGTCGATCGACTGGCCTTCAGCCAGCGTCACGATCGCTTTTTTGATGTCGACCCGACGGCCCATGATGCCGCGGAAGCGCTTGGTCTTGCCCTTTTGGACCAGGGTGTTGACCTTCAGGACGTTGACCTTGAACAGGCTTTCGACCGCGGCTGCGATCTCATCCTTGGTCGAGGTGCCCGAGACGCGGAAGACGACCTTGTTCTGCTCCGACAGGATCGTGGCCTTTTCCGTGATGATCGGAGCCAGGATGGTGTCGTAGTGTTTTGCGGTGGGGTTGGCGCCAGCCATTACGCGGCCTCCTTCTTCGTCTTGGCAGCCGGTTTGGCGGCCTGGGCGGCCTCGGCTTCGCGACGCGACGGGGTGTAGTCGGCGTAGGTGGCCTCGATGGCCTCGACGGCCGCCTTGGTCAGCACCAGCTTGTCCGCGCGCAGGATGTCGTAAACGTTCAGGCCGGCGTTCGGCAGGACGTTCACCATCGGAATGTTGCGGGCGGCCAGGCCGAAGTTCGTGTCGACTTCCGGACCGGCGATGATCAGCGTGCGGGTCCAGCCCAGCTTGCCGAGGGTTTCGCGCAGACCGGCGGTCTTGGCGTCCTTCAGCGAGATGTTATCGACCACGACCAGATCGCCGGCGACGACCTTGGCCGACAGCGCGTGACGCAGGGCCAGGGCGCGGACCTTCTTGGGCAGCGAGAAGCCGTGGTCGCGGACGACCGGGCCGAAGGCGCGCGAACCACCGACGAACTGCGGGGCGCGACGCGAACCGTGACGGGCGCCGCCGGTTCCCTTCTGCTTGTACATCTTCTTGCCGGTGCGAGAGTTCTCGTTCCGGGTCTGGACCTTGTGGGTGCCGGCGCGGCGCTTGGCCAGTTGCCAGTTGACGTAGCGGGCCAGGATGTCGCCGCGGATGTCGGTGATGCCGAAGACGGCGTCCGACATTTCGACGTCACCGGCGGCCTTGCCGTCGAGTTTGATGACCGGGAGTTTCATTACGCTTCACCGCCTTCGGTGGTTTCGACGGCCGGGGCTTCCTCGGCCGGCGTTTCAGCCGGTTGAGCCGCAGCAGCCGAACCGCCCTTGGACTTCACGCCGCCGGGGAACGGGGCGTCGGCCGGACGGGCCTTCTTGACGGCGTCGCGAACCTTGACCCAGGTGCCTTCGTGACCGGGCACGGCGCCCTTGATCAGCAGCAGGCCGCGCTCGACGTCGACGCGGAACACGGTGAGGTTCTGGGTGGTGACGACTTCCGTGCCGTAGTGGCCGGCCATCTTCTTGCCCTTGAAGGTCTTGCCCGGATCCTGACGCTGGCCGGTCGAACCGTGCGAACGGTGCGAGACCGAGACGCCGTGGGTCGCCCGCAGACCACCGAAGTTCCAGCGCTTCATGGCGCCGGCGAAGCCCTTGCCGATGGTCTCGGCCTGGACGTCGACCTTCTGGCCGGCGACGAAGTGGTCGGCCGAGAACTCGGAGCCCACATCCATCATGGCGTCCGCATCGATGCGGAACTCGGTGACATAGGCCTTGGGTTCCACCTCAAGCTTCGCGAAGGACTCGCGCTGGGCCTTGTTGGTGTTCTTGGCCTTCTTGGTGCCAGCGCCCAGCTGGAGAGCGACGTAGCCGTCACGCTCCTGGGTACGTTGGCCGACGACCTGGCAGCCGTCTAGCTGAAGCACAGTGACCGGTACGTGCGCGCCGTCATCGGCGAACACGCGGGTCATGCCCAGCTTCTTGGCGATCACGCCCGTGCGCATCGGATCCCGCCTCTTTCTTATTAAATCTTGATCTCGACATCCACGCCGGCGGACAGGTCGAGCTTCATGAGCGCGTCCACAGTCTGCGGGGTGGGGTCGACGATATCGAGGACACGCTTGTGCGTGCGGATTTCAAACTGCTCGCGCGACTTCTTGTCGACGTGCGGCGAGCGGTTCACGGTGAACTTTTCGATCAGGGTCGGCAGCGGGATCGGACCGCGAACGGTCGCGCCCGTGCGCTTGGCCGTGTTGACGATTTCGCGCGTCGAAAAGTCGAGGACGCGGTGATCGAAGGCCTTGAGCCTGATGCGGATGCTTTGATCCATATCGGTCGTATTTCCCAAGCAGGCGAACCTGCGTCCCTGTGAACCATTTCAAAGACCGGAGTCTTCAGGCCGTAAGGCCTTCAGAGTACGCACGTCCGCAAAAACGATCGGCCCACGCAGCGAACCGCGAAGGCCGTTGAAGTCCTGGGTCACTGCAAAGAACAGGTCCGAGGTCGTTCCTGCGAACCGCGTCTGCACCCCAAAAACACGCGGGATGCACAGCCGGTCCAACAAGAGTGGGGGCTTATGACCGTCGATTCCGATTTGGTCAAGCGGCGAAAACGTGGCGGACGCTGGGTTTACCCCGTTTCCGCCGAATCCGGCTGCGAGGACCGAACCGCGCGCCTCCTTATAGTGGGTCGACGGGTTGCGCTCCCGCCTCTGCGGCGGGCGAAGGGACCAGGAAGCCGGCTTCACCCCCGTTTCTGACCCCGGATTCACAGTGCGCCGTTATGCCTACGCTTGTTGGCCGCAACGTCGCCACAATGCGTGGCCGCAGGGCTACAGGCGGCCCAAGCGTCTGTTTTGTGACGTCTTTGTAATGGCCGCGCCAGCTTTGCCGTTGGTAGCAGAACCAGCCCGCAGCGCGACTCCCCGCGTGCGACAATGGAAAAACAAGAATGAAGTCTCTCTTCCTCGCCACCGCCGCCGTGGCCGCCTTCGCCGCCGCTCCCGCCCTGGCCCAGGAGCCGGTCGGTTCGGTCGGCCTGACGTATTCCGACAGCCAGATCGAGTTCGGCGGTCTGGAAGCCGAGTCGGACAGCTACGCCCTCGACGGCGTGGTCGCTGTGCCGGCCTTCGGCCGCTGGACCTTCACGGCCGCCGCCAACGCCGCCCAGACCGACGACGGCGTTGATGACGACACCGCCTTCTCCGGCACGGCGCACCTGACCACCCTCGTCGGTTCGGACGTGCGCGTCGGCGGTTTCGTCGGCGCCTCCGACTACGCTGACGAAACCGCCCTGACCGCGGGCACCGAGATCCAGAAATATCTAGGCAAGGCCACGCTGACCGGCGTGGTCGCCTACACCAGCGCCGACGACAGCGATGTCGACGCCTGGTCGGTCGGTGCGGACGCCGCCTTCTACGCCACGCCGAACCTGCGCCTCAACGCGGGCCTCGGCTATGTGACCGCCGACGCCGCCGGCGTCGACATCGACGGCATGACCTACGGCGCCGGCGCCGAATATCAGATCGGCCGCACGCCGTTCTCGGTGACCGCCGGCTATTCGCACGCCGATATCGAGGACATCGACATCGACACCGTGTCGGTCGGCCTGCGCTACAGCTTCGGCGGCGGCCTGCAGACGCGCGACCGCGCAGGCGCGGCCCTGCCGGGCTCGGGCGTCATGGGCCTGCTGGGCGCGCTGTAAGCGTTCCGGCTCCCTGACGAAAGAAGCCCCGGCGGAGCGATCCGCCGGGGCTTTTCGTTGGGCGATGCAGAAAGGAAAAAGGCCCGGAGGGTTCCACGCTCCCGGGCCTTCTCCGTCACGGCGACTGACAGGGAGGTCAGGTGCCGATGTGGATGTCGCCAAGGCCGGCGACCGAACGGCTGACCGAGCCGGTCGCGCGGGCGATGTTGACGTCTCCGACACCGGCGAGGGAGACATCCACGTCTCCGGCCACGCCGTCGAAGTCGACATCGCCCACGCCGGCGACGTTGATGCTCAGGGTGGGAGCCGTGCCGGCCCGGACCGAGACGTCGCCGGCGCCGGCGAGGCTGATTTCTGTCGGCCCGTCGACGCGGGCGACGACCACGTCGCCGGCCCCGGACACCGAGATGTCCAGACCCCGGGTGGCGCCGGCCGTGATCGACCCGGCCCCCGAGATGCTCGCTTCCAGTTCCGACGAGGTTCCGGCGCGGATGTCGCCTGAACCCGCGACGCCCAGCGACATGCGACCGTCGGTGTTGGCGACATTCCAGTCGCCGCAGCCCGAATTGCCGAGCTCGATCGAGGCTGCGCCGCGGCCGACCGAGCCGAAGACGGCGCCGGAGGCGTCCACATTCACATTGCGCGGCGTGCGAATGACGATCAGCGGCGCGTCGGCCAGATTGACCCGGCCCAAGTTGCGAACCTCGACCGAGGCGCCCTCGCCCGGGGTTCGGGCGTTGTCCGGACCCGACCGGCAGTTGCGAAGGCCGTCGCCCCGGCCGAACAGGCCGCGACGGCCGCCCAGCCCTCCGTCGATGCGGACATTGGCGCCGTCGCGCGTGACCTGGACGGCGGGCAGACCCGACGAGCCCTGTTCGACCTCGACGGCGATGTCGTTGCGGTCTTCCACCACCACGGCGACGCGGGCCACGGCGTGGCGGATTTCGACCTCGGGGCCGGATTTGGCGAAGGCGGGCCCGGCCACGGCGGCGATGGCGATGGCGGATGCGATGATGAGTTTCATGACGGCGTTCCCTCTCGAAGGATGATGTCTGATGCGTCCAGCGGGCTGCGCATCAGCGGCCGCGGCGGCTCTGGCGCACGGCCTGGCCGGCGATCACAATATTCCCGGAACCCATGACGCTTTGCGAAACCGCACCGGTGGCGCCGCCGACGTTGATGTCGCCGGAGCCCATGATGTTGGCTTCAATGTTCGTGACCGTGCCGGGGATGTTGATGTCGCCCGACCCCATGATGTTGGCCTCGACCGGACCGTCCACGCGGGCGGCGCTGATGTCGCCCGAGCCCATGACGTTGGCCTCGAGCCCCCGGGTCGCGCCGGCGTGGATATCGCCGGAACCCATGATGCTGGCTTCGAGCCGGCTGGACGTTCCGGCGCGCATGTCGCCCGAACCCATGATGGAGAGGGACATGGTCCCGTCCGTATTGGCGATGTTCCAGTCGCCGCAGCCGCCGTTGCCGACTTCGATCGAGGAAGCCCCCCGGCCGACGGCGCCGAACACGGCGCCGCTTTCCACCCCCACCTCGACCGTGCGGGGCGTGCGGATCACGATCAGCGGCGCGTCGGCCAGTCTGACGGTTCCGACCTGACGGACCTCCACCGAGGCCCCTTCGCCCGGCTGACGGGCGCCGTCGGGGCCCGACTGGCAGTTCCGGATGGCGCTGTTGCCGAACAGACCGCCTTTCAGACCGCCATGGATGATGACGTCGTCGCCGCGGCGGCGAACCTGGACCGCCGGGAGGCCCGAGGTCCCCTGCTCGATTTCGACGCCGATATCGGCCCGGTCTTCCACGATGACCACGACGCGGGCGACGGCATGCTCGATTTTGGCGGACGGTCCGTCCATGGCCGCGGCGGAACCGGCGGCGAGCGCGGCGGCGATGACGGTAGCGGATACGATGGCGAGTTTCATGACGGCGCTCCCTCCCGGAATGTGCGGGAAGGTGCGACCGGCCAACCGTGAAGTCAGCTTAAAACGAGGTCATGACTTCGAATTCATCCAAGTCACCAAAGTCGCCGGAAATTCCGTCGTCGAAGTCTCCGGAGTCCGTCGTCCAATTCTCTGGCGGCTTTCGCCCGCTCAGGCCCGCAGCGCGCCCGCGCCGTCGGCGGCGCCGATCTCGGGCTCGAAATCCCGCTCGAAATGGGCGATGCGGCTCTTCAGCCCGCCGACCCGCTTCAGCGCCAGCGAGGCGGCCCAGCGGGCGGCCAGTTCAGGCGGCGCCATCCGGTCGGTCATGCGCGGCTGAGCGCCCCGGCTGCGCAGCACGGCGTTGGTATAGAGGGCCCCGTTGCGGAACCGCGACGGCCAGGTCTGGAAATCCATCGACAGGGACACGCAGAACCGGTCCAGGTTCTCGACCCGGTGCGGCGCATAGATCGGCCAGGTCAGGGCCTGCCCCGGCTCCAGGTCCATCACCTGGGCGTCGGCCTCGAAGGCCAGCGAATAGGGCAGTTCCTCGGTCGTCTGGCGCGACACCACCTGTTCCATGTCCGCCTCGGCCAGATGGGCCTCGTCCCCCGGATAGACGAAGATCCGCTTGCGCCCGCGCAGGTGGAACAGCACCACGCCCGCCGCGTCGAAATGATACGGCACCCGCGCCTTGGGCGAGGACAGGATCAGCTGGCCGGCGTTCTTCACCGCTTGCAGGCCGGGATAGGCGCCCTGCACCTTGCGGAACTCGGCCATGGCCGCGGCCCACAGTTCGGGCCAGCCGGTCTCGACCTCGCGCAGATTGACCCACAGCCGGCCCTGCTGGATCGCCGACAGAAGCTCCGCGCCGTTCAGCCGCCCCCGCGCGCCCGTGCGCAGCGAGACCTGACCCGCCTCGTCGTAGTCGTACAGATTGATGTCAAACAGCCCCGCCGGATAGCGGTCCAGAACCGCCGCCAGCGCCTCGTCGGAGGCGAAGCCTTGCTCGACCAGGCTGTGCGGATGGATCCCGGCCTGTTTGATCGGGCCGGAATAGCGTGTGCGCGTGTCGTTCATGGAGTGTCTCAGGCCGGAACGGGTCGGGTCGAACCCTGGCGGGCCTTTGCAAGCGCCGCGCCCGCGGCCTGCATCGCGCCCCTCAGGCGGTTGCCCGGCGTCGTCTCGCAGGCCTCGATGGCGGCCCAGCGGCGCCGCACGCTGGTGCGCAGCCGCTCGCCGCGCCTGCCCAGCACGCCGACCGCGGCCTGGCTGACCGCCGCGCCCAGACCGGGCCTGAGAATGACGGCCTCGCGCACGATGCGCGCCCCATTGCAGAAATACTTCTTGTAATGTTCGCCCTCGAACCCGAAATCGAAGGTGCGATAGCCGAGTTCCGACGCCAGCCGCATGGTGTCCATGCTCAGCAGGATGCCCGGCGAACAGCGCGCCAGGGCCGGATCGTAGCCGGGGAACCAGAAATGATACTGGTCGCCCGCGTGCAGTGAATATTCGATCGCCGTCAGCCGGTCGCCCGCCCAAAGTCCGGCCATCGAGGCGCCGAACCCGTCGCGGTCTTCCTTCAGCAGGGCGTGCAACAGGTCCGCCGTCCAGCCGCAGGCGAAGATGTCGTGCCGCGCCGTGCGCCTGTACTGATCCCGTTTCAGCTCGATCAGCCAGTCCAGCAGGACCGGGTCGCGCAGGCCGCGCTCGACCCGCAGAGGGCCCAACTCGGCCTCCATGCTGCGGCGGGCGCGCTCCTTGTCCTTGAAGAATTTGCCCTGGTTGCTCCGGCGGTCGGCGTACCAGCCGTCATAGCCGCCCTCGCCCAGCTCGACCTGGACGGTGCGGCGATCCTCGCCGAGTCCGGTCTCGCCGACCCAGGCTGTAACGTTCAGCCGGGTCGCGCCCAGCACGGCGGCCGCCTCCTCGAGCGACGGCGCCTGTCCGGGAAAGGCGATGATTCCGTGATAGTCGTTCATTGGCGCGGCCAGGGGCTGCATCGCCCCGCCGCGCCGTTGATGCGGAAAGAAGCCGACGGTCCGACCGCCGCGCGAGAAGACGGCGACAGCTGCGTCCGGACTGATGCGGCCGGCGACCTGGGCGAACTCGGGCCGGAAGTACGGGCTGTTCAGCGACGGATCGGCGGCCAGCATGGCGCGCCAGTCCGCCCATGCGCCCTCGTCCAGCGCATCCACCTTGACGATATCGACCTTCAGTCCGGTCATGCGGCTTCCTTCGGGGGCGCGACGGCTCGTTGTTCCGGACGTGTCTCGCACGGCCCCCGTTTCAGGCCGGTGAGCGTTCATGGTGAACGAAATCTGTGCGGAGCCTCCGCCCGCTCGCGGGCGTTGCCATTCCATTCGCCTTCGCCTTTGCTGGAGCCAGCCATGAC
>NZ_DATMYH010000050.1:0-75233 GCF_035561115.1 Brevundimonas sp.
GGCTCCGGCCGTTGCAGGCGGAAGATCGGCGCGTCGCGTCGCGGGGCCATGGGATCGGGCGGGTCGTTCCGCACCGGCTCTGCCGTGGAGGGCGCGGACGGATAGGCGATGTCGGCGGGAACGGGCTGACCGCTTCCGCCCTGGTCAGGGAGATATTCCGGCGTCGAGGCCGGACGAGGTTGCGGCGCGGCGCGGGCGGGAGCAGGCGCCGGGGCGGCCATCACCGGAGCGGGAGCGGGCGGCGGAGCCGGTTGCAGCCAGGCGTTGGCGGGGGTCAGTGTCCGGCGCGGCGCGGGCGCGGCCGCGGCGCGGGCCGGGACGGGTTCGACGGCGCCGAAGCCGCCGTGGGGAATGACGAGATTGGGGCGGCGCAGATCGCCGCGGGCTGTGGCGGGCGCGCCGGGCGGCGTCGCGGTCATGGTCCGGCCAGACCAGGAGAGCTGGCGCAGATCCTGCCGGACGGTCGGCGGCGACGTCTGGGCCACGGCCGCGCCGGCCAGCGTCGTGGCGGCGAGGAGTGCGATCGGGAGGCTGTGGGCGCGGCGCAAGGGGCGGCTCCGGACGCAAGGACTGGACGTCCACGCTAGTCGTCAGGGCCTTAAGGGGGGGCTAACGCGGCCCCTCCCGGGCACAGGAGCGAAACGGAAATTTACGTCCGCCGCCGAACGGCGCCTTCCAGCGCCCCGACCAGGGCGTTGAGCGTCAGACCCATCACCATCAACAGCGCCAGCGCCGCGAGCATGTCGGCGGTGCGCAGGCGATTGCCGGCCTCGAGCAGGCGCCACGCCAGCCCTTGGGTGGCGCCTGAGCCCGAGACGAATTCGGCCACGACCGCCCCGATCACCGCCAGACCGGAGGCGACCCGCAGCCCTTCGAGCATGAAGGGCAGGGCGGCGGGCAGGCGCAGGCGGATCAGGCGTTGCAGGGGCGTGGCGCCGTAGAGGTCGAACAATCGCTCCAGGTCCGGATCGGCGGCCTTGAGTCCGGTAAGGACGCCCGAGAACAGGGGGAAGAAGGCGACCGCCGCCGCCAGGGCGACGACGGCCCTGTCGGCGTGATCCAGCCCGGTCCAGATCAGCACGAGCGGGGCAATGGCGACGACCGGCGTCACCTGCAGGGCCACGGCCAGCGGCCGTACGGCCTGTTCAGCGGAGCGACTCAGCGACACTGTCAGCGCCAGGCCGCCGCCGAGAAGGGCGGCGACGATCAGGGCCTGAATCGCCATCCAGAACGTGGCGGCGGCCGAGCCGGCGAGCACCGGCGCCCGATCGACAAGGGCGATGGCGACCGCGCTGGGCGGGGGCAGGAAATAGCCGGGGACATGCAGCGCCCGGCAAGCGACCTCCCATACAGCCAGCAGCAGGGCGGTCAGCAGGAGGGGCGGGAAGAGACGCGTCATGCGGCCTCGCGCGACGAGGCCGTCATCGCATCGGCGAGGTCGTGGGCCAATCCCTCGACAGCCGCGCGATAGGCTCCGTCCATGCGCCAGCCCTCGGGGCGGGGCAGCGGGCCGGGCAAGGTTCGCGCCGCCGCGACCTGCCCGGTCGCCGTGTCCAGAACCAGGGCGCGGCCAGCGAGGTAGACGGCCTCCTCCACGTCGTGGGTGACGAAGACGATGGCGGGTCGGGGCGACCCGGCGCCCCACAGCCTGTGCAGGTCCTCGATCAGGCGGCGACGGGTGACGCTGTCGAGCGCCGCAAAGGGCTCGTCCAGCAGCAGCAAGTCGGGCTCGGTGACCAGCGCGCGGGCCAGGGAAACCCGCATGGCCATGCCGCCGGACAATTGACGCGGACGGGCGGTCAGACGATCGCCAAGGCCGACCGTGGCCAGCGCCTCATCCGCGCGGCGGCGGGCGTCGGAGGCGGCGACGCCGGCCAATTCCAGCGGCAGGGCGACGTTGGTCCGCGCGTCGGCCCAGGGCATCAGGGTGGCGGCCTGGAAGACGAAGCCGGTGCGGCCGGGCGCGGCGGCGCGATCGACCCGCCCCTCGGACGGCGGCTCCAGACCGGCCAGCAAGCGCAGGATGGTGGACTTTCCCGCGCCCGACGCTCCGACAAGGGCCACGATCTCGCCCGGGGCGATGGACAGGTCTATGGGCCCAATCGGCGGCCGGCCGGGATAGCGGACGACAGCGCCCGAAAGCGCAGCCGTCGCCTCAGCCACGGCCGGGCAGGTACTGGGTGGTGAAGGCCTTGCGCCAGTCCAGACCGGCCGGATAGACACCGGCGCCCGAGGTCACGTCGAAGAAGGCCTGCCAGCGTTCGGCGGTCATGGCGCCGAGACCATACAGGGCCGCGTCGCCGCCATCGACAATGCCGTTGGACTTCAGCTTGGCCCGGGCCTGATCGAGGACGTCCTGGGTCATCTCCGGGTTGTCCTTGCGGATCAGGGCGTCGGCGGCCTGGCCGTCGCCCTGGATGTAATCGCGCCAGCCTTCGGCCGAGCCGGCGATGAAGCTGCGCAGGGCCGCCGCATTGTCACGGGCGAAGGCGTCGGGGGCGAGGACCATGGTGGCGTAGGAGGGATAGCCCTCGTCGGCCAGCAGGAAGACCTTGGGTGTGAATCCGGCGGTCTTCTCGATCGTATAGGGTTCCGAGGTCAGATAGCCCTGCTGCACCGCCCGCTCGTCGGCGAGGAAGGGGGCCAGGTTGAAGGTGTATTTGCGCACCTGATCGTCGGTGAAGCCGTATTTGGCTTTCAGCCAGACCCAGAAGGCGGTGACCGAGGCGTCCGACAGCAGGAAGGGCCGGCCCTGAAGGTCAGCGATCGATTCCAGCGCCGGGTCGGGGTGGGCGATCAGGACCTGGGGGTCCTTCTGGAAGAAGGCGGCGACGGCCTTCACCGGCGCGCCCTCGGCGACAAGATTCATCGGGATGAAGCTGTTGGAGCCCATGCCCAGTTCGACAGCGCCCGACGCCAGCAGCTGGGGCACGTTCACGCCCGGGCCGCCCTGGATGATCTGGACGTTCAGGCCCCTCTTGGCGTAGGCCCCTGAGGCGAGGGCCTGGTAGAAGCCGCCGTGCTCGGCCTGGGCGCGCCAGTCGGTGGCGAAACGCAGGCGGACGCGGCCCTCCTCGTCGACGGGCGCCTCGGCGCGCTGGCAGGCCGAGACGGCCGCCGCAGCCGCCAGGGCGCCGGCGCCCGCGATCACGGCGCGGCGGTCAGGCCGGAAACGGCGATTCCCACGCAAGGTCATGGCCTTGGTTTACGGCCCCGCCGGGAGAAGGGAAAGGGGCGGTCTATGGCGCGTCAGGCTGCCGCGAGGGGCGCCGGGCACGGGACGCGCGAAATGTCCCGGAAGTCGCGACTTGTCCCGTATGTCACCGCCGACTTGTCGCGGTTGTGTCGCCCGGAATGTCCTGGTGCACGATGGCGCGGACAGCGTATTCCAGAGCGCGCCAGATCCGGAATTGAGCGAGGGGACGAAGGTCCCCGGCGAACCGGCTTCCCTCGTCCCCTCGCCAAGTCCGGGTTGGACTTGGCCATTGAGGTTCAAGACCCTGGCCTTGCATCAGCGGGGCGAACCCCGACGATGGTCGGCTGTATCCTGTCGCGCTCCTGGTCTCCGGCGTTCCACGAGGTCGAGCCCCGCGCCGTCCATCGATCCCGATCCGGTTCCCTCGGGGTTTTCTCCGGCCGAAGCCTTTGAAAAGTCCTTTGGGCCTTGATCCTGTCTCCCGTCCGTTAAGGTCGAAACCCCCCGGTGCGTTCGATCAGAGAGCCGGGCCGGTCCGCTTTGATCCCCGGGTCTCCCCGGATTTCCGCGCCGCCGTGTCCCTCGGCCTGATCAAGCTCGCTCCGATCCGCGGATGTGGCAAGCGGTCCGGAATGGCCGCCTGTGGACTGTGTTGGGGATAAAGTTTGCAGGGCGGGGACGGCGCTGTGCGGATTGGGCAATTTTCTGTTGCGCGTGAAGGTCTTGTGACTTCTGCACAGATCCGCGCGAAGCGGCGAAAATTCGTGCGTCGCGCGATGACTCGGAGCCGAAATCAGGCGCCGGCCAGGGCCTCGCGCTTCGCCTCGAGCTCCAGCCACTCCTCCTCCGCCGCAGCCAGAAGCGATCGGGCGCGGTCGGCGTTGGCGGTGGCGCGGTCGAAAGCCTTACGATCCCGGGCGTAGAGCCCGGGGTCGGCGAGGGTCGCCTCGTGGCGGGCGATGTCCTCGGGCAGGGAGGCGAGAAGGCCTTCCAGCTCTTTCAGGCGATGGGCGTCCTTGAACGTCAGCTTGCCGGGCTTTTTCGGCGCGGCGGCGACCGAGGCGGGCGCCGGAGCGGCGGCGGCGCGTTGGGCGGCGTCCTTGTCCTGCGGGCGCGGATTGGCCCCGGGCTGGAGGAAGCCGGGGTTCTGGCGGATGAAGTCGGTCCAGCCGCCGGGCGTTTCGACGATGTCGCCGCGACCGTTCATGGCGATGGTCGAGGTGGCCAGACGGTCGACGAAGTCGCGGTCGTGGCTGACCAGGATCAGGGTGCCGTCATAGGACTCGAGCAGCTCTTCCAGCTTGTCGAGCGTGTCCATATCCAGGTCGTTGGTCGGCTCGTCGAGGACCAGCATGTTGGCGGGCCTGGCCAAGGCGCGGGCCAGCAGCAGGCGGTTGCGCTCGCCGCCCGACAAGGTCGAGATCGGCTGGCGCAACTGGCCCTCCTGAAACAGGAAGTCCTTGGCGTAGGCCGCGACGTGTTTGGACACACCGCGCACCAGCACGCTGTCGCCGCCGCCGGGGGTCAGGGCGTCCCACAGGGTCATGTCGCTGCGCAGGCCTTCGCGCGACTGGTCTAGATAGACGGGCTCCAGATTGGCGCCCAGGCGGACCGTCCCGGCGTCGGGCTTGAGCTGGCCCAGCAGGATCTTGACCAGGGTGGTCTTGCCGGCGCCGTTGGGGCCGACGATGGCCAACCGGTCGCCGCGGATGACGCGGGTGCTGAAGGGCTTGATGACGGGGCGATCGCCGAATGATTTCGTCACGCCCTTGAGCTCGGCCACCAGCTTGCCGGACAGGGCGCCGGAATCGACGCCGAGGTTCAGTTCGCGGGGGATGTCCTTGACCCGCTCGGCGCGATCCTCGCGCATGGCGTTGAGGGCGCGGGCGCGTCCCTCGTTGCGGGTGCGCTGGGCGGTGATGGAGCGGTAGAAGGTGTAGGTCTCGCGCTCGATGGCCTTGTTCAGGCGGCGCAGGGACTCCGCTTCCTCTTCGAGAACCTTGTCGGCCCATTCGTCGAAGGCGGCGAAGCCCTTGTTGAGGGTGCGGACGCGGCGGCCTTCCAGCCAGTGGCAGGACTGTGTGACGCGGTTCAGGAAGGCGCGGTCGTGGCTGACGACCAGGACCGAGAAGCGGGCCTGGAGCAGTTCCTCCTCAAGCAGTTCGATGGCGAGGATGTCCAGGTGGTTGGTCGGCTCGTCCAGCAGCAGGAGGTCGGGTTCTTCGGCGAAGGCCTTGGCCAGGGCGGCGCGGCGGGTTTCGCCGCCGGACAGGTTCACGGCGGGCTTTTCCGGATCAAGGCCGAAGGTGGTCAGCCAGGCCTCGGCCGTCCAGCGTTCGGCGCCTTCGGAGGCGGCGTAGTCCAGCAGGGTATCGCCGGCGATGACCGGCTCCTGGGGCACATAGGCGAAGCGGGTGCCGGCCTGGACCGAGCGGTCGCCGGCGTCGGGCTCGATCAGGCCCATGACCATCTTCATCAGGGTCGACTTGCCGGCCCCGTTGCGGCCGACGAGGGCGGCGCGGGTGCGCGGCTCGACGGCGATGTCGACGCCGTCGAACAGCGGGCGCTGGCCATCCTGGAGGCGGACGTTCTTGAGGGCGACGAGAGGAGGACGGGGAGCCATGGAAACCCTGGACACGCGGACGAGGTTGGGGGGCGGCGAGGAGGTCGCGCGGTCGAAGGCGGCCATATAGGGCGTGCCGGCCTTCATGACCACCGACAGGCGGCGTCTTGTGCGAGACAGGCCGACCCGAAGGGTTTAACAGGCCGCCGATGGAACGGCCCTTCTGGCAAACCAAGCGACTGGAGCAGATGACCCGCGAGGAGTGGGAAAGCCTGTGCGACGGTTGCGGCCTGTGCTGCCTAGTGCGGTTCGAGGACGAGGACACCGGCGAAGTCGTACCGACGCGGGTTCACTGCAAGCTGTTCGATGCAGAGCGCTGCACCTGCACCGACTACGCCAATCGCCGCGAGCATGTGCCGGACTGCATCAAGCTGACGCCATGGAACATCGAGGCCCTGAGGTGGATGCCGTTGTCCTGCGGGTACCGCCGCATCAACGAGGGCCGGGGTTTGGCGGATTGGCATCCCCTCGTGTCGGGGGACCCTGAGAGCGTGCATTCAGCCGGCGTTTCGGTGCGGGGACAGACAGTTTCGGAACTGGCGCTGAACGCGGCGGAGGACGCTTTGGACTTCGAGGCGCCGGAGTGGATGGCCGAGCGCGGCGGCGACCGGAACCGCTAACCGAAACTTCGTTGTTCGAGCGCAAACTGCCTGTATGGGAGCGAAGCGTTCGAAAACGCTGCGGAAAGCGGCGGCGAGCCGACTGGACCTGGAAAGCCCGTTCGATCGGCTGACGGCGCTGGCCTGCGCCATGTTCGACATGCCCCACGCCATGATCGGCGTTTGCGACGGCGACCGGACCGTATTTCGAGCGAACGTCGGCCTGGGTCAGAGCGAGATGCCTCGCGGTCTGACGGCGACCAACATGGTGGCCAGCCTGGGCCCGGGCGCGGTGTTGGTGATCGAGGACGCCCTGGCGGACGAACGGGTCCGCAACCACCCGATGGTGGCGGGGAAACCTCACCTGCGGTTCTTCGCCGGCGTCGGCGTCGTCAACGCCGTCGGCGAGAGCGTGGGCGCCATCGGCGTGATGGACACGCGGGCCCGCTCGCGGCCGAGCGACGCCGAGATCGAGAACCTGAAATTGCTTGCTCGCATGGCGGGTGAAATCCTCGACCGGGCGGAGGCCGCCCGGCAACAGGAGGAGCAGCTGGAATTACTCCGTCTGACGGAGCAGATGGCCGGCGTCGGGCGCTGGCGGATGGACGCCGAGACGTTCAAATCGACCTGGTCGGACCGGGTCTACGCCATCTATGGCGTGACGCCGGAGACCTTCGATCCCGGCCTCGACGACGCGATCGCATTCTTCCACCCCGAGGACCGGGCGAGGGTCCAGGAGGCCGTCATACGCGGCTTGCAGACCGGCGAGGGCTTTCGGACGCGAGCCCGCCTGATCCGGGCTGACGGCCTGGAGCGGCTGGTCGAGACGCACGCCAAGACCGAGCGGGGCCCCGACGGACGCGTCAAGGCGATGATCGGCGTGTTCCAGGACGTGACCGAGGCGGAACAGGCGGTGCTGCGAATTACCGAAAGCGAGCGTCGCTACCGGCTGCTGGCCTCCCGGGTGACGGATGTGATCGTCACCTACGGCGTGGACGGCCTGGTCACCTATGTGTCGCCGTCGCTTGAGGCCGCGACCGGCTACCCGCCCGAGGCGCTGATGGGGCGGCCGGCCACCTCGCTCATCCATCCTGACGACATTCCCGCCCTGACCGAAAGCTTCCGGGAATTCGTCAAGGCGCCGCCCGAATACTCGCAGCGGGGCGTGACATATCGCGGCTTGCCGCGCGACGGTGAGGTGCGCTGGTTCGAGGCGCGGACCTCCATCATCCGCGACGATAACGGCCGGGTGATCGAATTCCAGGATGTGGTCCGCGACGTCACCGACACCAAGCGTCTGGAGGAGGCGCTGATCGAGGCCCGAGACCGGGCCGAGGCCGGGGCGCAGGCCAAATCGGAATTTCTGGCCAATATGAGCCACGAGTTGCGGACGCCGCTGACCAGCGTGATCGGCTTCTCGGGATTGCTGGAGGCGAGTGCGAACCTGCCCCCGGCCGAGCGCATGTGGGCCAACCGGATCGCAACGGCGAGCGATGCGCTGCTGGGCGTGATCAACGACATCCTGGATTATTCCAAGCTGGAAGCGGACGCAGTCGACCTGGATCCGCAGCCGTTCGATCCCCGCGCCATGGCGGAGGGCGCCGCGGCGATCGTGGAATCGCAATGCCTGGCCCGGGGCCTGACCCTGACCGTCGATGTCGCGGCTGGCCTGCCCGCCGCGCTGATGGGCGACGAGGGGCGGCTGCGCCAGGTGACGCTGAACTTCCTGTCCAACGCGGTGAAATTCACCTCGACCGGGGATATCCGGCTGACGGTCGCCGAGGATTCCGGGCAGCTGAGGGTGGCGGTGAGCGACAGCGGCATCGGCATCGCTCCGGAAAAGATCAGCCAGTTGTTCGACCGGTTCACCCAGGCCGACGCATCGACCACCCGGGTCTACGGGGGAACCGGCCTGGGCCTGGCGATTTCGCACCGTCTGATCGAGATGATGGGCGGAGAGATCGGGGCCGATAGCACGCCGGGAGAGGGCTCGACCTTCTGGTTCAGGATTCCCATGCGTTCCGCGACGACGACGGAAATGCAGGCCGACCCGACGGAGATGGCTGACCCGGCGGGGCTGCGGGTGTTGCTGGCGGACGACGCCTCGGCGAACCGGGAACTGGTCGCTGCGATCATGGGCGGGCTCGGCGTGGATCTGGACACGGTGTGCAACGGAGCGGAAGCGGTGGAAGCCGCCCGGTCGGGCGACTACGACCTGATCCTGATGGACGTCCACATGCCGGTTATGGACGGACTGGCGGCGACGCGGGCCATCCGGGGCATGGGCGGCGCTGTGGCGCGGACGCCGATCGTGGCCCTGACCGCGAATGTCCAACCCGACCATGTGGAGCGTTGCCTGGCGGCGGGGATGAACGGGCATGTCGGCAAGCCCATTCAGCTGGCGGAACTGCTGACCGCCATGAATCGCGCCATGCAAGCCGCCCGTGACGGCGCAGAGTCAGAAGCGGATGAGGCCGCAGCGTGAAGCTGTGCTGACAGTTCGCGAATCTATAGTCGGATTCAGAAAATAATATCCTGTTGAAACAACGAGATGTGCTTTTCTCGATTCCGTCTGCCAGCCTTGGTGCGCTGGTCCGGTATTGTTTTGGCATGACGGGAAATCGGGCCCGACGGAGCGCACGGACGCTCTGAGACGAAACTTTCGGGAAGGACGAGGATGCAAAAGCTGCGCTGGCCGATGAGCCGCCGCGGGCGTGAAGCCGCGCCCGAAATCAAGGACAGCCGCGCTGGGCCGCTGATCGCTCTGACCAGCGGGGGGCGCGCCAGATGGACCCCGCGCGACTACGCCCATCTGGCGGTCGAAGGGTTTGGAAAGAACGCGGTGGCCTATCGCTGCGTGCGAATGATCGCCGAGGCGGCGGCTTCGACGCCGCTCCTGGTGTTCGCGGATGGCGCGAGGACAGCAGACCATCCGCTGGCCCGGCTCCTGGCGCGGCCCAATCCCGAACAGTCGGGGACGGAGTGGCTGGAGGCGCTGTACGGGGCCTTGCAGACGGCGGGCAACGCCTATGTCGAAGCGGTCGGCGACGCCCGGCCGGAGGAACTTTGGACCTTGCGCCCTGACCGGGTGAAGGTGGCGCCCGGCCGGTCGGGATGGGCCGAGGCGTACGACTATTCCGTGGACGGACGCTCGATAAGGATCGGACGGGCGGCGGACGGCTGGATGCCGGTGATGCAGCTGAAGCTGTTTCATCCGACGGACGATCACTACGGGTTTTCACCACTGGAGGCGGCGGCATCGGCGATCGATGTGCACAATGCGTCGGGGGCCTGGAACAAGGCGCTGCTGGACAATGCTGCGCGCCCGTCCGGCGCCCTGGTTTACGGGGCCAAGGATGGGGAGCGGCTGACCGCCGAGCAGTTCGAAAGTCTGCGGGCGCAGGTCAGCGAGAGTCATTCGGGGACCATGAACGCCGGACGGCCCATGATCCTGGAAGGCGGGCTGGACTGGAAGCCCATGAGCTGGACGCCCTCCGATATGGACTTCATCGCCGGCAAGCATGCGGCGGCGCGCGAGATCGCCCTGGCGTTCGGGACGCCGCCGCAGTTGCTGGGAATTCCCGGGGACGCGACCTACGCCAACTATCGGGAGGCCAATGCAGCCTTCTGGCGGGAGACCATAGTTCCGCTCGTCAGGAAGACGGCGGCGGCGTTGACCAACTGGTTGCAACCAAAGTTTCAGGGCTGTCGTATCGAGGCCGATCTGGAAGCGCTGCCGGCCCTCCAGCCCGAGCGTGATGCGCTGTGGGCTCGGCTGAGCGCGGCAAGTTTCCTGACCGATGACGAGCGGCGGCGCATGGCGGGAGTGGGCGATTGATGGAAGGCTTCAAGAGGATTCCCGTGGCGCTGATCGCGACCCTGGCGGTGCAGACGATCGGCGGCCTGGTCTGGGCGGGCGGAGCGGCGGCGCGGATCGCAACGCTGGAAGAACGGGTCGCGGAGCAGCGGCTGGTGGCCGAGCGGCTGGCGCGGCTGGAAGAACAGAGCGTGGCGACGCGCACGGCGGTGGAGCGGATCGAGGAAAGGCTGGAGGGCTGGGGATGACGGCGGCCGACGGGGCTGGAGCGGGCCTGAGGATTGCGGGTTATGCTTCGCTGTGGGGCGTAGCGGATCTCAACGGCGACGTGCTGGCCAAGGGCGCCTTCGCGGCCAGTCTGAGGAAGACCGGGGCTCGGGCGGTGAGGATGCTGCACCAGCACGAAAGCCGGGCGGTCGTCGGAGTTTGGGACGAGATGGCCGAGGACGAGCAAGGTCTGTTCGTCCGCGGCCGGATCATGGACTGGTCGCCCGACGCGCGGTTCGCCGGCGCGTTGTCGAAGGCGGGTGCGCTGGACGGGTTGTCGATCGGGTTCCGCAGCAACCGCGCGCGGCGCGAGGGGCGGCTGCGGGTGCTGGTCGAGGTAGAGCTGTGGGAGGTGTCGCTGGTGACCTTCCCGATGCTGCCGGGAGCGCGGTTCACGGTGAACGAGGGGATGGGCGTGGTCAGGATTGCGGCGGATTGAGCTCGCGGTTTCGCCGGGTGTCGACGAGACGCTGGATCGTCGAGAGGACCGCAGGTTTCTGAACCCAGCGGGCCAGTATGACGGCGCCAAAGACGGCGAGGGCCAAAGGCAGACGAAACACCAGGGACGCAACCAACGCGACGATTGCGATAACGACCCAGACGCCGACCAACAGCGAGGTTCGGGATTCCTCTGCGTCAGCGGGCGCCGCGTCGGTCGTTCGAACCGGGAAGAGATTTTCCACCGGGTCTGGCGGCGAGGCGTTCTGGACGCCCCGGGGGGCGTCAAGGTTGACGAAAGATGGCTCGAACGTCGCCGCCGGGACGGGGTCGGCATGGATTTGCGGGTCCGGCGACGGGCCGGGCGGCATGAGGGCGGCGGGGTCGAAAGCGACCGACTCGCCGTGCGCATCCACGGTGAAGACCTGGTCGAAAGGAACAGTGGCGAAGTCGATGTCGCGGGTGTCCTGACCGTAGGCGTCGCCGAACAGATAGAGCAGCCGGCCGGCGCGCAGTTCGACCTGGAAGGCGACGGGATCGGGCAGATCGCCGACCATGGCGTGGACCGTGCCGAACCGGCCCGTCGGGGTGGTCAATGGCGCGGGGCGGGTCCGATCGACGATCACCTCCGTGAACAGGCCCGAGCCGGTGTTGCGTCGTTGGCCGGGCAGACTTTCGGCGAACTGGCCGGCGAGGTCGGGCGCGGTGTCGCCCAGCTCCCAGACGAGGGCGTCAACGACAGCGCTTTCGAGCGGAGTGAAGCGGGGGCTCACCCGCTGTCTCGCGACGGCTCGACCCATGACCGCAGAGCCGGCAACGACGACAATTTTCCAAGAAGGCGGTCCACGCCTCGAACCTAACCGCAACCCGCGGTTCTTCAACCGGAGATATTATGAAAGAGACCAAACAGGCCCCGGCCACGCCGGAGGCGCGCGCCGCCATGCATGAAATGATGGCGGCGTTCGAGGCGTTCAAAGGGGCCAATGACGCCCGACTGGACGAGATCGAAAGGAAGGCCTCGGCCGACTCCCTGCTGGAGGAGAAGGTGGCGCGGATCGACCAGGCGGTGTCGAGCGCCCAGGCGCGGCTGGATCGGGTGGTGTCGGAAGGCCGACGACCGGAGCTGGGACTGACCTCTTCCATTCGCTTCCCCGCCTCCTCCAACGAGGAAGGATTGGAGGAGAAGGCGGCGTTTGACGGGTATCTGAAGACGGGCGCCTCGTTCGGACTGGAGCTGAAGGCCGGGTTGAGCACAGCGTCCAACTCGGCCGGCTATGTCGTGCCCGAACAGACCGAGCGGGCCATCGACCGGCGACTGATGGCGGGGTCGCCGATGCGCGAGATCGCCACGGTGCGCACTGTGGGCGCAGGCGTGTTCCGCAAGCCGGTTTCGACGGCAGGCGTGGCCGCGGGCTGGGTGGCCGAGACAGCGGCGAGACCGGAGACGGATCCGGCTACCCTGGCGCTGCTGGAGTTCCCGTCGGCTGATCTTTACGCCAATCCCGCGGCGACCCAGTCACTGCTGGACGACGCCCTGATCGACCTGGACGAATGGCTGGCGGCCGAGGTCGAGGATGCGTTCGCAGCGCAGGAGACCGCGGCTTTCGTCAATGGCGACGGGATCAACAAGCCCAGGGGGTTTCTGAGTTATCCGATCGTGGCCGACGCCGGCGTCGCGTGGGGCGAGATCGGCTATGTGGCGTCGGGCGCGGCCGGCGCCTTCGTCTCGGGCAGTCCGTCTGATCGGCTGATCGACCTGGTCTATGCGCCGAAGGCCCAGTATCGGCCGAACGGGCGGTTCGTGATGAACCGCAAGACGGTCTCGGCGGTGCGCAAATTCAAGGACGCCGACGGCAACTACATCTGGCAGCCGGCGCAGCGGGCGGGGGAGACGGCGAGTCTGCTCGGTTATCGCGTGACAGAGATCGAAACCATGCCGGACATCGCAGCCAACAGCGCGGCCATCGCGTTCGGCGACTTCCAGCGCGGCTATCTGATCGTCGACCGGGCCGGCGTCCGGGTGCTGAGAGACCCCTATTCGGCCAAGCCCTATGTCCTGTTCTACACGACCAAGCGGGTCGGCGGCGGGGTGCAGAATTTCGACGCCATCAAGGTGATGAAGTTCGCGGTGAGCTAGCCCTCAGGGCAACAGGCAGCAGGCAACAGTGAGCACGGACGGGATCCTGCCGTCTGTTCACCGTGCCTGTTGCCTTCCTTTCAGAAAATGAGGTTATCCATGACCGAACCCGTCGCCCTGGCGGAGGCGAAGCTGTTCCTGCGCGTCGAGCATGATGCGGAGGATGCGCTGATCCAGGCGCTGATCGATGCAGCCCGGGCGCGGGTCGAGGGCGAAGCGGGGGTGACCCTGCTGTCGACCAGTCCCGCGCCGCTGAGGCTGGCCATCCTGATGTTGACCCTGCGGGCCTATGAACGCGGTGACCGGGAGATGCCGGTCTCGCCGGTCGAGGCCTGGATCGCGCCGTATCGCGTGGTGCGGCTGTGAGGGCGCTGGCGGACCTGTTCGAGCCGCTGGAGACCGAGACGCCTTATGGCGGGCGGGCGGTCAGTTGGGAGCCTATGGGGTCGGCCTGGCTGAAGCTGGGCGCCCGGCGGCGGCGCGAAAAGGCGGAGCCCGGCGGAACGCGGACCGTCGAAACGACGACGGCCGAGACACGGTCGGACGCGCGGCTGACGGCGGGTCGGATGCTCAGGTTCGGCGGCGGCGACTGGCGGATCCTCTCGGGCGAAACCGTTGGCGGTCAAGCGATCCTCAATCTGGAGCGGATGCGATGAGCGCGCATGAAATGGCGCTGCAGAAGGCGCTGATCGCGCATCTTCAAGGGGCTGCGGCGGTACAGGCGCTGCTGGGCGCACCGGCGCGGATCTGGGATGCGCCGCCGGATCGGCCGGCGTTTCCGCACCTGCTGATCGGCCGCAGTGAAAGTCGTCCGGTGCGGGCGGACGGCGGTGGCGTCGAGCACGCCCTGACGCTGACGATCGTGTCGCGGTTTCGCGGGACGGAGGAGGCCAAGGCCGTGCTGGCGGCGGTGCGGCTTCGGCTGGCCGACGCCGCAGTCGAGGCAGACGGGGTGCGGACGACGGCCCTGCGGGTCTCGTTCGCGGACGTATTTCCCGGCGCCGACGGCGCGCGGACATTCGCGGTGCTGCGCGTGCGCGCCGTCACAGAGGAGATCTGAACATGGCGGCGCAACGGGGCAAGGACATCCTGCTGAAGATCGAGGGCGCGCCTGGCGTATTCACGACGGTGGCGGGATTGAGGGCGCGGACGATCAGCCTGAACGCCCGTACCGTTGACGCGACTGACGGCGACAGCGCAGGGCGGTGGCGCGAGCTGCTGGGCGGCGCGGGAGTCAGGTCGGCGGCGGTGGCGGGCCAGGGCATTTTTCGCGACGCGGCGTCGGACACCCTGATCCGTGAAGCCTTCTTCAACCAGACCGCGCGGATCTGGAGGCTGATCGTGCCGGATTTCGGCGTGCTGGAGGGAGCGTTCCTGGTGGCCGCGCTGGAATACGCCGGCGAGCATGAAGGCGAGGCGACCTTCGCGGTCAGTCTGGCCAGCGCGGGAGAAATAACCTTCGCGGCGCTCTAGCGCCCGGACCGCAGCATCTCGACGTTCCAGGCGGCTGCGTAGGCGTGAGCGGCCTCGTTGAAGGCGCGTTCGTGATCGGACCGATAGTGATCGGATGTCCCGGCGATGATGCGGTAGCCGAGGCGGTCGGCGTCCGCGCCGCTCGCGCGGGGGAAGATCAACGCATAGCCCAGGACAGCATAGAGGCGATGCTCGCCGGCGGCCCGCGCCCGACGCGCCTGCGCGGGGGCGGACGCGGAATCGAGCTGGGCGAGGGTGAAGAGTGCGGGCTCCAGGGCGGCTCCCTGCGTCGGGCCAGGCGCCGAACCGTCGGTAGGCGGCGCGGCGCAGGCGGCCACGGCCAAAAGCGAAACAGCGACGGAGACACGAACCATGGCGGATACTCGTTACGGCGGACGGGGCGTGAACGCAGCCAGAGGCGAGGTCGTTGCCGAACTGGCTGGAGCCGGGCGGCGGCTGTGCCTGACGCTGGGGGCGCTGGCGGAGATCGAAACGGCGCTGGGACTGGAGTCCGTCAACGCGCTGGCTGACCGGATGCGGGCGCTGTCCGGGCGGGATCTGGCGGCGGTGCTGGCGGCCTTGCTGCGCGGCGGCGGCGAGTGGGCGCTCGCGGCAGACCTGGACCGGGCGGCTATCGACCCGCGCGAAGCGGCGGAGGCGGTGGCCAAGGCCTTCGCGGCAGCGGCGTGAAGACGCCATGGAGCGAGATGGCTCGGACCGCGGCGAGGCTGGGTGTCGCCCCCGATGCGTTCTGGCGGCTGTCACTAAAGGAATGGCGCATGCTGACCGATCGGCCCGCGAACGCGGGGCCGATCGATCGCGGCGATCTTATGCGGATGACGGAGGCGTGGCCGGATGAGTGACAGTTTCGAACCGGCCGGTCTGGACGCGGTGCCGATCAAGGCCGCCGAGGCGGCTGCGGCGCTTGAAGGGTTGCGTGAGCCGGCCGAGCGGGCGGCCGCCTCGATCGAGGATGCCTTCGGTCGGGCGGGGGAGAGCCTGACCCGGTCCCTGGCGCGGGCGGCGGCCGACGGGGAGGTGACGCTGGCCGAACTGGCGCGGGCGATGCTGGCGGCGGTGAACGCAGCGGCCGGATCGGGCGGCGGCGGGGGCGGGCTGTCTGACGCCATCGCCCAAGCGGTGCGGACGATCTTTTCAGGCACGCGCGCGGACGGCGGGCCCGTCGCGGGCGGCGGCGGCTATCTGGTCGGCGAGCGGGGGCCCGAGGTGTTCCGTCCCTCGGGGGCAGGGACCATCGAGCCGGTCGGCGGCTCCGGCGTGACCGTCAACGTCCGCATCGACGGCGGTGCGCAGGGCCTGTTGCGGTCGGAAGCCCAGATCGCCCAGATGCTTGCGCGCGCCGTATCATTGGGCGCGCGCAAGTTCTGAGAGCGTCGACAGCGTCAGAGGCCTTTGGGATTCGGTCCGAAGCGGTTGTCGCCTGGCTGGCTGTCGGTGATGCCGATCCAAAGCAGGAAGCCAGGATTGACCAAGCCGATCAGGACGAACAGGCCCGGAGCCGATCCTGGTCCTCGCGTTCCAGGCCGACCGAAAGAGTGAAGCCCGAGAGGCCGACCATCGCCACCCCGCGCGATCCGGACCCACATCCGGTCGGAGGAGGATGGCGCCGGCGCTCGCTCGACATGCGAAGCGCGGCCGGAAAGAAACCGGACAGGAGGGGATGAATGGCCTTTCATGAGATAAGGCTGCCAGCGCGGCTGGCGTTCGGGTCGACTGGCGGCGTGGAACGGCGCACCGAGATCGTGACGCTGGGTTCCGGGTTCGAGCGGCGATCGACGCCGTGGGCGCAGGGGCGCCGGCGCTACCTTATCGGGGCCGGTCTGAGATCGCTGGACGACATGGCGACGCTGACAGCCTTCTTCGAAGCGCGTCGAGGACGGCTGTACGGATTTCGCTTTCGGGATTTCGCCGACTTCAAATCCGGCCCGCCGGGCGCGGCCGTGAGCGCGGCGGATCAGGCGCTGGGCCAAGGAGACGGTGTGCGGACGATGTTCGTCCTGTCGAAGCGGTATGGCGACGGCGAGACAGCGGCGGAGCGGCGGATCGCCAAGCCTGTCGAGGGCACGGTTCGGGTGGCGGTGAGCGGTGTTGAACAGGCGAACGGGGCGTTCGCAGTCGATCACGCGGCGGGGCTGGTCACATTGGGCACGCCGCCAGCCGCCGGGGAGGTGGTCACGGCGGGTTTCGAGTTCGACACGCCCGTGCGGTTCGACACCGACCGGATCGAAGTGACGCTGGAGAGCTTCGACGCCGGGCGGATGGCCGCTGCACCGCTGATCGAGGTGCGGGTCTAGCCATGCGCGCCATACCGGAAGAGATGGCCGCCCGCATCGAGAGCGGAGCGGCGACCCTGTGCCATGCCTGGGTGCTGCGGCGAGCAGACGGGACTGAGGCGGGGTTCACTGACCATGACCGCGACCTCGCCGTTGGCGGAGTCCCCTGCCGGGCGGCGAGCGGATGGACCGCCGGGGCGGCGGACAGCGCCACAGGTCTGGCCGCGGGATCCGCGGTGGTGGCCGGCGCACTGGATGATGCAGCGATCTCGGACGCGGATGTCGAGGCGGGGCTGTACGACGGAGCGTCGGTGGCGCTGTGGCGGGTGGACTGGACGCAACCGGACCTGCGAGTGCTGTTGTGGACAGCGACGCTGGCGCGGATCCGCCGCGATGGTCCGGGTTTCGTCGCCGAACTCGAGGGGCCGCTGGCCCGGCTGGAGCGGGTCGTCGGGCGCACCTATGGACGGTCTTGCGACGCCCTGCTCGGCGACCAGCGGTGTCGGGTCGATCTGGCGGCCTTCCCCGGCGTCGAGTGCGACAAGCGCTGGGAAAGCTGCGTTGGGACATTCGCCAACGGGATCAATTTCCAGGGTTTTCCTGACATTCCGGGCGACGACTTTCTGACCGCCACTCCCCTCGAGGGCGGGCGCAATGAAGGGGGAAGCCGTCGATGACCGGCCTGGCCGCGGCGGTCGCGAGAACCTGGCTGGGGACGCCGTACCGACATCAGGCCAGTGTGCGGAGCGAGGGTGCGGACTGTCTGGGACTGGTCCGCGGCGTCTGGCGCGAGCTGGTCGGACGCGAACCCGAAACCCCGCCGGCCTACCGGGCCGACTGGGCCGAGGTCGGGGGCGAGGAGACCCTGCTGGCGGCGGCGCGGCGGTGGCTGGTGGAGAAGCCCGTCGCGGACGCGGCGCTCGGGGATGTGCTGATGTTCCGCATGGCGGCGGGGTGTCCGGTCAAACACTGCGCGATCCTGAGTAATACGGAGGGGGCCGAACCACGGATGATCCATGCCTACTGGGGCCGGGCGGTGGTGGAGAGCTGGGTGGGGACGTGGTGGCGTCGGCGGCTGGTCGCGGTGTTCGGCTGGCCGATCGGGAAAGACGGGGACGGTTGAATGGCGCAGGTCATCCTGAGCAGCGTGGGTCAGGCCGTAGGCGGGCCAGTCGGGGCGGTCATAGGCTCGACCCTGGGGCGGGCGATCGACCAACGTGTCATTTCCGGCCTGGAGCCGGCGCGGCAGAAGGGTCCTCGTCTGGAGACGTTGAAGGTCCAGGGCACGGCCGAGGGCGCGCCTATGGCGGCCG
The DNA here is from genome assembly GCF_035561115.1 of Brevundimonas sp. Lineage (GTDB taxonomy): Bacteria > Pseudomonadota > Alphaproteobacteria > Caulobacterales > Caulobacteraceae > Brevundimonas. The sequence goes on from NZ_DATMYH010000050.1 coordinate 18,158, forward strand.
TGTTCGGACGGGCGCGAGTCACGGGTCAGATGATCTGGGCGGAGCGGTTCCAGGAGGGGCGAAATACGTCCTCCGGCGGCAAGGGCGGACCGAGAACGGTCGAGTACGACTATTCCCTGAGTTTCGCCGTCGCCCTGTGCGAGGGCGAAATCGATGGAGTCGGCCGGGTCTGGGCGGATGGCCGGCCAATGAACCTGTCGGGCGTGACAATGCGGGTGCATCGCGGTGGCGCCGAGCAGACGCCCGACCCGCTGATCGAAGCGGTGGAGGGGACGTCGCCAGCCTATCGGGGAACGGCGTATGCGGTGTTCGAGGACCTGCCTCTTGGCCCGTTCGGAAACCGGCCGCCGCAGCTGGCCTTCGAGGTTTTCCGGAGGGCGGGATTCGGCGGAACGGCGCTCGAAGATCGGCTGGAAGGCGTGTGCCTGATCCCCGGCGCGGGGGAGTTCGTGCTGGCGACTGAAGTCGTCACCCGCCGCGAGGGGCTGACGCGGACGGCGGCGGAGAATGTTCATGGCGGGGACGGGCGGACGAACCTGATCGTCTCGCTGGACCAGCTGTTGGCCCAGGCTCCCGCGTTGAAGCGGGTCAGCCTCGTTATAGGCTGGTTCGGGACCGATCTGCGCGCGGCGCAATGCGCGGTCCGGCCCGGCGTCGAGCGGGTCCTGAAGGCGACTGAGCCGCTGGCGTGGTCGGTCGCAGGGGTGGGGCGGGGAGATGCGCACGTGATCTCGGAGAGCGGCGGAGGGCCAGCTTATGGCGGCACGCCGTCGGACGAGAGCGTTCGGCAGGCCGTGGCCGAACTGAAGGCGCGGGGCCTGCAGGTGACGTTGTACCCCTTCGTGTTTATGGACCTGCCGGCGGGGAATGGCCTGCCCGACCCTTATGGCGGGACGGAACAGGCGGCCTATCCGTGGCGCGGGCGCGTCAAAGGGCGCAACGGCGATCAGGCGGCGGCGGACATCGCGGGGATGTTTGGGAGAGCGGACGGCTGGGGCCTGCGCCGATTGGCGCTTCACTATGCGGCGCTGGCGGCGGAGACGGGGGCCCATGGGCTGCTGATCGGGTCGGAGATGCGCGGGCTGACCTGGACGCGCGACGCCGGCGGCGGGTTTCCGGCCGTCGATCAGTTCAGGGCCCTCGCGGCCGAGTGCAGGGCGATAGCCGGACCGGGGGTGGCGATCAGCTATGCGGCGGACTGGTCCGAATATTTCGGGCGACATGACGGGAGCGAGGTCGTCTTCCATCTGGACCCGCTGTGGGCCGATGCGGACATCGACTACGTAGGGATCGACTGGTACCCGCCGCTGGGCGACTGGCGGGCCGGCGACGGCGGCGTGGACGGAGAGACTTTCTCCGGGCCGGACGATCCCGATTATCTGGCGACCCAGGTCGCCGGGGGGGAGGGGTTCGACTGGTTCTACGCCTCGGACGCCGAACGGGAGGCGCAGGAGCGCACGGCGATCGCCGACACGGCGCATGACGAGCACTGGGTGTTCCGGCCCAAGGACCTGAAGGGCTGGTGGGGCAGTCTGCACCATGACCGGCCCGGCGGCGTTCGGAATTCGACGCCGACGGCCTGGGTTCCGGGAATGAAGCCGATCCGGCTGACGGAGTTCGGCTGCGCGGCGGTGGACCGGGGCGGCAATGCGCCGAATCTTTTCCAGGATTCAAAGAGCGCTGAAAGTGGTCTGCCGCCCTTCTCGGACGGCGCGCGCGACGATCGGATGCAGCGGCGAGCGCTGGAGGCGGTGCTGGGGTACTATGCGGAGCCCCGGAACAATCCAGTGTCGGCGGTCTATGGGGGACCGATGCTGGAGGGGGCGGACGCCTGGTGCTGGGATGCGCGGCCCTGGCCGGCGTTCCCGGGGCGAGCCGACGCGTGGGCCGATGCGGGTGCGTGGCGGACCGGGCACTGGCTGAACGGTCGGCTGGGCGGCGAGACGCGGAGCCTGATCGCGGCGGTGCTGGAACGCGGCGGGCTGGCTGGAGACGATTTCGCGGTCGGGACGGTGAACGGGGCCGTGCAGGGCTATGTCATCGACCGACCGATGCGAACGCGCGATGCGCTGGGGCCGTTGCTGGCCGCGCTGGGACTGGTCGCGGCCGAGCGGGGCGGCAAGATCGCCGTGATCGGGGAGGAGTCGACGGAGACAGCGTTGACGCTGGAGGCCTTGGTCCTGCCGGAAAACGGGGCCAGCGTCCGGGCGGAGCGGACGCTGGAACAGACGCCGCGGATAGCGCGGGTGCGCTTCATCGACGGCGATGCGGATTATCAGACCGGATCGGCGGTCGTACGAAGGGTGGGCGAGGGCGGTGGTGTCGATCTGGATCTGCCGGCGGTCTGTTCGGCGTCCTTGGCGCGGGCGGCGGCGGAGCGGGCGCTGGAAGGCGCGGCGAACGAGCGGCTGACGGCGATGCTGGGACCCTTGGCGGCGATGCGGCTGGAGCCGGGGGACGGAGTTTCAGTCGAGGGCTGCGACGGCGACTGGCGTATCATGCGCCTGGATATGGACGAGGCGCCGTCGGCTGTGCTGGAGCGGCTGTCCTCGATAGTCATCGGCGCTGAAGATGGCGAGCCGACTGCGGACGACGCGAGCGCCGTGGCCGCGGCGCCCTTCTTCCGGATGATCGAACTGCCGCCGCTGGTCGGCGATGAGGCGGAGGCGCGTCCAATCGCGGTGGTCGCGGCGGAGCCGTGGCGATCGATGCGCGTTTTCGCCGGGGCGTCGACGGATGCGCTGACGGTGCGGGGAGAGGTCCGGCGGCCAGCGACCGTTGGCGTGCTGACGGAGCCTTTGGCGGCCGGACCGAGGCATCGCTGGGATACGGTCAATACACTGACGGTGAGGATCGAGGGGGCAGCCCCGGAAAGCAGTTCGGATATCGCAGTATTGGCGGGCGCCAATGCGGCCGCGGTCGAGACGGGGGATGGCTGGGAGCTGCTGCAGTTCCGAACAGCCGAGCTGGTCGGCGAGGAGGTCTGGCGCTTGGGCGGGCTGTTGCGCGGACAGCAGGGAACCGAGGGAGCTATGGTGGCGGGCTCGGGGGCGGGGGCGGTCGTGGTCCTGCTGGACGCGCCGCCGCCGCGGACGGAGTCTCAGCGGGCCGAGCGAGGGCTGCCGCTGATCTGGCGCGCGGGGCCGGCGGGCGGACCAGCCGGCGGTATTGCAATAAGCGAAGTGAGTTATACGCCGACGGGCATTCACGGCCGGCCCTGGTCGCCAGCGCATCTGCGGACGGCGGCGCGCGGCGACGGAGGGTTCGACCTATGCTGGCTGGCGCGGTTGCGGATGGACGGAGACCGTTGGGATGTCGAACCGGCTTTGGTCGATCCAATGCGGTTCCGTATCAGGATCCTTGCGGGAATGGCGACGCTCAGGACTTATGAAGTCGAAGGCACCACGGCGACCTACCCGGCGGCGGATGTCATGGCCGACTTTCCGGGCGGAGCAGATTCCGAAGCGACTGTCGCCGTGGCGCAGTGGGGCGAGGGGTATGGCTGGGGTATGGAGGCCACGGCGGCATTCGGTTAGCCGCGTCAGATTTCGATAGCGCGCCTTTCCGGAATCCTCACGATAGCCTAACTGATCCATTCGACATTTGATGGGCTGAAGCGCTTTGCGCTGCTTGAGCCCGGGCGCAGGAGCGATTTCGAACGTGGCGGGCGATCCCTATAAGGAACTGGGCGTTTCGAAGGGCGCGAGCGCGGACGAGATCAAGAAGGCGTTTCGCAAGCTCGCCAAGGAGCTGCACCCTGACAAGAACCCCGGCAACACCGTAGCCGACGAGCGGTTCAAACGGATCACCGCCGCCTTCGACCTGCTGGGCGACAAGGAGAAGCGCGCCAGATTCGACCGTGGCGAAATCGACGCTGACGGGAGGGAACAGTTCCGCGGATTCGGCGGGAGCGGACAAACGCGCGGCAGTCCGGGGGGCAATCCCTTCGGCCAGGGCGGAGCGCGTCAGCAGGGCTTCGAAAACATCGATCTGGACGAACTGTTCGGCGGCATGTTCGGCGGCGGAGCCAGACCTGGCGGGGCGCGGGGCGGCTTCGCCAATGCGGGCCTGGGCCGGGGCGCGGACGTCAAGGCGACGCTGGAGATCAGCCTTGAGGATTCGATCTCCGGCGCGACCCGTCGGATCCAGTTCTCGGACGGGCGCACGCTGGATGTGACCATCCCCAAGGGGGCCGCGGACGGCCAGACCATCCGCTTGCGAGGGCAGGGAGCCCCCGGGGCCTCAGGTCGAAGCGAGGCAGGCGACGCCCTGATCACGCTGAAGATCGCGCGACATCCTGTCTTCACGCGCGAGGGGGCGGACCTCATGATGGACCTTCCGGTGTCGCTGCCCGACGCCGTGTTGGGAGGAAAGATTCCGGTGCGAACACCGGAGGGGACGGTCTCGATGACCATTCCGAAAGGGTCGAGCTCGGGAAAGGTTTTGCGGCTGAAAGGGCGCGGCGCGTTCGCAGACGGAAAGCGCGGCGACCTGCTGGCCAAGCTGATGGTCATGCTGCCCGAGGAAGAGAATGGAGCGCTGACCAAGGTGGCGCAGGCCATCCGGGACGCGGGTCCCTACAAGCCTTGGCGTGAATGATGGCGAATCGACCGAATGTGAAACCGGCCCGGCCATGGTTCTCGTCCGGGCCGACGGCGAAACGGCCGGGGTGGTCGTCGCAGGCGATCCCGCATGAACTGCTTGGCCGGGGCATCCGCGCGCCCGAGGTGGTGGAACGGTTCGCCCATGGCCTGAGGCTGACGCGCGAACTTCTGCAGGTGCCACCGGACTGGGTGCTGGTCTATGTGCCGGGGTCCGACACCGCCGCGGTCGAGGCGGCCATGTGGTCGATGCTGGGCGAGCGACCGGTGCAGGTTCTGGCGTTCGAGAATTTCGGCAAGGTGTGGGCGACCGATGCGGTCGAGCATCTAAAGCTGGCTCCGGAGGTGATCACGGCGCCTTGGGGCGAATGGCCCGATACCTCGACGGTCGATCCTAAGAAGGATCTGGTGTTTCCCTGGAACGGGACGACGTCGGGGGTGTGCGCGCCGAACGGGGATTTCATCGCCGGGGACCGCGAGGGCGTGGTGATCTGCGACGCGACCTCTGCCGCCTTCGCCATGCCCTTACCGTGGGACAGGCTGGATGTGGTAACGTTCAGCTTCCAGAAGGCGCTGGGTGGTGAGGCGGGACTGGGCGTCGCGGCGCTGTCGCCGCGCGCGATCGAGCGGCTGGACCGCTATGCGCCGCCGCGGCCCGTGCCCAAGGTACTGCGCCTGCGCGACGCCAAGGGTTTCGACCGGATGCTGGCGTCGGGGTCGATGATCAACACCTTCTCGGTCTGGACCCTCGAGGACTGGATCGACGGCGTCGAATGGGGCCTGTCCGTTGGGGGCCTGGACGCCCTGATCGCGCGGACCCGCGCGAATGCGGCGGCGCTGGACGAATGGGTCGGGCGCACGGAATGGATCGACTATCTGGCCCGCGATCCGGCGACGCGGTCGACGACTTCGGTGTGCCTGGCGATCGTCGATCCGCGCGTGACGGCGATGGTCGAAGAATCGCGGCAGGCGCTGGTCCGGCGGATGAAGACGTTGGTGGAGGATGAGGGCGCGGCGTTTGATGTCGAGAGCCACCGCAATGCGCCGGCGGGCCTGCGCATCTGGTGCGGCTGCACTGTCGAGGTCGCTGATATCGAAACGCTTACGCCGTGGCTGGACTGGGCGTTCGAGACGGCGTTGGCGGAATAATCGTCCGGCGACGGGACACCCGCCGATTCCCCGGCTATAGGCTGCGCCCGCATTCCGAAATCCCGGACAGCGGAGAACAGTCTTGGCGAACGTCGCGGTGGTCGGCGCCCAGTGGGGCGACGAGGGCAAGGGTAAGATCGTCGACTGGCTGTCGAACCGGGCCGATATGGTCGTGCGGTTCCAGGGCGGGCACAACGCCGGCCATACCCTGGTGGTGGACGGCAAGGTCTACAAGCTGGCTCTGCTGCCGTCAGGCGTGGTGCAGGGCAAGCCCTCGATCATCGGCAATGGCGTGGTCGTCGATCCCTGGCATCTGGTCGGGGAGATCGGCAAGATCGAGGCGCAGGGGATCAAGATCAGCCCCGATGTCCTGATCGTCGCCGACAACGCCTGCCTGATCCTGCCTATCCATCCGGCGCTGGACGTGGCGCGCGAGGCGGCGGCGAGCGCGCCTGGCGCGCGGATCGGCACGACGGGGCGCGGCATCGGCCCGGCCTATGAGGACAAGGTCGGTCGGCGCGCCATCCGCGTCTGCGATCTGGCCAATGTGGACGACCTCAAGATCAAGATCGACCGCCTGCGCTCGCACCACGATCCGCTGCGGGCGGGACTGGGGCTGGAGCCGATCGACCCGAAGGCGCTGCTGGCCCAACTGCTGGAGATTGCGCCGAAGATCCTTCCCTATGTGCAGCCGGCGTGGCGGGTGCTGGACCAGGCCCGCCGGGACGGCAAACGGGTGCTGTTCGAAGGGGCGCAGGGCGCCTTCCTGGACGTGGACCACGGCACCTATCCCTATGTGACCAGCTCGAACACAGTCGCCGGGCAGGCGGCGGCGGGGTCAGGCATCGGACCGCGCGGGGTCGGCTATGTACTGGGGATCGTCAAGGCCTACACCACCCGGGTCGGCGAGGGGCCATTTGCCTGTGAACTGAACGACGCGGTCGGGAGCCATCTGGCGACGGTGGGGCGCGAGGTGGGGGTCAACACCGGGCGGGCCCGACGTTGCGGCTGGTTTGATGCGGTGCTGGTACGGCAGTCGGTGGCCATCAACGGGATTGACGGCATCGCCCTGACCAAGCTGGACGTGCTGGACGGACTGAAGACGCTAAAGATCTGCACCGGCTACCGCATCGACGGCGAGGTGCTGGATTATCTGCCGTCCAGCCTGAAGGCCCAGGCCGCGGCCGAGCCGGTGTTCGAGGAATTGGAAGGCTGGAGCGAAAGCACCGCCGGCGCTCGCAGTTTCCGCGACCTGAACGCGAACGCGGTCAAATATGTCCGCCGGATCGAGGAGTTGATCGGCGCGCCGGTGGCCTTGCTGTCGACGAGCCCTGAACGCGACGACACCATCATGATGCACGACCCCTTCCGGGGCTGAACCATAGCCGGCGCTATTCAACCGGCCTTAACCGGCGCCCGTTAAGTATGACCATCCCAGTGTGGAGGATGAGTCTTGTTTGCTGCCGATCGCCGCGTCCTGGCCAGAATGGCTCCGATGCTGACGCGGGTTCTGATCGTCGATCCGAATCCGCATTCCGCGCGCATGCTGAGCGAGATCATCAAAGGAATGGGCGCGGCGCAAATCGTCATCGAGCCGACCGGGGATCGGGCGCTTCAGAGAGCGGCCGAGCTGGAACCCGGAATCGTCTTCACCGAGCGGACCGGCGACAAACTGGACGGGGAAGTGCTGGCGCGAAAGCTGAGACGGTCGCATCTCGGATGTCGCCGTGCGCCGATCATCATGGTGACGGCCGAGGCTACGGCCACTACTATCCTGGGTGCGCGCGATGCCGGGGTGCACGAATTCCTGCGCAAGCCCTTCACCAGCGCCGACCTGTTCAAGCGGGTCGAGAACGTCGCGCTCAAGCCACGCGATTGGGTCGAGGCGGTCGGCTACGTCGGACCAGACCGGCGCCGGTTCAATTCCGGCGAATTTTCCGGCCCTCGCAAGCGCAAGGCCGACAAGCCGGCTTCCGGAGGCGAGGCAAACGCCGCGGCCAAGGATCAGGCCATGCGCATTCTGGCGGCGGCGCTGAACCAGTTCGACAGTGATCCGCTGCAGGCGGTCCGCGCCGTGCGGGAGCAGGCATCCCAGCTCAAGGCGCTGGCCATGAAGGCGTCCGACTCGCGCCTGGTGGTGGCCGTCGGCGCTCTGGAGGTCACCCTGGCGTCCGGTCCCGTGACCAAGGAAACCCTGGCGGCCCCGATCGGGACGCTGCTGGCCATGGCGCCTGTAGAGGCGATGCAGCGGACGGGCTGAACGGCACTCGGCCATCTTGGCTGGCAGGCCGCTACATTGATGGAGACCTGAGCGCCTCCCCGCGTGAGCGGAGAGGCAAATCGGGTCAGGCGTCGACCAGATTCCGCTCATCAGCTGCGGCGCGCATGGCCTTTTGCAGCTTCTCGAACGCGCGGACTTCGATCTGGCGGACGCGCTCGCGCGACACGCCGTACTGACCGGCCAGCTCTTCCAGCGTCACCGGATCGTCCTTGAGACGGCGTTCGGTGAGGATATGCTTCTCGCGATCGGTCAGTTCCTGCATCGCTTCTTCAAGCAGACCCATGCGGATGGATTTCTCTTCGCTCTCGGCCAGGGCGGTTTCCTGGGACACCGCCGTGTCGTCGGCCAGCCAGTCCTGCCACTCGCTTTCGCCGTCAGACCGGATCGGAGCGTTCAACGAGGAGTCGCCGCCGAGGCGGCGGTTCATATTGGTGACCTCTTCCTCGGACACGCCCAGCTTGGTGGCGATCGCCGAGAGGTGCTCCGGACGCAAGTCGCCTTCCTCGAAGGCGGAGATCTGACTCTTGGCCTTGCGCAGGTTGAAGAACAGCTTCTTCTGCGCGGCCGTGGTGCCCATCTTCACGAGCGACCAGCTGCGCAGGATGTATTCCTGGATCGAGGCGCGAATCCACCACATGGCGTAGGTCGCCAGGCGGAAACCCTTGTCGGGATCGAATTTCTTGACGGCCTGCATGAGGCCTACGTTGCCTTCGGAAATCACCTCGCCGATCGGCAGGCCGTAGCCGCGATAACCCATGGCGATCTTGGCCACGAGGCGAAGGTGCGACGTCACCAGCCGATGGGCGGCTTCGGGATCCTGGTGCTCGGTCCAGCGCTTGGCGAGCATGAACTCTTCGTCCTTCGCCAGCATCGGAAATTTGCGGATCTCAGTCAGGTATCGCGAAAGGCCCTGTTCAGGCGACATCACCGCGAGTGATCTAGCTACAGCCATATGGTCCCTCCGACCGTCAAACGAGCGGGTTCTTCGGAAGCGGCCACCCGATGTGCGCCGTCGCCTCACCCCTCAACCGATGAAATAGGGTCGGGTTTCCGCCTTTGTCAGAGGCGGATCGTCACACCAAGGCGTGACCGTTGCCCCGGCGCCACGGCACCGAATGGCTGGCGATATAGCGGATAGTCAGTCCTTAATCAAGACTTACTTCTGGAGCACGGCCCGAACCCGCGCCCGGGCGGCGTCCCAGGCAGAAGAATCGCCATCTTGCTTCTCTGGATGAATGGACTGGAGAGGGCGGATTTCATCCGCGATCGTTGCTGAATCCGCAGGAGTGCGGGATGGCGTGAGCCCTTCCGCGGCGACGAAGGCGGCGATGGCGGCGATGTCCTGGACCTCGGGGTTCGGCGATGCGGGAACGTCGGTCCGGCCGCCCGTCCAGGTAATCGCGCGGACGATTTGATCGCGGAAGCGTGGATCCTCCCATGTGGATGGAGTGTGGCCCAGGTTTGTGTAGAACAGCCGGCCTTGGCCCATCTGACGGATCCAGGTGACGGGCACGGGGTAGGGCCGGCGCAACGGACCGGCAGACATATCCAGCGTCTGGAGCACCCGGACCCGATCCGGATCGAAGCCGACGTACTGGTAGATTTCTTCGGCATAGGCCGTTCCGTCCGGCCACATGGCGGCGAGCGGATGAGACGGCTCCAGGTTCGCCAGGCGGATCGCCGCGCCCTGTGTCCAGGGATGACCGTCGAAACGTCCGCCGAGAAAGGAAGTCCAGGCCTCCTCACCGCCCTCGAAATCCAGTGCTGTGTCGGCAGCACTATGGATTCCGACGAATCCGCCCCGACCGCTTTCAACCCAGGCGACGATCGCGGTCCAGGTCTCGCGGTCAATGGGCAGGGCCCCTGTGGTGCTGAATATCAAAACATCGATGTCGGCCAGACGGTTGACGGTGAGCTCCCGCGCGTCCTGACTGAGTTCGATGCTGAAGGCTCCGCTATCGCGGGCCATGGCCTGGAGCGCAATCTCCGACGAGGCCAGACCTCCGTCCGGCCGTCGAACCGTGTCGTGAACGAATCCGACCGATTGCGAGAGATAGAGAATCCGGAGGGGCTGTCCGCCGGCGGCCGCCGCATGGGCGCTTGCCGCGAGGCACAGGCCGAGCATCAGGCCGGCCAGAAGCCGCGCTGCTCGCCGGCCGCTGGAGATCCCGCAGGTCGCGGTTTGCTGGATGGACCACATCGGCATGTTCCGGGTGTCTTCTGCAGCCAGCAGACCGCGATCCTCACAGTGCGGCAAGCCCCTGTTCGAGGCGACGCATGTCTTCGGGCGGAGAGGTCTCGAACCGCAGAGCCTCGCCGGTGACCGGATGGACGAAGCCGAGAATGGCCGCATGGAGCGCCTGGCGCGTCAGACCCGCCTCGACAACCGCGGCGCGGACGGGAGCGGAGGGGCTGGCTGTGCCGTAAACGGGATCGCCCAGCAGCGGGGCGCCTTTTGAGGCCATGTGAACGCGGATCTGATGCGTGCGGCCAGTATGCAGGGTGCAGGAGACACGGGCGGCCATGGGCGGCTGGCCGGGTCGGGATCCCTTCGGCGGAAAGGCGCCGAAGACCTCGTCGACGACGTAATCCGTAATCGCCTCACGGCCGCCGGATCTCAGCACGGCCATCTTCTTGCGGTCGCCGGTCGAGCGGCCCAGGTTCGAGATGATTCGGCCCCTTGCCGGATGGGGCGCGCCCCGGGTCAGGGCGATGTAGGTGCGCTCGATGTCATGGGCGGCGAACAGGGCCGAGAGACCGGCATGGGCCGCATCGGACTTGGCGGCCACCATTACTCCGGACGTATGTTTGTCGAGCCGGTGCACGATGCCCGGGCGGGCGACGCCGCCGATGCCGGACAGGGATGTCGCGCAGTGATGAAGCAGGGCGTTGACCAGGGTGCCGGTTTCACTGCCCGGCGCCGGATGGACCGCCATGCCGGCCGGCTTGTCGACGACGATCAGATGAGCGTCCTCGTAGAGGACCGTCAGGGGGATTTTTTCTGGCTGGGGTACCGCCGATACGACGGCCGGCAGGGCGATGGCGTAGACGCCGGGCAGGGCCTTGCCCGAGGCGATGGAAACGGGCGCCCCATCGCGAGTGACCACTCCTTCGGCCAGCAGAGCCTGCAGTCGCGCACGCGAAAGGGCGGGGAAGATGTCGGTCAGCGCCTTGTCCAGACGGGCGCCGCCGGCTTCCAGGCGCGCTTCCAGAACCGTGACGGCGTCCTCGTCCGCCAGGAGGTCTTCGGACAGAAGAGGTTCGTCGGACACGGGGGCGCTCCACCGCCTCCGGGAAGGCCGGGCGGCCGCCGATCTAGCACGGCAGGCCAGCGGACACGCAAGTCGCGCCTTGGCGGACGGCTCAAGGTGAGTCATGGTTAAGCTTGGCTTTACGGAGGGGTGATGACCATGCGTCTCTGGATTCTTGCGGCTGCGGCCGGCGGCGCGGCTCTGGCCTTGGGCAGTTGCGCGACCATGAGCGCGGAACAATGCATGGCGGGCGATTGGTCCGGCCAGGGTTATTCCGACGGCGCGGCGGGCCTGACCATGAGCCGGCTGAACGACCACGCCGAAGCCTGCGCCAAGCACGGCGTCACGCCGGATGCGGCCGCTTATGGCGCAGGGCGCGAGCAGGGGCTGTTGCAGTACTGCACGCCCGAGCGTGGGTTCCGTGAGGGCCGGACGGGGTCGAGCTATGGCGGAGTCTGCCCGTCCAGGCTGGAGGCGGATTTCGTGCCGGCCTATCGCGACGGCCAGATCGTCCATCAGGTTGAGCAGGCCCTGACCGACGCCCGCAACCGCGTGGACTCGCTGGGGAACCGGCTTGAGGAATTGGACGAGAAGATCACCGCCAAACAGGCTGAGGCGCGGGCGGAAGGGTTGACTGACCAGCAGCGCGAGACGATCCGTAACCGCATTCAGGAGATCCGGCGCGAGCGCGCGGACACCGAGCGGGAATGGCGCCGCGCCCAGGACGCGATCGATGACGCCGAACGCGACGTCAGGGACGTGCGCTGGCGTTTCCAGAGCCAGTACGGCGGCTGGTAGGTACGGTCAGAGGTTCGATCAGGCTCGCATCGAAGCCCGGGGCGGCCATCCGCTGAAGCGGTGCGCCGCGGCCGGGCCAGTCTGCCGCATCACGCCGCCTTCTTTTCCAGCTTCTTCTCCCACTGGCCCAGAGAAGCCAGGCCGTTCATGCGGGCTCGGTGATGGAAGGCGGACTGACAGGCGACGGCGTTCTCGGCCTTGCCTGACCAGGCGCGCTGGGGCGAGGCCTGCAGTGCGCGGCCGTAGGAGAAGGTCATCTTCCACGGGAAGCCGCCGATGCGGTTCATGGCGTCCAGGTGGGCGGTGGCCTGTTCGTCGGTCTGGCCGCCCGAGAGATAGGCGATGCCCGGCACGGCCGACGGGACGGTCGCCTTCAGCGCCGCGATGGTGCGTTCGGCGACGTCCTCGACCGGCGCCTGCCGCAGGCTGCCCTTGCCCGAGATGACCATGTTCGGCTTGAGAATGATGCCTTCCAGCGCCACGCGCTGTTCATAGAGTTCCTGGAACACGGTCTGCAGCACCCAGCGGGTCACCTCATCGCAGCGGGCGATGTCGTGGGCTCCGTCCATCAGAACTTCGGGCTCGACGATCGGCACGATCTGCTCCTGCTGGCAGATGCGGGCGTAGCGGGCCAGGGCGTGGGCGTTGGCCTTGACGCAGCCCCAGGTCGGGACGCCGTCGGCGATGTCGGTGACCGCGCGCCATTTGGCGAACCGCGCGCCGCGCTCGTAATGGGCGCGCAGGCGCTTGGACAGGCCATCCAGACCCTTGGTGACGGTCTCGCCGGGGAAGCCCGCCATCTTAGTCGCGCCCTTGTCGACCTTAATGCCCGGGATCGAGCCGGCCGCGGTGATGATGTCGACCAGGGGCGTGCCGTCCTTGGCGTCCTGATACAGGGTCTCCTCGAACAGGATCACGCCCGAGATGTGCTCGCGCATGGTCTGCTCGGCGCGGAACAGGCACTCGCGATAGTCGCGGCGATTGTCCTCGGTGTTCTCGACCCCGATGGCGTCGAAGCGCTTTTTGATGGTCCCGGTGGACTCGTCGGCCGCCAGAATGCCCTTGCCGGGCGCGACCATCGCCTGGGCCACCTTGTTCAACGCCGACAGATCCATGAACGCCTCCTCAAGCTTGTTTGCGCGGTGCTTTAGCGCCGGAAGGGGGCGAAGTCACGCAGTGTTACAGACGCTCGCAGCGGTCCGCGTCGACCTGTGACCTCAGACCCGCAACGCCTCGACGCCGGGCAGGGGCTTACCCTCCATCCATTCCAGGAAGGCGCCGCCGGCGGTCGAGACGAAGGTCATGTCGTCCGCCACGCCGGCATGATGCAGGGCCGCGACCGTATCGCCGCCGCCGCCGACCGCGACGAGGTTTCCACTCTTGGCCCGGTCCGCGACATGGCGGGCGACCGCAACCGTAGCGGCGTCGAAGGGCGGGACCTCGAACACGCCCAGCGGACCGTTCCAGATCAGGGTCTTCGAGGCGTCTATGGCGGCGGTCAGGCGGGCGACCGAGGCCGGGCCGGCGTCGAGAATCTTGTCCTCGGCGGACAGGGCGTCGCCCGCCTTGACCGCGCGGGCGGCCGCGCCGGGCTTAACTTCCGTGGCGACGACGAGGTCAACCGGCAGCAGAATCTCGCAACCCTTCGCCGCAGCCTCGGCGAGGATGTCGCGGGCCGTGTCGGCCATATCCTTCTCGGCGAGCGAGCCGCCGATATCGACGCCCTGGGCGAACAGGAAGGTGTTAGCCATGCCGCCGCCGATGGCGAGGCGGTCCAGCTTGCCGACGAGGTTCTTCAGCAGATCCAGCTTGGTCGAAACCTTGGCCCCGCCGACGATGCCGATGACCGGTTTCTGCGGCTTGCCCAGGGCGGCGTCGAGCGCATCCAGCTCGCGGCGCATCGACTCGCCGGCGTAGGCGGGAAGCAGGCGAGCCAGACCTTCCGTCGAGGCGTGGGCGCGGTGGGCGGCGGAGAAGGCGTCGTTGACATAGATGTCGCCGAGCTCGGCCAACCGTCGGGCGAAGGCCGGGTCGTTGGCTTCTTCGCCCGCGTGGAAGCGGACGTTCTCGAGCAGGACCACGCCGCCGAGGGGCAGATCGGCGATCATGGCCCTGGCCTCATCGCCCACGCAGTCGGTCGCGAACCGGACGGGGGCGCCGAGCAGGTGCTCGAGATCGTCGACCACGGGCTGCAGGCTCATCGAGGGCACGATCTTGCCCTTGGGCCGATCGAAATGGGCCAGCAGGGCGACCTTGGCGCCGGCGTCGCGCAGCCTGTTGATAGTCGGCAGGGCGACGCGCAGGCGGGTGTCCTCGGTGACCTTGCCGTCCTCCATGGGGACGTTGAAATCCACGCGGACGAGGGCGGTCTTGCCGGCGAGGTCGGGAGCGTCGTCGAGGGTGCGGAAGGTCATGATTACATCTGGCTCCAGGCCCAGAAGACGAGAACGAAAAGGGCGGTGATCAGCACCAGCAGGAAGAGAAGCGCCGCCACGACGACAACCGGCCACCGTGATGTGTTGGCGCCGGTTTCCCGGGGACGTCGCCAGATCATGACAACCTGAATGGCGCACAGCAGCCAGATCGGGGCGATAAGACGGAGGAACAGGTTCCAAAGGCCTCCGCCGGTGAACAAGGTTCGATCCGACCACTGGCTGCCCAGGTACCGGGGCAGGTCGAACATGACCTGCCCCGAATAAAGCGCGAGCGGCGCCGACAGCACCAGGAGCAGGGTCAGCGCAATACGCATGACCGACTAGATCAGCTTGCTCATCACCAGAGCCGTGTCGGCCATCCGCGTCGCGAAGCCCCACTCATTGTCATACCAGGTCAGGACGCGGGCCAGCTTGCCGTCGACGACCTGGGTCTGGGGCAGTGCGGCGGTGCTCGACGCGGCGATGTGGTTCAGGTCGGTGGAGACCAGCGGCTCGGTAGTGGTCGCCAGCACGCCCTTCATCGGGCCGTCGGCGGCGGCCTGGATGGCGGCGTTGATCTCGTCCACCGTGACCTCGCGGCCGGCCACGACCTTCAGGTCCACGACCGAAACGTTCGGAGTCGGGACGCGTATCGACGAGCCGTCCAGCTTGCCCTTCAGGGCCGGCAGGACCAGACCGAGGGCCTTGGCGGCGCCGGTCGAGGTCGGGATCATCGACAGGGCGGCGGCGCGGCCGCGGTACAGGTCCTTGTGCATCGTATCCAGCGTCGGCTGGTCGCCGGTGTAGCTGTGGATGGTGGTCATATAGCCGCGCTCGATCCCGAACAGGTCGTGCAGCACCTTGGCCACCGGAGCCAGGGCGTTGGTCGTGCACGAACCGTTGGAGACGACGATGTCGTCGGCGGTCAGGACGTCATGGTTGACCTTGTAGACGATGGTCTTGTCGGCGCCGTCGCAGGGGGCCGAGACCAGCACCCGCTTCGCGCCGGCGGTCAGATGGGCCGAGGCCTTTTCCTTGGTCGTGAACAGGCCGGTGCATTCGAAGGCGATGTCGACGTTCAGCTCCTTGTGCGGGAGCTTGGACGGGTCGCGTTCGGCCGTGACCTTGATCTTGCCGAGGCCGACATCGATCCAGTCCGGACCCGTCTCGACCGTGCCCGGGAAACGGCCGTGCACCGAGTCGTAGCGCAGCAGGTGGGCGTTGGTCTCGACCGGGCCGAGATCGTTGATCGCCACCACCTCGATGTCGCGCCGGCCATGCTCGACGATCGAGCGCAGGACGAGGCGGCCGATGCGGCCGAAACCATTGATGGCGACGCGGAAGGTCATGGGGCGGTCTCCGAATGAGCAGGCTGGGTGTCGGCGCTTCAATGGAACCCGCGGGCGCGAGGATCAACCCCGCGCCCGTAACAAGACGTGATGAACTGTAACGCCAGGGCGGGTCGGTGCGGCGGGCGGCGTGGTGAGGCCGCCGGGCGAATTCGTGGAAGACACAGCCCACCACGACACGGACGACGGGAGGCGGATCAAGCCTCTGTCGAACTCCGCCTCAGAGGCAGGCTCAGCCGGGCCGTCAGACCTCCGCCGAGCCGGTTGGTCAGGGTCACGTCGCCGCCGACCGCCCGCGCGGCCTGCCGGGCGACAGTCAGGCCGAGACCCGCGCCGCCCGTTTCGCGGCTGCGCGAGCGCTCGGCGCGGTGGAAGGGTTCGAACACCGCCTCCAGCTCATTCTGGGCCAGGCCGGGGCCGTCGTCCTCGACAAGGATCACGGCGCGACTGCCTTCGGCGAGGGCTGTCACCCGGGCGACGCCGCCGAACTTGACGGCGTTGACGATCAGATTGGCGAGGGCGCGGCGCAGGGCTGCCGGGTCGCCCTCGACCGGCAAGGCGTCGCCATTGGCGAAGGTCACGGCGGCGCCGGTTTCGGAGAAGCCGGCGGCGCTGTCCTCGGCCAGCGCCGCCAGATCGAACCGCTCGCGCCGTTCGGGCGTCGCCTCGCCTCGCACATAGGCCATGGCCTGCGCGATCAGGGCGTCCATTTCCTCGATATCGGCGGCCATGCGGTCGCGCACGGCCGCGGGGGCCTGCTCGGCCCGGAAGCGCAGTCGGGTCAGGGGCGTACGCAGGTCATGGGCGATGGCGGCGACCGTCTGGCTGCGCCTGCGCATGTGGTCGCGCAAGGAGGCCTGCATGTCGTTGAAGGCATGGATGGCTGTGCGAACCTCACTTGGGCCGGATGGCGTCAGCGGTTCGGCGTCGGGGTCCGCGCCCAGGCGTTCAGCGGCCTCGGCGAAGACGCGAATCGGCCGGGTCAGGCGGCGCGCCATGAACCAGACCAGGGGCGCCAGCAGCAACATGGAGATCGCCAGGGCCAACAACACCCGCTGCTGCCACGGCGACAGCAGGCCCCGCGGCGGCTCGACCGTGGCCCAGCGCCCATCCGGCTGAAGCACGGAGGCGGCGAAGGGCGCGAACGTCAGGCGATCGGCCAGGACCGTGAACTGGCGCGTGTCGCGGTCGACGATGAAGGCCCCGCTCGACCCGTGCGGCATCACGTGGCGCATGCTCAGCCGGGCGCGGATTTCGGCGCCCTGCCGCATCACCCTGACTTCTCGCGGGACGGTCGGCGGCGATGTGGGCGAGGGAGCCGGTGACGGCGGCGGGGGCGGCGCCGGCGCGCGGCGCTGACCCTCGACGAAGACGAAGTTGAGATGATCCTGCATGGCGGTGTCGGACGGCGTGGCGCGCCGCCGTCTCGGCCGGTCGTGATCGACCCGGACGCGCACGGCTCCCGGCTCGACCCCCAGTCGCTGGGCCAGACCCGCCGTGATGGCCATGGCCATGGGATCGCGCTGTTCGGCCGGGTCGAGCGCTGTCGGACGATCCGTCAGCCGGCGCTTCAGGGCGCGCCCGTCTGACGTCTCCGCCGGCTGGCCCTTCAATGCATTGGCTGCGGCCTCGATACTGAAACCCGCGGGCCGGGGTTCGGGCGCCAGCACCACGACGCCGAGGGCCACCGCCTGGGACATGATGACCGCCAGCGCGGCGAGCGCTGCGACCTGGACCAGCATCGGCAGGGATGACGGGCGCCTCACGCAGCGCCCCGCGAGCCGGCGTGCCGCTCGACCTTCACGTCGAACATATAGCCTTCGCCGCGCAGGGTCTGGATCATCTCCAGGCCCGAACCGTCGTCGAGCTTCTTGCGCAGTCGGCTGATCTGTACGTCCATGGCCCGGTCGAACACATCGGCGTCCGCACCTCGCGCCCGCTCCAGCAGCTGGTCGCGGGTCAGCACCCGGCCCGGCCGCTCGACGAACGCTCGCAGCAGGGCGAACTCCCCGGCCGACAGGGCGACCGCCCGTCCGTCGGGCCGCGTCAACTCCCGCCGCAACAGGTCCAGCCGCCATCCGGCGAAGGCCAGAGCCGGCCCGTCGGATGCAGCTTCGTCGCGCGGACGCCGCAACACGGCGCGGATTCGGGCCAGCAGTTCGCGGGGATTGCAGGGCTTGGCCAGATAGTCGTCCGCGCCCAGCTCCAGTCCGATGATCCGGTCGGTGTCTTCGCCCATGGCCGACAGCATCACGATCGGCGGTCCGCCCTTGCCCGCAAGACGGCGGCAGGCCGACAAACCGTCCTCGCCCGGCATCATCAGGTCCAGCACGATCAGGTCAGGCGCCCGCCGGGCGACAGCCCGATCCATCTCGGCCGCCGAGGCGGCGCCGGCGACGTCATAGCCGTGTTGGCTGAGGTAGTCGCACAGCACCTCGCGGATGCCGGGATCGTCGTCGACGACGAGGATGCGGGGGGCGGCGTCGGCTTGCATGCCGCCATTGTGGCGAACCGCGCGCTCGCCGTCATTTCAGCATTGAAACATTTCTCCGGGGTTCTGAAACACGCGCGACAGGGCGGCGTGGTCGAACGGTGTCGCTCCAGAAACGGGAACCGATGCCCATGCTGACCCTGATCGCCCTGTCCGCCGTCCTGATGCAGGACCCGCCCGTCCCGCCTGCGCCCCCGGCTCCGCCCGAAATCCACACGCGTGTGATGGTCATGGGAGCCGATGGTCCCGCCGGACTGGACAGGGACGGCGACGGCCAGATCTCGCGCGAGGAATTCTCGGCCCCGATGAACGACCACTTCGCTCGCATGGACAAGGACAGCGACGGACGCCTGTCGGCCGAGGAAATGGCGGCGGGCCACGACGGTCCGGGCGACCACGTCTTCATCCGGCGCGGTCCGGGCGGCGAAAGCGGTCCAGGCGCTCACCGGCTGGGGATGGGTCACCCCAGACCGCCTGGCGCCCATGCGGAGCACGACGTGCACGCCATGGTCTTCGCGGGGCGCGGCGAGGGCGGGCGGCATGCCATCCACCTGCCGCGCGGCGGCGAACATGCCGGTCGGCACGACATCATCGTCCGCCAGCTCGGCGGTCCGAACGGCGAGCATGCGATGGACGCCGACAATGACGGCCGGATCAGCGAGGCCGAGTTCACCGGTCCCCTGCGCGAAGCCTTCACCCGCATGGACGCCGACCACTCGGGCTTCATCGAGGAGGGCGAACGCGGTCAGGGCCACGACATCCAGGTCTTCACCCATCGGATCGAAACACGACAAGGCAGCGACGACTGATCCGTTCAGCGACTTCGTGATTTGAAAGTCGCCGAAGGCGCCGTCTAATGGCGTCATGGTTTTCCGCCGCCTGATCGCCCGACTGACCGCGTCAGCCGCGATGAGCCTTGCGCTCTTCGCGGCCCCGGCGTTCGCGGACGATCCTGCGATCGCGGCAGCCGCGCCGGCCCCGGCCGCCGCGCCTGCGGCGCCCGGCCGCGAACGGGTCCGGATGAACCAGCGGGTCTTCGACCATGTCTGGAACGAGGTGCGGCGCGAATACTACGACCCGCACCTGCACGGCGTGGACTGGAACGCCGCACGGCGGACGTGGCGGCCTGTGGCCCTGACCGCCCCGGACGACCGGACGCTGTACCGGTCGCTGCGGGGGATGCTCAACCTTCTGGATGACGATCACGCCGGCGCCGCCCCGCCCGCGGTGGCGCGCCGTCAGGATCGGCTGCGCGAACGCCGCGCCGCCATTGGCCTGTCCCTGCGGGCCGAGGCCAACGATCAGGATAGCTATGTGGTGGAACAGGTCCGTGACGGATCGCCCGCGGCCGAGGCGGGCGTCGGCGTCGGCTGGCGGCTGATCACCGATGGCGCGACGGGCTGGACGCCGGAACAGGATGTGGTCGAGGGGCGACCTCTGGTCCTGACCATGATCGACGCCGAAGGCGCCGCGCGCCCGACGATTCTCAACCCCCGGGTGATGGAGCCACGCCCGGCCTTCGTCGCGGACCGTACCCGCCCCGGCGTGCTGGTTCTGAGGGTGGAGGGATTCGAGCAGGGCCTGGGCCGCTGGATGGGCGAGCAACTGGCCGGTCTGACGCCGGACACCGACGTGGTCCTCGACCTGCGGGGCAATCCCGGCGGACGGTTGATGGAGGCGGATGCGGTGCTGAGCTGCTTTCTGCCCGTGAACCGGGCCTGGGCGACCCGCACATCGCGGACCGGTCGCCGGATTCAGCTGAGGACGGCCGGCGGATGCGGCGAGCTGACGGGACCCGTCGCCAATGATGTGGCGGTGCTCGTCGACAACCAGAGCCGCAGCGCCGCCGAGCTGACGCCGGCCGCCCTGCAGGAAGCCCGCCGCGCCCTGGTCGTCGGAGAGCCCACGGCCGGCGCCGTGCTGATCTCGCAGGAAACGCGATTGCCCGATGGCGGCCGCTTGACGCTGAGCCGCGCCGATTTCGTAACCTCGGGAGGCGTTCGGCTGGAAAAACACGGGGTGAAGCCCGACGTGGCCGCGTCTGCGACCGCTGACGATCAGCGAGCCGGGCGCGATCCGGCCCTCGAGGCGGCCGTGGCCGCCCTGGCCGAAGCGGGCTTTGGGGGGCGGGCCTTGTCGATCGATGCGGCGCCCCTCTAGCGTCGGGAATGAGATTCCTTCGCCGGACGACCGCCGCCGTCTTCCTGATCGCCGTCCTCTGCGGCTGCCAGTCTCTTCCGTATGCTGACGACCGCGCCATCCCCTCGCCTGTCGTGGTCGCCGATGGATCCGCCGAACGGGCCGCTCTCAACGCGGCGGTCTATGATGCAGCCATCGCCCTGGTGACCCGCAGGTTCTACCGCCGGGACTTCGGCGGCGTGGACTGGCCCTCCCGAGCCGCCGGGCTGCGCGAAGCGGCCGTCGGCGAACCCGGCGAGACCGGCTTTTACCGGGCGCTCAACACGACCCTCGCCCTGCTTGACGACCCGCACACCAACGCCGTCGCGCCGTCCGTCAACCAGCGTCGGCAGCAGGCCCGGCTGGCGGAGGGGCCGCAATTCGGCATGACCCTTGTGCGGTCCGGAGAAAGGTTCATCGTCACCCGTCTTCGTCCGGACGGCCCGGCCGCGGAAGCGGGCGTGCGACCGGGCTGGCGGGTGGAAACGGTGGACGGGGCGGCGTTCGACGCCAGCCGCACCTACATCGACGGGCCGGGCATGTGGCGCTTCACCGATGCAGACGACGTCGTCCATGATCTGACTCTCGTCGCCCGCCCGATGCCGCGGGCCATGCCCCGGATTTTTCGGCGGCCGGATGGGGTTCTTTTCATCCAGTTCGACGAGTTCGACCGGGCGAGCCGGGAGGCCGTGCTGGATCGGCTGGAAACCGAGTTGGCCGATCCCCCCGCCGCAATCGTCATCGATCTGCGCGACAATGGCGGCGGACTCGATTCGGAGGTCGGCCGGCTGTTATCTCCCTTCTTTGAAGCCGGTCTGGAATACGGTGTCGCCGAGTTCGGCTGGTTGCCGGACCGGCGCCTGAGAACCCGGGCCGCAACCGTGCGCTTCAGGGGACCCATGGCGGTTCTGACGTCGCGCCAGTCCGCGAGCGGAGCGGAGCTGTTCGCCGCCTTCGTGCAGGAACAGGGAAGGGGTCCCATCGTCGGCGGCGCTACGGCCGGAGCGGTGGTGGGATCGCGCCATTTCGCCCTGCCGGACGGGGGCCGCCTGAGCGTGGGCGTCGTCGCTTTCCGCACGGGGGCGGGGACTGTGCTCGAACGGGTCGGCGTGACGCCGGATGTGCTTGTCGAGCCCTCCGAAAGGGATCTCAGGTCCGGAGAGGATCCGGTGCTGGAGCGCGCGGTCGAGGCGTTGAAACGGCCTCAGGCGGGAATCACCCGCACTCTGGAAGCGGCCTCTCGCGCGCGCTCGCGCGCCTCGTCGGTCGTCGCGCCGCGCGCCGTCGCGACGCCCATGCGGCGGCGTTCATAGCTTTCGGGCTTGCCGAACAGGCGAAGGTCGGCCGTCGGGACCGAAAGAGCTTCGGCGACGCCGTCGAAGGCGACGCCGGCCGCATCCACGCCGCCATAGATCACCGCGCTGGCGCCGACGTCGCGCTGGCTGACGTCGACCGGCAGACCCAGGATGGCGCGGGCGTGTAGTGCGAACTCGCTCATGGTCTGGGTGGCCATGGTCACCAGACCCGTGTCGTGCGGACGGGGCGACACCTCCGAGAACCAGACCTGATTCTCCTTCACGAACAGCTCGACCCCGAAGACGCCGAGCCCGCCAAGCGAGTCCGTGACCTTGCGGGCGATGTTCTGCGCGGCAGCCAGGGCGGCGGCCGTCATCGCCTGTGGTTGCCAGCTCTCGACATAATCGCCCTTGACCTGGCGGTGGCCGATCGGGGCGCAGAAGTCCGTCCGCACCGCGCCGTCGCGCACCGAGCGGACCGTCAGCAGGGTGATCTCGAAATCGAAGTCGATCCGACCCTCGACGATGACCGTGGCCCTTTCGACGCGGCCGCCGGACTGGGCGTAGGCCCAGGCGTCGGCGATCTGATCGAGGGACTCCACGAAGGACTGCCCCTTGCCCGAGGACGACATCACGGGCTTGACGAACACCGGCAGACCGATCCGTTCCGCGGCCCCCGCCAGTTCGTCAGCGGACGCGGCGAAGGCGTAGGGCGAGGTCGGCACGTCCAGCTCTTCCGCCGCCAGTCGCCGGATGCCCTCGCGGTTCATGGTCAGCTGTGTGGCGCGGGCGGTCGGGATGACGACGGCATGCCCCGCCGCCTCGACCTCGGCCAACACCTCCGTGGCGATGGCCTCTATCTCGGGCACGATGATGTGGGGCATTTCCGCCGCGATCACTCCGGCGAGGATGTGCGGGTCCGTCATCGGGATGACGTGGCTGCGGTGCGCGACCTGCATGGCGGGGGCGTTGGGATAGCGGTCGACGGCGATGACCTCGACACCCAGCCGTTGCAGCTCGATGGCGACCTCCTTGCCGAGCTCTCCAGCGCCGAGAAGCATGACGCGGACCGCGCTGTCGGAGAGGGGTGTGCCGAGGCGGGTCATGGTTCAATCTCCGGAGCGGGACGGTTCAATCAGGTCCCAGGCGTTGCCATAGAGGTCTTCGAACACGACGACCTTGCCGTAGGGCTCATGACGGGGCGTTTCGCGGAACGTGACCCCCGCCGCGCGCCAGGCCGCGTGGTCGCCTTCCAGATCACCGGTTTCGAGGAACAGCCAGACCCGGCCGCCGGCCTGATCGCCGACCTGCGCTAGCTGCGCCTCCGTCGTGGCTCGCGCCAGCAGCAGGGAGGTCTGGCCGCCCTTCGGCGTCACCCGCACCCAGCGCTTGCCGCCGCCCATGTCGGTGTCCTCGCTGAGGTCGAAGCCCAGCTTGCCGACATAGAAGGCAATGGCCTCGTCATAGTCGCGGACCAGAAGGCTTACGGCCCCTATGCGGCTCATGGCGCCGACGGGACCGCGTACAGCCGGCGGAAGGCGTCCAGCGCCGCCCCGTGATAGATGGTCGCGTGGGTCTCGCCGGGCCGCGGCTGGAATTCCCAGGTCACTCCGGGCAGGGCGTGGTTCCGCAGGTTGGCGACCAGGGTGTCCATCAGCGCCCGAGCCTCTGCCCCCTCGTCGCCCAGGGTCAGGATCAGCGTGCGCGGGTCGTTCGAATGATCCCTCAAATGGGCGCCGGACTGCTGCGCCAGCCGTCCGTCGTCCCACCAGAGGCTGGGGCTGACGGCGACCCAGGCGTCGAACATCTGCGGTTCCTTGAGGAAGGTCTCGACCACGAACAGCCCCGCCAGGGATTCACCCATCAGCGCCGTCTCGCCATTGGTGCGGAAGCGGATGTCGATGAAAGGCTGGACCTCTTTGGCGAGAAAGCGCCGGAACCGGTCGGACTGGCCTTGGGTCGGATAGCGCGCGATCAGTTCGGGATTGTCGGTGGGCAGCGCCAGCTCGTTGCGGCGATCGACGGATGCGACACCGACCACGATCACGTCCCGCGTCGTGCCGACGATGGTCCCCAACTGGGCGATGCCCGAAATGTGGTGGAAGTCCTGGGCCTGCCCTCCGTCCAGCAGGTACAGCACCGGATAGCGCATCTCCCCGGCGGCATAGCCCGGTGGAAGCCACACGTTGATTTCGCGCGCGCCGCCCATGACCGTCGAGGGCAGGGCGAAGGATTGTCCGATGGTGATCGGCGTCGGCTCGACCGCCACCTGCGCCGCCGCCGGCGCCGCGAGCGGCCACAGCGCCGCCAGACACAGGACGAATCCCCGGATCATCGCCCTTCCTCCGGTTCCCGATAGCCGTCCCGCCAGAGATGCGAGCGGTGCGCGGCCTCCAGCGCGTCCGTCAACTCGCGCCGCACCCCCCGCCGCTTCAGTTCCCGCAAGGACATCGTCACCTCTGTAGAGCAGCCCTTCTCCGCGTGGGCCAGCCCGGCCGATTGCAGGATCAGCCCGGCGGCTTTTGCGTCCGGCCAGATGGTCAGTCCCCACTCGTCATGCCCGCCTTGGCCATAGATGTCGGCGCACTCCTTGCGCCCGTACTCGTCCATCGCGGCCATGGCGCGCGCGGCGAACCACGCTTTCAGCTCCTGCGATTTCAGATGGGCGGCGCTGACCCATTCGTCCGCGTCCTCATCGTGCATCTCCGACGTCATCCCGGCAGGCAGGATCGCTCTCCAGTCGATGAGCCGGCCGGTCTGCAGATCGAAGACAAGCGCCGGCCGGTCCCAGTTGGGGTGCGCGCCTCCGCAGTACTCGCCCTGGGTCATCACGATGCTGACGAACCGCGGACCGCTCATGGCGACATCGACCGTTCGGCCCCACTCCACATTGTCGTTGTGGGGTTTCATGCTCAGGCAATCTTCGCGGCTTTCACGGTCCCGGGCGTCGATGCGGTCCAGCGCGGCGTTCACCGCCTGCGCCTCTGGTGTCTTCAGAGCGACCCGGGGCAGGGCCTGGAAATTCTCCGCCAGATCGGGCGAAAACCGCAGGGCGGACTGCGCCTTGGGGACATCGGGTCCGCCGCAGCCGGCCAGGAGGGCCGCCATCGCCAGCCCCGCCGCCGCCCGCATCAGAGGCGCGCCCTGACCGCCGCCGCCACGGCCTCCGCCGTGATCCCGAACTTCTCGTACAGGACCTCGGCCGGTGCGCTTGCCCCGAAGCCGGTCATGCCGACGAAGGCGCCGTCCTCGCCGATGAACCGCTCCCAACCCTGCTGGATCGCGGCCTCGACGGCGACGCGAACCGTGCCCCGACCGATCACCGAGGCCTGATAGGCGGCGTCCTGCTGGAAGAAGAGCTCGAAGCAGGGGACCGAGACGACGCGGGTCGGCGCGCCTTCCGCCTCCAGCACGTCGGCGGCGGCCAACGCCAGCGCCAGTTCCGTGCCGGTGCCGAACAGGGTGACCTTCGCCTCGCCCTTCGCGGCGCGGATTTCGTAGGCGCCTTTGGCCGACAGGTTCTCCGACGCCGCGACCGTGCGGACCGCCGGCGTCTTCTGCCGCGACAGGGCCATGGCCGAAGGCGCGGCCTTGTGCTCCAGCGCAGCCTGCCAGCACTCCATGGCCTCGATCGTGTCGGCGGGACGGAAAACCAGCAGGTTGGGAATGGCGCGCAGGGCGGCCAGATGCTCGACCGGCTGGTGCGTCGGACCGTCCTCGCCGAGGCCGATGGAGTCATGGGTCAGGACGTGGATGGCCCGCACGCCCATCAGGGCGCCCAGCCGGATCGCCGGACGGCTGTAGTCCGAGAACACCATGAAGGTGCCGCCGTACGGGATGACCCCGCCGTGCAGCGCCATGCCGTTCATGGCCGCGGCCATGCCGAACTCGCGGATGCCCCAATTGACGTAGCGGCCTTCATAGGTGGGTGCGTCGAAGATCGGCGTGCCCTTGACGAAGGTGTTGTTCGAGCCGGTCAGGTCGGCCGAGCCGCCGATCAGTTCGGGAATGGCGGCGAACAGCTCGTCCAGCGCCGCGCCCGACGACTGGCGCGTGGCCTGGGCCGGCTTCGTCTCGACAAGTTCGGCGATCTTCGCCTGCAGTTTGTCGAAGGCGCCGGCGGGCAGGTCCCCCTTCATGGCGCGCGTGAAATCCATCGCCTGGGACGAGGCGTTCAGGCGGGCCTCCCACGCCTTGCGTTCCTTGGCTCCGCGACGCCCGACCTTTTTCCAGGCCTTGTCGACGGCTTCGGGCAGTTCGAAGGGCTCATGCGTCCAGGACAGGCCCAGACGGGTCGCGGCGATCTCCGCCGCGCCGAGAGCCGCGCCGTGCGTCTTGTGGCTGCCTTCCATGGTGGCGGCGCCGCGGCCGATTTTCGTCTTGCAGGCGATCAGGGTCGGCCGGTCCTGGCGGATCGCCCACTGCAGCGCCGACTTGATGGCCTTCATGTCGTGGCCGTCGATGGCTTTCACGGCCCATCCCGCGGCCTTGAAGCGCGCCTTCTGGTCGGTGGCGTCCGACAGGGAGACGGCCCCGTCGATGGTGATCGAATTGTCGTCCCACAGCACCGTCAGCTTGTTCAGCCGATAGCGTCCGGCCAGTGCGATCGCCTCCTGCGACACGCCCTCCATCAGGCAGCCGTCACCCGCGATAACCCAGGTGCGGTGGTCGACCAGGTCGGCGCCGAAGCGGGCCGCCAGATGGCGCTCGGCCATGGCGAAGCCGACGCTGTTGGCCAGGCCCTGACCCAGCGGCCCCGTCGTGGTTTCCACGCCGGGCATGTGGCCGTACTCGGGGTGGCCCGCCGTCTTCGAGCCCCACTGGCGGAAGTTGGCCAGCTCTTCCTTTGTCGCGGCCTTGTACCCGGTCAGGTGAAGCAGGCTGTAGATCAGCATCGACCCGTGCCCGGCCGACAGGATGAAGCGGTCGCGGTCGGCCCAGTCGGGACGGCTGGCGTCGAACTTCAGGAATCGGGAAAACAGCACCGTGGCCACATCGGCCATGCCCATCGGCATGCCGGGGTGGCCGCTCTTCGCCTTCTCGACCCCGTCCATCGACAGCACCCGGATGGCGTCCGCCATCTGTCTGGGAGTAGCCTTTTCAGATGCGTTTTTAGGGTCGGTCACGGGCAGGACCTTTCGTCGGGAGGCGGAAAAAAGGAAGCGCGCCGCTTTACCCCGGCGTGCGCGCGGGTTCTATACGGATTCTGGAGGATGTGACCCGAATGGATGCTGCTTCGGCCGCCAAGGACCGTGTCGACCGCGCTCTGGCGCTGCTGGAACGCCGGTTGCTGGATCTCAAGGGCCGTGCGGCCGGGTCCAGTCGCGTGCCCGATGATGATCTGTTCGCGCCCGAACCCTCGACCGAGACCGACCGGCTGCGCATCCACGAGCTGGAAGCCGCGGGCCGGGACGCCGCCGAGGCCCTGTCTCGCGCCGCCGACGCCATCCGCGACAGCCTGGCCGAACAGGAGAGCCGCTGATGGCGACGGTGACCGTCGAGATCAACGGGCGCCCCTACGCCGTCGGCTGCGCGGACGGCCAGGAGGAGCGGGTTCGCACCTTGGCCAGCCAGTTCGACGGTCATGTGCGTCAGGTGGCGGGCGAAGTGGGTCATGTCGGCGACATCCGCCTGTTCCTGATGGCCGGTCTGATGCTGGCCGACGAACTGCATGAGGCGCGCGCCGGCGGCGGAGTCGTTCCTGCATCGTCCGCGGCCGCGACCACCGACGGCGTAGCCGAGGCGCTCAACGCCGTCGCCGCCCGGCTGGAAAAGATCGCCCAAGGGCTCTGACGCCGACACTTCTGTGCCGGAAGCCTGTCGGATTTGTCATTTGGCGGAATGTATTAGCGCTTATACATTACCCCTATGGCCTTTTCACTCCGCACCCACGGCGTCCTGCTCCGTCGTCTCGTCGACCATCTGGATGGGGCGGTCGAGCAGGCCTATGTCGACGCCGGCCTGGACTACCGGCCCCGCTTCACGCCCATCCTGCGCGCCCTGCTCAATCACGGTCCGGCGACCCTCCGGGCCCTGTCCGGTCATACGGGCGTCACCCATTCCGCGGTCAGCCAGACCATCACCCAGATGGCGGCGCGCCAGTGGGTCTCGCTCGAGCCCGGCGCGGATGCCCGGGAACGCATTGTGACTCTCACGCCGTTCGCGATGGAGCATCTGCCACTGCTGGAACGATGCTGGGCCGCCACTGAGGCCGCCTCCCGCTCACTGGACGAGGATATCGGCCAGTCGCTGGCCGATATCCTGATCCGGGCGCTCGAAGCCCTTGAGCGCCGTCCGCTTGCCGACCGTCTTGCGGCGGCTCTTTCCCCCAAATCCGGAGTCCATTGATGAACCGCCCCCGCCTCATCGCTTCCGCCTGCCTTCTGGCCTGCCTTGCCGGAACGCCGGCTCTGGCCCAGCGCGCCGCGCCGACGGCGGTCGCCCGCGCGGAAGCGGCGGCGCCGTTGGGCGTCGAACAGCGGGCCGCCGCGATCGCCGCCATCATTCAGACGGTGGAGAGCCGATACGTCTTTCCGGATCGCGTTCCGGCCATCCGGGACCGGCTCAACGAGGGGCTGGCCAGCGGACGCTACGACACCGCTGACCCGGGCGTCTTCGCGGAGCGCGTGACCGCCGATCTTCGGGAATCGAGTGGCGACGGGCACATGTACCTGAACCATGCGCCCGATCAGTATGCGGCGGCCGCCGGTTCGGACGCGGAGGCCGACGATAATCCGGCGCTCCAGGCCATCTGGGCCGCCGCCGCCCGGCGCAGCAACAACGGCCTGACCGAGATGCGCATCCTGCCGGGCAATGTTCGCTACCTGCGCATCAGTGGCTTCCACTGGGTCGCTGATCGCACGGGGCAGGCCTATGACGACGCCATGCGCTTCATGCGCGACGGCGACGCCCTGGTCATCGATCTGCGCGGCAACGGGGGCGGGGATCATGCCGCGGTGCGCTATCTGCTCAGCCATTTCATGGAGCCGGACCAGCTCGACATCACCTTCCTGGAGGCGGGCAAGGATCCGATCCAGTCGCGCACGCTCGACAACCTTCCGGCGGGCCGGCTGCGCGGAAAGCCGCTCTATGTCCTGATCAGCCGGCAGGTCGGTTCCGCGGCCGAGGCGTTCGCCTATGACGTCCAGCAGTTCCGGCTGGGAACGCTGGTCGGTGCGACCACCGGGGGCGCGGCGAACAACAACACCTTCTTTCCCGTGGCCCCCGCCTTCATGCTCAGCGTCTCCTACGGGCGGCCCGTGCACCCGGTGTCCGGCGCGAACTGGGAGGCCGTCGGCGTCAGTCCCGATGTCGCCGTCGATCCGGCGATCGCGCTGGACACGGCCGCATTGCTGGCGGTGAAGTCGCTTCTGGCCCGCGCCGGGGCCGATCCGGCCGACCGTGCTGATTGGGCATGGGCCGAAACCGGAATCGAGAGCCGGCTGCATCCGGCGACGATTGCGCCAGCCCGTCTGCGCGCACTGGCGGGAACCTACGGCGGTCGGGTCATCCTGTTCGAGGACGGAAAGCTGTTTTGGCGCCGCGCCAACGGCCAGAAGGTCGCGCTGGTCCCGATGACCGCCGAGGGACTGTTCATGGCCGAAGGTTATGACGACCGCCTGCGCCTGCGGCTGGCAGGCGAAGCGCTCGAGATGCATTGGATCGATGAGCCGGCGCCGTCGCGTTTCACGAGGGACTGAGGCGCGCGGCCATTGTTCCGCCCGGCCGGAAGGACTATCTTGCCCGACGGCGGGTCTTGCTGCGGCCCTCGTCGAAGGCAACATTTCCTTGCGACCTTAATTCACTCGAAGGGAGCTGTCCCTGACCAGGCTCGTGGGCCTGGGCACACGGCGCCCACCTGGCTACCCAGGTCGAGAGGATTTAAACGTCCTTCACGGTTCTTGCGGCGCCGCCACCCTTCTCTCTTTTTGCCCTGTCGCTCGCCCCGCGGGGGCCTCGCTGCTTGAGCGCGGTCGCGGGTGTCGTCACCCTCCGGCTTGACCGGAGGGTCCTGCTTGAGCGCGACGAGTCCGCGCGCTACGGCTGCCGGGCGTGTTCGACGCGGCCGGGCGGGTTTCTCCCATGACCGACAAGCATCAGCTTCGCGCCGCGATGCGGGCCACGCGCAAGCGTCTGGCGGGGCTGGACGCGGGCGCCGCCGGCCGCGCCGCCGAACAGGCCGGCGCCCTGCCGCCCGGGCGGATCGTCGCCGTCTATCGCGCCATCGGCTCGGAACTGGACGTCGACGCCCTGTCTCTGGCGCTCGACCGCGCGGGCCGGGAACTGTGCCTGCCGGTGGTCATCGAACGGGACGCGCCCATGATCTTCCGCCGCTGGTCCCCGGGTGAGCCGCTGGAACTCGACGAAGCCGGCGTGCCTGCGCCCTTCCCCTTGGCCGAGGTCGTCGAGCCTGAGCTGATCCTGACCCCGCTGCTGGCTTTCGACCCCCATGGCGGGCGGCTCGGGCAGGGGGGCGGCTACTACGATCGCACCTTCGCGGCCCTGCCGGATGCGGTGCGGATCGGCTTCGCCTACGCGGGGCAGGAGGTCGACCGGCTGCCGGTCGAGGCGCACGACATCCGCCTGCATGGCGTTCTGACCGAGACGGGCTATAGAGCCTTCGCATGAGACTGGCTTTTTTCGGTGATGTCGTCGGCAAGTCCGGACGCGACGGCCTGAGCGACCACCTGCCCGGCCTGAAGCGCGACCTGAAGCTCGATTTCGTGGTGGTGAATGCGGAAAACGCCGCCGGCGGTTTCGGCATCACCGAGAACACCGCGCGTGAGCTGTTCATGGCCGGCGCGGACTGTCTGACGCTGGGCAATCACAGCTGGGACCAGCGCGAGGCCCTGACCTATATCGTGCGAGAGCCGCGCCTGATCCGGCCGCTCAACTATCCGCGCCTGATGGACGCCCCGGGCGCCGGGGCCAATCTGTTCGAAACCCACAGCGGCAAGACCGTGCTGGTCATGAACGTCCTGGGCCGGATCCACATGGATCCGATGGACTGCCCGTTCAGCGCCGTCGAGAAGGAGCTGGCCGCCTGTCCTCTCGGCATGGCCGCCGACGCCATCATCGTCGACATGCATTGCGAGGCGACCTCCGAGAAGATGGCCATGGGTCACTTCTGCGACGGCCGCGCCTCGCTGGTGGTGGGCACCCATACCCACGTCCCCACCGCCGACTGCCAGATCCTGCCGTCCGGCACGGCCTATCAGACCGACGCCGGCGGCTGCTGCGACTACGACAGCGTCATCGGCAACGAGAAGGAAGAGCCCCTGCGGCGCTTCACCACCCGGCTGTCGGGCGGCCGCTATGTCCCGGCGCATGGCCCGGCCACCATCTGCGGCGTCTATGTCGAGACCGACGACCGGACGGGTCTGGCCACGCGCGTCGAACCGATCCGCGTCGGCGGGCGGTTGAGCCAGACGATACCCGTCCCGGCCTGATTGACGCCGGCCTCACGCCCTCATCAGCGCCATCATCATCTCGGCGATGCAAAGCGCGATCATGCCGACGGCGGGCGCGCCCTTGATCACCACCAGCCCGGCCAGCGCCACGATCAGCACGGTCTCGATCTTCTCGGCGCGTATGCGCCGCCGTCGGGTCCGCCCGGCTCGTGCGGGTTTCGCCGCTCCAAAGTCTTCCATGGTGATTTCCTTGGCTGCAGCCGTCGATCCGCGAGCCTGACATAAGGGTTTACATACGTAAACGTTATGGATTACATTTGTAGTCGTGTTCGGGAAACTTGACTGTCCGCGTCTTCCCCTTTTCCACCAAGGAGTTCGTCCATGTCTGATCCCCGAGTTTCCCGCGCCGGTTTGGCGGTCCTTATGGCGGCGCTTGCGGCCCCCGGCGTCGCTTTCGCGGCGGGGCCCGGCATAACGCCGGGCAATGTGTTCGGCGACGCCTCGCCCAGCGTGAAACTGATCATGCTTTTGCTTGTCGTCGGCGCCTTGGCCGCCGTCATCGTGACAGTGCTCAAGCTGGCTTCGGGGCGGCGGCTGTCGGGCGGGTCGGCCTATGTCTCGGCCTTGAGGCTGGGTGGTCCGCTGCTGGGGCTGATGGGCGCGATGTTCGTGCTGCTGATGGGCTTCATCGGCATGGCCAATGCCGGAGAACCGGTCCCCATGGCGGTGCTGGCGCCAGGCTTCGCCGAGGCGGCCCTGCTGTTCCTTCTGGGACTGCTGGCGGGCGTGGTTGGCGTGATCTGTCACTGGATCATCGAGGCGCGCATCGATCGAACCGTCCTGGGGTCCTGAGGGCGGTGCGCCTGCACGTCACCGAAGCGGAAAGCGCGGTTCTCGCCGCGCTCTGGGCCCGAGGGCCGTTGTCCTTCGCCTCCCTGATCGAGGAGGTGAAGGCTGGCCAGCCCTGGGCGGACGCCACCATCAAGACCCTTCTGCATCGCCTGATGCAGAAGGGCGCGGTGCGTTCGCAGAAGGACGACGGCCGCCAGCGCTATCACGCAGTCATCGACCGCCAGACTTGGGTCGAGGGCGAGGTCCAGGATCTGCTGGACCGGCTGTTCGACGGCAAGCCGGACCGCCTCGTCGCCCTGCTGGCGGAGCGGCCGGACCTCTGACGGTCAGGCGGGATACGCCCCCGCGCCCGGCCGGGTCAGGGTAGTCCTTCGTTCCCCCGGCCGGGCTGGCCTTCCCGGGACTGGTGGCCGAGGAACACTTCGATCGCCGGATGTTCGGCGGCGAAGCGGCGCAGCCGGTCTGCGGACCGCTCGGCGTCGGCCTTCGCCCTGTCGGGAACCGGCTGGGGCATCGCGTCGTCCCAGCCCAGCCGGGTATGGACCGCATCGCCGACGATCAGTTTGGGCCCGTCGAGGGTGTTGATCAGATAGGCGGTCGAACCGGGCGAATGACCGGGCGTGTGCAGGGCCCAGACCGAGCCGTCGCCGAAAACGTCCAGCACGCCGGCGAATCGCCCGTCCGGATCGGGCGCGAAGGCCCACTCCCGCAGCGGCGCGCGCCCCGTCAGAATGGCGTCGATCGGATGGCCCAGCAGTCCGTTCAGCCGATGGGTCTCGCGCGCGTCACCCGGTCCGAGATAGATCGGGACCGCGGGGTCGAGATCGAGCACGCCGCCGACATGGTCGAAATGCAGATGGGTCAGAAACACGGCCTGCGGCGCCGGGCGACCGGTCAGCCACTCGGCCAGCCCCCGGTCGATCCGGACGGACATGTCCGCCAGACCCTTGCGCATCAGCGGGCCCAGTCGCGCCTCCAGATCGCGCGACACCCCGGCGTCGATCAGATAGCGGCCGCGCGTCGGATGATCGAGGACATAGGCGTAGATGACGGCGATCTCGAACCCTTGCGGAACCGAGGCGGTGCGCGGATCGTCCCGATCGATGAAGCCGCCCCGACCTCCGGTCCATTGCGCGAAACGCACGCGTTCGAAGCCGACCACGCCCGGTTGGGACAAGCTGGCTTCCATCCGGCCGGTCGACGCAGGCGCGCCGAGGTCAGCCACGGTCAGAGGGTGGCGGGTCGCCGGCGTCGCGCAGGCTCCGAGCGCCAGCAAGACGGCCGCTATCGCCAGATGGCTCAGGTTTCGCACTATGGTTCTCCCTCCCGCTTTGACAACACATATCGAAATACATAAAAATATTGCTGTCAATCATGATTCTGGAAGGCTTCTATGGCCCTGATAGCCACGCTTCCCCCGCCCGTTCCGTCGCGCCCGGCGGCGCTCGACCGCATTGCGGGTGTCAGCCGGCTCCTGCAGTGGCTGTTCACCGCCGCCCTGGCGGTCGGTGCAGTGATCCTTCTGGGCGCGGTCCTGACGGTGTTGTTCTACGAGGGGCCCCGGGTGCAGGTCCGGCCCGGCGGGCTGCAGATCTTCATCGAGCCGGGCACGCCTCGGCTGATCCAGGGCTGGACGACGCTGGGGGTCATGCCGTTCACGCGCAAGCTCGCCCTGGCCGGATCCGCGACGCTCATGCTGACGCCTGCGTTGGCGATCCTGTGGCAACTGCGCCGGCTGTTCGCCCTGTATCGCGCGGGCGTGGTGCTGGCGGCCGAGAATGCACGCTGCCTGACCTTCATGGCGATCTGGCTGGTCGCCTACGCCGTGGCCCCGACGCTGGGTCACCTTCTCGTCACGGCGGCGGGCTTTGATGACCGAGGCTGGTTGCGGTTGGACAGCCTTCAGGCGCTGGGGCTGGGTCTCGTCCTGTTCGTCATGGCGCGGGTCATGGCATGGGCCGCCGAGGTCCACGACGACGCTTCGAGGTTCGTCTGATGCCGATCGTGCTCAGGCTCGACGTGATGATGGCGCGCCGCAAGGTCCGCTCGAACGTGCTTGCGCGCGCCATCGGCATTTCCGAAACCAATCTGTCGCTGCTCAAGTCCGGCAAGGTGAGGGGTTTGCGGTTCGCCACCCTGGACGCGCTGTGCCGCTATCTGGACTGCGCTCCGGCCGACATCCTCGAATACGTCCCCGACTCGCCCGATGTCGCCGACGCGCCTGAGGTCCGGCTGGCGGGCTGAACAGCGTTCCGCGCGTCACAGCCAACGCGCCCCTTGACTTTAGTTCGATAATTAGCTAATCATCAATCTATGAGCAGTGTGTTCAAGGCCCTTTCCGATCCAACCCGCCGTCGGGTGCTTGAGCTTCTGCGCGGACGGCCCATGACGGCCGGCGAGCTCAGCGAGCATTTCCCCGTGTCGAAGCCGACCATGTCCGCCCACTTCAACGTCCTCCGCGAGGCCGATCTGGTGGACGCATACAAGCAGGGCACGACCATCACCTACCGGCTCAAGCTGTCGGTGCTGGAGGACGCCCTGCTGGGCTTCGCCCGGACCTTCGGCTTCGGCTCCCTGCACAACAGCGCGGAGGCGGACCCCGTCTCCGCGCCCCGCAAGGAACCCACCCGATGATCGTCAAACCCCTCGGCTTCGCCCTCGGCCTGGCCGCCGTCTTTCTCGCCGTCGCCGCCGGCCTGCGCTTCGCCGCGGCGGAGGGAATGGTGGCCGACGACATCGTCCGGCGCGCGGTCCAGGCCCTGATCGGCCTCGGCCTGGCCGCCTGGGCCAATTTCATGCCCAAACAACTCGGCCGGCCGCGCAAATCCGCCGGGGCCGAGACCCGGTCCCAGGCCGCGCTTCGGGTCGCGGGCTGGTCCATGACCCTCGCCGGTCTCGCCTACGCCGGCTTCTGGGCCTTCGCCCCCCTGCCGTTCGCCGACACCGTCTCCATGGTCCCGGTCGCCGTGGCGATGGTCCTGACCCTGGGCTACGCCATCTGGTGCTTCGCCGCCTGCCGCCGCGGCGCGCCCGCCGGAAATTAATCGCGGGCGGCTGCATCCAAACGGGCGGCTCGGAGCCTCTGGCCTCCAAACCCTCGGAGCCCGTCCATGCTGAGACTTCTCGCCGCCCTCGTGGCCCTCGTCCTGCCGGCCGCCGCGATGGCGCAGACCCCTGACGCCGCCCCGGTCGAGGTCATGGTGCTGGGGACCTATCACATGGGCAATCCGGGCCAGGACCTGCACAACGCCCGGGTCGATCCGGTGACCACGCCGGGGAAGCAGGCCGAACTCGAGGCCGTCGCCGAGGCGCTGGCGCGCTTCCGGCCGACGGCGATCGCGGTCGAGCGGGTGGCGCGCGACCAGTCGACCATGCTGGACCACCGCTATCCGGCCTTCACCCCCGCCGACCTGCTGACCGACCCCGACGAGCGGGTCCAGGTCGGCTATCGCCTCGCCCATCGCCTTGGGCTGGAGAGGGTCTACGCCATCGACGAACAGGATCGCGACGACCAGCCCTCCTACTTCCCCTTCGAGGACGTACAGGCCTGGGCCGAGGCCAACGGTCGCATGGATGTCCTCGGCGCCATGCACGCCCAGGTCGGAGCGATGATCGCCGACATGGAGACCCGCCAGCGGACGGACACGGTCGCCGATCTGCTGCGGTGGATGAACACCCCCGAGCGCGCGGCCTCGGACCAGACCTTCTACACCGCCATGCTCGCCTTCGGGGCGGGCGACGCCCAGCCCGGCGCGGTCCTCAACGGCCGCTGGTACACCCGCAACGCCCTGATCTTCGCGCGCCTGATGCAGGCCGCGAAGCCGGGCGACCGGATCGTGGTCGTCTATGGATCAGGCCACAGCTACTGGCTGAGGCAGTTCGTCCAGACCACGCCAGGCTTCCGGCTGGTCGAGGCCAACGATTATCTGCCGGCCGCCTGACCTCAGGCCGGGACGACCCGCGCGTCCCCGCTCGCCACCGCGAACTTCGCCCGCGTCGTCAACGTCCCGCCCCTGTCCGACACCTTGTCCAGCACCTTGAACTCGGTCTGCCAGCGTTCCGGGGTGACGTCGCAGACGACATAGCCGCGTTGGGCGTTGTTGAACTTCAGGAACGGATTGTCGGCGAGGTAGCGCCGGCCGTCGGCCCGCTGGTCCTGGCCGTCGCCGGACGAGCTGATCGAGGTGGTGACGAACTCCGACGCGATCGGCGCGCCCTCGGGGTTGCGGCTGTCGCGGTACAGCTCGCCGGCGTAGTTCTGATGCTCGTCGCCGGTCAGCACGATGGTGTTGCCGATCCGGCGCTCGCGCAGCCGGTCCAGCAGCCGCTGGCGCGGGATCGAATAGCCGGCCCAGGTGTCCAGGTTGTAGCCCGGCTCGGGCCCTTCCCTGCGCTCCAGATCCATCACCATGATCTGCTGCGCCAGCACCTTCCAGCGCGCCCGCGACTGGTCGAGGTTTCGGTACAGCCAGGCCTCCTGGGCATCGCCCAGAACCTGGGCGTCGCGCGCCGAGACGCCGGCGCAGGTCGTCGCCCAGGCGTCGTCGCACGGCTGATCCGAGCGGAAGGAACGGGTGTCGAGGAAGTTCAGGTCCAGCAGATCGCCCCACGACGACTGGCGGTACAGCTGCATCTCCGCCCCCCGCGGGAAGGCCGAACGGCGCAGCGGCATATGCTCGTAGAAAGCCTGGGCCGCCGCCTGACGGCGCAGCAGGAAGACTTCGGGCGGCACCCCGTCGTCGAAGGCTGAGACCCAGTTGTTGGCGACCTCGTGATCGTCCCAGGTCACGAACCAGGCCGTCGCCGCGTGGCTGGCCTGCAGGTCGGTGTCCATCTTGTACTGGGCGTAACGGCGCCGGTAGTCGTCCAGGCTGTAGATCTCGCCGCCGAAATGCTGGCGCGGGTTCTCCATCGTACCGCCCGAACCGGTGTAGGTCCGGCTGCCACGGCCTTCATAAATGTAGTCGCCATAGCAATAGACGAAGTCCAGATCCTCGGCCGCCGCCTTGCGGTGGGCGGTGTAGAAGCCCTGCTCATACGCCTGGCAGCCCAGCACGCCGAAGCGCGCCTGAGCGACTGCCGAGCCGGCCGCGGGCGCGGTCTTCGCCCGGCCTGTGGCGGTGCGTTCGGTTCCGGCGATGAAGCGGTAGAAATAGTCCCGGCCCGGCTCCAGTCCTTCGACCTCGACGTGAACGGCGTGACCCATTTCGGGCCGCGCGATCGCTTCGCCCCTCTGCGCCACGTTGGAGAAGCCGCGATCTGTCGCGACCTCCCATTTCACCGGTACGGGCTGGGACGGCATGCCATGACCGATCTCGAGCGGGCGCGGGGCCAGCCGGGTCCAGATGACGAAGCCATCGGGGGCCGGGTCGCCGGCGGCGATGCCCAGCTGGAACGGGTATTCCGCGAACACCGGATCGGCCAGGGCTTGATGGCTCGATCCCGCCAGCGCGCCGCCGGCGCCGAGGCCGAGCAGCAGCCCGCGACGGGACAGGGAATCGAATACCGACATGGGGACCTCCGGAACGCGCCCGTCCGACCTAGCCCGGAAATGTGACGGTCGTCACGGCCCCGCTACGGGACGGCGGCGGCGGCGGGCTCCCACGCCTGCATCTCCGCGATCTCGCGGGTCCGGGCCGTCTTGATCGCCTGCGCCATCCGCCGAACCTGCGGGTCTTGGGATCGGACCAGGGCGGCGTCCGCCATGGCCGCGCCGTTGCGATGATGCTCAATCATCCCGGCGACCCAGGTCCGGTCCATCGAGGCGGGATCGGTCGCGGACGTCGTCGCCGTTTCCCGCACCGTCGCCGACTGGTTCGCCGCCGCCGTCTCGCGCAGGGCCTGCTGGACGGGGTCGCCGCCGCCTTCGCAGGCTGTCAGGGCCAAGGCCGCCGGCAGGAGGATGGCGACGCGACGCATCAGCCCTCGATCCAGTTCGGCATCCAGCCCTCGTGCATCTCGCGCAGGTGGGCCAGCGGCAGGCGGAACAGGTCGCCGTCCACGCTTCCGGAGGCGAAGTCGGTCCCCCTGGCCCGTCCGACCACCGAGGCATGCAGCCCGGCGTTCTGCGCCGCCGCTATGATTGCGGTGGCGTCCGGCACGGCGACCAGATAGCGGGCCTGATCCTCGCCGAAGAGCAGGATGTGGGCGTGGGTCGACGAGGTGGCGTCCAGCTCGACGCCGCAGTCCGAGGCCAGGGCGATGTCCGCCGCCGCGCCGATCAGGCCGCCGTCGGACAGGTCATGGACGCAGGTCAGGTCGCCGGCCTCGATCAGGCCGCGCACGAAATCGCCGGTCTTGCGCTCCAGCGCCAGATCGACCGGCGGCGGGGCGCCGTCCTCGCGGCCCAGAACCTCGCGCAGATAGAGGGACGAGCCCAACTCGCCCACCGTCTCGCCGATCAGCACCAGCACGTCGCCCTCGACCATGCCGCCGAAGCCGGTGACGGTGTCGTAGTTGGTCAGCAGGCCGACCGCCCCGACCGTCGGGGTCGGCGGAATGGCCGCGCCGTTGGTCTCGTTATAGAGGCTGACGTTGCCGCTCACGACCGGGAAGTCCAGCACCCGGCAGGCCTCGGCCATGCCGTCGATGGCGCGGACGATCTGGCCCATGATCTCGGGCCGTTGCGGATTGCCGAAATTCAGGTTGTCGGTGATGGCGATGGGCCGGCTGCCGACTGCGGTCAGATTGCGCCAGGCCTCGGCCACGCACTGTTTGCCGCCCTCATAAGGGTCGGCCTGGACGTAGCGGGGCGTACAGTCCGAGGTCATGGCCAGACCCTTGTCCGTGCCGTGCACCCGCACCACCCCCGCGTCTGCGGCCGTGGCCGAGTCGTGCAGGGTGTCGGCCATGACGTGGCGGTCGTACTGCTCCCAGATCCAGCGCTTTGACGCCATGTCCGGGCAGCACAGCACCTTCAGCACGGCATCGATCCAGCTTTCGGGCGCCGGGACCTCGGCGGGAGCCAGACGCGGCTGCAGCTTGGGCTGAACCCACGGGCGGTCGTACAGGGGGGCGTCGTCGAACAGCGGGGCCAGAGGCACGTCGCACACCGTCTCGCCGTGATGCTTCAGCACCAGCCGCCCGGTGTCGGTGGTCATGCCGATGACTGCGGCGTCGAGACCCCATTTCTTGAAGATGCGATGACCGTCTTCCTCGCGGCCGGGCTTCAGCACCGCCAGCATCCGCTCCTGGCTTTCCGACAGCATCATCTCATAGGCCGTCATGCCCTCCTCGCGCTGGGGCACGGCGTCCATGTTCAGCTCGATGCCGACCGCACCCTTGCCGGCCATCTCCACCGACGAAGAGGTCAGACCCGCCGCGCCCATATCCTGAATGGCGGCGACCGCGCCCGAGGCCATCAGCTCCAGCGTCGCCTCGATCAACAGCTTCTCGGCGAACGGATCGCCGACCTGCACGGTCGGACGCTTCTCGTCGGAGTCCTCGTCGAACTCGGCCGAGGCCATGGTCGCGCCATGGATGCCGTCGCGGCCGGTCTTGGAGCCGAAATAGACCACCGACAGGCCCGGCGCCGGGGCGGCCGAATAGAACAGGGCGTCGGCCTTGGCCACACCCACGCACATGGCGTTGACCAGGATGTTGCCGTTGTAGCCGGCGTGGAAATTGGTCTCGCCCGCCACCGTCGGCACGCCGACGCAGTTGCCGTAGCCGCCGATGCCCGAGACCACGCCCTTGACCAGCCGCTTCGTCTTCTCGTGCGACGGATCGCCGAAGCGCAGGGCGTTCAGCAGGGCCACCGGCCGCGCGCCCATGGTGAAGACGTCGCGCATGATCCCGCCCACGCCCGTCGCCGCGCCCTGGTAGGGCTCGATGTAGGACGGGTGGTTGTGGCTCTCCATCTTGAAGATGCAGGCGTCGCCGTCATCGATGTCGATGACCCCGGCGTTCTCGCCCGGCCCGCAGATCACCCGCGGTCCCTTGGTCGGGAATTTGCCGAGGTGGATCTTCGAGGACTTGTACGAGCAGTGCTCGGACCACATCACCGAAAACACGCCCAGTTCGACGTTGTTGGGCTCGCGCCCCAGCCGGTCAAGGACGACCTGATATTCGTTCGGGGCCAGGCCGTATTCGGCGGCCAGTTCGGCCATGGTCTTCTGCGGAGCGCTCATGGGCGCGCCTTCTAGCCGTTCATGGGGCAAGTGTCAGCCGCCCCTGAGCGGAACATCGCGGGGCGACGGCCATTGATCCCGTGAAGCTGAAGGAGGCTGCGATGCCTGACCAACCCATCGACCCCGCCGCGACGCCCGAGGATCCCGACGCGCCAGAGATCGCCGCCGACGACGCCGGAGCCTCGGCCGCCGCCGAACGCGCCTTCAAACACGCCGCCAACGATGATCAGACGGACCAGGACAAGGTCGACCAAGCGGATCAGCCGATCTGACGGGGCGGTCGGAAAACACCGTCCAAAGCGTCCACAGCGTCCACAGCGTCCACAGCGTCCACTCGGCGGGCGCCCTCGTCCATTGCATTCGATTGTCAAAGACCGGCCTCGACGGGTTCGGTCATAAGATCATACGCCTGCGTCAATTCCGGACGTAGGAGTGTTCGACCGCGCCGGCGCCGTCCTAGCTGTGAACCGCGTCACGCCGTTCGACGCCCCGGCGCAGGCCGAGACTCAGTATGATCGCCCCGACCAGCACCGCGACCGCCGCCGCCAGCGCCACATAGGCCAGGGTGGTGTTCCGGGGCTGCTCGGCGACAAAGGCGCCCAGCAAACCCCACGCGACGGGGAGGGCATAGGCGACGGTGCGAATCCGCCAGGTCACGGCCAGAGCGACGCCGACCACCACGACGACGGCGATGATCGCCCAGAGGGTCGGCGGCAGCACCGCGGGCAGGTCGCCGTTGCCGGTGGCCACGGTGATCAGGTTCAGGGGCGCGGCGACCGTAAGCCATCCCGCCAGCAGCGCCAGCGGCCAGACCACCATCCAGCGGTCGCGTTCCCGGACGGGCAGGGCGCGGATGGCGCCGGCGTTCTGCAACAGCGGGATCAGCAGCACCGCCAGCGAGCCGAAGATCAGCACGATCGTCGCGATCTCGCCGTCCAGCGCGGCGGCGATGATCCACAACCCGATGCCGGCCAGCGCCAGGGCCGATGGCCAGCCGAACCGATGGATCAGCAGGCTCTCGCCCGTCTGCGGCAGGACCTGACGCACGGCGTAGACCAGCAGGCCCAGATAGATGACGCCCCATATGGCGAAGGCGTAACCGGCCACCTTCAGGGTCGCGTCGCTGTCGGCGGAGAATTCGGCGGCGGTCTGGCCCCAGCCCAGCGCCATCTGGCCCTGTCCCACCACGATGGCGAAGACGGCGGCGGCCAGCACGATCAGACGACGCGTCATCTGCGCCGGGGTCGGGCGGACAATGGACGACATCGGACTCTCCTCGGGTGGCGGCCCTCAACTACGCATGGGCGCGCCGAGGGTTCATCGTCGGAACCGGGGCCGTTCGACGCGGGTTGGATTAAAGCAGGCAATAAGACCGACCACGGCCGACACCGACCGCCCCGGCCATGCTGCACCACCGTTCTCGAAACGGACTCCGTCCAGGCCGATCACGCCCGACGAAGATGATCGGCGAGCCGCGAAGTCCGAGTTTCAACTTGACGAAGCTGGCTCGCCGACCTCCGATCGGAACATGGGCGAGACAGACGACGAACCGGCGCACCGCGCCCGCCTGGCGGACGCCGACCGGGTGCTGGCGGTCAATCCGCGCGATCTGCGCGCCCTGATCGCCAAGGGCGACGCCCTGACGGGCCTTGGCGACCCGCGGGGCGGCGCCAGCTTCTATGGGTCCGCCCTGCGCGCGGCCGGCGACGGCAAGGGCTTGCCGGCCGATCTGCTCCAGGAATTGCGGCGGGCCCAGGCGGCCATACAGGATCAGGCGGCTCGCTTTCAGGCCCACCTGGCCGACAGCCTGGTCCGGGCCGGCTTCGACACGGCCACATCCAGCGATCGCTTCGCCCTGTCGCTGGACCTGATGGCGGGTCGCAAGCGGCTGTATCTGCAGGAGCCGCGCTTCTATCTGTTTCCCGGCCTGCCGCAGGTTCAGTTCCAGCCGCGCGAGACCCTGCCGTGGCTGACCGCGGTGGAGGCGGCCGCGGCGGATATCCGGGCCGAGTTGGAGGCTCTGCTGGCCCAGCCGGACCTGTTTCGCCCCTATGTCGAGCCGCGCGCGGACCGGCCCAATACCGATGCGAAGGGCATGGCCTCGAACGCCGACTGGAGCGCCGTGTTTCTTTGGAAGGACGGCGAGGAACAGCCCGACATCGCGCGCCGTTGCCCCCGGACGCTTGAGGCCCTGGCCGACGTCCCGCTATGCCGCGTGCCGGGCCGAACGCCGTCGATTCTGTTCTCTCGCCTGAAGGCCGGTGCGCGCATCCCGCCGCACCATGGCCTGATCAATACGCGGCTGATCTGCCACCTGCCCCTGATCGCGCCGCCGGGCTCGCGCTTCCGGGTCGGCAATGACGTCCGCGAGTGGAAGGAGGGGCAGGCCTGGGCCTTCGACGACACCATCGAGCACGAAGCCGCGAACGACAGCGGCCAGGATCGCACCATCCTGATCTTCGACGCCTGGAAACCGGAGGTGACCGAGGAGGAACGGGCGCTCGTATCGGCGATGTTCCAGGCGATCGACGGCTACGGCGCCGGCGGCGCGGCCTGGGGCGTTTGAACGCGGCGCGGGCTCAGGCCGCCGCGAACACGCTGCGGAACAGGGTCGCGCCGTCCGCCGAGCCCAGCTCTTCCTCGAAGGCCCGGTCGGGGTGGGGCATCATGCCGAGAACGTTGCCGCGCGCATTCTGGACGGCGGCGATGTCGTTCACCGAGCCGTTCGGGTTGTCGACATAGCGGAACACGACCTGGCCCTCGCCCTCGAGCCGGGCCAGGTCCTCGGCGCCGGCGAAATAGTTTCCGTCCCCATTGCCCTGGGTCATGACCACCTCGCGCTGGCCCTGATAGCCGGCGGTGAAGCGGGTCTGGCCGTTGGTCACGGTCAGGCTGACTGGCTTGCAGACGTATTTCAGGCCGGCGTTCTTCAGCAGGGCGCCCGGCAGCATTCCGGCTTCGCACAAAATCTGGAAGCCGTTGCAGATGCCCAGGATCGCCACGCCGTCGTCGCCGGCCTTCTTCACCGCCTGCATGATCGGCGACTGGGCCGCCATAGCTCCGCATCGCAGATAGTCGCCGTAGGAGAAGCCGCCGGGCAGGATGATCAGGTCAAGCCCGGCTGGCAGTTCCGTCTCCTGGTGCCAGATCATCTGGACCTGCTCGCCCGTGGAGCGTTCGACGGCGACCTTGCAGTCGCGGTCGCAGTTGGAACCGGGGAAGACGATGACGGCTGCGCTCATGGCGCGGCCCTTTAGCAGCGTTTGCCGCTCCTGTCAGGGTCTGGCGCCGTCCGGCGTTTCACGCCGCACCATGGCGAGGAATTCCGTCATGACCGCCACGCGCGGCTCGGCCATCCGGCGGGCCGCGGCCGTCTTCAGCCGCGGCGGGATGTCGACCGCGAATCGCTCGATCCGACCCAGCGCCTGGTCATAGTCCGGCCGGTCGCCCGTCGCCGCCAGCAGCCGCGCGGCCCCGAGGGCGCCGAGGAAGTCCAGCGCGTCCGCGTCGTGAAGGACGAGCGCCTCTGAGCCCTCCGGCTCCTTGTCGTACATGTGGCCGAGGATGGCGGCGCGAACGGCCGGAAATTTCTCCATCGGGAAGCCGGCCTCGGTCAGGAATGGCTCGGCCAGCTGCACCGAGCGCACGGCGTGGTCCACGCCTGTGACGGCGAACGGTTCGATCCCGCCCCAGTCGTGCAGGAAGGCCGCGGCGAACATCACGTCCGCATCGACCGTCAGCCCCTCGGCCTGCGCCACCGCCATGCCGAACAGATAGTCGCGTTCCGAATGCCGCCAGCCCCAGCTCGGATGCCGGAAATGCTCATGCGCCTGTTCATAGACGGCGCGTCGCCACGGACTGTCTATCGGAATGCCTGCAGGCGTCGCCGTCGCTGCGGGAGCGACGGCCGGAACGTCCTGGGCTTCCACCACGCTGGCCGTGGCCAGAAGCAGGGCTCCCGCCGCGATCGCCTTGACGATAGTCCTCATGCCGCCCCTCCCGATGGAAACCGCTCAGCCGCGATTCTCGTACACGCCCGTGATCGAGGCCTTCGCCAGCGTATGGAAATGTAGGTTGAAGCCGAACACGGCGCCGGAATTCTCCGGCGTCACGTCCAGCCGTTCCTGATCGACGGCGAAGACCGTGAAGATATAGCGGTGCGGGCCATGTCCCGGCGGAGGCGCCGCGCCGCCGAAGCCGGGCTCGCCAAAATCGGTCCGCCCCTCGACCGCGCCTTTCGGCAGGGCGGCGCCCTCGGCCAGCTCCGTAACATCGGCGGGGATGTTGGCCACCGTCCAGTGCCAGAAGCCCGAGCCGGTAGGCGCATCGGGATCGTAGCAGGTGACGGCGAAGCTCTTCGTACCCTCGGGCGCGCCGGACCAGCTCAGCTGTGGCGATCGGTTGCCCTTGGCGTGCACCTGGGCGTCGGGCAGGGCACCGCCGTCGGCGAAGCCTGCGGATGTAACGGTGAAGGCCATGGATCGCTCCTCGCTGTGTCTGGAGCCAGCCTAACGCACAATGAGGGTCGGGGTCGCTAGTGCGCCGCGTCCTTCGCGGCCTGGGTAAACGCCGAATCGTCGGTCAGCCCCCCCGCCAGCGCCGCGGCGAAGATCAGCACGCAGACCAGGACGAAGGCCGCGACCGAGAACTGGATCAGCCGCTTCACGCGACCTCGATGCGGTAGCTTTCGATCACGGTGTTGGCGAGCAGCTGCTCGCACATCTTCTTCGCCTCGGCGGCGGGATCGGCTGCGTCGAGGTCGAACTCG
The DNA here is from genome assembly GCF_035561115.1 of Brevundimonas sp. Classification (GTDB taxonomy): domain Bacteria; phylum Pseudomonadota; class Alphaproteobacteria; order Caulobacterales; family Caulobacteraceae; genus Brevundimonas. The sequence goes on from NZ_DATMYH010000050.1 coordinate 63,124, forward strand.
ATCAGCTTGCCGACCCGGGCGTTGGCGACGCCGGGCCAGCCCAGACCATGCAGGGCTTGTTCGACAGCCTTGCCCTGGACGTCCAGCACGCCGGGCTTGAGGAAGACGTGAACCTTGACCTTGGCCATACTAGTGCAATCCACCCTGAATCACGGTCGGCATATCCTTCATGATGCCGAGGCGGCGGGCCACCTCGGTATAGCTTTCGATCACATTGCCCAGATCGCGGCGGAAGCGGTCCTTGTCCAGCTTCTCGCCCGTGTTGGTGTCCCACAGGCGGCACGAATCGGGGCTGATCTCGTCGGCCAGGATGACCCGGCTGAAATCGTTCTCCCACACCCGGCCGAACTCGATCTTGAAGTCCACCAGGGTGATGCCGACCGCGCCGAACATGCCCGACAGATAGTCGTTCACGCGGACGGTCATGGCCAGGATGTCGTCCAGCTCCTGGGTCGTGGCCCAGTTGAAGGCGGTGATGTGCTCTTCCGTGACCATCGGGTCGTTGAGCTCGTCCTTCTTGAGATAGAATTCGATGATCGAGCGGGGCAGGGGCGTGCCCTCGTCGATGCCGAGACGCTGGCTCATGGAGCCGGCGACGACGTTGCGGCAGACCACCTCCAGCGGAATGATCTCGACCTCGCGGATCAACTGCTCGCGCAGGTTCAGCCGCTTGATGAAATGGTTGGTCACGCCGATGCCGTTCAGGCGCGACATGATGAATTCGCTGATGCGGTTGTTGATGACGCCCTTGCCCTCAAGCTGGGCCTTCTTCTCACCGTTGAAGGCGGTGGCGTCGTCCTTGAAATACTGGATCAGGGTGCCGGGCTCCGGTCCCTCGTACAGGATCTTGGCCTTGCCCTCGTAGAGCTTCTTGCGCTTGACGTTCATCATCTGCAGTCCGGGCGGGGCCTGCCGGAAACGCAGATCGCGCGGCCAGACCCGGGTCTGGGCGGCTTGATCCGGAATCGCGGGCGGGCGGGAAAAAGTCGCGGAACCCTTAGCGGATGCGGCGCCGCGATACAAACCAGCGTCGTTTTGGCGCGCCCCGCGGCCGCCTCGTCGCAACCCCGTCAGTTCCGGTTGCGTTCGGGTATGGGGTGGATATAGACCACCCTCGATCGCGGCCCCGCTGGGTCGCCAGACGGAGCCTCGCAACGCCCATGACCACCTTCGACGATCGGGAAAAGGGCTTCGAGTCCAAATTCGCCCTCGATCAGGAACAGGAGTTCAAGGCGGTCGCCCGGCGCAACAAGCTGCTGGGCCTGTGGGCCGCCGAGAAAATGGGCCTGAACGCCGCGGGCGCCGAAGAGTATGGACGCGCCATCGTCAAGGCTGACTTCGACCAGCCGGGCGAGGAAGATGTCTTCCGCAAGATCGCCCAGGATCTGGAAGGCGCCGGTCTGACCGTGTCGGAAGGCGAAATCCGCCGCAAGATGGACGAGCTGTCGTCCGTCGCCCGCGACCAGATTCGCAACGGCGAATAGGCCGTTCCGGCGCTCCCGAACGAAAAGGGGCCGCTCCATCGCCGGAGCGGCCCTTTTCGTTTCAGCGATGCTGTCAAGGCCTGATCACGAACGGCTTCAGCACGCTCCATGCCTCGGCCTTGGACTCGAAGGATCGGGTGTGGGCCGGGCTGGAGGAGGGCAGATCGATCAGGCTGATCCCCGGGGCGGGGGTCAGGGTCCGTCGGCCGATCCGCGCGGATGTCGCGCCGTTGAACGCTACGGCGCGCAGCCCGGGTAGCCGCCCCGCCAGCAGGTTCAGGTCCGCCGCCTCGGCGTCCCGGATCGCCCCATCCAGACTGCCGGGGCGTGTCGCGTGGGCGATGACGTCCCACAGACCCACGCCGGCGGTCTTCAGGGCTTCCAGTCGGTCAGGGTAGGGCAGGCCGGCCAGATCGACCCCGACCACCCCGCCGACCAGCCGCCAGAAGGCGTTTTGTGGATGAGCGTAATATTGCGCCGCCTTCAGCGACGCGTCGCCGGGCAGGCTGCCGAGAATCAAAAGGCGGGTCCCGGCCGAAACGATCGGCGGCAGATTATTGGCGACGCGGATTTGAGAACTCGGAAGCGCCATGAAGGGTCAGTTGCACGACGCGTCCCGTCGCCGGGGAGCCGTCGGCCTCATAAACCCGCGTCGCCGCCGCCATGCATTCGAAGCGTTCACGGTAGCGTAGAACCCGGGGATTGGCGGTCAGGATTGCGCATTGTCGCATTGTGGCGTCGCTGGCGACGGTGCATCGCACCCTGACATTGGAGAACCCGACAAGGGCGCCCATGCACCGGCTGACGGCGCCGGGCTCGGCGACCCGGGTCAGCCGGGGGGTTTCAGCGGCTTCGGCTTGAGGGCCATCCTGCGGTCCGGACACCAGAAGCGCAGTCAGAATCAGAAACGCGAACATAGACCATCAGGCCCCAAACACACGGGCGAACACCGTGTCGACATGCTTGGTATGGTAGCCCAGATCGAACAGGTTTTCCAACTCAGGGTTGGTCAGGGTCACGCGCGCGTCCGCCTTGAGGAAGTCGATGAACCGGCCCTCGCCGCGCCAGACCTTCATGGCGTTCTCCTGCACCGCCGCATAGGCGTCCTCGCGCGACACCCCCGCCTGGGTCAGGGCCAGCATGACACGCTGGGAGTGCACCAGCCCGCCCAGCAGGTTCAGGTTCTTCTCCATATTGGCCGGATAGACCTGCAGCCGCTCGACCACCCCCGCCAGACGATGCAGGGCGAAGTCCAGGTGGATGGTGGCGTCCGGCCCGATGCCGCGCTCGACCGAGGAATGGCTGATGTCGCGCTCGTGCCAGAGGGCGACGTTCTCCATCGCCGGTACGACGGCGGAGCGCACCAACCGGGCCAGGCCGGTCAGGTTCTCGGTCAGGATCGGGTTGCGCTTGTGCGGCATGGCCGACGAGCCCTTCTGGCCCGGATCGAACGGCTCTTCGGCCTCCAGCACCTCGGTGCGCTGCAGATGGCGGATCTCGATGGCGAGGCGTTCGACCGAGGAGGCGACCACGCCCAGGGCCGCGAAGAAGGCGGCGTGGCGGTCGCGCGGGATGACCTGGGTCGAGACCGGCTCGACGGCCAGACCCATCTTTTCGGCCACATACTGCTCCACCGCCGGATCGACGTTGGCGAAGGTGCCGACCGCCCCTGAGATGGCGCAGGTGGCGATCTCTTCCTTCGCCGTCAGCAGCCGCCGCTTCGCCCGCTGGAACTCGGCGTGATAGCCCGCCAGCTTCAGGCCGAAGGTCACCGGCTCGGCGTGAATGCCGTGGCTGCGGCCGACGCAGGGGGTGAATTTATGCTCCAGCGCCCGCTTCTCCAGCGCCGCGAGGACCCGGTCGACGCCCTCGACCAGCAGGTCGGACGCGCGCGCCAGCTGCACCGCGAAACAGGTGTCCAGCACGTCCGACGAAGTCATGCCCTGGTGCAGGAAGCGGGCTTCCTCGCCGACGATCTCGGCCACATGGGTCAGGAAGGCGATGACGTCGTGCTTGGTGGTGCGTTCGATCTCGTCGATGCGGTCGGCGTCGAACACCACATCCTTGCCCTTGGCCCAGATCGCCTCGGCGGCGCTGGCGGGAATCGTACCCAGCTCGGCCATCCTGGTGGCGGCGTGCGCCTCGATCTCGAACCAGATCCTGTATTTGGTCTCCTGCGACCAGATGGCGACGGCGGCGGGGCGGGAATAGCGGCTGATCATGGGCGCGTCGTGTCGGTCCCGCGACCGGTTGAGTCAAGCGCCGCTTGTGCCGACCTGTGCCGAACTCGGCCATCCGGTGCTGGCGGCGAGGGCGGTCGGGCTCTATTGGCTGGACGCGAATCCCGGGAGAGGCTTCATGGAACTGATCATCGGACCGCGTCTGTATTCGACCTGGTCGCTGCGGCCCTGGCTGGTGCTGAAGCGCTGCAAGGCGGACTTCACCGTGCGCGAGATGGACATCTACGGTCCCGAGGGCCAGGCCGAACTGGAGAAGATTTCGCCGTCTCGCCTCGTGCCCCTGCTGAGGGTCGAGGGCGAGACCATCTGGGATTCAATGGCCATCTCGGTCTGGTGCGCGGAACGCTACCCCGAGGTTCGCCTGTGGCCCGCCGACCCCCACGCCCGCTGGCTGGCCCGCTCGGCGGCCTGCGAGATGCACGGCGGCTTCATGGGCCTGCGCACGGAGTGCGGCATGGGTCCCGACCACACCATGGTCGGCCCGGACCGCTCGCCGCCGCCTGCGGGCGAGGCCGTCACGAAGGACATCCGTCGCATCGTGGCCCTTTGGCGCGAGATGCGGACCCGGTTCGGAGCGGGCGGGCCGTACCTGTTTGGCGATTGGTCCGTGCCGGACGCCTTTTTCACCCCCGTCGCGGCGCGGTTCCGGCATTTCCAGGTCGACCTCGCCGCCCATGGCGACGACGGAACGGCGGCCGCCTACCGCGACACCCTTCTGGCCCAACCCGATTTTCTGGAGTGGTCCGCCGAGGCGCTGTCAAACCATTAACCGCCTCGCGGAACCCGGCTTTAAGACAACGGCGATATTTTGCGCCCCGCAAGAACGCCTGTGCGTTCAGAGGTCCGCCATGTCCATGCCCGTTCAGCAGCCCGGTGCGCGTCGTCCCAGCCTGATGGTCTATGGGCTGATGATCGTGATCGCCTGCTGCCTGCCGGCGTTGCTTCTGGTCAGCGTGATCTAGTTGGTTCCGGCGGTCGTGGCCGCAGAGGCCAGATCGATCGCCTGAACCGGAGCCGGCGGCGGCGCCACATAGTCCAGGGCCAGGGGAACCCGCGAGGCCCCCGACGCTACGGCGTCCAGCGTATGCAGAGGCCGGCCGTTCATGCGCTGGTAGATCCAGTAGGCCGCCACGACCTTTTCGACATAGTCACGCGCCTGCGGCACGTCGATCGTCTCGATCAGCAGCAGCGGATCGGCGTCCGGACCCAGTTTGCGCACGGCCGTGACCATCGGTCCGGGCCCGGCGTTGTACGAGGCTGCGGCCCGCAGCAGGTCGCCGTTGATCGCCGGCAGGGCCAGAACCCGGTTCAGATAGGCCTGACCCAGACGGGCGTTGACGTTGGGCTGGAACAGCCGTTCCGGATCGCTGACGAAGCCCCGGTCGCCGCTCAGCTCGGCGGCCGTGGTCGGCATCACCTGCATCAGCCCGTAGGCGCCGGCGCCGGAACGGGCGCGGGCGTTGAAGTCGGTTTCCTTGCGGGCGATGGCGTAGACCAGCGACCGTTCGATGGTGAAGCCGCCCTCGGGCTCGATCACGGGCTGCGGATAGCGGTCGGCGTCGATCCGCCGCACGTCGTCGCCCGAGCCAGTCACACGCGGCCCGAGGGCGCGGCCCAGGGCGGCCCAGAGCTCGCGGCCGCGGTCGGTGGCGGCGGCGCGAATGCCGGTCTTCAGCTCATCGCGCGCGTCGCCGCGGCGTCCGACCTCGAAGAAGGCCACCGTGCGCAGGGCGCGGGGCTCGGAGCGGACGAATTCCTCCAGCTCGTCGGCGTCGACGCCGATGGGTTCGTCGGCCTGATATGACGCCCTTTGCGCCCGTGCGGCCCCATACGGGACCGGCCCCAGGTTCTCGATCGCCGGCTCCTCGCCCAGCTGACGCAGGGCGATCTGGCCATAGAAGGTCGCCGGCCAGGCGCCGGCGCGGCGCAGCAGGGGCTGGACCAGGTCCTGTTGGCCGGAGCGGGCCGCCGAGCGCGCGGCCCAGAAGGCGGCGCCCGAGCGGACCCAGCCGTCTTCGGTCGGATCGTCCAGCACGCGCTGGAAGGCGATCCTGGCCTGGCCGAACTCGCCCAGCCGGTATTGGGCCAGTCCGACGGTCCACCAGTCGCCCAGCTGATCGCCCAGGGCGACCGCGCCGGTCAGGTCGTCGTGATTGAGGGCGACGCGGGCCGCCTTCATCGGATCGCCCTCGGTGTTGCCGCCGGCGGCGGCGATGCTGTTCCAGGTCCGTCCGCCGCCCATCCGCGTGGGGCGTCGAGGCTCAGGCGCGCCGTCAGGCCGCCGACGCATGGCCAGCGTCCAGGCGCGCTCGGCGCACTGCAGATCGGCGTATTCCGCCAACCAGGCCGACAGTTCCTCATAGGTGGCGCTGTAGTCGGCGTGGAACAGGCGTTCGAACTCGACCTGGCCCAGCAGGACGCGGTCGTTGGCCTGACGCGCGGACTCGCGGGCGGTGTTCAGGTCGCCCCGGCGAAGGGCGTCGAAGGCTGTGGTGTAGCTGAGGCGGTCCGCGGCGCTCAGGGCCGTGGGCGCGCGCCGGATTTCCTCGGCCCGGCCGGCGGTCGCCATGGCGCACAACGCCACTGCCAACGTCGGCGCGATGATCGCGCGGCGGAAATCAAACGGCACTGAGGCGGCCCCCTTGAAGCGTCTGGCGACCCGTCTCGACTCGGGTCACGCCGCGCGGTTCATTCGGTCGTCAGGCACGAAAGGCGCCATCGCCCCCGGCCCGTGTCAAGATTTCTCCCCATTTTGGGGCAGTTTTGAGTCTGAAGGATGAACAGGTTTCAGCCGTCGGCGTCCAGCCGCGCGGCCAGCGACAGAATGTCCGCCCACGCCTGCCGCTTGGCCATCGGCTGCCGCAGCAGAAAGGCGGGGTGCAGCGTCGGCAGCACCGGCGCGGAAACCGCGCCCTCCGCCAGCCGCCACTCCCGCCACTGGCCGCGCATCCGCATGATACCGTCGTCTGTGGCCAGAACCGACTTGGCCGCCGCCGCACCGAGCAGCAGCACCGCCTTCGGCTTCAGCAGGGCGAAGGCCCGCTCGACGAACGGCGCGCAGACGGCCTGTTCCGCCGGTGTCGGCGTGCGGTTGCCCGGCGGCCGCCAGAAGACGGTGTTGGTGATGAACACCCGGCCCTCCAACCCCGCCTCGGCCAGCATCCGGTCCAGCAGCTTCCCGGCCTTGCCGATGAAGGGCTGGCCGCGTTGGTCTTCTTCCGCGCCCGGCCCTTCGCCGATGATCAGCACCGGCGCCTCGGGATTTCCGCGGCTGAACACCGACTGGGTCGCTCCCATCCCCCGCAGCGGACAGCCCTCGAAAGCCGCGATGGCCTGCCCCAGGTCCTCAAGGGTTTCGGCCCCTGCGGCAAGCCGGCGCGCCTCGGACAGGGCGTCGCCTGCATCGGGCGCGGCCACCACTGAGGCCGTAGCCCTGGTCACCGCCTTTACGGCCGGCGGCGGGGCGACATGGGTGCGGTCGACCGGGGCGTCCTCGAAACAGGCGTCGACGCCCGCGTCGCGCCAGAAGGCGAGCAGGCTTTCAGTCGCGGCGGCGTCGGAAGGCGGGGTCATCATGACGGTCCGCACAGGGATAGTCCTTGACCACCCTTGCGTCACCTTCGGATAAGCGGAAAACACGAAGACCCCACCCACGACGAGGAATTCAGGGCATGGCCGAGGACGCGATCGAGGGCGGCGCGACGAACGCCTGGCAGGAAGCCGTGATCGACAACCTGCCGCCTGCCGAGGCCCTGACAGGGGTCGAGCGCGAGGTGATGGAGTACGATGTGGTCATCGTCGGCGGCGGCCCCGCCGGTCTGGCCGCCGCCATCCGCCTGAAGCAGCGGGCCGAAAAGGACGGCAAGGAGATCACCGTCGCCGTGCTGGAGAAGTCCGCCGAGATCGGCGGTCATATCCTTTCGGGCGCCGTCATCGACCCGCGCGCCCTGAACGAGCTCCTGCCAGACTGGAAGGAGCGCGGCGCCCCGCTGGAGACGCCGGTCACCGAGGACCGGTTCATGGTGCTGGGGCCCATGGGTCAGGTCAGCCTGCCCATGCCCCTGCTGCCGCCGATGATGCACAACGACGGCTGCTACATCGCCTCGCTCGGCAATGTCGCCCGCTGGCTGGGCGAGCAGGCCGAGGCGCTGGGCGTCGAGGTCTATCCCGGCATGGCCGCCAGCCATGTGGTCTGGAACGAGCCGTCAGGCACGGTGAAGGGCGTCGTCGCCGGCGTCTTCGGCATCGACCGCCACGGCAAGCCGACCGACGACTTCCAGCCGGGCATCGAGCTGCACGGCAAATACGTTTTCATCGCCGAGGGCGTGCGCGGCTCCCTGGCCAAGACCATCATGGCCCGTCACAACCTCTGCGACACGGCGCAGCCGCAGAAATACGGCATCGGTCTGAAGGAGCTGTGGCAGGTCCCGGCTGACAAGCACCGCCCCGGCCTGGCCCAGCACACGACCGGCTGGCCGCTGGACGAATTCACCGGCGGCGGCAGCTTCCTCTATCATTTCGGCGACCGCTACGTGGCCATCGGCTACGTCGTCCACCTGAACTACAAGAACCCCTTCCTGTCGCCGTTCGACGAGTTCCAGCGGTTCAAGCACCACCCTTCGATCGCCGGGCATCTGGAGGGCGGAACCCGCATATCCTACGGCGCCCGCGCCATCACCGAAGGCGGCTTCCAGTCGGTGCCGAAGCTGTCGTTCCCGGGCGGCGTCCTGATCGGTTGTTCGGCCGGCTTCGTGAACGTCCCCCGCATCAAGGGCAGCCACAACGCCATGAAGACGGGCATGCTGGCCGCCGACGCCGCCTATGAGGCCGTCATGGCCGGGCGTTCGGGCGATCAGCTGGTCGAATACCAGACGGCATACGAGAAGAGCTGGGTCTATCGGGAGCTCAAGGGCGTCCGCAACGCCAAGCCGTATCTGTCGAAATTCGGCACGACCTTGGGCGGGGCCCTGGGTGTGGCCGAGATGTGGCTCGCGTCCCTGACCGGCCTGACCACGCCGTGGACACTGAAGCACGGCAAGACCGACGCCGGCGCGACCGAAAAGGCGTCGAAACACAAGCCGATCGCCTATCCGAAGCCGGACGGAAAGCTGTCGTTCGACAAGCTGTCGTCGGTCTTCATCTCCAACACCAACCACGCCGAGGAACAGCCGGCCCACCTGAAGCTGCTGGATCCCTCGATCCCGATCCGGGTGAACCTGCCGGAATACGGCGAGCCGGCGCGGCTCTACTGCCCGGCCGGCGTGTACGAGGTCCTGTACGACGAACAGGGGGCCAACCCGCGTTTTCAGATCAACGCCCAGAACTGCGTCCACTGCAAAACCTGCGACATCAAGGATCCGTCCCAGAACATCGTCTGGACCACGCCCGAGGGCGGCGGCGGCCCCAACTATCCGAATATGTGACGCCGGGCGGGCGAGAGGCCTTGTCGCCGCCGCATAATGCGGAGAGGGTTCCGCCATGCGCCCTTTCCGCCTCGCCTCTCTCCTGACCGGCTGCGCCGCCTTGGCCCTGTGCGCGCCCGCGCTCGCCCAGGACGCGCCGACCGTCACCGATCCGCCTGTGGTTTCGCCGGCCGGGCAATCGCCCATCGTCGTCCCGATCCCGGAGGGAGAGGCCGTAGCGCCGGACGAGGTCCCCGCCGAGGAGCCGCCCGTCGAGCCGGCGGAGCCGGCCGCAGCCCCGATCCCCGCCATATGGGCTCCGGTGCCGGTCGACGCCGCGGGCCAGTCCGCCTACGGCCTCTATCTGGCCGGCCGTCTGGCCAGCATCCGCGGCGACCGGGCGGCAGGCTCCGAATTCCTGACGGAGGCCCATGCCCTTGCGCCGGAACAGCCCCTGCTGGGCGAAGAGGCGTTCCGGTCGGGTCTGTTTTCGGGGGATATCGGTGTGGTGGCGCGTCTGACGCCGACCGTCGCCGACACGCCCCAACTCGCCGAGGTTGGCCGGCTGATCGAGGTTGTCGAGGGCCTGCGCGCGGGAAACCCCCGTCAAAGCCTCGCCCTGTTGACCGCCGGCCCGTTCGAGATGCTTCGTCCCGCGGCCCGTTATCTGACGCCTGCCGTCGCCGCGGCCGCGGACGACTGGGAAACCGCGCTGAAGGTCGTCGATGCGCCGCCTGCCGATCCCGCCGGCCTGGTCCTGCATCAGCAGCGGGCCGGCCTGCTGGAGAGCCGTCGCCGGTTCGCGGAGGCCGACGCCGAATACCGGATCCTGATGGCGGCTCCTGGCGGCGCCATGCTGTACGCCCTGGACTACGCCGAATTCCTCGAACGGCAGGGTCGGCGGGATGAGGCGCTGGCCATCTATGACGGGGCCCTGTCGGGCGGCAATCCGGAGTCCCGGGCCGCCATCGCCCGGGCCCGGGTGATCGGGCGGGGCCGCCCGCCGGCGGCGCCGGATATGCTGGAGCACGCGTCAGACGCCCTGGTGTTCGCCGCCCTGCAGACCAGCGCGAGCGAGAATCATGAGGTGTCGGCGATCTATCTGCGGCTCGCCGACAGCCTGCACCCCGACGATCTGACCGTCCTGCAACTGGGACAGAGCCTCAGCAACGGCCGCCAGCCCCTTCTGGCGCAAGAAGTGTTCTCGCGTGTCGGCAAGGCCGATCCCATCACCTATGCGCGGGCCCAGGTCGGACTGGCGGTGGCCCTGGGCGCCCAGGGCGACGACGCGGCGGCGCTTGAAGCCTTCAGGCGTGCGGACGCGGCGGCGTTGGACCAGGCGGCCTTCGCCTATGCCCTGGCCGCGCATCTGCAAGGCATGGGCAGGCATGAGGAGGCGCTGGCCATCCTCAACCGGCCGACCATCAACGTCGCGGCCCAACCGCCCCAGTTCCGCTTCCTGCGTGGCGCGGCGCTGGAGAACCTGGGCCGGATCGATGAAGCCGAGGCCGAACTGTGGGCCGCCCTGCAGGCCCAACCCAATGACCCGACCATCCTGAACTATCTCGGCTATCTGTGGGTCGACAGCGGCCGGCGGGTGGCCGAAGGCGCCGAGATGCTGGCCCGGGCCCATGCCGCCGACCCCCAGAACGGTAACATCCAGGACTCGCTGGGCTGGGCCCAGTTCCGCCAGGGCCAGTACGAAACCGCGGTCCAGACGCTGGAAGAGGCCGTCGGCAAACAGCCGGGCAACGCCGAGATCGTCGATCACCTCGGCGACGCCTACTGGCAGGTCGGGCGCCGGCGCGAGGCCGAATGGCAGTGGAGTCGGGTGCTGACGCTCGAGCCCGATGCGCCGCGCCGCGCCGAGGTGGAGCAGAAGCTGGTGCGCGGCCTGCCCGATCCGGCGACTTCGCCCGGCGGCCAGCCCTGAGGCATGGCGCCGGTCCGAAGTCTCGCCCCCGCCAAGGTCAATCTGTTCCTGCATGTCGGACCCGTGGCGGGGGACGGCTACCACCCCCTGGCCAGCCTCGTCGCCTTCGCCGATACCGGCGACGGCGTGACCGTCGAGCCATCCGCGCGGCTCTCGCTGGCGGTGACCGGCCCGTTCGGCCGGGACCTTGAAGACGGCGGCGACAACCTGATCCTCAAGGCCTTGCGGGCGCTCGGTCAGGCGACGGGCGCCGGAGATCCGCCCGTGGCGGTGACGCTGGACAAGCGGTTGCCCGTCGCCGCGGGGCTGGGCGGCGGCTCTTCCGATGCGGGGGCTGCGCTCAAAGGGGCGCGCGACGTGCTGGGCCTGCCGCTGGACGATGAGGCGCTCGCGGACCTCGCGGCCGGGGTCGGGGCCGATGGTCCCATGTGTCTCCACGCCCGGGCCGCCTGGGCGGAAGGCCGGGGCGACCGGCTGACGTTCGAGCCCCGCCTGCCGCCGCTGCCGGCCCTGCTGATCAACCCCGGCGTCCCGTCGCCGACCGGCGCGGTCTATCGCGCCTTTGACGAGGGCGGCGCGGGGGCGGCGGACCGTCCCGATCCGCCCGGCGACTGGCGCCCTTCCTCCGTCATCGACTGGCTGGCGGCGCAGCGGAACGATCTCGAGGCGCCGGCCGTCGCACTGCAGCCTGAGATCGGCGAAGCCCTGGGAGAAGCGGCGGGGCTTTCCGGCGTGCGTCTGGTCCGGATGTCCGGGTCCGGCGCCACGGTCCTGGCCCTGTTCGACACGGTCGAGGCCGCCGCTGCGGCGGGCCGGAGCCTGACGTTGAAACGTCCTGGCTGGTGGGTGCGGCCGACAACCCTGCGGTAGGCCGATCCGGCCGCCGGTGACGGCAATTGGAACTGAGAGCCTCGCCGCGTCTTTCACGCTGCAGGTTCCGTTCCTGACGGCCGCGCTTTCCTCCCTTTGCGACCGTCCGCTCCAGAAGGGATATTGTCATGCTTCGCCTTCAATTGCTGACCGCCGCCGCCGCGGCGGCCCTGTTCGCCGG
>NZ_DATMYH010000051.1:0-7235 GCF_035561115.1 Brevundimonas sp.
TCGGGACCCGCCTTCGCGGAAGGCATTATGGCCAGCGGTCATGCGTACCGCACCAACAGGTCGAACACATGGCCGCACCGACCAGCTCAACAGAACGCCAGATCACCCTTGCCAACGGAGAGCCGTCCACACATGGCGCTACGCAGCCAATTGACACCCGCACAGCGTTTCGAAATCTTACGGGTGATCTCTCCGGATGGGGCGGTCAGTATTCCATGTTGGCGTGGCGATCGAACTCATAGGCCAGCCGGTCCGCAAGGGCTTCCATGTGGTCGAACGAGGACATGGCCTGCGCGTACCGGCCGTCTTGGGCATAGGTCAAGATCAGAGGGTGGCCATGGTCCATGATGTAGAGCTCAGCCGGCTCACGCACGCCCGACCAGAGGTGGGCGACGAAATCCCGCAGAAGCTGGAGGGCTTGTTGATCGCGATAGGCTGCGCCGGCTCCTAGGCCGAAGCGAGCCCCGCCTTTCTGATCAAGGATTCGCAGGGGAACCGCACCTGCCGTGGAGTGGAAACTGAAGGCCTCACCGTCCTTCCCGAAGGAGCCGTGGGCGACGAAGTTGCGCACTTGCCGCCGTACCTCAAGCAGCTTGTCGAAATACGCCTTGTCCGCAGGAACATCGATGTCGAGCGCGGCCTTGAATTTCATTTCCCAGTCTGCCCGCGCCAGATCCCGGACGGCCTCTCCCGTTGTGTAGGCACCTCGCAGGATCGCGATCAGGATGAAGACGTGCTCCGTCCAGCTGAAAAAGCTTTCGATTGCGGACAGGGCGTAGTGCCCTGCCTCCTCTCGCAGCTCGTGCGCCGGCCAGTGGACGGTCCACGAATTCGGGCCCGAGTCAGTCCGGATGCTCTCCTTCTTGCGCGCCTCGGCCTCCGACGACCGGGCGTCGTACAGGTCGGCGAAGAACACGAACCGCCCGAACAGCGATGGCGCCCTATTGACGACATTCAGCGCCGAGGCCTTACCGGCCTCCTCGGCCAGCCAAGTGAAGTAGGCTTTTGACGACTTGACCCCTCGGTGGAGCAGGCGCGCTACCGCCTTCGCCCCCTCCAGGTCTTCCGGCGTGCCGCCGCCGAAGACCCCAAGTCCGAATTTACGGTGCTCGATTAGGAAGGCCCGGCCGTCGAGATCGATCGGCACCGACCAGGCGACCTTCTCGAACCGGCCGTTGTCCCGAAAGCCTAGCAGGTCGACCAGCAGAAAGCGCACGAGGTAGTAGGGCGGCAGGGCATCCGACGAAGCAAGGCGTTTGGCGCTGAAGAAGAAATCCTTCGGCGCCGTCGTCTGGGCGTTTGCCGGTTGCAGCGGATCGAGCGCGCGTTGCGCCGCAGCCCGCACCCGCTCCAGATCGAACCCTGCGGCGTTTGAGCGGACTTCAGTCATCGCGTCGAAGGTCCAAGGCAAGTGAGCTGCGTAGTTCAAACTAGAGTCGTCTTCTCGCAGAGTCGTCAATGTCTGCTAATGGCGCGTTTCAGTCGGTCCGGTAAAACGCGTTGGGCAATAATCTGCTAGGACGACAGTGTTCACGAGGTTGGGCGTTCGCCCGGTGGTGTCGAGCGGGTTCCCGCTCTTCGGCTCGGCTTAGGACGCCGAACGTTGATGGCCGACGCGTCGATCATATTCTTGATGTGGGACGCGTAGTATTTCTCGATCATCTCGACGCTGGTGCGGCAGTTTTTGGCGATCTGGTAGATGTCAGCGCCTTCCATGAGGCGCATGGAAATGTAGGTGTGCCGCAGGCTGTAGGCGGTGCGCACCTGACCATCCCTGTCTCGCTTGAGGTCCAGTTCTTCCAGGACGGTGTTGAGCAGCTCGCGCGGGGTGCAGCCGAAGACCTTTTCGGTGGGCTTCGGCACCTTTGCCCCGACTGGCGTGTTCCGCTGTGAGAGGCGACGAAAGGGCTGCACAGCGCCGGGCATGCTCTTGCAGTAGCCCACGCCCCGCTTACCCCTCACCTCAATCTCCAGGATGCGCTCGCCGGAGTCTTCATCGAGAACGATCTCGACATCCCGGAACTCCAAGCGGCCGGCCTCGTCAGGGCGAAGCCCGGTGTTGACCATGAACAGCACGTAGTCGTGCAGGCGTTGGGATTCGAAGGCCCAACGCCCCCGATTGTGTCGGGGGTTGGCGGCTCGTTCGCGTGTGGCCTCGTAGAGGAGCTTGTACTCGGCCGGGGAGAACCATGCCCGATGGACGATCTTGCCAGACGTTTTGTACGGGGTCGAAAGGTCGGGGAGGATGGCTAGCCAGCCGTGTCGATTGGCTGTCTTCAGGACCTGACGAAGCGTCACGATCTCATGGTGCAGAGTGGTGCGCGCTGGTCGCTTCGGTTCGCCGGTTTTCGGGTCGAGCCGGGATGTCATCCGGTGAACCCGGTACTCCTGCACCAGCCCGGGGGTGATCTCGCTCAGCAGCTTGTCGCCGAAGAAGGGGTAGAGGTGAACCCTCAGTCGATCACTGTGACCCTTGACGTACTCTGGGTTCCGCTCCCCCAAGGTGAGGGCTTCGTACTCGCGCACGAACTGCTCTCCGCCCTCCCTGAATGTCTTGCCTGATCGCTTAGGGGCGATGCCGCCGCCGAAACGGTGTTTGCCTTGAAGGGTCAGAAACCAATCCTCGGCGAAGTCCTTCGCCAGAGCGAGGCTCTCTTGCTTCGTAGTGCTGCGGAATTGACGGCCGCCGACGGACGCCGAGCACTGCCAGTGCGGGCTGTTCGGCCGCTTGAAGACTTGGACTTTGCCGCCGAGAAGCGCGTGTCGAGTGGTCATCGACAGGGCCTCCAAAATGCGCTGTTTGCGCTAGCACTGCGCTAGGCGCTTGCCGCACCATAGGGCCAGAAAAGTGCTATAAAATCAACGTGCCTCCGGTAAAACTGACGTGATTGACGGGCTTTTGAGTCCGGCGCGTCTACCAATTCCACCACGCCCGCACAGGCCGTCTGGGGTTATCCCGGCAGGCGGGCTTGGTAGCGTGAGGGGTCGGTCCGGGTCAATCGAGCAAAGGGCGCCGGCGAGGGCTTGGCTCGCCCGGAACCGGACAGTGAACGACCCTCCCGCACCGGCGCCGTCCGGAGGCAGGTCGACACGCGCCGCGAGAACTGTCGAAAGCTTAATCTCTCCCGCGCATCCGTAAAGGTGCGCCGCCGCCTCTGCTCCGGGAAATCGGAGGTCGGAATGAAACGCGTGATGTTGGCGACGATGTCAGCCCTGCTGCTGTCCTGCCAGGGACCGGCGGCGGTGCTGGCTCATGAGACCGCGGCGACGGCCCGAGGCGTTGCACCGGGCGATCAACACCGAGGTCCGGCGGACCGCACGCTATTGCACCTGAAACCGCATGGTCCCCACCAGAACCTGTCCGGGGACTGCGCCGCCCTCGCCGTCCACCACGACCCGCGCTGATCTCAAGGCTCGGACGGCGGCGCTTCCAAAGCCGGCCCTTGGATCGCTTTCCTTTTCCACGCGGCATTCAAGAAGCTCGCCTCGCGGCCCGACGATGCATGAGCTGACGGCGAAACCGGTCTCGATTCCCGCAGCGGCCGCGGCGGCCGGAAATTCGGGCCTGGCCATCCGGACCCAAGGAGAGTCGCCGGGGAAGGCGAACGAATTCCATCTAGGGAGACTGTCCCGCGGATCGCTCAGAGGAACGCCACAAGCCGTCAGAACCTGATCGACCCCTTCGGACCGGTCTGGAAGGTCCATGACAAGGCGTTGGGCCACACGGGGGTGCAGTTCCGACGAGCCCACGCCAAAACCAAGGACGCCGCTGCTCCGGAACTGGCGGGCATGGAACGCCGGCGTTCCACTGAGAACCGCCGCACCATCGCCTAGGTGAAACCAGTTCTGCGCATCGAGCGGTTGCTGATCGATGGCGACCTCGGCATAGCGGCTGAGCCCGGCGTCCGGATTCAATCCCCGGACGATGACGTTAAGGTCGCCGGCGCGGCACGTCACCATGATGGACTGGCCGGAAGAATAGGCGATGGACGCCGTTGTGAGGCGCTGCGCCGGATCGACAACGAGATCCCAGTCGTCTTCCGAAGCCTGGACCGGGGCCGCAAGCGCGACGCCCCATGCGATCAGCGAAAGCAGGACGCCGCCGATCATCAGACCGCCTCGACCGTCTGTTCGATGGCGCCGAAGATGGAGTGGCGCCCGTCGTCCAGCATCTCGATACGGACCGTGTCGCCATGTTTGAGGAAGGGCGTTTCGGCCTTGCCGCGCAGGATGGTTTCGACGGTCCTGACCTCGGCGATGCAGGAATAACCGAGGCCGCCTTCCGAGACAGGCTTGCCCGGGCCGCCGCCGGCGTCCCGGTTCGACACCGTGCCGGAGCCGATGATCGTGCCGGCGCACAGGGCCCGCGTCTTCGCCAGGTGAGCGATCAGCGTGCCGAAATCGAAGGTCATGTCGACGCCGGCGTCGGCCTTGCCGAAGTCTTCGCCGTTCAGCTGGACGGACAGTTCGCCCTTCAGCTTGCCGTCGGCCCAGCGGTCGCCGAGGGCGTCGGGCGTGACGAAGACGGGCGACAGGGCCGAGGCGGGCTTGGACTGGACGAAGCCGAAGCCCTTGGCCAGTTCGGCCGGGATCAGGTTGCGCAGCGACACGTCGTTGACGAGACCGACCAGACGGATATGGCCCAGGGCCTCCTCGCGGGTCACGCCCCGGGGCACGTCGCCGGTGACGACCACCACCTCGGCTTCGAGGTCGCAGCCCCAGGATTCGTCGGCCAGGGGAATGGGGTCGCGCGGAGCGAGGAAACCGTCCGAGCCGCCCTGATACATCAGAGGGTCGGTCCAGAAACTGTCGGGCATTTCGGCATTGCGCGCCTGACGCACCAGGGCGACGTGATTCACATAGGCCGAACCGTCGGCCCACTGATAGGCGCGGGGCAGGGGCGCCGCGGCCTCGCGCTCGTGGAACCGGCCGCGCGGCACCCCGCCGTGTTCGAGGCTTTCCGCCAGGGCGAGGAGATCCGGCTCGACCCGATCCCAGTTGTCCAGCGCGGCCTGCAGCGTGGGCGCGATCAGGAAGGCGTCAGTGAACCAGGCGAGGTCGTCGGAGACGAGAACGAGGCGGCCGTCGCGGCCGTGCTTGAGCGAGGCGAGTTTCATGCCTCAAGGCTTAGGCGGTTTCTCCGCGAGGGGAAACCGTCTCTCGCGACCGGCAGGGTCAGCCGTGGCTGAGGTCGGGTCCGCGGCGTCCGTCCTGCCCCGACAGTTCAGTCAACGCCGCGCGCATGGCCTTCACCCGGGCGGATTCATGACGCCAGTGTTCGTTGAAGGCGGCCACGGCCAGCCGCAGCGCCGCAGTCTGCTCCCGCGCGGTCAGGTCGCGGCGGGGGCCATGATCGTGCGGCTTCGGCCGGTCGGCGCGCGCCTGGGCGCCGGGGATGACATTGACGATCGTCACCGGCCCGATCGAGGACGACGCGGCCGGAGCGTCGGCGTCGCCGTGATGATCCGGCTCGCGTCCTTCACCGTCGTGCCCGTGGTCGTGCCCGTGGTCGTGATCGTGTCCGGCGCCGTGATGGTCGTCCGGTTTGCGCCCCGCCAGGGCGCCGCGGAGCCCTTCGACGCTCTCAACCAGGCCGTCATGCCCCATGACGAGGGCCAACGTCTTGCCGAGGCGGCGGTCGATGACGTCGACCAGCTGGGCCGCCCTCCCTTTCAAGGCGTTGTCGTCCGCCTTCATGGCCTCCTTGGCCGCCCTGTCGACCACCTTCCAGATCGAGGCCGTCGCATCTCCCGCGCGGGACCGCGCCCGGGCGCCCATGAACCAGCCGAGCAGAAACGCCGCCAGCAGCAACAGAAGGCCGGCCCCGACCATCGCCGGATCGGCGCCCAGCATGATCGGGGCGTCCAGAGGCGCATTGGCGGGGTCGGCTGTGGCGAAGTCGGCGCCGTAGGCCATGCTGCTGTCCCTCCCCGTCCGCGAGAACGCTACGCCGCCGCATCTTGCCCCGCCGGCCGGGCTTGGCAACGACAAAGGTTAACGGCGTCGCGATTTCGGCTGCGTCAGCCCGGCGGGGCGATCAGCGCCCTGGCCTCGGCTCCGGTGCGGGCGCCGGCGTCGCGCACCTCGACCTCGACGGCGATCGCGCCTTCGGGCTCATGGGCCCACAGGTAGCGTCGCTCGACCTCGACCTCGCGGCCCGAGGGCGCGAACCCGGTGAAACTGTCGCCCCAGGGCGTCACCGACTTCATGTCGGGCCAGGGCAGGGCGCAGGCGATGTCCAGCTCCTCGATGGCCATGGCCGACAGCTCGTCGTCTACAGCCACCGGCGCACCTTCTGACGGTAATCGTCATAGGCCGGGCCGAATTTGGCGGCCAGATAACGCTCCTCGCGGCGGATGACGAACCGGTCGACCACGATCAGACACGGGACCAGCAGGATCAACGCGATCCAGCTGTCCATGGCGATGGCCAGGCCGACGTAGGTCGCGGCGAACCCGACGTAGATCGGGTTGCGGCTGAGCCGGTAGGGACCCTCGATGATCAGGGCGGTGGACGGCTTCCACGGCTCGACCGCCGTGCCCCGACGGCGGAACAGACCCGCCGCCATGCCGTCCAGCAGCAAGCCGCCGACGATCAGGGCGAGCGCGAGGGCCCGGCGAACGGGAATCTCGAGCCCGAAACCGGCCGCCAGCCAGCCGAGGCCCGCCTCGATCGCCTCGGGCCGGGCTCCCAGTTCGGCCAGGCCCCAGCCGGCCAGCAGGAAGCCGAGGTAGATCAGGGGCGGCGGAGCGATGACGCCCGGGATGTCACGTCCGCTCATGGCTGCAAGGCCTCATCGCCATAGATGGCGACCCGCGTCGGCTCGCCGGAGGAGACGGCCCCGCGATACATACCCGAAGTGGTCATGGCGAACGCGGGCTGTCCGACGCGGTCCATGACGATGACGCCGCCCGAACCGCCCAGCGACAGGGCGTCGTCGACCTCGGCCTGACCGGCGGCCTGGCCCGAGGCCCCGGCCTGGATGCGGCTGCAGATGTCGCGGGCGACCGAGGCGCGGATGTAGAACTCCCCGTCGCCCGTGGCGGACACGGCGCAGCCGTCGCGATTGGACGCATAGGTGCCCGCGCCGATCACCGGCACGTCGCCCACCCGGCCCCAGCGTTTGGCGGTCATCCCCCCGGTCGAGGTGCCGGCGGCAAGTCGGCCCTCGCTGTCCAGCGCCACGGCTCCCACGGTGCCGAATTTGCGTTCGTTCAGGGGCGGGGCGGGCAGGT
>NZ_DATMYH010000052.1:0-28676 GCF_035561115.1 Brevundimonas sp.
GGCCTCCGCCTCGCGCATGCCCGCGGGCTCGGGCGAGCCGAACATGTCGTCGGTGTCGGGATCACGCTCCGCGACCTCGGCGTCGGGCGCGTCATCCTCCCACGGAGGGCCTTCGGGACTGGGGTCGACGTCGCTCATCCCCGTTCCTTAGCGCGGACCGGCGCGGACGCTAAGGGCGTCGTTCGACGACATGGGGAAAACCCGCTCGCGCCCAGGCAGCGAGGGACCGCGTCGCGAGCGTTGGCGCAACAAGGAAAGGAGGTGGAGACCGCGACCCGAAGGGGAATTCGTTGTGGCTGCTGCCTTCCGGCCCTGACCAGGTTGGCGAAGCCTTCGCCCGCGATCTCCGAGGTCGATATGACGATTCCCGCTCGCGGATGCAAGCCGGGGCTTGCTAGATGTCCGCATGGCCCTCCCCGCCCTGAATACATTCGCCGGCAATCCGCTCGACCGCGCCGGCGACCTGCGCAACGACCCCGACTGGCTGGCCGAACAGGCCGTCAACCCCGAGGCCATGGCCATGGTGCTGTGGGAGGGGCGGCCCCTGATCGAGGCGGCGGGCGAGCCGCGGCTGGCGTGGCTGGCCCTGACCCACGCCCGCGCCGTGGCGCCGGAGCGCGAACTGTTCCTCGGCCTTTGGAAGGGCGCGCCCTGTTTCGCGGTGGAGATCGAGGGTTCGGCCGATCCGGCCGCCGGGCCGCTGGCGGGGCTGGGGGCGTTTCACGAGATGCGCGAGGCGGCGGCCCTGCTGCCGGGTCCGGACGCGGCCATGGCGGGGACGGCCAAATCGCTGTTCGACTGGCGGCGGCGGCACGGCTTCTGCGCCGCCTGCGGGGTCGAGAGCGAAAATGCGTGCGGCGGCTGGAAGCGGATCTGCCCGGCCTGCGGGACGGAGCATTTTCCCCGCGTCGATCCGGTGACCATCATGCTGCCGGTCTACAGGGGCGGGCCGGAACCGATCTGCCTGCTGGGCCGACAGGCCGCCTGGCCCGAAGGCCGGATGTCGGCGCTGGCGGGATTTCTGGAGCCGGGCGAGACCATCGAGGCCGCCTGCGCCCGCGAGATCGCGGAAGAGGCCGGGCTGACGGTGACGGCCGTGCGCTACCACTCCAGCCAGCCATGGCCCTTCCCGTCACAGCTGATGATCGGCCTGATCGCCGAGGTCGACAGCATGGACGCCCGGCCCGACCAGACCGAACTGGAGGCCGTGGCCTGGCTGACGCGCGACGAGGCGGCGGCGGTGCTGGCGGGGACGCACCCGTCGATCAAGGCGCCGGCCCGGATCGCCATCGCCCGCACGCTGTTGCAGGCGTGGGTGGACGGGTTCGAGGCCTAGCCGGCCGCGATCGCCCGCGCGGCGGCCAGATCGTCGGGATTGTCGACCGACAGGGGCGCCTCGGCGATCACGGCGGCCCAGATCTGCAAACCCAGCTCCAGCGCCCGGAGCTGCTCGAGCTTTTCGCGCCGCTCCAGCGGCGAGGGCGGCGCGGCGCAGAACCGTTCCAGCGCGGCGCGGCGATAGCCGTACAGGCCGATGTGACGCCACACCGGGCCGTCGCCGAACAGGGTCGAGCGGGTGAAATAGAGGGCCCGGCCGTGATGATCGCCCTCGGCCAGGGCGACCACGGCCTTGACCACATCGGGATTGGTCCGGTCCGAGGCGTCGGCCTCGGACGCGATCAGGGTGGCGATGTCGCACGCCGGCTCGCCGTGCAGCAGGGCGGCGCAGGCCGTGGCCAGGCCGGGATCGGCGAAGGGCATGTCGCCCTGCAGATTGATCACGGCGTCGTGGACGCCGTCCGGATCGATGGCGTCGAGGGCGGCGCGGATGCGGTCCGAGCCCGAGGGCAGGTCAGGATCGGTCAGGACGGCGACGCCGCCGTCCGCCTCGATGGCTGCGACGATCTCGGGGTCGCCCGCCGCGACGGCGACCGGAAGACCCGAAAGCGCCGCCTGGCGGTACGCCCGCACGATCATGGGCAGGCCGCCGATGTCGGCCAGCGGCTTGCCCGGCAGGCGGGTCGCGGCCATGCGCGCGGGGATCAGGATCAGCGGGTTCACGTTCGGGTCCCAGGGCAGGCGGCGGCCTGCGACGCTCCGACGGCCTTCCGCCGGTTGCGAAGGCCGCGCTAGCGTGTAAGAGACGCCCACGCAAGAATTCGCCCTGCCGGTCATACGGTCGGGCCTCAGAAACGGGATGAGACGACGCGCATGAGCGGCGATCTGAAGTGGAACAAGATTCTGGGCGCCGGTCTGGCGACCGCCTTCGTCGTTATCACCCTGCAGCAGGTGACCGGCGCGATCTATCACACCGAAGCCCCTGAAAAGATGGGCTATTTCGTCGACGCGCCGGAAGAGGCCGCCGCCGGCGCCGCCGAGGCTGTCCTGCCGCCCGACTGGGGCACCGTGCTTCCGGCCGCCGATCTGGCCGCCGGCGAGGCCGCCTTCGCGCGCTGCCAGGCCTGCCACAACGCCACCGCGGGCGGGCCCAACGGAATCGGCCCGAATCTGTTCGGCGTCGTCGGCCGCGCCGTGGCCAGCCACGCGGGCTTCGCCTATTCGGACGCCATGCAGGCCCACAAGGGCGCCGCGCCGACCTGGACCCTGGACGAACTCGACCAGTTCATCACCGCGCCGGGCCGCCACGTCCCGGGCACCAAGATGTCATTCGCCGGCATCCGCGACACCAACACCCGCGTCAATCTGATCGCCTGGCTGCGCAGCCAGGGCTCGGGCGGCTTCCCCATCCCCGCGCCCGATCCGGCGCGTCAGCCCGGCGCCGCCCCCGCCGCCCCGGTCGAAGGCGCGGCGCCGGCCGCCGGCGCCGAATCGGCCGGCGCCGAGAGCGGCGGCCAGACCGGCGCCGCGCCCGACACGGGAGCCGCGGCCCAGCCGACCACGGCGGCCACGCCCGCCGCGCCTCCGGCCTCGACCAGCCCGGCGCCGCCCAACAACTGAGCCCGGCGGATTTGACAGAAATGAAAGGGCGGTCCCCGGGGCCGCCCTTTTTTCGTTCCGCTAGAGGCGGCGGAAGACCGGGTCAGACCCTTCGACGCGATGGCGGGCGTCGGCCTCTGCGAAGGGCTCGACGGTCACCCCGCCCAGACGGCCGACGGCGTGCAGCACGCGATCGCCGTCCAGCACGAAGCCGGCGTGGCCGTTCCACGGTCCTTCTTCAGGATCGAGCCAGATGACCAGATCGCCGCGCCGCGCCTGGCCGGGCGCCACCGCCCGCCCGAGTTCGGCCAGCAGATCGGCATAGCGCGGCCCGGGAAGGCCGCAGGCGTAGAGCGCCTGCTGGACCAGGCCGCAGCAGTCCGTGCCCAGCGACGAGCGGCCGCCCAGTCTGTAGGGCGTTCCGATCAGACGTTCGGCCACGTCGACGGGAGAAGCGGCGAATTGCCCCACCGGCGTCAGTCCGGTCGCGTCCGCCGGATCGATGACGAGGGCGTTCAGCGGCAGGGCGGCGTCAAGACCCGCGACCTGGTGGGTGGGACGGGGCGCGCCCTGGGAAAGCGAGGCCGCATCGATCCAGCCCACCACGCCGTCGCGACGCGCCCGGCCCCACAGACGGTCGCCGCGGCTATCGAGGACGTCGAAGGCTTCGCCGAAAATCAGCTGGTCGACGGGGTGTTCGCCCGCGACGGCGTCGGCGTGGATGTCGGCGACGGGGACCGCGCAGTGCATGGGTCGGACGGGGCGGAAGGCCGAGGCGCGGACGACGCCTTCCAGCGCCTGCTCGGCCAGATCGGGCCGGGCGAGCGTGGTGCGGGGGTCGAGAATGGCGGCGGCTGCAGTCAAGCGTGGGCTCGTCCGGTTGAGCCGTCGTCGTAACGCAAGAAGCCGAAAGGGCCGTTAACGAACGGAGGCTTTATCGTGGCCGAACCGGCGCGTGAGCATCTCGAAACAGGCTCGCAAGGCCTGGGCCTCGCCGCCTTCGGGCCAGCCCGGGCGCGCACGGGGGTTCCAGGCGAAGATGTCCATATGGGCCCAGGAGCCGGTGACCGGAGCGAACCTCTGCAGGAACAGGGCGGCGGTCACCGAGCCGGCCTGGGCCCAGGCGGCGGAGTCGTTGCGCAGGTCGGCGATCTCGGTTTCCAGGGCGGCGCGATAGCCGGGCCACAGCGGCATCCGCCACAGGGGGTCGCTGACGGCGCGGGCCGCGTCCAGCAGATCGGCGGCCAGGGCCTCGTCATCGGTATAGAGCGGCGGCAGCTCCGGCCCGAGGGCGATGCGGGCCGCGCCGGTCAGAGTGGCGAAGTCGAGGGTGAGGTCCGGCGAATGCTCGCCCGCCCGGGTCAGGATGTCGGCCAGAATCAGCCGGCCCTCGGCGTCGGTGTTGCCGATCTCGATGGTCAGGCCCCTGCGGCTGTTCAGGATGTCGCCGGGGCGGAAGGCGTCGGCGGAGATGGCGTTCTCCACCGCGGCGACCAGCACGACCAGCCGCACGGACAGGTTCGCCTGCATGACCAGCCGGCCGAGGGCGAGGGCGTGGGCCGAGCCGCCCATGTCCTTCTTCATGTTGCGCATCCCGGCGGCGCCCTTGATGTCCAGACCGCCCGAATCGAACACCACCCCCTTGCCGACCAGGGCGACCAGCGGCAGGTCGGCGCGGTCGAGGTTCCAGCCGATCTCGATGACGCGGGGCGCGCGATGCGGGGCGGCGGCGCGGCCGACGGCGTGGACGGCCGGATAGTTCTCCTCCAGCAGGGCGTCGCCTGTGATGACGGCGATAGAGGCGCCCGCCTCCTCGGCGATCTCCCGGGCGATGGTCTCGATCTGCAGCGGCCCCATGTCGGCGGCGGGGGTGTCGACCATCTCGCGGGCGAGGGCGCAGGCCGAGGCGATGCGCATGGTCCCCGCCAGATCGAGGCCCTCCGGTGCGACCAGCCTGACCTGGTCGCGCTCGGGACGGGCCTTGTAGCGGTCGAATACATAGGCCCCCAGCAGAAAGGCGAGCGCGGCCCTGCGGGCGTCCTCCGGCCTGGCCTCCAGACGGTAGAGGCCGGGCGGCAGCCGGGCCGGCAGGGCCCGGGCGGTCATCGGATCGAAGGTCTCTCCGGCCCCCACCAGCACGGCGTCGATCCCGCCCCGGCCGTCCGGCGCGACCAACATCTGGCCGGGTTTGCCCCTGAAGCCGTTGGCGGCGGCCCAGCCTTGCAGGGCGTCGTCAATCCCCTCCGCGGGGCCGACGAACCGCACCGGGATCGCGCCCAGGGGGTCGGTGGTCAGCAGGTCGGGATGCAGGACGGACATGGACAACGGCCTTTCCGGCCGGCGGCGGCCGATCTTAACCAAGGATTGACGCGAAGGCCCGACTCTGGCCCCCGAACCTTCCGGAGCGCCTCCATGTCGCGCACGACCGCCTCTATCGCAATCCTCCTCGCGCTGTCGGCCACAGCGGCCCAGGCCGCGGTCCTGCCCGACCCGGCCGCAGCGCCGGCCCAGGCGGCCCCCGTCGCGCGCCGGCCCGCCACCGCCGAGGTGCGCGCCGCCTATGACCGGGCCGATGCGCTCAGCCGGTCGATGTTCTGGGCGGATCAGGCCGACATCGACCCGCGGGACCCCATCGCGGGCGTGAAGGCCGCGCAGGCCATGCGGGAACTGGGTCAGTTCGACCAGGCCGCCGAAACGGCGCAGGGCGTCCTGCTGGTCCAGCCCGAGAACGTCGAGGCGATGCTGGAAGTCGGCAAGGCCCATATCGCCCGCGGCCAGGCCTTCTACGGGATCGCCGCCCTCGAACAGGCCCGCAATGCGCGCCCCGGCGACTGGCAGGCCTGGTCCCTGCTGGGGACCGCCTATGAGCAGGTCCGCCGGCCCGACGACGCCCGCGCCGCCTGGGCCCAGGCGCTGGCCATTTCTCCCGACAATCCCAACGTCCTGACCAATATGGCCATATCCGCCATGATCCAGGGCGACGCCGTCACGGCCGAGCCCCTGCTGCGCCGCGCCGCGGCCCAGCCCGGCGCTTCGCTGAAGGTGCGGCTGAACTTCGCCATGGCTCTGGGCCTGACGGGCAAGATGGGCGAGGCGGAGCAGATTCTGCGCCGCGACCTGCCGCCCGAGGCCGCCGACGCCAATCTGCAGTGGCTGAGGAACCGCACCGGGGGCGACGGCGTCGATCAGGGTCGGACCTGGGGCTCGCTCCAGGGCGGCTGATCGCCTATATTCGGAGCTATGATCGACGAGCTCTACAGCGCGCGCATTCTGAGGCTGGCGGCCAATCTGCCGCACAGCGGCCGGCTGGCCGCGGCCGAAGGCACCGGCGAACGGGTGGCGAAGCTGTGCGGTTCGAAGGCGATCGTGGATGTGACTCTGGACCAGGCCGGACGCGTTCGGGACTTCGCCCAGGACGTGAAGGCCTGCGCTCTCGGCCAGGCGGCGGCGGGCGTGCTCGGCGAGACGGTGATCGGCGCCTCGCTCGATGAACTCGTTGCGGCCCGCGACGCCATGTCGGCCATGCTCAAGGCCGGCGGGCAGGGTCCGACGGGACGTTTCGAGGGGCTGCGCGCCCTGAAACAGGTCGCCGACTATCCCGCCCGCCACGCCTCGACCATGGTCGTCGTCGAGGCGACGCTGGACGCGGTGCGCCAGGCGATCGCCCGCAAGACGCCCGACACCCGAACTAGCCTCGCCGGTGCGGCCTGAAGGCCCGTTGCTCCTGCGCCTTTTGCAGGGGATAAGCGCGGCGACATGGCTTCCGGCGAAACTCTCTATGAACGCGGCGTGCGGCTGGCCCATCGCGGCTACAAGCTGACGCTGTCGCCCCTGATCGGGCAGCAATGCCGGTTCCTGCCGACCTGTTCGGACTACGGCCGGGACGCGCTGATCCAGCATGGACCGATCAAGGGGGGATGGCTGACGGTCAGACGCCTCTGCAAATGCCACCCCTTCGGCCAATCGGGCTACGACCCGGTTCCGCCTGTAAAGACAGACCGATGATCGATCTCAAATTCCCCGACGGCGCCTCGCGCCAGTATCCCGACGACGCCACGGGCCGTGACGTCGCCGCCTCCATCTCGCCGTCGCTGGCCAAGCGCGCGGCCCTGGTCGCCCTGAACGGCGAGCAGCGCGATCTGGATCGCCCGCTGGGCGGCTCCGGCGACTTCAAACTGATCATGCGCGACGATCCCGAGGCGCTGGAGACCATCCGCCACGACGCCGCCCACGTGCTGGCCCAGGCGGTGCAGGAGCTGTTCCCGGGGACGCAGGTCACCATCGGCCCGGCGATCGAGGACGGATTCTACTACGACTTCTTCCGCGAGGAGCCGTTCTCGACGGACGACTTCGCCGCCATCGAGAAGAAGATGGCCGAGATCGTCGACCGCGACGAAAAGCTGGTCCGTCAGGTCTGGGACCGCGACGAGGCGATCAAGCTGTTCGAGGGCAAGGGCGAGAGCTTCAAGGCTGAACTGATCCGCGATCTTCCGGGTACGGAGACGATCACGACCTACGCCACGGGCGACTGGGTCGACCTGTGCCGGGGGCCGCATTTCCCGTCGACGAAGTTCGTGGGCAAGGCCTTCAAGCTGACCAAGCTGGCCGGCGCCTACTGGCGCGGCGATCATCGCAATCCGCAGCTGCAGCGCATCTACGCCACGGCCTGGGCCTCGAAGGAGGACCTGGACGCCTATCTGCTGCGCGTCGAGGAGGCCGAGAAGCGCGACCACCGGCGCATCGGCAAGGCCATGGGCCTGTTCCACATGCAGGAGGAAGGCCGGGGCATGGTCTTCTGGCACCCCAAGGGCTGGGAGCTGTGGCGCGTGCTGGAAGCCTATATGCGCCGTCGGCTGGACGCCGCCGGCTATGTCGAGGTCAAGACGCCCCAGGTGCTGGACCGGACCTTCTGGGAGAAGTCGGGCCACTGGGAGAAATACCGGCCCAATATGTTCGTCTGCGAGACGGTCGAGGGCGAGGAGCTGTCGCTCAAGCCGATGAACTGCCCCGGCCATGTGCAGATCTTCGACCAGGGCCAGCGCTCCTACCGCGAACTGCCGCTGCGCATGGCCGAGTTCGGGGCCTGCCACCGCTATGAGCCGTCGGGCGCCCTGCACGGCCTGATGCGGGTGCGCGGCTTCACCCAGGACGACGCCCACATCTTCTGCCGCGAGGACCAGATCGTCGAGGAGACGTCCCGGTTCATCGACCTGGCGCGGTCGGTCCACGCCGACCTCGGCATGGAGACGGCCTATATCAGCCTGGGCACCCGGCCCGAGGTTCGGGCCGGGACGGACGAATTCTGGGACAGGGCCGAAGCCCAGATGCTGGAGGCCGCCCGCGCCGCCGGAACGGAGCCGGTCGTCACCGAGGGCGACGGCGCCTTCTATGCGCCCAAGCTGGATTTCGTGGTCAAGGACGCCATCGGCCGGGAGTGGACCTGCGGCACCATCCAGCTGGACTATGTCCTGCCGGAACGTCTGAACGCGGAATATATCGGCGAGGACGGGCAGAAGCACCGGCCGGTCATGCTGCACCGGGCCATCCTCGGGTCGTTCGAGCGGTTCATCGGCATCATGATCGAGAACTACGCCGGGGCCTTCCCCCTGTGGCTGGCGCCGACCCAGGCCGTGGTGGCGACCATCGTGTCCGAGGCCGACGACTACGCCCGCGAGGTCCAGGCCCGGTTCAAGGCCGCCGGCCTGCGGACCGAGCTGGACCTGCGTAACGAGAAGGTCGGCTACAAGGTGCGCGAACACTCGGTCGGCAAGGTCCCGGTCATCGCCGTGGTCGGCAAGAACGAGGCCGAACAGGGCACGGTCGCCATCCGCCGCCTGGGCTCGCAGGCGCAGGAGGTGGTGTCGCTGGACGAGGCGATCCGAATCCTGACGGAAGAGGCCACCCCGCCGGATCTGCGGTCGGCCTGATCAGCTTCGGCAAACAAAAAGCCCGCCATCGCGATCGCGGCGGCGGGCTTTTCATTGGGCGATGTCCGAACGGTTACAGCAGCCGCTTGCGCATGGCCTGGGACAGCATGTCGATCAGGGTCACGGCGACCACGATGACGATCGCGATGGTCGAGACCGTGCGGTATTCGAAGGCCTGCAGGTTCTCGAACAGGGTCTGGCCGATGCCGCCCGCGCCGATCAGCCCCAGCACGGTGGCCGCGCGGCTGTTGGATTCGAAGCGATAGAGGGCGAAACTGGTCCAGAGGGGCGCGACCTGGGGCAGGACGCCCCAGGTGATCTCGTGCAATCGCCCGGCGCCGGTGGCCTTGACCCCTTCGATGGGCCCCTTGTCGATCGACTCGACGGCCTCGGAGAACAATTTGGCCAGCACGCCTGCGGTGTTGAGCGCGATGGCCAGGACCCCGGCCAACGGGCCCAGGCCCACGGCGACGATGAACAGGGTGGCCACCACGAGGTCGGGGACGGAACGCAGCAGGTCCATGACGCGCCGGATCGGCCAGACCAGCCAGGCCGGCGACAGGTTGCGCGACGCCATCAGGCTGAGCGGGACCGCCAGGAAGACGGCCAGGAAGGTGCCCCAGAGCGCGATCTGGACGGTCAGCCACATCTGCGCGACCAGCAGACGCCATTGGCTGAAGTCCGGGTTGAGGAAGTCCTTGCCATAGCTCCGCATCTTCTCGGGGCTCGAGAACAGATTGCCGATATTGGGCAGGTCCACGGTGTTGAACGCGGCGATCAGGATGATCGCGAAGCCGCCCCAGAGCAGCAGGTCCAGCGACCAGGCTGCCAGGGACTTCTTCGGGGCCTCCGGCACCACCGCCGGATCGCCCGCCGACGGCGTCCGCTTCGGCAGCAGGTTGATGACGATCGCCAGCACGGCCAGCAGGCCGATCAGGACGAACGGGCTCCAGCGGGCGAACTGGCGCCCGGCGCTGGCGGGCGGCGCGACCTCGGGCGGGCGGCCTTCGCGGCGCGCCTGGTCGGCCTTCATCTCCCGGATCGGGTCAAGATAGCTGTTGTCGGCCGCGCGGAACTGGGAATAATTCAGCCCTTCCATCACCCGGCGCTGACGTTCGACGTCGGGGCCGACGCCCTGGCCGTAGGTGGTGAAGAAGCGCCGGATCTTCGCCTTCACGTCCGCCGGCAGGTCCGAACGGATGACGATGCCGGATTCCGGGATCGGCGGCGATTCCCAGATGACCTCGATCTGGTTGGCGACGTCCGGGTTCTGGCGGCGAAGGAAGACGGTGTTGACCGAATTGGAGGTTGCGACGTCCACCAGTCCGTTCGCCACCGCGAACGAGTTGGCCTGGTGACTGGCCGATCGGACCGTGGCGAAACAGGCCGTCGGATTGATCTCACGCGGGCCGAAGAAATAGGTCAGGGGCGCCAGGGTGCCCGAGGTCGACTGGGCGTCCCCGATGCCGAAATCATAGCGTTTTCCACACCGGGCGACGTCCTCGAGCGTGATGCCCGAACCCTTCTTCACGATCAGGGTGGAGACGTAGGAATCCTTGCCCTCGACATCGACCGTGCGGGCGATGACCTCGCCCTTCGACCGGTCGATGGCCTGCACCGCCGGCAGGGCCGAGAACCAGCCGATCTGGGCTTGGTCGGCGCCCATCGCCTCCACCAGGACGCTGTAGTTCGAGCCGAAGATCGGCTCGACCGGAATGCCGAGCTCGCGCTCGAGATCGTCGAGCAGCGGCTGCCACAGGGGCCCCGACGAGGCCTGCCCCTCGGCCGACAGGACCGTGAAGACGATCTTTTCCGGGCGTCGCGTCTGGGCGGCGGCGTCTCCGGCTCCGGCCAGTCCCAGGAGGACCACGGTCAGCGCCAGGGCGGTCGCGAACAGGTTTCGGATGCTTCTCATGCCTTGACGTCCTGGATCGAGCCTTCGGGCTGGAGCCCGGACAGGTCGATCATGCGTTCCGGATCAGCGCCGCGCAGGGCGCCCCGTGGGGAAGGGTTTGCGCATGCCCGCTTCATGGCCGCACCTCGCGCCGGGCCCGCAACCGCTGTAGTTCACGCTCGGCCGCGGCGATGGCGGCCCTGTCGTTCCGGCCCCGCGCCTCGACCAGGGCCTGATCGGCCATCATCTCCCGCACCGGGTCGAGATAGTCGTCATCGGCGGCGCTGAAGCGCGAATAGCTCAGTCCCGCCAGCACTCGCCGCTGACGTTCCGCCTCCACCCCGTCGCCCTGCCCGTAGGTCAGGAAGAAGCTGCGGATTTTCTCCTTCACGGCCGGGTCGAGATCGCTGCGAAGAACGATGCCGCCCTCCGGAATCGGAGGCGACTGCCAGATCTGCTCGATCTGGCCGGCGAGGGTCGGGTTCTGGCGACGGAAGGCGGCGCTGGTGACGCTGTTCGAGGCCGCGACGTCGAGCACGCCCGAGGCGACGTTGAAGGCGTTCCGCTCGTGGTTGTCGGACCGGATCGTGGCGAAGCAGGCGGCGGGCTGGATGCCGCGCGGATTGAACAGGAAGGTCGCCGGGGCAAGGGTGCCTGACGTGGACTGCGCGTCGCCCATGCCGAAGCTGTAGCGTTTTCCGCAGGCCAGGACGTCATTCAGGGTGATGCCCGATCCTCGCCGTACGATCAGGGTCGAGCGATAGCTGTCGGCGCCCTCAAGATTGACGGTGCGCGCGATCAGCTCGGCGTCGGCGTTGTCGATCGCATCGACCGCCGGCTGGCCGGAGAACCAGGCGACCTGGGTGTCGCCGCGCTTCATGTCCTCGACCAGCGTCGCATAGGTCGAGGCGAAATGCGGCCGGACCGGCGCGTCGATGGCCTCGGCCAGGTCGTCGAGCAGGGGCTGCCACAACGGCGCGGCGGACGCCTGGCCCTGGGCGGAGAGGATCGAAAAGGTGATCCGGGCCGGCGCGTCGGCGGGGCCGGCGTCATCCCGCTTGCCGCAGCCGGACAAGGTCAGGGCGGCGACGGCGAGGGCGCCGGCGCCGAGGAGCCGAGCAGAGCTCGAAAGGCTCATGCCTTGGTTTCCCAGAAGGCGTCCTCGAATTCCGGGCCGTAGATGTCGATCAGCTGCCTGGTGTCCAGCCCCGTGGACGGGCCGTCATAGACGATCTGGCCGGCCTTGAGCGCGATGACGCGGTCGCAATAGCGGATGGCGTAGTCGACCTGGTGCAGGGTGACGATGACGCCGAAGCCGTCACGCTTGTTCAGCTCGACCAGCAGTTCCATCACCTTGCGCGCCGAGACGGGATCCAGCGAGGCGACCGGTTCGTCGGCGAGAATGGCCCTGGCCCCCTGGACCATGGCGCGGGCGATCGCCCCGCGCTGTTGCTGGCCGCCCGACAGGGTGTTGGCGCGCTGGGCGGCGTAGTCGGAGACGCCGACCCGGTGCAGCGCCTCCATGGCCTTGCGCTTGTCCGCCGCCGGCCAGAGGCCGAGCAGGCCCTTCCAGCCGGGGATGCGGCCGAGGGCGCCCAGCATCACGTTGGAGAACAGCGACAGGCGGCCGACCAGATTGAACTGCTGGAAGATCATGCCCAGCTTCTGGCGCGCTGCGCGGGTGGCGCCCGTGGTGCGGCCGTTCTTCTGGACGACCTCGCCGAAGACCGAGATGGTTCCCTTGCCGGGATCGATGGTCTGGAGACCCGTGATCGAGCGCAGCAGCGTCGACTTCCCGGATCCGGACGGGCCGATCAGGGCCACCATTTCTCCGGCCCCGACCTCGACGGACACGCCGTTCAGGGCCTTTCGGGCGCCGAAAGTCTTGGACACGTCCTTCACGGACGCGACGGCGGCAGTGGCTGAGGTCATGGACACGCTGAGAGCGGTTGCAAGGGCGCGCCGCATGGCCCGATCAGGCCCGCGAGGCAAGTCTTAATGGCACGTCCGCGAGGATTTCGTCCAGCAGAACGGCTGGCTGGCGGGTTGATCGTACAGAGCTCGGGCTGACCTGGCGCGTCGTCGCGGGATGCGGTCGCTAACCCGCGTTTCCGGGCGGAGCCGTCACGGCGGGGGGAGCAACGGCCGGCGGCTCGGACGGCACGACCGTTGGCTGGGCGGCGGGCGCCGCGGGGACCGTCGGGACGGACGGCGGGGGGTCGTTCTTCAACACGTTTCGGATGGGCAAGCCCAGCCGGGGAAAGAGGACCGCGCTGGCGCACGTCTCGACCGCCATCAAGGCGGCGCCGCCCTTGTCCGAGACCAGATCGCTATGCCCGACGGCCCAGACCGTCGCGGCGGAATCGAAGCGATTGAAGCCCAGAGATTCCGCCTTGCCTGCCACGACGTTGCAGAGGGTCCGCGCCGCCGATTTGCGATCCTCGTTCCCGCTCGTTGCGTCCGTGACCCGTGAGAGAGCGTCAAGCGCCCGGGCGACGGCTTCATCGGCCCGAATGGCCTGGACAAGCGTCTGCTGGCCGTCGAGGCGGAAATTGAGCACGGTGTAGGGGGCCAGGCTCTCGAAGGCGGTTTTGGCCTGGAGTTCGACGACGGACGCCGCGCAGCTGGCTGGCGAGCACAGAGGCGTAGTGCTGAAGATGGATACGATTGCGGGTTCGACCGAGACCGTCCAGTCCCCGATACGATCCAGCACTCTGTCGTCCGCTACGCTGTGTTCATGAGGCAGGCTGGCGGTGACGGTGACCAGCTTCGCCCCCCAGTCCTCGGGCCCGAACTCGGTCGCCGTCTTTTCCGTGAGGGTTTGGGCGAACAGCGTCGAGATCGACTGATCGACGAAGTCCGACGCGGCCGTCATCCGCCCTTCCGTCAGAGAGGTGACAAGCGTCGACGAAGGCGCAAGGAGTGCGGCAGCCCGCGCCAGCACGTTGATAAATGTCCCACTCACATCGCCCTGGATTGAGCTGGATGCGTTGAGATTGGCCTCGATCGTCGCTGTAGTGGTTGCGTCGACCCTGAAATACGGGGTCAGCATGCGTCGGCCGTGAATCTCCGTGACCCAGCTTTCTCCGCGGGAGCGGTTGCTTTCATGTGTGGCGGCGGCAAGGGTGGTGGTTGCGCTGACGTTGGGTTGGGACAACGAAACGCGGATGGAAACCACCCGCGACAGCGAACGCCCGATCAGCCAGCGTTGAAGCATGCCGCGGTCTTCATCTCGGTATCGCCTCGGCTGAACGGCTGCGTTGGCCGCGCCGGTGGCTTCCTGACTCTGGTAGAGGTCGCTCTGGACGTGAAACCGGGTGTAACCCCCAATGAACCGCGCGCGGGTGGCGCCCTGCTCCTTTTCGTGTCGAACCATGTCCAGCAGCGGGAGGAGATCGATCCGCCCACGCGAACTTGCATCCTCCGATTGCGGCCGCAGATAGCCCTCGGGAGGGGCGCTGACCTTTGGACGCGTCTGCGTGGCGCATCCTGCTGCACAGATGCTCGCGGCAATAGCGGCTATGATCGCCTTGTTCATCATCTCGACCCCCGCCGTTCAACGAACATCGATACTCTATTTCAGGTTGGATGCAAGCGGGGGTGAAGCTCACAGGTGAACCGACGACGGGTCTTCGCCATGACGCCTTGGCCGCGCTCAGCCGCGCGGATCCAGCCAAACCCGCGCCCTGCCTGGAAAAAACCGCTTTACATGACAGGGGCATGACCCTACATCGCGGCTTCCGGCGGACCCCGTAGGTCTAACGTTGCGCTGCTAACGCCGGTCTGGGTTTAACAATTACAGGGGTTTACGTGAATTGCGCACGTATCCATTTCCCCTGGACCTGGTCCGCGAGCGGTCCCCTGAACGTCCTGTCGCACTCGTGCG
Organism: Brevundimonas sp.; assembly: GCF_035561115.1. Classification (GTDB taxonomy): domain Bacteria; phylum Pseudomonadota; class Alphaproteobacteria; order Caulobacterales; family Caulobacteraceae; genus Brevundimonas. The sequence goes on from NZ_DATMYH010000052.1 coordinate 14,645, forward strand.
GCCGCGTTCGGTTTCCGTAGCGGCGCGCTGGTTCCAGGATAATCTAAAGGCCGACGTCTTCTATGCAGTGAAGGCCAATCCCTCGCGCTGGGTCATCGAGACCCTGGTCGAGGCGGGCGTCACCGCGTTCGATGTCGCATCGCTGTCAGAGATCGAACTGGTCCGGTCGGTCAGCGCCGACGCGCGTCTGGCCTTCATGCACCCGGTCAAGAGCCGCGGCGCCATCACCCGCGCCTATTTCGATCACGGCGTCCGCACCTTCTCGCTGGACAGCCATGACGAGCTGGCCAAGATCCTCGACGCCACTGGCGGCGCGACGGATCTGAACCTGCTGGTGCGGATGACGGTCTCGGCCGACGGCGCGGCCTATTCGCTGTCGGGCAAGTTCGGCGTCTCGCCGGACCAGGCTCCGTCCCTACTGCTGGCCACGCGCCAGGCGGTGGTCGACGGCCTGATGGGCGTCTGCTTCCACGTCGGTTCGCAGTGCATGCGCCCGTCCGCCTATGAGGCCGCCATGGCCCAGGTCGGCCGCGCCATCACCCGCGCCGGCGTGATCGTCGACATCGTCGATGTCGGCGGCGGCTTCCCCTCGGTCTATCCGGGCATGGTCCCGCCGGACATGCAGGAATACGCGGACGCCATCCACCGCGGCTTCGCCGAGATGCCGGTCACCCACACCACCGAACTGTGGTGCGAGCCCGGCCGGGCCCTGGTCGCCGAGTCGTCGTCGGTCCTGTGCCGCGTCGATCTGCGCAAGGGCGACGCCCTGTATCTGAACGACGGTTCGTACGGCTCGCTGTTCGACGCGACCCATTCGCGCTGGCCCTTCCCGACCAAGCTGGTCCGGGACGGCGCGAGTTCGACCGACCTCAAGCCGTTCCGCTTCTACGGCCCGACCTGCGACTCCATCGACCACATGCCGGGCCCGTTCTGGCTGCCGGCCGATGTGCAGGAAGGCGACTTCATCGAGATCGGCATGCTGGGCGCCTATGGCGTCGCCATGTCGACCGGCTTCAACGGCTATGGCGAACACGACATCGCCGCGGTCGGAGATGCTCCGATGGCCTCGCTGTACGGCCTCGCCCCGCGCTCCATCCCGACCGTGCGCACCACGGCGGAAGAGACCGCGCGCAAGGTGGTTCGCCTGTCGCGCCCCAAGGGCAAGGCCGGCCAGCGGAAGAAGCAGCGGCGCTAAACCGTCGCTTTTGCGTTGTAATCAGCAGCGGCCCGTCGCTCCGTCCGGGCCGCTGTTTCTTTTGACGACGGGCGCTCAAATCAAAGGGAAACCCTTGCAATGAACGCTCCTGTTCAGTCGAATCAGAAGGCCCAGCTGCTTCAGAACACCGTCGAGCACGTGGACATCACGTCCTTCGACGCGCGTCCGATCATCGACAGCATGCGCAAGATGTCGTTCTCGAGCCGCGACACGGCCCGGGCCGCCGACATCTTCAACATGGCCATCGAGGACAAGGACTGCTCGCCGTGGCTGATCCTGGCCGGCTCGACCTCCGCCGGCGGCTGCATGCACGTGTACCGCGACATGGTGAAGTTCGGCATGATCGACGCCGTGGTCGCCACCGGCGCCTCGATCGTCGACATGGATTTCTTCGAGGCCCTGGGCTTCAAACACTACCAGGCCGCCGGCGAGGTCGACGACAACGTCCTGCGCGACAACTACATCGACCGGATCTACGACACCTATATCGACGAGGAAGAGCTCCAGGCCTGCGACCACACCATCCTGGAGATCTGCAACCGGCTGGAGCCGCGCGGCTATTCCTCGCGCGAATTCATCTGGGAAATGGGCAAATGGCTCAGCGAGGGCAATGCGAAGAAGCCCGGTTCGCTGATCCAGACCGCCTATGAAGAGGGCGTGCCGATCTTCTGCCCGGCCTTCGTCGACAGCTCGGCCGGCTTCGGCCTGGTCAAGCACCAGAAGGAGCGGATCGCGGCGGGCCAGCCGTATCTGATGATCGACGCGGTGGCGGACTTCCGCGAACTGACGGACATCAAGATCGCCGCGGGCGTGACCGGCCTGTTCATGGTCGGCGGCGGCGTGCCGAAGAACTTTGCGCAGGATACCGTCGTCTGCGCCGAAATCCTCGGCGTCGAGGCCGAGATGCACCGCTATGCGGTCCAGATCACGGTCGCCGACGTTCGGGACGGCGCCTGCTCGTCCTCGACCCTCAAGGAGGCCGCCTCCTGGGGCAAGGTCCAGACCACGCACGAGCAGATGGTCTTCGCCGAGGCCACCACGGTCGTGCCGCTGATCGGTTCGGACGCCTACCACCGCGGAACCTGGAAGAACCGCGACAAGCGCCGCTGGAACAAGCTGTTCGGCAAGTAGGCGATTCAAGAAGTACGGGAGCCGGGATCGCGATCCCGGCTTCTTTCGTTCGGGAACCGCCCGGGCGTGTGCCCGCTTCCTTCAATGAAGGAGCTTCGCCATGAACGAACAGCACGAAACCGAAGACGCCCGCGAGGCCGACGACATGGGCGAAAAGCCCGATCTGGGCCGCAAGCCGGACGCCATGACCGAGGCCCTGTCGGGTTCGGACATGGGGTCGGACACCCGCTCCGGCTCGCTGCAGGGCGGCGCGGCGACAGGCTCGGATGACGATCCGGATCAGGACGTCATCAATGAAAGCCTCGCCAGCGAGGGCATGGCCTCGGCCGACCCCCAGTCGCCCTCGACTGCGGACCCGAACCCGATCAAGAACACGGGTGCGGACCGGACGGACCCCGGCGGCGATCCTGCCGAGGGCAAGCCGGACCAGGCCGACGCGGCGACCGGCTGACGCACGCGTCATTCCGCGCCTTGCCGAAGGCGTTAACCCGCCTTGCCGCCGCCGCAGCCATGAGCCACGGTACAGACAACCAACACAGTCTTTTCAAGGACGATACGGGATGAAGCGCATGTTCGCGGCCGCCGCTCTGATGGCGGCCCTGGCCTTGGCCGGCTGCGGCCAGAGTCCCGCGCCGGAAACCGCCGCGGCGGACGAGGCGGCGGCGGACACGGCCGCGCGCGCAACGCCTGCAACGGTCCCGACGGAGCCCGCGTCCACGGTCGCGGCTCCCGTGCCCGCGGCGCCCGGGGCGCCTTCGTTCGCGGTCGTCTATCCGGGCGGCGCGGTGAGCGGGCCCGCCACCATCGCCCAGGGGCCGGACGGCCCTGGCGGCATCCTCAGCTTCACCACCGACGCCACGCCCGACACGGTGGTCGCCTTCTACCGCCAGCGCGCGGAAGCCGCCGGCCTGGCCTCGGTCATGGCCATGAACCAGGGCGAGGCCCGCGCCTACGGAGCCGCGGCCGAGGACGGCAGCAGCCGGCTGTTGCGCGTCGTCGCCACCCCGGTGGAGAACGGTCCGACCAGCGTCCAGCTGGACTGGACCGCCGGCGGGTGAACCGCGCCGCCGCGCTCGCGGCCTGCGCCCTCCTGTGCGCCTGCGCCTCAGCCGACGGCGCCGCGCCCGTTGAGGCGTCTTCAGGTTATCTCGACGTCCAGGCGGTCCGCACGCTGTCCGATGCCGCGCCAACGCCTACGCCCTGGATCGTCCCCGACTTCCTGCCCGGCGAGCCGGACACGGACCGCTGGTGGCTGGCCAGTGCCCACGCCCAGCTGGCGGCGCCTGACGCGGCCCAGCATTTCGACTGCGCCCTGGGCGCCCGCTTCGCCCGGAAGCCGCGTCCGGCCCTGACCCGGCTGATGAATCGGCTGCTGATCGACGCCGACAGCCTGACCCGCCATCTGGCCGAACGCGCGCCCCGGCCGCGTCCGATAAAGGCCATCGCCGGACTGGAGCCGTGTCAGCGGGTCAATGACGCCATTCGCGACGGCCCTTCGTGGCCCGCGGGCGGAGCGGTGGCGGGATCGGCCTATGGCGAGATGTTCGCGGCCCTCGCGCCCGACCGGGCCGCGGAGGCCCGTCGCATCGGGCGCGAGATTGGATTGAGCCGCGCCGTCTGCCGCATGAACTGGCCGGGCGATGTAGCGGACGGCGCGGCGCTGGGACTCCGGCTGTATGCTGCAGCGGCGGGATCGCCCGCATTCATAGCCGATCTCGAGGCCGCCCGGTCAGAGGTCGCCGCCGCGCGCGCCGAAGGGCTGACGAACCCCGGGTGCGCCGCCGAACGGCGGGCGCTGGGTCAGGCCGGCCGGGGGGCGACCAGCGCGCCGTAGAGATCCGTCCGCCGGTCCCGGAAGAAGCCCCAGGCGGCCCGGTGCCGATCGACATAGTCGAGGTCGAAGGTGTGGACCAGGGCCCCTTCGTCGTCGCGGCCGAAGCTCTCGACCAGATCGCCGCGATGGTCGGCGATGAAGGACGAGCCGTAGAAGACCTGGCCTGCCTCGGTCACCCGCTCATGCCCGGTGCGGTTGGCGCCGACGACCGGCACGACGTTCGATACCGCGTGGCCCTGCATGGCGCGCCGCCACGGGTCGGCGGTGTCCAGCTCCTTGTCGTGCGGCTCGGAGCCGATGGCGGTCGGATAGAACAGCACCTCGGCGCCCTGCAGCATCATGGCGCGGGCGGTTTCGGGGTACCACTGGTCCCAGCAGATGCCGACGCCGATGCGGCCGTGGCGCGTGTCCCAGACCTTGAAGCCGGTGTCGCCGGGCCGGAAATAGTATTTCTCCTGGTAGCCCGGGCCGTCGGGGATGTGGCTCTTGCGATAGACGCCCAGGGCGCGGCCGTCGGCGTCCAGCATGACCATGGAGTTGAAATAGTGCGGCCCCTCGCGCTCGAAGATCGAGACGGGGATGGCGACGCCCAGTTCGGCGGCGACCGGCTGGAGCGCAGTCACGCAAGGATGCTCGCGCCACGGATGGGCGGCGCCGAACCACTTCTCTTCCTGGGTGACGCAGAAATACGGACCCTGGAACAGTTCCGAGGGCAGGATCACCTGCGCGCCCCTGGAGGCGGCCTGGCGGATCAGCTCGATGGTCTTGTCGATGTTCGCCTGCAGATCCTCGCCGTACGAAGTCTGCAGGGCGGCGACTGTGATGGTGCGGGTCATGAAGTGATAGTGACAGTGCTGGTGAGCAAAACGAAAACGACCTTCATCGGCTTTGAACTGCCTTCTTCTGTTCGAGGGAGTGGATCAGCCCGGTGGTCATTCGCCCCAGCTCAAACAGCTCGGTCAGCAAAGCCTTGCAGACTGCGTCGTCAACGTAACCAAGGCGACGAGCGATGATCAGGAGCGTCTCGACCTCGGCCAACGAGCCCCGTGCGATTCCGACAAACTGGATGAATTCCCCAGTCGACCGTCTTCCCGCCCCTTCGGCGATATTCGCGGCAACTGACACTGCGGCGCGTCTGGTCTGGCTCACCAGCCCATACTGCTCATGCTTGGGCCAATCGCTTGACAGACGATAGATGGTTTCCGTGAGGTCCAGCGCGATTTGCCAGACCTTGAGATCACGGTGGCTCTGAAGTGACTGGCTCACCCCTCGCTCACTAACACTATCACCTCTCAATGCTAAGCGGGCTCCTGCTGTGTGATGCAGTGGAAGGATCCGCCGCCGGACAGGATGGCGATGGATGGAAGGGGGATGATCTCCCGGTCCGGGAAAATTGTCTTCAGGCCCTGACACGCCAGATCGGCGGGGCGGTCGTCGCCATAGGTCGGGACGATGACGGCGCCGTTGGCGATGAGGAAATTCATGTGGCTGGCCGGCACGGGTTTCTCGTCCTCGTCGCCGACGAAGCCCGGCGAGGGAAGGCGCAGCACCCTGATCGGCGCGCCGGCCGCATCGGTCATCTGCGACAGCGTCCGCGCGACGGTGTCATAGACGGCGTCGTTCGGGTCGCCCTTGCCCCAGGCGACCGGACAGGCGACCACGCCGGGGGCGACGAAGCGGGCCAGATTGTCGACATGGCCGTCAGTGTGGTCGTTCAGCAGGCCCTCGCCGAGCCACAGCACCTTGCGGGCGCCGAGGGAGCCGGCGAGCGCCGCCTCGGCCTTTTCTTCGGTCCAGCCCGTGTTCCGGTTCGGGTTGAGCACGCACTGGCGCGTCGTCAGGATCGTACCCTGACCGTCGTGGTCGACCGCGCCCCCCTCGAGGATGAAGTCGTTGCGGGTCAGCGGCGCGCCCGAGGTCTGGCCGATCTGGTCGGCGACCGTGTCGTCATGCTCCAGTTCGTATTTCCCGCCCCAGCCGTTGAAGCGGAAGGCTGCGGCCGTTCGGGAAGCTTCACCGAAGATCGGTCCGGTGTCGCGCAGCCAGATGTCGCCGAAGCGGCCGTCGATCACCTCGACGCCGGCCACGCCGGCGAAGCGGGCGCGGGCGCCGTCCAGCGCCTCCGGCTTGCCGACCAGCAGCCTGACCCGCTCACGGCCCGGACCGGCGAGGGCGCGTACGAGGGCCTCGACCTCGGCCTGGGCCGGTTCCAGATTGGCTTCCCACAGCTCGGCGTGGCTGGGCCAGCCGACCCACATCGCGCGGTGCGGCGCCCATTCGGCGGGGATGGGGAGGGTCATGGGGGCGAGCGTCCTGAACGGCGGCAAGGCGACCGCGCCACATAGACACGGCGGCTCCCGACTTCAACTTGCTCCAGGCCGGCACGGCCTTTCCAAACGGCAGAAGGGGCGGCCCGTTTCCCGGCCGCCCCTTCCGTTTTTGATCCCGAAACCTGGCCTAGAAGCTGGTGCCGAGGGTCACGACCGCCGTACGGGGCGAACCCAGCGAACCGGTGCGCAGTCCCGTCGTGCTGGTCGAGATGTTGCCCAGATAGTCCTCGCCGAACAGGTTGGTCACATTGACCTGCACGAAGGCGTCGCGGATGCCGAAGGTGTCGGTCAGGTCGTAGCGGGCGTCGAAGTCCACCACCGTGTAGCCGGCGAAGGATTCGCTGTTCACGTCGTTGGTGAAGCGGTCGTCGACGGCCTTGGTTTGCAGACCCACCGACAGGTTGTCGGTCGCCTGCCAGTCGACGCGGGCCGCGTAGGTCCACTCCGGCGTTTCGACCAGCTTCTTGCCGCCCGTCGGCAGGAAGACGCCGGGGCTGGTTTCCAGATCGTCCTGGACTTCGCTGTCGTTCCACGAGGCCGAGCCGTAAACGGTCAGCCTGTCGGTCACTTCCCAGCCGACCTGGGCGTCGATGCCCCTCTGTTCGACGGCGCCCAGGTTGCGGTCAATGAACTCGTTGAAGAACGGCGACAGCGGATCGTTGTCGCGCGAGGACACGATGCGATTCTGGTAGTCGGTATACCAGACCGCGGCCGAGGCGATCATGCGGTCGTTGCGATAGCGGTAGCCCACATCATACGACTTGGTGGTCTCTGGCTGGACCGTCGAGAAGTTCAGCGAGCCGTCGGCGGCGCGGGCCGGCTGGTAGAGGTTGTCGGTGCGCGGCACCGAAATGCCTTCGGCATAGCTGGTGTAGAAGCTGTGCCCTTCCGCGAAACGCCACACGACGCCGGCGTTGGGAAGCACGTCCTCATATTTGATCTCGGCCGAATAGGGCGAAACCCACTCGGCCGTGCCGGTGCTGGCGAACCGCACATTGCCGTTCGCAAGCGTCAGGGTCGGCGTTTCCGTGGTGCAGCGCACCGTCGAACGACCGTCCTGCGAGAAGCAGTTCTGGTTCAGCTTGCGGACGAAGAAGGGCGCGCGGGCGCCGATGCTGACGGTGACGGCGTCTTCGAAGAAGTTGCCGCGGTATTCGAGGGCGAACTGGTTCAGTTGGGCGATCGAGAAGCGGTCGCGCGACCGGTAAACCGAGCCGTCGACGCCGAAGACGCGGTCTTCGGGACTACCCCAGCGCTCCTGACCGCCAAACACGTTCAGCGGTTCGCTGGCGGGGTTGAACCGGGTGGCTTCGCCCGTCTGGCGGTGACGGCCGTAGTCAAGCGTATAGGCGGCGCGCAGGCGGTGATCGTCGTTCAGATCCCAGATCAGCGAACTGATGATGCCATAGCGGTGGGTATTGGTGTTCGACGGCGTGTAAAGGCCCACGTTGTCGAGGACGTCGCCGTCGCCGTTCAGATCGACGCCGGTGCCGCCCGTGTTGCCGCCGCCCAGATCGAGGCGGTCATCCCGCTCCTGCACCAGGGTGAAGCCGCCGCCGTTGGCGATGACATACTGGAACGAGGGATCGAAGGTGAAGCGGATGCTGTCGGTCAGCCCGTAGCTGAACTGGCCACGGATGTTGCCGGTGTTCGACGGGTTGATGCGCAGGCCGTGGTAGTTGGTGCAGCTGCCGGTGGCCACGCTGCCGTCGGACAGGACCCGGCGCGACTGGGTGGCTTCGTTCTGCGTCGTGCCGTTGACGGCGAGCGGACGGAAGCAGGCGATGTCGTTTTCGAGGTGGGTGCCGGCCTCGAACTGGGCCTTGTTGATGAAGTTGTTGTAGAAGTCGTTGCGATTGACGTTCCAGTTGAACGCCAGGCTCGCGAAATCGCCGTCGCCCAAGTCCTGGTACAGGCGGCCGTTATACTGCTGCTTTTCCAGCTCGCCCGGACCCTTGAACTTGTCGTAGTTGGTGTAGGACGCGGTCAGATAGCCGGTCGTGCCCCAGGGCCCGAAGGCGCCGCTGTCGGCCCGCACGAAGACGCGGCCGTAGTTGAACTCGCCGACCGAAGCGTTGACCTGGAGTCCCGCTTCCTGGAGCGGGCGGGCCGTGGTGTAGTTGATGGTGCCGCCGGTAGCCGAGGCGGTCGGGCTGTCGACGTCGGTCGTGCCCTGGTTGACCGAGGCGCGCTCAATCAGTTCCGGATCCAGCTGCTGGTTGGTGTAGGTGGCGTAGTTGCCGGTGTCGTTCAGCGGCACGCCGTCGAAGGTCAGGGACACGCGGTTGCCGTCGAACCCGCGCATGCGGATGTTGCCGCCCGAGTTACCGTAGGGGTCGGCGTTCACGAAGTTCAGGCCGGGGACGAGGTTCAGGGTCTGCAGGATCGTCTGGCCCGGGCTCTGGGTCGAGATGAACTCCTGCGTGATGGTCGAGCGGGTCTTGGCCACGCTCTCGGCGACGATGGAGCCGTCGGTCGTGAACGGTCCGCGCGTGCCCGTGACGACCACGGTGTCCAGTTCGGTGGCTTCGGTCGCGACCGTGCCCGAAGACTGGGCGGAGGCGGCGCCGGCGACCAGAAGGCCGCTGAAGAGGGCGGTCGTCGCCCAGAACACGCGTTTGCGGTTCGTCATAGTCATCTATCCCCGATGAAGATGGGCGCGAGCGCCCTGCGACCGGCGGCGGCCGGTTGAAATCCCGCCCCCTCTAGGCGTGCCTTGGGAAAGTGGGACGACATTCGTGTGACAGTGATATGACAGCCCGGACGGGTGACCCGGGAGACACACTGCTGTGGGTCGTTTAGCTGTGGATGACGCTTCCGATCTGATCCGTGGACGGAGCGTGAAGCTTCAGGATCACAAGGATGAGGTGGTGGCTGGAGGCGGGCTCGAACCGCCGACCTGTGGGTTATGAATCCACCGCTCTAACCAGCTGAGCTACCCAGCCCCGATTGCTCGAGTTCCGGCGGGAACTGGTCTGACCGCCGGAAGAGGCGTGCCTATATAGGCGGGCGAGGGCGGATTCAAGTCGAGGAAGCGCCGCGGCTTTCGGTGCGACGAAGGTGACGGCGCCGGACCGGAACGGTTAGGCTGGGCGGGCCGTTCGTTCGCTGTTCCACCCGGAGGATTTCCATGCGCCTGCTCGCCCTCGCCGCCACTGTCGCCGCCGCCGTGCTTTCCGCCGCCTGCGGGGCCGGCGAACAGGATGGCGCGTCTCCGGGGCAGGCCGGCGCGCCTCTCGAAACCCGGCCCGCCAACGGCGCAGGCCAGCAACCTGCCTTCCCCGGACAGACCCGCGCGCCCGGCGTCCGCACCGAAACGGCGTTGGCGCACAGGATCGTGGCCTCGGGACTGGAGCATCCGTGGGGTCTGGCCCTGTTGCCCGACGGCGGCTGGCTGGTCACCGAACGGCCCGGCCGCCTGCGAATCATCACCGCCGGGGGCGCGATCGGCGAACCCGTCGCGGGCCTGCCCGCCGTGGACGCCCGGGGCCAGGGCGGCCTGCTGGACGTCGCAGCCGGTCCGACCTTCGGCGCCGACCGGCTGATCTACTGGAGCTATTCCGAACCGCGCGAGGGCGGCAACGCCACCTCGGTCGCGCGCGCCCGGCTGTCGGATGACGGAACCCGGGTCGAGAACGTCCAGATCATCTTCCGCGCCCTGCCGGTCTATAATGGAGACAAGCATTTCGGATCGTCGCTCGCCTTCGACGACGCGGGCCATCTGTTCGTCACCCTGGGCGAGCGGTCCGACAGGCCGATGCGGCCCCAGGCCCAGGACCTCGGTTCCCACATGGGCAAGGTCGTCCGGATCAACGCCGACGGCTCGGTTCCGCGCGACAATCCCTTCGTCGGCCGCGCCGGCGCCCTGCCCGAGATCTGGTCGCTGGGCCACCGCAACGTCCAGGGCGTGGCCATCGCGCCCGACGGCGCCGTCTGGACCATGGAGCACGGCACGCGCGGCGGCGACGAACTGAACCGGCTGGAAGCCGGCAAGAACTACGGCTGGCCGGTCATCGCCTATGGCGTCGAATACAGCGGCGGGCCGATCAACGAGGGCGTCACCGCGCGCGAAGGCATGGAGCAGCCCGTCTACTACTGGGATCCCGTCATCGCGCCCGGCGGCATGACCTTCTACGACGGCGCCATGTTCCCCGGCTGGCGCGGCAATCTTCTGGTCGCCGGCCTGAAGGAAAAGCACATCGCCCGGCTTGTGCTCGAAGGCGGCCGGGTGGTCGGCGAGGAGCGGTTGTTGACGGGCCTGGGCGAAAGGATCCGCGACGTGGCGGTCGCCCCGGATGGCGCCGTCTGGGCGATCACGGACGAGCAGAACGGCAAGCTGGTGCGGCTGGCGGCGTCTTGAGGGCTCCACCGCCCGGCGCGCGGCGCCCCGCTGCTTGAGCGCAGGTCAATCCCGCAGCAGGTCGTTCACCCCGGTCTTGGCCCGGGTCTGCGCGTCGACCCGTTTGACGATCACAGCGCAGTAGAGCGACGGGCCGCCGTTCGGGTCGGGCAGGCTGCCCGGCACCACGACGCTGTACGCGGGCACCTCGCCGCGGAAGACCTCTCCGGTCGCCCGGTCGACGATCTTCGTCGAGGCCGACAGATAGACGCCCATGGCCAGGACGGCGCCCTCGCGCACGATCACGCCCTCGGCCACCTCGGCGCGGGCGCCGATGAAACAGCCGTCCTCGATGATGGTCGGATTGGCCTGCAGCGGCTCCAGCACGCCGCCGATGCCCGCCCCGCCGGACAGGTGCACATTCTTGCCGATCTGGGCGCAGGACCCGACCGTGGCCCAGGCGTCGACCATCGAACCCTCGTCGACGAAGGCGCCGATGTTCACGAAGCTGGGCATCAGCACGACGTTGCGGCCGATGAAGGCTCCTTGACGCGCCACGGCGCCCGGCACGGCGCGGAAGCCCGCGCGCTCGAAGTCCGCCTCGGTCCAGCGGGCCCATTTGACCGGCACCTTGTCCCAGTACGGCCCGGGCGTCGGATCGCTGGCGCTCATGACCGCTCCGACGTGGCCGCCCATGCGGACGTTCGGATTGAGCCGGAACGACAGCAGCACGGCCTTCTTCAGCCACTGATGCGTGGTCCAGACGCCGTCCGCCCCGCGCGACGCGACCCGGGCCTCGCCCGAGTCGAGCAGGGCCAGGGCCTGTTCAACGGCCTTGCGGACCTCGCCGTGGGTCGAGACCGAAATGTCCGCCCGGTCCTCCCAGGCGGTTTCGATGACGGATTCAAGGTGCGCGCGATCCAGCATCAGGCGTCTCCGGGCAGGCGGGCGGTGGCGAGGAAGGGACCGAGCGCGGCGGCCCGGTGGTCGACGAAGGCGACGTCGGCGTCATGGGCCCGGGACCCGACCAGCACGGTCGTCATCCCGATGGCGTGGGCCGGTTCGAGATTCCGCACCGTATCCTCGAAAAAGGCGGCCGAATCCGGCGCGACGCCGAACCGCTCCGTCATCCGGGCGAAGGTGCGGGGGTCCGGCTTGGGGATCAGGTCGGCGTCTTCCAGCGAGAACAGGCCGTCGAACAGGTCGGCCAGCGCGAGCCGCTCGATCACCCGCCGGGCATGGGCGGTCGAACCGTTGGTGAAGACGATGCGCGGTCCGTCCAGCCGCTCCAGCGCCGCGCGCAGGCCGGGATCGGGCGTCAGAACATCCAGCGGCACGTCGTGCACCTCGGCGAGGAAGTCGTGGGGATCGATCCGGTAGTGGGCCATCAGCCCGGCCAGCGAGGTGCCATAGTCGTTGAGATAGCCCTTCTGCACGATCATGGCCTGGTCAGCCGGCAGGCCCGAGGTGCGCACGACATAGTCGTTGATGCGCTGCTGGATCAGACCCATGAACTGCGACTCGGGCGGATACAGGGTGTCGTCCAGATCGAAGATCCAGCTGCGGACATGGCGCAGATCGGCTCCCAGTTCGGTCGCCGGGACGGCCTCCGCGCTCATTCCGCCTTCACCAGGGTGCCGGCGCCGTGCTCGGTGAACAGCTCGACCAGCATGGCGTGCGGGCGCCGGCCGTCCAGGATGACCACGGCCTCGACCCCGTCGCGCACCGCCGCCATGGCGGTCTCGAGCTTGGGGATCATGCCCCCGGTCGCCACCCCGTCCTCGATCAGTTTCGCGGCCTCGCCGACCGTCATCTGGCGGATGATCTGGCCGTCCGCGCCCCTGACCCCCGCCACGTCGGTCAGCAGCAGCATGCGCTTGGCCTTCAGCGACCCCGCCAGGGCGCCGGCTACGGTGTCGGCGTTGACGTTGAACGTCTGGCCGTCCTCGGCCACGCCGATCGGGGCGATGACCGGCACCCAGTCGGCGTCGGATTCGAGCAGGCGCACGATCAGCTTGGGGTCGACCTTCGTCGGTTCGCCGACCAGACCCAGGTCGACCTCATGCTCGATCATGCTGTCCGGATCGCGTTTCGTCCGGCGGGTCTTCTCGACCGTCAGCAGGCCGGCGTCCTTGCCCGACAGGCCGATGCCGCGGACGTCCGCCTCGCGGCCGGCCATGGTGATCCAGTGAGCGATCTCCTTGTTGACGGCGCCGGACAGGACCATTTCGGCCACCTGCATGGTGTCGGCGTCCGTCACCCGAAGTCCGTCGACGAAGCTGGACCGGACTCCGGCCTTGTCCAGCATGGCGCTGATCTGCGGTCCGCCGCCGTGCACCACGACGGGGTTGACCCCCATCAGCTTCAGAAGGACCACGTCGGCGGCGAACTGTTTCGCCACGGCGCTCTCGCCCATGGCGTGGCCGCCGTATTTGATCACCACCGTCTTGCGATCGTAGATCTGGATGTACGGCAGGGCCTCGGCCAGCGTCTTCGCCGTGTCCCAGCCGCGTTCCTCGGATTGCCGTTCGGTCTCGTCCATGATGGCGGGTCAGTAAAGCCAGGGCCGCCCCCTGTCATCATGAAACCGGACGGTCTCCACGCCGTTCCAACCGGCATGAACCCGCACGACATCGATGATCGCGACCTGACGCCGTCCAGCCCGACGGACCCCGCCTCGCTGCAGCACCCCGATCCGACCCTCTGCCCCGAGTGTCAGGGCGCTGGCGTCAACGTCTCGGGCGAAACCTGCGCCGTCTGCGAGGGGACGGGCAAGGCGACCGGTCGAACCGGCGGCGGCTGAACTTCGCACACGTCGGCCTTGAATCCTGGATATCCAGGGATCCTCGGCTTGTAGCTATATGGCCACGCTGGCCGCTTATCCGCTTACCCGGCTCGACCTTGGCCAGCTGGGCTGTTAAGAGGGTCCAGCGGCGGCTTGTACGCCGTCAAAAATTCATTTGGGCTGCGGAGGGCATCCACCCATGCGCGTAAAGACTTTCATCATGGCCACCAGCGCGGTCGGGGCTCTGGCCCTGTCGGCCGGCGCAGCGGCGGCTGAGCCGAATGGCTGGTATGGGGCGATAGACGCCGGTTACCATACCCTGGGCGACGTGGAGACGCGTTCGACGACGACGTCGGCTGCGTTTGACATCGCCACGGAAGGCGACTGGGCGGCGTTT
>NZ_DATMYH010000053.1:0-7365 GCF_035561115.1 Brevundimonas sp.
CCTCCGCGCCGCGAGGAATCGCTGGACCTCGACTCCCTGGCCGGCCCGCCGCGCCCCGCGCCCCGTCCGGGTCCGCGACCGCCGACCGGCCAGCAAGGTCAGGGCTCCGCGCCCCGGGCGCTGGGACCCGCACAGATCGCCGCCATTTTCAGCCAGGCGGAGGACAACTGGATTCTGCCGTGCGACATCCCGGGCGCGCGCGATCTGCGCATCCAGATGGACGTCACCCTGGACGAACGGGGCCGGATCACCGCGGGACCGACCCTGCTCGGCCAGCGATCGGATCCTGTCTGGCGTGCGGCGGCCGACGGCGCCGTGCGCGCGATTCGGCAGACGGCGCCGTTCAACGTGCCCACGGGTTTCGAAGGCGGGCGCTTCCGCCCCACCTTCGTGACGGAACGCGCCTGCGCCAATCGCTGACGAAGCGTGACAGGGCCTGAAAGTCGCCCCAATCACGGCGATGCTGGCCTTATGCGCACGGTCTGGCGATAAGGACCGGTGTAGGACTGACACCGCGGGAGCCCCTGATGCGATTGAACCGACTGCTGGCGAGCGTCGCCCTCGTGGCGATGACGGCGACTTCGGTCATGGCCCAGACCCCGCCTCCGCAATCCGGCGACCCGGTCGAGGTCGAGATCGACCAGGGCGTGCTGCGCCCGCTGCAGATCGCCGTCGTCAATTTCGACGGCCCGAACGGCGCCGACCTGGGCGGCGTCATCCGCGCCGACCTGCGGCGCTCGGGCTATTTCGAGCCGATGGACCCGGCCAGCTTCGTCGAGACCGGCCTGACCCTGGCCAATGCGCCCAACTTCCCGCAGTGGACCTCGATCGGCGCCCAGGCCGTCCTGTACGGCGCGGTCACGCCCCGCCCGGATCAGCGCAACGACTACGGCTTCCGCCTTTACGACCCCTATCGCCAGTGCCAGCTGGCCTCGTACCAGTTCACCGCCACGCCCGAGCAGTGGCGCCGCATCGGCCACAAGATCGCCGACCTGATCTATCAGCGCATGACGGGCGAAACCGGCCTGTTCGACAGCCGTGTGGTCTTCGTCTCCGAAAGCGGCACCCAGCTGAACCGCCTGTCGCGTCTGACGATCTCGGACCAGGACGGCTTCAACCCCGTCTATCTGACCCAGGGCGAAGAGATCATCATGTCGCCGCGCTTCTCGCTGAGCGACCCCAACGAGATCACCTATGTGGCGCTGGGCAAGGACTACAGCCGCATCTACCTGTTCAACCTGTCGACCCAGCGTCGCGAGAGCCTTGGCGAGTTCGATGGCCAGGTGCTGGCTCCGCGATTCTCGAACGACGGGTCGAAGATGGCCTTTTCGATCATTCGCGGCGGCAATACCGACGTCTATGTGATGGACCTGTCCAGCCGGCAGGTGCGGCGCCTGACCTCGGACCCCGGCATCGACACCTCGCCGTCCTTCAGCCCCGACAACAGCCAGATCGTCTTCACCTCGGACCGGTCCGGCAGCGCCCGCCTGTACGTCATGCGCGCCGACGGCACGGGACAGCGCGCCATCGCCCGCGGCGGCGGCCTGTACACCGCCCCGAACTGGAGCCCGCGCGGCGATCTGATCGCCTTCACCAAACAGGGCGGCGGCCGGTTCTCGACCGGCGTCATGCGGCCCGACGGCTCGGGCGAGCGCATCCTGTCGTCCAGCTATTTCGAGGAAGGCCCCTCCTGGGCCCCCAACGGCCGCTACATCATGTTCGCGCGCCAGAGCCCGGGCGGCGACACCCGGCTGTGGACCGTCGACCTGTCCGGCCGGGTGGTGTCCCAGGCCGGCTACAACGGCCGTGGCTCCGACCCGGCCTGGTCGCCCCTTCTGGACGAACAGCCGTCCAATCTGGGCGGCGGCGGCCCCGACGGCTGCCCGACCTGACTCCAAAGCGGAGCCATATGGCTCGAACCCGCGTTATCGCGACTGGTGAAACCGGTGGCGCGTCAGTAGCAACCCTTTAAAGCCAAGCTTGAGGCCCAGACCTCACCTGAAGGAGACGATCGATGATGAAGCCCTCGACCCTGGTCCGTCTGGCCGCCGTTGGCCTGGCCGTGACCGCCATCGCCGCCTGCACCCCGCGCCGTCCCGCCGACACCGGCGCCGGCGAGAGCGTGCCGCCGGCCGGCAACGAACAATACAATGACAACAGCGCCGCTCCGATTACGGGAGGCGCCGTCGGCGCCGCCGCTCCGGGTTCCGAGCAGGACTTCGTCGTCAACGTCGGCGACCGCGTCTATTTCGACCTCGACAGCTATCAGATCCGCCCCGAGGCCTATCCGCGCATGGACGCCCAGGTCGCCTGGCTGCAGCGCTATCCGAACGTGACGGTCCGCATCGAGGGCAACGCCGACGAACGCGGTACCCGCGAGTACAACCTCGCCCTCGGCGCCCGCCGCGCCGAATCGGTGCGCAGCTACCTGGTGGAGCGCGGCGTCTCCGCCGGCCGCATCGACACCATCAGCTACGGCAAGGAGCGGCCGATCGCGGCCGGTTCGACCGAGGAGGCCTTCGCCCGCAACCGCAACGCCCACACCGCCATCGTTTCGGGCGCGACGCGCTAGGACGGGGACCGCGAAGGGGCCGGCCCGCGCCGGCCCCTTCCGCCCCGTCTTGAACCGGCCCCAAAACGGTGGGACGACAACGACCATGCTGAAGCTGCCCGCCGCCCTCCGCACCCGCAACGCCCTGGTCTCGGTCCTGGGCGTGATCCTGATCGCCGGGACCACCACGGTCGTGGCCCAGACCGCGCCGCTGGAGCCGATCCAGTGGGACAAGCGCCGGCTCGACCAGCTGGACCGCAACGTCCGCCGTCTCGAGCGCGCGGTGACCCAGCGCAACGCCGCCGGCCAGCCCGTCATCATCGAGCCCGACCCCGAGGTCGTGGCCCTGCAGGGCCGCGTCGGCCTGATGGACCGCCGCCTCGCCGACATGGAGGCCACGGTCCAGCGCGTGAACGGCGACCTCGAGCGGCTGACCTTCCAGCTCGACGAGGCCACGCGCGACAACGGCGCCCTGACCACCCGCCTGCGCGACGCCGAGGGCCGCATCCGCGCCATGGAGGAGGCCGCCGCCCGCGCGGCCGAGCTGAGCGCCCCCATCCCGACCACCTCGCCGACCGGCGACGCCGCCCGCGACCTGGCCGCCGCCGCCCGTCTCGCCGCCAGCGACCCGGCGCGCGGCGACCGCGCCCTTCAGACCGTCATCGCCGCCTGGCCCGAGACGCCCCAGGCCCGGGAGGCTTCCAGCCGTCTGGGCGACCTGCGCGTCTCGGCCGGGGATCACGCCGGCGCGGTGTCCGCCTACGCCGCCGCCCTGCGCGGCTGGCCGGCCACGCCCTGGGCCCCCGCGACCACGCTGGAGCTGGCCAATGCGCTGAACGCCAGCGACCGCAAGACCCAGGCCTGCACCGCCCTGACCGAGTTCGGACGCCGCTACGCCGAGGCCGCGGCCCCGGCCGTGCGCGCCCGCGCGGCCGAGGCGCGGACCCGCATCGGCTGCGCTGCACCCGCGGCGGCGCCGGCCCGGCGGCCGGGCTGATCCAGACCTTCAACGACTGGACCGGGCCCGTTCTGGCCCGCCTGTCCGCCCGGCTGGAGCGCAACGTCGGTCATCCGCTCGCCCTGGCCCTGTCGGGCGGCGGCGACTCCATCGCCCTGCTCGATGTCGCCGCCGGGTGGGCGCAGGCGAACGGGCGGCGGCTTCTGGCCTTGACCGTCGACCACGGTCTGAACCCCGACAGCGCCCGCTGGAACGGCTTCGCCCGACAGGCCGCCCGCGAGGTGGGGGCTGAATGGCGTGGCCTCGTCTGGACCGGACCCAGGCCCGCCGCCGGCCTGCCGGCCGCGGCCCGCCGCGCCCGCCACGCCCTGATCGCCGACGCCGCCCGCGAAGCCGGCGCGCGCGTCGTCCTGTTCGCCCACACCGCCGACGACGCGGCCGAGGGCGAAGTGATGCGGGCCGAAGGATCGACCCTCGGCCGGCTGCGCGACTGGGCCCCGTCCCCGGCCTGGCCCGAGGGGCGGGGCCTGATGCTGCTGCGCCCCATGCTGGACGCCGGCCGGACCGAGGTCCGCGACTGGCTGGCGGCGCGCGGGGCGAGCTGGATCGACGACCCGGCCAACGACGATCCGACATACGCCAGGAGCCGCGCCCGCCTGTCCCTTCTCCCGGCGGGAGAAGGTGGCGCGCAGCGCCGGATGAGGGTCGACCGGTCGAGCGGCGAAGCCGCCACCAGACAGCCGACCCTCACCCTTGAGCGCCAGAACGACGGCTTCGCCGCCGTGCGCTCAAGCCCTCTCCCGCAGGGAGAGGGGTGGTTCCAGCTCCCCCGCGACCTCGACTCCCACACCCTCGCCGCCGCCCTCGTCTGCGCGGGCGGCGGCGAACGCACCCCGCGCGGCGACCGGCTGACCGGCCTGCTGGCGCGTCTCCGCCCGGGCGGAGATTTCACCGCCACCCTCTGCGGCGCCCGCATCGCGGCTGACGGCGACGCCGTCCTCATCACCCGCGAGCCCGGCGAGCTGACCCGCCGCCCTCCGCCGCCATTGCCGCTCACGCCCGGCCTCGAGGCGGTCTGGGACGGCCGCTGGGCCATCGCGGCCGACCAGCCCGGCTGGTCCGTCGTCCCCGCGGCGGGCCGCATGGCCGCCCTGTCCGGTCCCGACCGCGCCGCCCTGAAGGCCCTGCCGCCCGCGGCCCGCGGCGGCTGGCCTGTCCTGATCCGGAACGGCGGCGGCGCCCCGGTTCTTGCACAGACGGCCGCCAGGACGCGGTCGCTGGTCGAACAGAGACTGGCGCTCGCGCTGGACCGAATGACGCACGAAAGGGACCTGGGCGCCGTCATCCATGGCGCAACGCCTTCGAACCCCCTATTTTCGACCTGACATCAGTGACGGGGCGCCTCTGCGCCCGAGGAACGAGACGAGCATGAACCTGCGCAACCTGGCCTTCTGGGGCCTCATCATCCTGGGCGCGATGGCCGTCTATGTGGCGGTCAGCCGCCCGGGCGGCATCGCGGCCCCGGCCGGGGCCAAGGCCGCCGCCGAACGGCCCCAGGAGATGACCTATTCCGACCTGCTCAAGGCGCGGACCGCGGGGGACATCCTCCGCGTCGAGTCGCGGGGCGAGACCTTGAAGGTCACGCTGAAGGACAATCGGGTCGTCACCGTCACGACGCCCATGCCCAACGCGCCGCTGCTGGACAGCATCGCCGAAGCCGGCGCGATTGTGGACCCCCAAAGCACGAAGCAGTCGATCTGGGTCAGCGCCCTGATCGGCCTGCTGCCCTTCGTCCTGATCATCGGCCTGTGGGTGCTGATCATGCGCCAGATGCAGGGCGGCGCGCGCGGCGCCATGGGGTTCGGCAAGTCCAAGGCCAAGCTGCTGACCGAGCACAAGGGCCGCAAGACCTTCGACGACGTCGCCGGCGTGGACGAGGCCAAGGAGGAGCTGCAGGAGGTCGTCGACTTCCTCAAGGACCCGGGCAAGTTCCAGAAGCTGGGCGGCAAGATCCCCAAGGGCGCCCTGCTGGTGGGCCCTCCCGGCACCGGCAAGACCCTGCTGGCCCGCGCCGTCGCGGGCGAGGCCGGCGTGCCCTTCTTCTCCATCTCGGGCTCCGACTTCGTCGAGATGTTCGTCGGCGTGGGCGCCAGCCGCGTGCGCGACATGTTCGAACAAGCGAAGAAAAATGCTCCGTGCATCATCTTCATCGACGAAATCGACGCCGTCGGCCGTCACCGCGGCGCCGGACTGGGCGGCGGCAATGACGAGCGCGAACAGACCCTCAACCAGCTGCTGGTCGAGATGGACGGCTTCGAGGCCAATGAGGGCATCATCCTGATCGCCGCCACCAACCGTCCCGACGTGCTGGACCCGGCCCTGCTGCGTCCCGGCCGCTTCGACCGCCAGGTCGTGGTGCCCAATCCGGACGTGAACGGCCGCGAGAAGATCCTGCGCGTCCACATGAAGGACGTGCCCCTGGCCTCGGACGTGGTGGTCAAGACCATCGCCCGCGGCACCCCCGGCTTCTCCGGCGCCGATCTGGCCAATCTGGTCAATGAGGCGGCCCTGATGGCGGCCCGCAAGGACCGCCGCATGGTCACCCACCGCGACTTCGAGGACGCCAAGGACAAGGTCATGATGGGCGCCGAGCGCAAATCCATGGCCATGAACGAGGAAGAACGCCGCCTGACCGCCTATCACGAGGGCGGCCACGCCATCGTGGCCATGAACGTCAAGATGGCCGACCCGGTGCACAAGGCGACCATCGTCCCGCGCGGCCAGGCCCTCGGCATGGTGATGCAGCTGCCGGAAGGCGACCGCTATTCCATGAAATACCAGCAGATGGTCGACCGCATCGCCATCATGGCCGGCGGCCGCGTGGCCGAGGAGCTGATCTTCGGCAAGGAGAACATCACCTCGGGCGCATCGTCGGACATTCAGCAGGCCTCGAAACTGGCCCGCCGCATGGTCACCCAGTGGGGCTTCTCCGACATCCTCGGCACCGTCGCCTATGGCGAGAACGAGCAGGAGGTCTTCCTCGGCCACTCGGTCGCGCGCAGCCAGAATGTCTCGGAAGAGACCGCCCGGATCATCGATTCCGAGGTCAAGCGCATCGTCGGCGCCGGCTGGGACGAGGCCCGCAAGATCCTGACCGACAAGGCCGCCGATCTGGAGACCCTGGCCCAGGCCCTGCTGGAGTACGAGACCCTGTCCGGTCAGGAGATCAAGGACCTGCTGGAAAAGGGCCTCGCGCCCAACCGCGACGAGAGCAACTTCCCCAACGCCGGCCCCTCGGTCTCCGTGCCGATCACCCCGGTGTCCGAGGGCGTGACCGTCGAGGTCCAGACGGTCCACTGACCCCCGTCTGTCTCCTCCCCACGCAGTGGGGAGGGGGACCGCGAAGCGGTGGAGGGGTGGAGGCGGATCGCATGCGATCCGACGACGGGCCGTGCGCAGGCCGGCGGCCCCTCCCTCACGGCGCGACGCCGCGCCGCGGAAGGTCTCCCCATTCGCTCCGCGAACAGGGAGGAGACGGTGAGGCCTCTCCCTCATCCGTGCATCCCCGCCTTCGCGGGGATGCACGGCGTTGTCAGTGCTGGCCTTTCGCCGCCAGCCAGACGACTTTCAGAACCCAACCCTTTGATCCCCCTGCAGATCATCCTCCGAGTAGCGTCCTGAACCCGCCATAGCTGGAACCCGGTCCATACTGTTCCCGTCCCGTCGCAAGGGAGGCTCGCTCGGCCGGCGAACCGAAGCGGCGGCGGGAGCGGAAGGAAGCGGGCCGCGACCGGTCTCCTCGGGGACCGGGACGCGGGCTGACGGGGCTGCAACGTCCAGTCGGCCAGGGGCGGTG
>NZ_DATMYH010000054.1:0-40944 GCF_035561115.1 Brevundimonas sp.
CCCCGGGGCTCCCCATCTCCGCCCCGCTGTTTCAACAACGAAAGGAGGTGGTCGAATGTCTCATTGTCTCACGCCGCGCGCGGCCCGTCGGATGAGCCTGGCCTCCCCCCTGGCGGGGTCTGTCGCCTGACGAAGCCGTTCGCCGGCTGACAATGGAAGGGCCGCTCCCCGGGGGCGGCCCTTTTTGCATGCAGGGTCACGGGTCTGCGCGAGGCTCCGGTCCGTCCGCCGTGAAGCGGTATTCGGCGATCCTGCACACTTCGACTCCCCGCCGATCCAGCTCCGCGCCGTTGGCCAGCCGGGCGCGGAAATCATAACGGCATCGGCCGGACCCGTTGTCGACATTGATGCGCATCGAAGCGCCGTTCGGGATCACATCCTCGCCCAGCAGATCCTCCTCCCAGGCATTGAAACCCGGCGTGGAGGCGTAGAAATGGGTGATCGTCTGGCCGGTGGCGTTGACGATGCGCACGGGGCGTGAGGGGGCGCGGTCCGACTGGAACGCCGCCGATCCGAGAACCGCCAATGACAGGGCGACGGCTCCCAGGGTCCGCCGCGCGATCGCCTCCGACATGCAATGCCTCCCATCCCGTTCACGCCCGACAACCTAACGACCAACTCCGCCGGTCGCGAGGGACGAAAGCTGACGGCGCCAAACGGGGTAAACACACCACTTTTCCGGCTGTTCGGCCGAGTGAAAGCAAAAAGAGTATGTATCCCCACTTTCTCCCCACTTTCCTACAATGAACCTTGGTCGGGTTCAGCGACCGTAGGACGAGCGTGAACGGATGGCTCTTCCATCCTGGAGAAGGTGGCATCGATGTGCCGATAAAGCTCGGGAGCATTGTCGTCGCGTACGGACATTGAGAACAGCGCAGAGCGGATCTCACTGGCCGATAGATGCTCCGCAAAGCGGCCTTCAGTTGTCCAATCTTCGGCACGAGCGAAATCGAACAGGTTGGATGCACGCGCGTAAAGGTCTGCGGAGTCCAGCATTACCATCAGGAAATAGCTGTCGCCGACAATCTTGCGCTTTGGCCCGGCGAGGTCGGCATGGAGGCTTCGC
Organism: Brevundimonas sp.; assembly: GCF_035561115.1. Taxonomy (GTDB): domain Bacteria; phylum Pseudomonadota; class Alphaproteobacteria; order Caulobacterales; family Caulobacteraceae; genus Brevundimonas. Next base: position 1,067 of record NZ_DATMYH010000054.1, read on the forward strand.
AGACGGGACATCTGGACTTGGAGCACCTTTAGCAGCTCAACAAGCGGGCACGCCTGCTCGGGTGAGCACGCTTCGATCATGTCGCGCAGGTCGGTGATTATGTCTGCAGGAACGGCCGGAAGTTCAAATGCCGGAGCTGCCACGTCCTCGAAATGGCCTCCGTTCGCTTTCTTCCGACTAAAGGGGAGCAGAAGCTGGACGCAAGCGTCGGCGTAGTTGCACAACCGACTGAGCGTCAGCGGCATTGTGGCGCGAACCGCCAGGTAGCGTCTTTCCCGCCGGTCTTCGACCTGACGAATCTGGCGCTGGATGAAGACAGCGGCGATCAAGGCCGCAGCGAGCGCGAGCGCACCCGCGAAGATCGTCTCCCAGTCCCTTACCCACAGGAACAGGATCGCACTCTCGATTCGATCCGCCGCTGTGGCGTAACATATGGACTTGTCTAGGCAGAGGTCCCGTCGCGCTGTGAGGGCCAGGAATAAGCCCGCATAAGCTGCCAGTAGCCAAGGCCATCGGCGCCAGATCATTGTCACCTTGGATGGCATGCGTTTCCTCCTTTTGGCCCCATCGCGCTGCCGGTCAGACTCGACCCAGCGCCCTCGCCAACCTCAGGAATCCCGCGCCATCGATCACCTCGGCCCGGGCGTCCGGCTCGATCCCGGCCGCCTCGCACAGGGCCGCTCCGCCGAGCGTCTTAAGGCTCGACCGCAGCATCTTGCGCCTCTGGCCGAAGGCCGCCGCCGTCACCCGTTCCAGCCGCTTCAACGTCTCCGCGTCCGGCCGGTCCGCGCGCGGAACCAGATGCACCACTGCGCTCGCCACCTTGGGCGGTGGCGTGAAGGCGGCGGCCGGCAGGTGCATGACCAGCCGCACCTCGCACACCGCCTGGCTGATGACCGCCAGCCGGCCATAGGCGTCGTCGCCCGGCGCCGCGACGATGCGCTCGGCGACCTCCTTCTGGAACATCAGGGTCAGGGCGTGTGGCAGCCACGGCCCGGTCAGCCATTTGATCAGCAGCGGCGTGCCGACATTGTAGGGCAGGTTGGACACCACATGCGCCGGGGTTGGTCCGACCAGCCCGGCCTCGCGCACCTTCAGGGCGTCGGCCTCGACCACCGTCATCCGGCCCGAGCCGTCGTCCAGCTCGGCCAGCAGGGGCAGGAAGCGGGGATCCTTCTCGACCAGCACGACCTTGCCCGCGTCGCTCTCCAGCAGCGCCCGCGTCAGGCCCCCGGGGCCGGGCCCGACCTCGATCACGGTGCGGCCCTCGAACGGCCCGGCCAGACGCACGATCTTGCGCGTCACGTTCAGGTCCAGCAGGAAATGCTGGCCGAAACTCTTCTTCGCCGACAGCCCGTGGGCGTCGAGGGATTCGCGGAGGGAGGGGAGGTCGGTCACGTCAGATCCGCATCAACAGTCCTTCTCCCCCTGGGGGAGAAGGTGGCCCGAAGGGCCGGATGAGGGGTAAGCCCGCCGCAGGCTCGGCGCCAACCCTTTTCCGCCAGCCGACCAGACCGGATCATCCCGCGCGCGAGGCTGAATGCGCCCGGATCGCCTCCAGCACGATGTTCGGGTTACGCAGGAACGCCGCGTTGCTGAAACGCAGCACCGTAAAGCCAGCCTCGGCGAGGCGAAGGTCGCGCTCGGCGTCCTCGACGATCTTAAGATCGTGAATCCCGCCGTCGAGTTCGATCAGCAGCTTAAGTTCCGGACATACGAAATCGGGAATGGCGCCCGCGATGGGCGTCTGTCGGCGAAACTTCAGTCCCTCGAACTGGCGCCCGCGCAACAGGGCCCAGAGCCGCATCTCCGCTCCGGTCATGTCGGCCCGAAGACGCCGCGCGTGACGCGTCCGTTGCGATGCCTGGGACATGACGCCCTCCGGTTCTCCATAGGGCGGAAGATGGCGGGCGCGTGTCTCGCTGGCTACGGGCTACCAACTCCGGGTTGCAATTCGCGCCATTCTCCCTCGAGAGAGGGTGAGGGGATGTTTGACGCGATGCGGCTGATCGACTGCAGCTGTCCAACCCCTCATCCGGCCCTCCGGGCCACCTTCTCCCCCAAGGGGAGAAGGATGCTTAGCCTGCCCGCGCCGCCGCCATCGCTCCCGCCAGCCGCACCGCCGCGATCAGGCTGTCGGCCCGGGCCACGCCCTTGCCGGCGATGTCGAAGCCGGTGCCATGGTCGGGCGAGGTGCGGATCACCGGCAGGCCCAGGGTCGTGTTGACCCCGCCCCAGAAGTCCAGCGTCTTGACCGGGATCAGGGCCTGGTCGTGGTACAGGCACAGGACGGCGTCATAGGTCGCGCGCGCTTCGTCGTGGAACAGGGTGTCGGCGGGCCGGGGGTCGGTGATCGTGATCCCTTCGGCCCGCAGGGTCCGGACCGCAGGGGCCAGCACCTCGATCTCCTCCAGCCCGATCGCGCCGCCTTCGCCCGCGTGCGGGTTCAGCGCCGCCAGCGCCAGACGCGGCGCCGCGATGCCGAAATCGCGCTTCAGCGCCTCATGGACCACCCGCGCCGTGCGGCAGACGCGCTCGGCGGTGACCAGTGCGGGCGCCTCGGCCAGCGGCGAATGGATGGTGACCAGACAGGCGCGCAGATCCTTCGCCGTCAGCATCATCACCGGCCCGCGCGTGCCGGCGAACGGCGCGTCGGCGGTCAGTTCGGCGATGAACTCCGTGTGACCCGGAAAGCGGAAACCGGCGGCGTACAGCGGGGCCTTGGCGATGGGGGCGGTGACCACGCCGGAGGCCTCGCCCGAGAGGGCCAGGTTGACGGCCTGCTCGATCCAGTCGGCCACGGCGCCGGCGTTGGCGGCCTCGGGCCGTCCGGGCGAGACGGGGGCGGGCAGGGGGACGTCCAGAACCGGGATGGCGCGGCCGAACACGGCCGCCGCCTCCGACGCCGCCGGAACGGTCTGCACCGGCCGGCCCTGGGCGCGCAGCAGGGCGGCGTCGCCGACGACGACGAAGACCGGGCCTTCGGCCTTCAACGCCGCCCAGGCGGCGGCGATGATCTCGGGTCCCACGCCCGCCGGTTCGCCCATCGACAGGGCCAGCGGCGCGGGGCCGGTCATCACTTCATTTCGATGAGGGCGTCGTCACGCAGGTCGCGCATGTAGCGACGGGCCAGGGTGGCGAGGTTCTGGCGGAACAGCTGGTTTTCGATGGCGCGCGCGTCCGGCGCCTCGACGCCGCCGGCCCGCCGTCCGCAGACGGCCAGCAGGTGGACGCCCAGCGGGGTGCGGACCGGGGTGCTGATCGAGCCGACCTCGGCCGAGCGGGCGACCTGCTGGAACTGGGGGGCCAGGTTCTGCACGTCGGCCTCGCCGAGGTCCGAGCCCAGCAGCCCCTGTTCGGATGTGGCGCGCTGCAGCATCGTCTCGCACGTCAGCTGGGGCCGCAGGGCCTCCAGCCGCGCGGTGGCCGCAGCGACGTCCGCCTCGGTGGCGGTTTCCGGCAGTTCGATCATGACCTGCCTGATCTGCACCAGGCTCGCCGCCGCCCCGTCCCGCTTGTCCCGCATATAGACGATATAGACCCCCCCATCGACCGGAATGGGCCGCGACAGCTGGCCGACCTCGAGTTGGTCCAGCGCCTGTTGCAGGGCAGGCTGGACGGTGCCTTCGACGACCCAGCCGGCGTCGCCTCCGCGGGTGGCGGAGGGGGCGGCCGAGAACTGCTGGGCGACGGCCTGGAAAGGCGCGCCCTGGACCATCTGCTGCACCAGCTGGGTGGCGCCGTTCACCGCCGCCTGCTGGCCGCCGACGCGACTGGCCTCGATATAGATTTCACCAATCAGATACTGCTTTTTCGACGCCGCCTCGGCAGCCTGGCGCAGGGCGGCGTCGACCGACGACCTGCTGACCCGGGCGCGACTCTGGAAGCGGCCGCCGACGAGCTGCGACCAGCCGATCTGGGTCCGGATCTGCTCACGCAGGGTCGAGGGGCGGATTCCGCCCTGGGCCAGGAACTCGAGATAGGTCGCCGGCGTGGCTCCTACTTCCTGGGCCATGGCGGTCAGTTCCTGGTCGACCTCTTCGTCGGTCACCACCAGGTCTTCGTACTTGGTCAGTTCCTGGGCCTGCAGACGCTCGTCGATCAGCAGGTTCAGCGCCTGCTGCTGGATGGCGGGGATATTCTCGGCCGTCGGCTGGACCTGGGTCATGGCGATCAGCAGCAGCATGCGCTGGCGCAGATCGAAGCCCGTGATGACACTGTCGTTGACCGTGGCGAGTATGCCGTCGGACATCTGGAACGCTGGCGCGACCGGAGCCGCCGCCGGAGCCGCCTCCGCAGCCGGATTCAGGGACCCCGCCGCGGCCGGAGCCTGCACGGGCGGCGCGGTCTGCGCCACGGCCGTACCGGCCAGGAGGGCGGCCATCGCCACGCCCGTCATGTAACGCGTCAAACCCATGTCAGTCCGTATTCCTCAAGCGGCGTTGGTCCGGATCCGATCCGGATATTTTTCCGCGCGCCCCGTGCCGCGCGGCGTCCAGCGCCCGTCGCTGCGTCAATACCCTGTACCGCCGAAAGTGGCGAGGTTTAGGCGCACATAAACACCCTCCGAGGGGCCCGTCGGGCGGACGCGGGTGTTGTCGCTTCGCCAGCCCAGCTCGAAGCGGAAACAATCGTCATCGAACAGCAGTCCGATTTCGGAACGGGTGATTACGTCCCGCTCCAGATCGGCGATGCCGGCGGCGGCCACGCCCCAGTTGCCGTAGACGAACTGTTGGCCCGACAGCTGGACGAATTCATAGTTGCGATTCAGCGGCCCCGCGACCGGATTGGACCGGTCGATGATGTAGCTGACGGTTGCCAGGTTGCGGCGGCCCCAGCGGCCGTCCACGGCCGTCTCGGCCCGGCGGATCTCGCCCGATGAATCGATGGTCGCGTGGCCCCAACCCCGAACCCGGTCCGAGGGCGAGAAACTGCCCTGGACCACCCAGTCCGAGGTATCCGATGCGAGTCCCGAGGGATCGTAAAGCTGGCTCGGCGCATCCGGCACGGGGACCCGGAAGGCCGCCTCTTCCGCGTCCCGCAGGCTGCGGCCGACGAACAGGCTGGCTTGCCGGCCCTGATCCCAGCGCAGGGTCGTCCTCACCCCCGCCGTGAAACGCAGACCGCCTTCCAGCAGATCGTAGCCCGGAAACCGGTCGATCCGGAACAGCGAGCTCTCGTCCAGCTCCAACGTCTGGCTGTCCTCATTGGGAATCCGGGCGTCGAGATCCGGATCGGTGGAGAGGGAGACCTGCGCCATCGGCTCAAGGATCAGGTCGGCGCTGTCTCCCATCCGGCGGATCAGGGGATAGCTGACGTCGAGGCCGGCGGTGGCGCGGGTGCGGGTGATGGCTTCGTCATCCAGCCCCAGGGCCGGAGGCAGATCGCCGACAGAATAGGCGTCGGCGCGCAGGTCGACGAACGGCTCCCACCGGATGCCGGCGCGGGACGTCACGGCCCGGCGCCATTCGGCCTGGCCGGAGATGCGGCGACTGTCCACGCCGGGCAGACCGAGGAGCGAACCGGCGGGGACGATCTCGGGCCGCAGGACCGGACTGCCGACATAGGCGTCGCGATACAACGATACAGCCGTGGCCCGCAGCCGGAGCCGTCCGCCCAGGACGGGACCCTCGGGCTCCCATCGGGCCTCGATCAAGGGGGCGACGAACGGCAGGCTGTCGTCGCTTTCGAAGATGTTCAGGCCCGGCGCGTCGACATTGGGGACCGCGACGCGAAGACTCTGCATGTCGAAGGCGGCAATGGAAACATAGGACCGAAGGGTCTGGCGCTCGAGATAGGCCTGGCTGATCAGGCGACGGCGATCGCCATAGTAGAGACCGTTGTCCTGATAGGGGTCGCGGACATCATAGCGATCGAACAGGGTCTTGTCCGAGGTGCGTTCAGCGGTGAACCCCCCGCGCCACGGGCCTTCCGGATCGAACCGGCCATAGGCCAGAAGATAGCTGCGGTGCTCGGCGGCGATCGGGATGTCGGGCAGGTTGTCCGGGTCGGGACCGTCGAAATCCCCGAAATTCTCTTCATAGGTATAGCCGGCGCGCGCCTCCACCATTCCGTTCCCGAACCGGCGCCGCCACTGCAGGTTAAGCAGGGGCGCCACGTCGGTGTTGAACTGGGGGCTGATCAGCCAGTCTTCCGAGGGCGAGACGACGTGCAGATAGGGGATTTCCAGACTCAGGCCCCGGCCTTCGTCGTAGCTCGGGATTGGCACCAGGAAGCCCGACGCCCGCTCCACCGTCGGATCCGGATGGGCGAAGACCGGCAGATAGAAGACCGGCACGCCGCCGACGCGGAACAGTGCGTTGCGGTACAGGATCGCCCGCAATTCCTCGTTCTGGACCACCTTCTCCGCCTGGATGGAGATGCTGGGTTCCTTCGAGTTCCCCTCGGCGTCGCAGATCGGGCAGGGCGTAAAGATCGCGTAGTTCAGCTCGTTGACGTTCTGGCTGCGGCGCACGGCGGTGGCGGCCATCAGGCTGGCGCCGTTGGTGAAACGGGTGGCGAAGTCCACGGCGACACCGGCCTTCAGGTCTGAATCGAGCTCCAGATGGCTGGCGAAGATGACCGTTCCGCCCGGATCGGTGAACTCCACCCGCCGGTTGGCCGTCGCGACGCCCGAGGCCAGATCATAGCTGATATCGCCGGCCCTCAGCGTCGCGCCCCGGAACCGCGCCAACACCCGGCTTTCGCCCACGCCGCTGGCGGAGATGAGATCGCCGGACCGCGCCGCGGCGTCGGCCTCGATATACACGCCGTCAGGGGTCAGTCCGTCTGGACCGGCCGGCGCGATAACGGGCGACGGGGCAGGGGTCGCGGCGGGCGGCGGCGGCGTCTGCGCGAACGCGGCGGAGCCCGAGGCGGCGAGGGCGACGGCAGCCGCCCCGGCCAGGAGCCGGCGGCGCAAGGCTGCCGTGTCGGGCGCGCGGCGGTCACGCTGCATGCAAGGTCACTCTGGGTGGCGGACGGGACGGGGGTTCGCTTAGCCGTCTTCGGTATAGAACAGCAAGGTGAAGGCGGCGAGCGCCGTCAGCAACGGCGGCAGCCAGGCCGCCAGCCAGGGCGGGATAACCTCGGCCGAACCGAAGGCCGACGCCGCCTGGTTGACGAAGAAGAAGCCGAACCCCAGCACCACGGCGGCGACGCTCATCCTGGCCAGATCGCCCAGCCGCATCAGCCTCAGCGAGAACGCCGCGGCGAGGATCGACATGGCCGCGAACATCAGGGGCGTGGCCAGCAACTGTTGCAGGCGCAGCCGGTAGGCGGTGGAGGAGAAGCCCGCGTCCTCGACCCGCGCGATCTGCGCCGGCAGGGACCAGAAGGACGTGGACTGGGGCCGGGCGAACCGCTCGAACGCCTCGTCGTCCGCGAGGCTGGAAGGCAGGTCCAGGGTGGCGTACTGCACCGCCCGCTGGCCGATCTGGGCGCCAACGGCGTCGACCAGTCGCCACCGTCCCGCGGCCAGAGTCGCGGAGGCGGCGTCGATCCGTTCCGAGAAGGTGCGCATGCCGGCGCCGTCGTTGGTGTAGATGAAGAAGCTCACGCCCAGCAGACGGGCGTTGGCGCGATCCTGCCGGGCCGCCCGGATGACCATCTGGCGCGTATCGTCGCCCTCGCGGATCCATACCGCCTGTTCCGTCACGCCCGCGGACGCCGAACCTGACAGCCGTGATCGCTCGCGCTGGAACAGCCCATCCGCCGACGCCGCCAGCGGTCCCAGGGCGGCGACGGTGATCACGCCGAACATGAAGGCCGCGCCCGCCGCCGGCAGGACGAACCGCCACGCCGACACCCCGGCCGCCCGCATCGCGATCAGTTCGCTGCGCCGGTTCAGTCCGACGAACGCCGCCAGCGTTCCGAACAGGAAGACGAAGGGCAGCAGTTGCAGGATCACCTGCGGCGACTTCAGCAGCATCAGACCCAGGATGCGGGCGCCGGACAGATCCACTTCGGATCCCACACCCCGGGAGATCTCCACGAAATCGATCAGCATGATCAGGGCGCCGATAACGCCCAGGGCGATCGCCAGCGACCGCGCCTGCTGGACCAGGACATAGCGTTCGATGCGGCCCAGACGCAGTCGCGGGACAGGCAGGACCGTCCGGCTCATGCGAATCTCGCCCTCAACCGGTCCAGCGCGGGCCATGCCCGGCTTCGCCGCGGCTTCAGCGCGCGGAACAGCAGTCTCAGGGAGATCGCCGTCGCCACGATCGGCAGCAGATACTGGAACACGTTCAGCCAGCCGTTCCAGGCGCTGGCCGACACGATGCCGTAGCCCGCCACCCGAACGATCAGGAACGCTGCGGCGGCCTTGGCGATTCGCAGGCTGTAGCCGGTCCGGCTGAACTGGCCGCCCATGATCGCGGTCAGGGCCATCGCCATCGCCATCAGGGCGTATAGCGGGGCCGAAAGGCGCGAATGGCCCTCCGCCATCAGTTCTCCGGCCGATCCCACGCTCCTGAGATCCTGTGGCGAGGGATTGAACAACTGGGGCAGGTACAGGTCCGACGGCTTGTAGCGAATTCGGTCCGTGACATCGGCATAGGGCGAAAGGTCCACTACCGTGCGCCCGAACGAGATGTATTCCAGCACGCCGCGCGACGAATAACTCTGTCGCGATCCGTTCACCAGCGTCAGGAAGGGCGTTCCATCGATTCGGCCGAATCGCGCTTCCGCCGCATCCCAGGTGGTGACCTTGTCGCCCTCGTCGACGTAGACGAACAGATTCTTGAGCAGGCCATTCTGCTCGATCTGCTGGACATAGACGGTCAGGCCGTTGGGGCCCTGGACGAAGCGGCCTTCCTCGATCAGCACGGCGGCCAGGTCGGTGCGGATGGCGAAGGCCTCGGCGCGGGCCTGACGCTGGCCCCACGGCATGAGCACCGTGGTGATCAGCAGGGTCGCAAGCGCCGCGATGGCCGCCAGTCGAATCGCCGGCCGGATCGCCGACCAGCGCGTCACTCCCGAGGCGAAGACGGCCGTCAGTTCCTGTTCGCGCTGCAGCCGGGTCAGGGCGATCAGGGCGCCGACGAACATGCCGATCGGCACGATCACCGCCAGCAATTGCGGCACGGCCAGCAGGGTCAGCTTGACCATGACCCAGACGCTCTGGCCGCGTTCGACGATGACCTCGAGCTGATCCAGACTCTGGCTGAGAATGCCGATTCCGGTCAGCGCGGCGCACGCGCCGACGACGGGACGGGCGATCTGCCGGAAAAGATAGCCTTGGATCAGGGTCATGTTCAGGAGAAATCGCCCGTTGCAGGCGGCGGCGAGGGAGAGCATCTAATACACACCCGACCGCGCCCGTGAAACCGCGCGCGCTTATCCCAATCGACACCATGGCCGGGGCGTACCTCCCGGCGGGAGCAGTAAATGAAGATCGAATTCGTCGCGTCCGCGAGCGCCGCAGAGGTTCTCGCCGTCCTCGTCAACGAAGGACGCGCCCTTGTCGGGACGGGCAGCCGCCTGGACGCCGCGACATCGGGCGCCCTGACCCGCGCCATGACCGCCAGCCGGTTCACCGGCGGTTCCAACAGCACCCTGATCATCGCCGCCCCCGCAGGCGTGGACGCCGCAACCCTGGTGCTGACCGGGGCGGGCGACCCGGCCAAATTCGACGACCTCGCGCTGGAAGCCGCCGCCGGCGCCGCCTATCACGCGGTCAAGCTGTCGGGCGCCGAATCGCTGACGATCGACGCCTCCCACCTGTCGGCCGCACAGGCCGCGCGCGCCGCCTTCGCGGCCCGTCTGGCCGCCTACCGCTTCCTCAAATACCGTACGACGCTGAAGCCCGAAAAGACCCCGTCGATCGAGACCATCAAGGTGGCCTCCGCCGATCCCAAGGCGGCCAATTCGGCCTATGAATCGCTCGCCGCCGTCGCCGCCGCCGTCGAATTCTCACGCGATCTGGTCAGCGAGCCCGCCAACGTCCTGTACCCCGAAGAGTTCGCAAAGCGGGTCAAAGGTCTTGAGAAATTGGGCCTCGAGGTCGAGATTCTGGGCGAAAAGGAGCTGGAGAAGCTCGGCTTCCGCACCCTGCTGGCCGTCGGCCAGGGCAGCGTGCGCGAGAGCCAGGTCGCCATCATGAAATGGAACGGCGGCAGGAAGGGCGACCAGCCGATCGCCTTCGTCGGCAAGGGTGTGTGCTTCGACACCGGCGGCATTTCGATCAAGCCGGCCGACGGCATGGAGGACATGAAGTGGGACATGGGCGGCGCCGCCGCCGTGACCGGGCTCATGCATGCCCTCGCCGGCCGGAAGGCCAAGGTCAACGCCATCGGGGTCATCGGCCTGGTCGAGAACATGCCCGATGGCGCGGCCCAGCGTCCGGGAGACGTGGTCATGTCGCTGTCCGGCCAGTCCGTCGAAATCCTGAACACCGACGCCGAGGGCCGTCTCGTCCTGGCCGACTGCCTCTGGTACACCCAGGAGCGGTTCAAGCCGAAATTCATGCTCGACCTGGCCACCCTGACCGGCGCCATGATCGTGGCGCTGGGGCTGGAGTACGCGGGCGTCTTCTCCAACTCGGACGAGCTGGCCAACAACTTCCTGGCGGCCGGGCCCAAGGTCGGCGAGAACGCCTGGCGGATGCCGATCCCGGCCGCCTACGAGCGCCACATCGACACGCCGATCGCCGACGTCAAGAACACCGGCAACGGCCGCGCCGGCGGTTCGATCACCGCCGCCCTGTTCCTGCAACGCTTCACCAACGGCGTGCCATGGGCGCACATCGACATCGCACCGACCGCCTGGATCAAGGACAGCAAGAACCCGACCGTGCCGGACGGCGCCGTCGGCTGGGGCGTGCGCACCCTCGACAGGATGGTGGCCGACTCCTACGAGTCCTGATCCGCTGCGAGAGGTAGAACCGGGTGTCTGACGCCGGGCCGGAAATCTGGTTCTACCATCTCGAGCGCTCGACGCTGGACCAGGTCCTGCCCGGCCTGCTGGAGAAGACGCGCGAGCGGGGCTGGAAGGCTCTTGTCCGCGCGTCCGACCCCCATCTGCTCGACGATATCGACGAACGCCTCTGGACGTATCGCGACGACAGCTTCCTGGCCCACGGCCGCGCGACCGAGGCCGAGGCGGCGCGTCAGCCCATCCTGCTGACAGACTCGACCGAGAACCCGAACGCGGCTCAGGCGCTGTTCATCGTGGACAGCGCTGAACTGGGCGACACGAAAGGCTTCGACCGATGCTTCATCATCTTCGACGGACGGAACGACGAGGCGCTGTCGGGCGCGCGGGTCCGCTGGAAGACGCTGAAGGATCGGGGCGCGAACCTGGCCTACTGGAAACAGTCGCCCGAAGGTCGCTGGGAAAAGGCGGCCTGATCGCCCTGACGGCCCTGGCCGCCTGTTCGACGCCGGCCTCCGACGCCTCGGCGCCGCGCGCCATCGAGGAGGCCCAGCTGAACCCGCCGGTCGGTTCCCAGCCCACCTATCCGACCGTCGACATGTGCCGCGCGGGCGAGCTTCAGTGGCTGGTCGGGAAACCGAAGACCCAGATTCCCGTTCCCGTCGATGTGGTGAACCGGCGCGTGACCTGCACGACCTGCCCCGTGACGGAGGATTACTCGCCCCAACGCCTGAACATCTTCTTCAACGAGCAGACGCAGATCGTCGAACAGGTCCGCTGCGGCTGACGCCATCAAAGGGAGACGACGCCGATGAAGACCCTGATCCTTTGCCTCACCGCCGGCCTGCTGACCGCCGCCTGCGCGCCCGTGGAAGAAGGCGATACGATTCCGCCTTCGGATGGTCCGGGCCAGTGCCGGGCGGACCAGTACCAGCGCTATGTCGGCCGCAACCGCTCCGAACTGCCGCCCAAACCCGCCAATGAGACATGGCGCGTCACCTGCACAACCTGTCCGGTGACGATGGATTACAGCCCTTCGCGCCTGAACATCTTCTATGAGGAACGGACGGGGATCATTCGCGAGGTCAAATGCGGATGAGGGCCGTAGTCACCGCCGTCGCCGGTCTGACGCTGGCGGCGTGCGCGCCTGTCGAAACGCCCGATGCGACGCCCGGTCCCCGGCGCTGCGACGCCGAGGCGGCGCGGTCGCTGATCGGCTCCCATGTGGGGGCGGTGGATTTCCAGGCCGGCGCCGACGTCCGCATCGTCTGCACGACCTGTCCGACGACCAAGGACCTGCGTCCCGACCGGCTGAACATTCGCTTCAACCAGGCCACGGGAATCATCGAGCGCGTCGACTGCGGCTGATCCAGCCTTGGCGTCAGCCTGCTTTCCCGGCAGGGTGACGTCGAGGGCAGGGGGACGGTTATGCGTACGATATGGATGGCGGGCGTCGCGCTGACGGCGGCGCTGATCGGACCGGCGGCTGTGGCTGACGCCACGGCGAACAGCGCCGTACGCGACCTGATCGAACGACCCCAGGTTTGCGGCCAGGCCAGCTCGGCCAACAGCGGCACGCCGGTCGCCGACATGGTCATGGTCGACGGCTTCGGCACGGGCGGCTTCACCATCGATACGACCAGTCCCGAGGCCCAGGCGTGGTTCAACCACGGCGTCCGCCTGCGCTGGGCGTTCGAGCACAAGGAATCCGTGCGCGCCTTCCGCAAGGCGCGGCTGCTGGATCCCGCCTGCGGCCTGTGCGCCTGGGGCGAGGCCTGGGCCCTGGGGCCCAATCTCAATGGCGGCGGCAATGACGACGAAAGCCTCGCCGCCGCGCTGAAGGCTGCCCGCGAGGCCCGCCGGATGGCCCGCCGCGCCACGCCGATGCAGCGCCAGATGATCGACGCCCTGGTTCAGCGCTATTCGGGCCAGAAGTCCTCGCGCGACAGACGCTTCGCCCAGGCGATGGACCGGATCGCGCGCAACAATCCGACCGACGTCACCGTGGCCGCCATCACCGCTGACGCCTGGATGCTGAAGGCCGACAGATGGTGGGATGACGACGGCAAGGCCGCCGATCCCGGCATCACCCGCGCCATGGCCATCCTCGAACAGACCCTGGCCCAGGCTCCGAACGATCCCGGCGCCATCCACCTCTACATCCACCTGACGGAATGGTCGGACGATCCGCACAAGGCCATTCCCTATGGCGAGCGGCTTGCGGCCCTGGCCCCCGGCGCCAGCCATCTGGTGCACATGCCCTCGCACACCTTCTACCGGGTCGGGCGGTACCGGGACGCCATGATGTCCAACGTCAACGCCGTGGCGCTGGACCGGCGCTATGACGGGCTGGCCCGTCCGCCCGGCGGCGTGCCCGGCATGCCCCTGCACGGCCACAACATCCATTTCGGCATGGGCGGCGCCCTCATGGCCGGCGGCGGCGAGGAGGGGCTGAAGCTGGCCGAATGGTTCCTGGCCACCTACCCGGACATCCTGGCGACCAACGTCTGGCGCCAGGCCATGGCCAACAACGCCTACGCCATTTACGGCCGCTTCGGCTCGCCCGGCCAGGTCGCCGCCCTGATCGAGCCGGCGGAAAGCCATCCGATGCTGCGCGTCAGCTGGCGTTTCGCCCGGGGCGAGGCGGCGGCGCGGGCAGGGGACGCCTCCGCGGTCCGGGCCGAGGCCGAGGCCATCGCGGCCCTGCGCGCGGCCCCTGACTTCGCCGCCGGCCCCCAAGGCAAGCTCCGCAGCGATTTCACCGAGGTCTCGCAGCGCGTGCTCGAAGGTCGCGCCGCCATGATCGAGGGCAATGCGGACGCTGCCGTCGCCGCCTTCACCCGCGCCGCCGAAATCCAGGGCCAGGACTCCGAAGGCGGCGATCCGCCGATCCTCTGGTACCCGACCCGGCGCAGCCTGGCCGCCGCCCTGCTGCTCAAGGGCGACGCGGCGGGCGCGAAGGCGAAGATCGTCGAACTGCTCGAGGACTGGCCCGGCGACCCCTACAGCTATTTCGTCCTCGCCGAGGCCGAGACCGCGTTGGGCGATCCGGACGCGGCCGCCGAGGCGCGACGCCAGTCGACCGTCGAATGGATCGGCGGCGCCATGAACCTGAAACTGGCCTAGGACGGCGCGGCGACGGCCATGTTGTCGATCAGCCGGGTTCGGCCCAGCCAGGCCGCCGCCAGAATGCGGGCCGGCGCGTCCACGACGCCGTCGCGGAACGGGGCCAGGTCGTCGGCCCTTCGGACGGCGACATAGTCGATCCGCTCGAATCCGGCCTTGAGCAGGGCGGCGTGGGCGTCCCGTTCGACCGCCGCGAGCGGCCGCCGCGCCGTCGCCTGTGCTCCAGCCTCGGCCAGCACCCCGTTCAGCCGACGGGCGGTCTCCAGTTCGGGTTCCCCGAGGTAGGCGTTGCGTGACGACAGCGCCAGGCCGTAGCCGTCCCGCTCAGTCGGCGACCCGACAATTTCGGTCGGCATGTCGAGGTCCCGGACCATCCGGCGGACAACCATCAACTGCTGATAGTCCTTCTCGCCGAACACAGCGACGTCGGCCTGGACCTGGTTCAGCAGCTTGGCCACCACCACGGCGACACCCCCGAAAAAGTGAGGGCGGAAGTCGGTTTCCAACCCGGCGGAGGGACCGCCCACGCTGACGGCGGTGACGAACCCTTCCGGATACATCTCCTCCACCGTGGGCGCGAACAGCAGATGACAGCCCGCGCCGGCCAGTAGTTCCGCGTCTTGCGCCTCGCGCCGCGGATACGTCCCCAGGTCCTCATGCGCGGCGAACTGGGTCGGATTGACGAACACGCTGGCGACGATCCGGTCGGCTCGCCGATCCGCCTCGCGCACAAGGGTCAGGTGGCCTTCGTGCAACGCGCCCATGGTCGGGACGAAGCCGATGGTGAACCCTTGGCGTTTCCACGCGCTCACCTGTTCGCGCAACGCGGCGACGGTGCGCACGACGGGAAGGGGATCGGGCTCGGTCATGATGAACGGATTAACCCTCCGCCTTAAGCGTGCTTGTGAACCGTGCGGCAAAGGCCGCCGTGCGAGGGTTGGCTTATGACGCCGAGCCTCCTGATCCGTCCAGTGCTTGTCCTCCTCGCAACCGGGGGCCTGACCGCCTGCGGCATGGTCGAAAGCGATCCGCATCGCTTCGAATCCCTGGCCGAGTCCGTCGCCGCCATCCCGCTGGACGGCGGTCCCGGCGTCCAAACGACGCCCGCAGTCCATAGCAGCACGACCGGTACCGGCCTGCGCCCTGCCATCCGCGTGGAGGTTCTGGACCCCCACGCACTCTGGGACGCCCGCGACGCCGACATGAATGCCATGGTCGAACGCGCCGCGCCGCGCCTCGTGGCCGCCGCCGCACCCGCCATGGCCGACGCCGTGGTGCAGCAGGTCTCGACCCGGATCGACAACGCGGCCTCCCGCGCCGGCCTGCGCCCCGCTATGCAGACTCGCCCCACTGTCGCGGCCGCCGCTCCGGCCGGCGCGCGGGGTCTGGTGCAACTGGGCGCCTATTCCAGTGAGGCTTCGGCCCGCACGGCCTGGGCCCGCCTCAGGAGCGGGCAGGCGGCCTGGGCCCTGGACGGCCTGTCGCCGGTCTATGAGGCCGTGGAGGTCGGCGGCCGTCAGCTCACCCGTCTGAAAGTGCGCGCGCCCGCCGCGGGCGCCGGCGCCGTCTGCGCAGCCGCCGGGATCGACGACCCCTGGTGCCGCCGGGCCGCATAGGCCGCACATCCACAGCCGTTCCGTCCCCCTGCGTTGACGTCCGGCCCGCCTGCCGTGATTCTGCCCGTTCTGGCCGCGCGTCTGAGTCGGCGGTCCCACACAGGTGCGAGTCCTCCATGGCTGACCCCGCGGTCATCGTCGTCGGCAACGAAAAGGGCGGGGCGGGCAAGTCCACGCTCGCCATCCATATCGTCACCGCCCTGCTGCACGCCGGCAAGCGGGTGGCCATCATCGATCTCGACCTGCGCCAGCGGTCGATGGCCAAATTCTTCGCCAACCGCGCGGCCTGGATGGCGGGCAACGCCCAGATCCTGCCGATGCCGATCGAACCCGACATGGGTGACGGCAAGGCCCTGGCCCGGGCTGACGAAACCGAACAACTGGCCCGGTTCGAAGCCGCCTTCGCCGAGGCCAGGGCCGCTGCTGACGTCATCCTGATCGACACGCCCGGCGGCGACACCCTGCTGTCGCGCACGGCCCACGGCCTCGCCGACCAGATCGTCACCCCGATGAACGACAGCTTCGTCGATTTCGACCTGCTGGGCTCGGTGGATCCGGTCACCCTCGATCTGCTCAAGCCCTCGATCTATTCTGAAAGCGTCTGGGAGGCCCGCAAGCAGCGCGCCGTCACTCAGGGCCGGCACGCCCAGATCGACTGGATCGTGGTCACCAACCGCCTCGCCGTGGCCGCCGCCCGCAACCGCCAGCGGCTGGAAGAGCGGATGGAGAAGCTGGCCCGCCGCGTCGGCTTCCGCATGGGGCCCGGTCTGCGCGACCGCGTCATCTATCGCGAACTGTTCCCGTTCGGCCTGACCGTGGCCGACCTGTCCAACGAGGTGCGGCCCGTGGCGGTGTCGCTGGCCCATGTCGCGGCCCGGCAGGAGATGCGCAATCTGATGCAGTCGCTGGGACTGGACAGCGGCGCGCTGGACGCCCCGCTCGACGCGGCGGCATGACGCCTTGAGTCTGATATGGCTGGTCCTGGCCGCCATCGCCGTCTGGACCCTGGTCCGGCTGGGTCGTCAGAGCGAGGGTCGCCGCCGGGGTCAGTGGCGCGTCGCCGCGACCCTGTTCAGCGCCGTGATGCTGGCCGGCGGGGTCCTGCTGGCGGTGCGCGGGTCCTGGCTGCCGGCCGCCGGCCTGATCGGCGCCGGCCTGTGGCTGACCGTGGCGTCGCGCCAGCGGGCCGTCGCGTCCCGCCGGAGCGAGGCCCTGTCCGAGTCCGAAGCCCGGTCGATCCTCGGCGTCCCCGTTGATGCCTCGCCCGAGACAATCAACACAGCCTGGCGCCGCCTGATGGGCCGCGCCCACCCGGACCAGGGCGGCACGGAAGGTCTGGCGTCGCGGCTCAATGCGGCGCGGGACCGGCTGCTGAAGCGGTAAATCCGACCCCTCTCCCGGCGGGAGGGGGGTCAGGCTTTTGCTTTTGCCACAGCGGGCTTCTTGGCGGCCGCTTTCTTCGCTGGAGCTTTCTTCGCAGCTGTCGCCTTCGCGGCCGCCGGCTTCTTCACCGCCGCCTTCTTCGCCACGGGCGCCTTCTTGCCCTTGGCCGGCGCCGCCAGCGCTCGCGCAGCCAGCAGCGGCAGGGCCTGCTCCAGCGTCAGGTCTTCCGGCGCCGTCCCCTTGGGCAGGGTGGCGTTGATCTTGCCCGACTTCACATAGGGTCCGAAGCGGCCCGCCATGACGTGGATCGGCTCGCCCGTCTCCGGATGCGCGCCCAGGTCCTTCAGCGGCGCGGCCGCCGCGCCGCGACCCGCGAACTTGCCGGCCCGCTTCTCGGCCAGCAGCACCACGGCGCGGTTCAGACCGATCTCGAACACCTCGTCGATGTCGGCGACATTGGCGTAGGTCCCGGCGTGCAGCACGAACGGTCCGTAGCGGCCGAGGCCCGCCGTGATCGGCTTGCCGTCCTCCGGGTGGATCCCGACCTCGCGCGGCAGGGCCAGCAGCCGCAAGGCCTGATCGAGCGTCAGCGTCGCCGCCGACCAGCCCTTGGGCAGGGACGACCGTTTCGGCTTCTCCTCGCCCGGCGGCGTGGTTTCCACATAGGGCCCGAAGCGGCCGATCTTCAGCGCCACGGGCGCGCCCGTGACCGGATCGACGCCCAGGTCCCGGTCGCCGCCGTCCTCGGCTTCGCTCGCCGCCCCGAAACCGCGCGTATAGCGGCATTCCGGATAGTTGGAGCAGCCGATGAAGGACGAGCGCATCTTGAAGCTCGCCTTCAGATGCAGCCGCCCGCTCTTGCACAGGGGGCACAGCCGCGGATCGGTCCCGTCGCCCTTGTCGGGGAACAGGAAGGGGCCGATCGCCGTGTCCAGTTCGTCGATCACGCCCTGACGGGCGGTGACCGCCTCGGTCGCCGGCTTCAGTTGCTGCCAGAATTGACGCAGCACCACCTTCCAGTCCAGCTCGCCGGCGGACACCTCGTCCAGCTGGTTCTCCAGCGCGGCGGTGAAGTCATACTCGACCCAGCGGCCGAAGAATTGCTCGAGGAAGGCCGTGACCAGCCGACCGTTGTCCTCGGGGATGAACCGGTTCTTGTCCATGCGAACGTATTCGCGGTCGCGCAGCGTGGTCAGGATCGAGGCGTAGGTCGAGGGCCGGCCGATGCCCAGTTCTTCCAGTTTCTTGACCAGGGTCGCTTCCGAATAGCGGGGCGGCGGCTCGGTGAAATGCTGCTCGGTGCGGACGGCCTCGACCCTGGCGACGGCGCCTTCCTTCAGCGCGGGCAGGCGGGTGGTTTCGTCCTCGTCGTCTCCGCCGTCCCTGGGCTTGTCGTCGCGGCCCTCTTCGTACACGGCCATGAAGCCGTCGAAGGCCACGACCTGGCCGGTGGCGCGCAGGCCCGTCTGGCCAGTCGGCTCCTCGATCTCGACCGTGGTGCGGTCCAGACGCGCGGACTCCATCTGGCTGGCGATGGTCCGTTTCCAGATCAGTTCGTACAGCTTCTGCAGGTCGCCCTCGAGACGCAGGGTCTCCGGCGCACGCGTCATGTTGGTCGGCCGGATCGCCTCGTGCGCCTCTTGGGCGTTCTTGGCCTTGGTCTTGTAGTAGCGCGGCTGCTCGGGAACGTAGGCCGGGCCGAAGCGGTCGCCGATGACCTCGCGCGCCTGGGCGATGCCCTCGGGGCTGACCGACAGGCCGTCGGTCCGCATATAGGTGATCAGACCGCCCTGATCGTCGACGCCTTCATACAGTTTCTGCGCCGCCTGCATGGTGCGTTGCGCCGTGAAGCCCAGCTTGCGCGAGGCTTCCTGCTGCAGGGTCGAGGTCATGAACGGCGGGGCCGGGGCGCGCCTGA
This sequence comes from Brevundimonas sp., assembly GCF_035561115.1. Classification (GTDB taxonomy): domain Bacteria; phylum Pseudomonadota; class Alphaproteobacteria; order Caulobacterales; family Caulobacteraceae; genus Brevundimonas. The sequence continues at coordinate 19,985 of NZ_DATMYH010000054.1, forward strand.
CCGGCTTCTTCTCCACCGAGGCGATGGTGAAGGTCCCGGCGTTGATGGCGTCGCGCGCCGCGGTCGCCATGGCTTCCGAGGTGATGTCCAGCCGCTGCACCCGCTTGCCGGCGTGCTTGACCAGACGCGTCGTGAAGGGCGGGCTGTCGGCGGCCATGTCGGCCTCGACGGACCAGTATTCCTGGGCCTTGAACTTCTCGATCTCCATCTCGCGATCGACGACGATGCGCAGGGCGACCGACTGCACCCGTCCGGCCGAACGCGCGCCCGGCAGCTTGCGCCACAGCACCGGCGACAGGGTGAAGCCCACCAGATAGTCCAGCGCGCGGCGGGCCAGATAGGCCTCGACCAGCTCCATGTCGATCTGGCGCGGATTGGCCATCGCCTCCAGCACGGCGCTCCTGGTGATGGCGTTGAAGGTGACGCGCTCGACGTGCGTGTCCTTCAGCACCTTCTTCTTGGTCAGGATCTCCAGCACGTGCCAGCTGATGGCCTCTCCCTCGCGGTCGGGGTCGGTGGCCAGGATGACGCGGTCGGAGCGTTTGGCGACCTCGGCGATCTCGCTCAACCGCTTGGAAGCCTTGGCGTCGATCTCCCACGACATGGCGAAGTCGTCGTCAGGCAGCACCGAGCCATCCTTGGACGGCAGGTCGCGCACGTGGCCGTAGGACGCCAGGACGGTGAAGTCCGGGCCCAGATATTTGTTGATGGTCTTGGCCTTTGCGGGGCTCTCGACGACGACGAGGTTCATGCGGGGAGGGGGCCTTGGAACGGCGCGGAAAGGGGGCGGAACGTGGTTGGCGCGAGGGCCGCTGTCAATCGGCGCTTGAAATCAGCCGGGGAAGTCACCGCGATGCAAGGCCGCCGGGCAGGAGCGAGGCTCTCCCGACGAGACTCAATTCGAGCAGCGCCGCCGCCACCGCGCCGATCGGAGCGCCCGTCGCCCGGGCCAGTTCGTCGCGCGGCGTCGGCGTCGGCGACAGCAGGGCGGCGATCTGTTCGATCAGCGCCGCGTCGACCTCGTCAGGCGCGCCGCTGAAGGGATTGTCGGGCGCCGGCTCGCGCAGGGTGCGCAGGGTCGAGAAGGCGCGCTCCACATCCTCCACCCCCTCGCACAGGATCGCGCCCTGCCGCAGCAGCTCATTGGGTCCGCGCGAGCGGGGGTCCAGCGGCGAGCCCGGCACGGCGAAGACGTCGCGGCCCTGTTCCGCCGCCAGCCGCGCCGTGATCAGCGAGCCCGACCTCAGCTCGGCCTCCACCACGATCACCCCGCGCGACAGGCCCGAGATGATGCGGTTGCGGCGCGGAAAGTCCTTCGCCTGGGCCCGCGCCCCGACCGGGCTTTCGGAAACGATGCAGCCTTGTTCGGCGATCTGGCGATAGAGGTCGGCGTTGTCCGGCGGATAGACGTCGTCTACGCCGCCGCCCAGCACGCCCACAGTGCCGGTCGGAAGGGCGCCGGCGTGCGCCGCCCCGTCGATGCCGCGCGCCAGCCCCGACACGACGACATGCCCGGCCTCGCCCAGCTGCTGCGCCAGTCCCCGCGCGATCCTTTGACCGCCCGCGGACGCGATCCGGGCGCCGACCACGGCGATGCAGGGTCGGGCCATCAGGGCGGCGTCGCCCAGGGTCCACAGCACGGGCGGCGGCGGGTCCGTCGCCGCCAGCGGTTCGGGGTAGCCTGCATCGCCCAGCACGATCAGGCGGGCCCCGATCCGGTCGCCGTCGGCGCATTCCTGTTCGATCTGACTTGCCGGCGGCAGGCCTTCGCCCCGGCCCCCGGCGCGCCGCACCAGTTCGGGCAGGGCCTCCAGGGCGCGTTCCGCGGTCCCGTACCGATCCAGCAGCTGACGGAAGGTGACGGGCCCGACCCGGTCCGTGCGCGCCAGCCTCAGCCGCGCGAATCTCTCCGCCTCCGACAGGGGCGGGACGGGGCTCACCCCTTTTTGGCGCCGATGCGGGGTTCCGTCCCCTTCAGCAGGCGGGCGATGTTCTCGTGGTGGCGAATCCAGATCAGCACGGCGGTGAACACCGACAGGGCCGCGACCGGCGTCGGCGCGGGCAGGCCCAGGGCGGTGAGCGGCAGGACGGCGTAGACGGGGGCGGCGACCGCGGCGATCAGCGCCGCCAGCGACGACATGCGGAACAGGGCCGCGACCAGCAGCCATGTCGCGCCGGCCAGCAGGCCCAGCGGCCAGCACGCGGCCAGCAACAGGCCGAAGAAGGTCGCCACCCCCTTGCCGCCCCTGAATCCGAGCCAGACGGGAAACAGATGACCGAGGAAGGCTGCGCCGCCCGCGATGGCGCCGGCGACCTCCGCGGAGTGGCTGACGCCGCCCAGCAGGTATCTGGCCAGCAGCAGCGCCGCCGCCCCCTTGCCGGCGTCCAGGATCAGGGTGGCGAAGGCCAGGTCCTTGCGGCCGGTCCTCAGGACGTTGGTCGCGCCTATGTTGCCCGAGCCGATGCTGCGCACGTCCTCGCCCGTCATCAGGCGCGTCAGGATCACGCCGAACGGAATGGAGCCCAGCAGGTAGCCGCCGACCGCCATGAGGGCGAGCGTCCCGAGAGCGGGTCCGACCAGATCCTGCAAGTGATTCGCTCCCTCTTAGCGTGCGTCGTGGACGATGCGTCCGCCGACGACGGTAAGCAACACCCGGCCTTGCAGCCGCCGTCCGTCGAACGGGGAGTTCTTGGACTTGGACTTCAGGGCGTCGGCGTCGACGACCACCGGCGCGCCGGGATCGAACAGGATCAGGTCCGCGGCCGCCCCGGCCGCCAGCACCCCGGCTTCCAGCCCCAGCAGGATCGCCGGGCCGTGGGTCATGGGCCGCAGGATGTCGAGCAGGTCCAGCCCGTCCTCGTGGTGCAGCGACAGGGCCGCCGGCAGCAGGGTTTCCAGCCCGACCGCGCCCGGCGTCGCCTCCGCGAAGGGCCGGCGCTTGTCTTCGGCCGGGGCGGGGGCGTGGGCGCTGGTGATGGCGTCGATCAGGCCGTCGCGCACGGCCTCGATCAGCGCCTGCCGGTCGCTTTCGGGACGCAGCGGCGGATCCAGCCGGTAGAAGGTGCGATAGTCGCCGATATCGATCTCGTTGAAGCACAGATGGTTGATCGACACCGAGGCGGCGACCTCCAGCCCCCTGGCCCGCGCCCGCGCCAGAGTCTCCAGCGCGCCCTCGGTCGAGATCTGGTCGACCAGGAAGCGCGCGCCCGTCTGTTCGACCAGCGCCAGGTCGCGTTCCAGCTGGATGCGTTCGGCGATGGCCGGAGCCGAAGCCAGACCCAGCCGCGTCGCCAGTTCGCCCGAGGTCGCCACCGCGCCCTCGCTCAACCACGGCTCGGCCGGACGGCACGAGATCAGGGCGTTGAAGGCGGCGGCGTAGCTCATCACCCGCTGCAGCGTCCGGGTGTTGGCGATGACGCGGTCGACGTCGGTGAAATACAGGGCGCCGGCCTCGTCCATCAGGCCGATCTCGGCCATGCGGACGCCGTCGCGACCCTTGGTCGCCGCGCCTGCCGCCCGGACGTTGACGAGGCCCAGGGCCGCGCCGCGCCGCTGGATGAATTCGATCATCGCCGGATCGTCCAGCGCCGGATCTGTGTCGGGCTGGATGACGATGGTGGTCACCCCGCCCGCCGCCGCCGACAGGCTGGCGGACTTCAGCGTCTCCTTGGGCTCGGCGCCCGGTTCACCCGTCTTGACCCGGATGTCGATCAGGCCCGGCGACAGGCACAGGCCGCCCGCATCGACGACCGTCACGCCCTCGGGCGCAACCGCGCCGGCGCCGTGGATCACCTCCGTGATGCGGCCGTCCTCGACCAGCACGGAGCCGTGACCGTCATAGTCGCTGGCCGGGTCCAGCAGCCGCGCATTCACGATGGCGATCGCGCTCATGCCGCGTCTCCGTCCAGCCGCGCCGAAAGGGCCGCCAGCACCGCCATCCGCGCGGCGACGCCCATCTCGACCTGATCCTGGATCAGGGAGACGGTCAGGTCGTCGGCCACGTCGGAGTCGATCTCGACGCCCCGGTTCATGGGTCCGGGATGCATGACCTTCGCCCCCGCATTGGCCCAGGACAGTTTCTCACGGTCCAGACCCCAGAAGCGGAAATACTCGCGGGTCGACGGCACCAGCGCCCCCTCCATCCGCTCCAGCTGCAGGCGCAGCATCATCACGACGTCGCAGCCCTTCAGCCCCTCGCGCATGTCGTGGAAGACCTCGCAGCCCCAGCGGTCGGCGTCGCCGGGCACAAGGGTCGGCGGCCCGATCAGCCGCACGCGCGCGCCCATCATCGACAGCATCGACACATTGGACCGCGCCACCCGGCTGTGGGCGATGTCGCCGCAGATAGCGACCGTCAGTCCGCCCACGTCTCCGAAGGCCCGGCGCAGGCTCAGCAGGTCCAGCAGGGCCTGGGTCGGATGCTCATGGCGTCCGTCGCCGGCGTTGACCACGGCGCAGCCGACCTTCTGGGCCAGCAGGGCCGCGGCGCCCGAGGCTCCGTGGCGCACCACCAGCACATCCGGCTTCATGGCGTTCAGCGTCGCCGCCGTATCGATCAGGGTCTCGCCCTTGGTCACCGACGAGGTGCGCGGGCTCAGGGCCGTCACGTCGGCGCCCAGTCGCTTGGCCGCGATTTCGAACGAGGCGCTGGTGCGGGTCGAATTCTCGAAGAACAGGTTCATGACCGTGCGCCCGCGCATCAGGTCCAGCGACTTGGAGGATTGGCGGTTGAAGTCGACGAAGGCGTCGGCCAGATCCAGCAGCGGCGGCGTGGTCGCGGCGTTCAGATCGCCCGCGGACAGGAAATGGCTGCGCGGGAACGGCGCCAGCCGCTCGAGAATCAGATCGGTGAGGGCGGCAGGCTGGCTCATCGAGGCCCGCCTATAGGGCGCATCTAGGCCAGATGGAATAGCGCCAGCAGGATCGGAATGCTCAAGGCGCTTCCCACCGTGGTCAGCGCCACGATTCCGGCCATCAGCGGCGCATCTCCGCCCATCTGCCGCGCGAGGATGTAGCTGGCCGCCGCTCCCGGCGCCGCGCCGCACAGCAGGGCGATCCCCTGGGCCGTCTCGTCGCCGCCGTAGAGGACGCACAGGCCCCACATCAGCGGCGGGGTGACGACCAGTTTCACGAATGAGACGGCCCCGATGGTGATCCTGCGCCGCGCCACCTCCGCGAAGCTCAGGCCGGCGCCGGCCACGATCAGGCCCAGCGGCAGGGCCGCGCCGCCCAGCAGTTCCAGCGTGTTCGAAATCCCCGGCAGGCGAGGGACGCCTCCCAGATTGAGCGCCAGGCCGATCAGGCAGGCCAGCAGTATGGGGTTGGACAGGATAGCCCGCGTCAGCGCCCAGACCGACATCTCGCGCTGATCCGCGCCCCAGCGCACCAGCACGACCACGCACAGGATATTGGTCACAGGAATCATGGCCGCGATCACCACGGCGGCCAGCGCCAGCCCGTCGGGCCCGTAGACGGACTGGATGACCGGCAGGAAGACGAAGCTGTTCCACCGGATCGCCCCCTGGAAGACGCTGGTGAAGGCCGGGCCGTCGATTTTCATCAGCGGCTTGAGCAGCAATGTCAGCGTCGCGATGATCAGCACCGAGGTCACCGAGGCCGCCCCCGCCGCGCCCGCGCCGCCGCCGGAAATGTCGGCGTTCCAGATCGCCGGGATCAGGAAGCCCGGATAGAGCAGGTGGATCGACAGCTTCTCGATCGGCCGCCACGTCGCATCGGGCAGAAAGTCGGACTTGCGCAGCCCGTAGCCGATGGCGATCAGCACGAAGACCGGGACGACGCCCGCGATCAGCCCGCCCATCAGCCGCGCAACCGGTCCAGCGCGCCCTGCAGGATCCAGGCGGCGGCGGTGCGGTCGACCACGTCTGCGCGGCGCTTGCGGGTCAGATCCAGCTCTCCGATCAGGAAGCGCTCGACCGCGCTGGTCGACAGCCGCTCATCCTGGAAGGCCACCGGCACCGCGCGGATGCGCTGCAGATTGCGGGCGAACGCCCGGCACGACTGCGCCCGCGGCCCCTCGGTTCCGTCCATGTTCAGCGGCAGGCCGATCACCAGCGCGGAGGCCTTGCGGCCGTCCATCAGTTTCAGCACCGCCTGGGCGTCGTCGGTGAATTTCGTCTTGCGGATCAGCGACAGCGGACTGGCGATCATGCGGGTGACGTCGGACGCCGCCACGCCGATGGTCTTCTCGCCGAGGTCCAGCCCCAGCCATGGCGTGCCGGGCGGCGTCGAGGCGGCGAGGTCTTCGAGCGATAGAACTGTCACAGCTTGGCGGTAGGACTGGCGAGCCGCGCTGTCAAAGTGCAAGGTGGACTATCGTTGATGGGGGAACATCCGATGAAGCCAGTCACCTTCCTTGTCGCCGTGCTCGGCCTCGCCGCCTGCGACACCCAGGTCGAAAGTCGCAAGGCCGAGGTCCCGGCCGCTGAACAGGCGGCCACTACGGCGCCCGTCGCCGCACCGCTCGCCGCCTCGGGCCCGGCCGCGACGGTGCAGCCCGAAACAGCGCCCGACGCGCAGCAGGCCGCGTCGGTCGTCAGCCTCGACCCGCTGGCCCGGCAGGGCGGCCGGACCGTCAAACTGTTCGGCACGGCCGGCGGCGACCCCGCAATGAATGGTCTCTACACCTATGTGGCCTTCTACCAGGACCCGGCGGAGGGCTGGCGCGTCTTCCGCCTGGGGGACTTCCTCGAATATCGCGTCCTGTCGGACGCTCCGGGTCGCGTCGATCTCGAGCTCAGGGAAAGCACGATGGATCAGGCTTCCGGCGCGATGGGCGAGCGCACCCGCCGCGTCATTGTCGGCTGGGCGGTGGCGGCCGACGGCTCCGCTCCGGCCACTGTGACTGTCACTCCGGCCCGGTGAGCGCATCCGACGATCTGGCCCGCAACCGGGCGACGATCGCCGGCTATGACGCCTGCGCCGCGAGCTATGCGGCGGAGACCGATCATGCGCCGACGCCGGACCATGTCGAGGCCCTGGAACGGCTCGTCGCCTCGGTCGGGCCCGGCGGCCGGGTGCTGGAGGTCGCTTCGGGCCCCGGTTGGGACGCCGACCGGCTTGAGGGCATGGGACTACGGGTCCGGCGGACCGACCTCTCCGAAGGCTTCATCGCCTTTCAGCGCGAACGCGGCCGGGCTGTCGAACCACTGGATCTGATCACCGGCGACTTGGGGGGGCCGTGGGACGGCGTCGTCGCCCTCTATGTCATCCAGCATGTCGGGCGCGACCTGGTCGAGGGGGTGATCGGCCGGATCGCGGCGGCGCTACGTCCCGGCGGAACGCTGCTGATGTCCTTCCAGGAGGGCGAGGGCGAGGAGACCACGGTCGGATCATCAGGGGCCTATCAGGTCGTGCGCTGGCGCGAGGCTGACATGATCGACGGCCTGTCTCGCCACGGCCTCGTTGTGGAGTGGCGATCGCTCTTCCATGGCCGGGAAGCCGACTGGATCACCGTAATCGCGCACCGTTCTTGAGATTCGGGACCCGGCCCGCTAATCCCGCCCCTTCACGTTCGCCGCTGGAGCCCCGATGGCTATCGACGCAGAGACGGTGAGGCGGGTCGCCCACCTCGCCCGCATCAAGACCCCCGAGGAACGTCTCGAGCCTCTGGCCCGGGAGCTGAACGGCATCCTCGCCTGGATCGAGCAACTGAACGAGGTCGATGTCGCGGGCGTCGAGCCCATGACCTCCAACGTGGCCCAGCCCCTTCGCCTGCGCGACGATGTCGTCACCGACGGCGGCAAGGTGGCCGACGTCCTGTCCAATGCGCCGCGCTCCGCCGACGGCTTCTTTGTCGTCCCCAAGGTGGTCGAGTAGCCGATGTCCGACCTCACCAGACTGACCCTCAAGGCCGCCCTCGACGGCCTCAAGGCCCGCGACTTCTCCTCCGAGGAGATCACGAAAGCCTTCGTCGCCAACATCGACGCCGCCAATCCGCGCCTCAACGCCTACATCGTCCAGACCACGGACAAGGCCTTCACCATGGCGCGCGCCTCCGACGCCAAATTGGCGAAAGGCGAGGGCGGCGCCCTCGAAGGTGCGCCGCTGGGCATCAAGGACCTGTTCTGCACCGACGGCGTCCAGACCACGGCCGGCTCCAACATGCTGCGCGGGTTCGTCCCGCCCTATGAGTCCACCGTCACCTCGAACCTGTGGCGCGACGGCGCGGTCATGCTGGGCAAGCTCAACATGGACGAGTTCGCCATGGGCTCGTCGAACGAGACCAGCGCTTTCGGTCCGGTCGTGAACCCATGGAAGTCAACGACTTCAAACGCCGACCTGACCCCCGGCGGCAGCTCCGGCGGCTCGGCCTCGGCCGTCGCCGGCGACCTGTGCCTGGCCGCCACCGCCTCCGACACCGGCGGCTCGATCCGCCAGCCCGCGGCCTTCACCGGCACCGTCGGCATGAAGCCCACCTACGGCCGCGCCAGCCGCTTCGGCATGGTCGCCTTCGCCAGCTCGCTGGATCAGGCCGGCCCGATCGCCAAAACCGTCGAGGACGCCGCCATCCTGCTGCGCTCGATGTGCTCCTTCGACCCGAAGGACTCCACCAGCCTCGACGTCGAGACCCCCGACTGGACGCAATCCCTGAACAAGGGCGTCAAGGGCCTGCGCATCGGCGTGCCGAAGGAATACGTCGTCGACGGCATGCCCGCCGAGATCCAGGCGCTGTGGGACCAGGGCGTGGAATGGCTCAAGGCCGGCGGGGCCGAGATCGTCGAGATCAGCCTGCCGCACACGAAGTACGCCCTGCCGGCCTATTACATCATCGCCCCGGCCGAGGCCTCGTCCAACCTTGCCCGCTATGACGGCATGCGATTCGGCCACCGCGCCGAGGGGACCACGTCCCTGACCGATCTCTACGAGACCAGCCGCGCCGAGGGCTTCGGCAAGGAGGTCCAGCGCCGCCTGACCATCGGGGCCTATGTGCTGTCGGCCGGATTCTATGACGCCTACTACGTTCGGGCGCTCAAGGTCCGCCGCCGCATCGCCATGGATTTCGACGCCGTCTGGGGCAGGGTCGACGCCATCCTGACGCCCTCTACGCCGTCAGCGGCATTTGCGATCGGCGACAGGCAGATCGACCCGCTGCAGATGTATCTGAACGACATCTTCACCGTCACCGCCAACCTCGCCGGCCTGCCGGGCATTTCGGTCCCCGCCGGCCTCGACAAGGGCGGCCTGCCGCTCGGCCTCCAGGTCATCGGCAAGGCGCTGGACGAGGCGACCGTCTTCCAGGTGGCGAGCGCGCTGGAGGATGCGGCGGGGTTTGTCGCCAGGCCTGAGAAGTGGTGGTGATGAAGCGCGCGCTCAGCACGGGTTTCATGGCGGTCTATTGGGTCGTCCTGCCTGTCGTCACGCTGGGGACAGTCGGTCTGGGCTGGCTCATGCTCGCTCCTGACCAGCATGGGAACGCGGTCCTGCCGTTGGGAGCGTCGTTTGCCGTCTCCCTCGCCCTGACGCTTCTTCTCGTCTGGAGGCTCTGGACCCACGGACGCGCCCGCCGGCTTGCAAATGAACGCGCCTCCCTCAAGACGGCCTCGAGAACCAAAGATGACTGACACCTCCAAACTCATCCACGGCCGCACCGGCCCGTGGGAAATCGTCATGGGGCTGGAGATCCACGCCCAGGTGGCGTCGAAGGCCAAGCTGTTCTCGGGCGCCGCCGTCGGTTTCGGCGCGGGGCCGAACGAGCAGGTGTCGCTGGTCGACGCCGGCTTCCCCGGCATGCTGCCGACGCTGAACAAATACTGCGTCGAACAGGCCGTCCGCACCGGCCTCGGCCTCAATGCGCAGATCAACAAGCGCAGCCAGTTCGACCGCAAGAACTATTTCTACCCCGACCTGCCGACCGGCTATCAGATCAGCCAGCTCTACTTCCCCATCGTCGGCGAGGGCGTCGTCGAGGTCGAGGCCGAGGACGGCTCCTTCTTCAACGTCGGCATCGAGCGCCTGCACCTGGAACAGGACGCCGGCAAGCTGATCCACGACCTGTCGCCGACCGAGTCCTACGTCGACCTGAACCGCGCGGGCACCGCCCTGATGGAGATCGTGTCGCGTCCGGACATCCGTTCCCCCGAAGAAGCCGTGGCTTACGTCAAGAAGATCAGAACCATCCTGATCTACCTCGGCACCTGCGACGGCGACATGGAAAAGGGCAATCTGCGCGCCGACGTCAACGTCTCGGTCTGCCGCGAGGGCCAGTACGCCAAATACAAGGCGACCCGCGACTTCAGCCATCTGGGCACGCGCTGCGAGATCAAGAACGTCAACTCGTTCCGCTTCATCTCCCAGGCCATCAACCATGAGGCCCGGCGCCAGATCGAGATCCTCGAGGACGGCGGCAAGATCGATCAGGAGACCCGTCTCTACGACCCGACGGCCGGCGAGACCCGTTCGATGCGCTCCAAGGAAGAGGCGATGGACTATCGCTACTTCCCCGACCCCGACCTGCTGCCGCTCGAGCTGGAACAGGCCTGGATCGACGACATCAAGGCGTCCCTGCCGGAACTGCCGGACGCGAAACGCCGCCGGCTGATGGCCGACTACAGCCTGTCGCAATACGACGCCGTGGTGCTGATCTCCGAACAGGCCAAGGCCGACTATTTCGAGGCCGCCGCCAAGGGCAGGGACGCGAAACTGGTGTCCAACTGGGTCACCAACGAGATTTCCGCCCGTCTGGCCGCCGACGGCCGCGACTTCTCGGAAAACACCCTGCCGGCCGCCCACGTCGCCCAGCTGGTCGAGCTGATCGAGACCAATGTCATCTCGTCGAAGATCGCCAAGGAAGTCTTCGACCACGTCTGGAACGGCGAGGGCAGCCCGTCCGAGGTCGTCGAGAAACACGGCCTCAAACAGGTCACCGACACCGGCGCGATCGAGAAAGCCATCGACGAGATCATCGCCGCCAATCCCGACAAGGCCGCCGGCGTCGCCGAAAAGCCCCAGTCCCTCGGCTGGTTCGTCGGCCAGGTCATGAAGGCCACCGGCGGCAAGGCCAATCCGGCCGCGGTGAACGACATCCTCAAGGCCAAGCTGGGGCTCTAGTGAAAAAACCAGCCCGGATCGCTCCGGGCGGGCTCTTTCATCAGGCTCGATCCTAGTCGTTCAGCAGTGACAGGATCACCCCGGTCGCGATGGCTGCGACAACGATGTCGCCAGTATCGGTCCGGTAGTAGCCATACCCCCGCGGCGGCGCACGCCAGCCGTAGCGGCGGTAGTCGTCCACGTACCAGCTGCGGCGATAGTCATGAGGAATGACCGCGCCGCGATGCCAGCGGCGATAGCCGTAGGCATGGCCATAGGGCGGGCGGTCGTAACGGTCGCGCCACTGGTCGCGCCGCCCGCGGCGCCAGTCGTTATGGCGTTCGCGGTCGGTGTAGCGGCCGCCGTCATGGCGGTTGCGGTCCGCGCGGCGTTCCCAGCGCTCGTAGCGGCCGTCGCGGTCGCGGTCGCCATAGCCCCATGACTGGGCCGAGGCGCCGGCGGGCAGGGCGGTCAGGGCCGCCAGGGCCAGGGCGCCGATCATCAGGTGTTTCGTCATCTGAACGTCTCCTTCGTGCGGAGCCGCGGTTCGCCTTTCATCGGAGCCGCGACGTGAGACCCGACAAGGCTGAAAGACTGCGCCTGTCTGCCTGAACCCATGGTGAACAAGTCGTTAAGCGAAGCAGGCCAGCCGTCCCGGCTGACCTGCTTCGCTCCAGATCAGGCCGAGACCGTCAATCGCCCTGTCATGCCGGGGTGGAAGCGGCAGATGTAGGGAAGACTCCCCGCCCGCCGCATCACGGTCCGTCCGCTGGCTCCGGGCGCCAGATCGATGTCGAAGGACCGATCGCGCGCCGTGGCCGTGTGGCGAAACAGGTCCCGGTTGATCCATACGATGGTGTCCCCGACCCGAACGCCGGCCGGCGACGGCCCGAACCGCATCTTCTCCATGACGATGGTGTGGGTTCTCGCCCGCGCCGCCGCCGGAAGGGCGGCGGCGGCGGCCGAGGCCGCGACGGTCAGAAGGACCGCGCGGCGCGTCGGATGGTCGGTTTTCATGACGGGCCTACCGGACCGATGCAGCCAGGTGTTCGGCATGGGTCTGATGCGACCGGAACAGGCTCAGCCCGGTCTCCAGCAGCGCCTTGAGTTCGGCGTTGTCGGCCTGCGGGATCAGGGTTTCGCTCAGCGCACCGTTGACCGTCCGGTGAAAGGCGACCTCGTTGGCGACATAGGCCGCGTCGAACGCCGCGCCGTCCAGCGCTTCCAGCCGCGTGTGGGTCGCGGCGGCGGCCTCGGTCAGGGCGGCGCTGGTCGGATTGGCCTCGGGCGTCACCTGCAGCCGGGTCACCAGCGCCACGGCCTGGTCGTTCACGGCGGCGTGGTCGCGCGCCATCAGTTCGGCGAAGGCGCGAACCTCGGGATTGGTCGACTTCTTCAGCGCCTGTCGGGCGGCGGCGACATCCAGCTGGCCGGCGGTATAGGCGATGTGGGCGATCTGGGGATCGGTGGGCCCGGCGTCCTGGGCCGCGCAAGCCGCGATCGGGGCCAGCGCCAGGGCGCCGGCGACAATGAGGGTTCTGAACATGGGGACTCCTTGGAAACCGGCCGGGGATCCGGCCGCTTCCGATTGGATGTCACATCCCCGTCGAGGTTCCCGACGACCGGACCAGATGTCCCTCGGCCGCCAACCGGGCCAGCACGGCCTCGGTGATCCGGTTGCAGCGGGCGCCCAGAAACGGGAAAGCTTCGACCATGGTGCTGGCCAGGCGGGCGTCCAGCGCCGTGCGCAACATTCGCCGGGCGCGATGCAGCCGGGTTTTCACGGTCTCGGGTTTCAGATCGAGCGTGGCCGCCGTCTCCTCGATGCTGCACTCCTCGATGTCGCGCATGATGAAGACCATCCGGAAGGCTTCGGGCAGATCGTCGACGGCGTGCTCGATCAGGCCGCGGATCTGGGCGCGGGCTGCGTCCGCCTCGGGGCTGGCGCTGCCGAAGGCGTTCGGGAAGGGTATCACCCGGGCGTCGTCCATCTGGGCCGCCTCGATCTGGTCGAGCTGGACCATGGGCCGCCGCCGCCGCAGCCGGCCGCGGGCCTCGTTGAGCACGATACGGGTCAGCCAGGTCATCACCCCGGCCTCGCCGCGGAATCCGCCGATGGCCGCGAAGGCGCGGGCGTAGGCCTCCTGCAGCACGTCCTCAGCCTCGCTGTCGTCACGGACCACGCCGCGCGCCACCCGGAACAGGCGCTGGTTGCCACGCGTCATGATGACCCGGAAAGCCTCCCCGTCGCCGGCCTGGGCCAGACGGACCAGTCCGGCCTCGTCCAGTTTGTCGTGATCAGCCTGTCTCAGGTTCCGCATGTGGTGCTCCCGGCTCTTCCATCCGTTGGATGCGGCGCCTGGCGCAAGGTTCCCGCGCGCCGGCGGGCGATCGAATCGGGGCGGCCCTGTCGGGCTTGGCGAAGGCGCGAAGGTGACCAGCAACTAGTCGAAGAGATCGGACGTCTCATGTCCGTCATCCACCACTTCCCGCGCCAGCGCCCGCGTCACCGGCTTGTGCAGGGCGTCCAGGGTCTCCACCACGGCCGCCGCGGCCGCCGCGGACCGGTCGATACGGCGCAGCAGATAGGGGATGACGTCCTTCTGCGGCCGGATGCCGCGTTCCGCGAACCGGGCGTCCAGCATGGCCGCCAGTACGGCGTCGTCAGGCGCCTCCATCGGCACGCTGATGACCGCGTCCAGCCGGGACCGCAGATCGGGCAGGGCGACCGTCCAGCTGGACGGCGCGGACCGCGCCACCATCAGCAGGGCTCCGCCGGGCGCCTGGGCCAGATTGATCAGGTGGAACAGGGTCTCGTCGTCAATGTCCTTCGCCCGGTCCAGCAGCACGGGCCGGCCCTCGATTTCCAGCGGATCGATGAGCGCCGCCTCGGCCCCGTGCAGGGCCACCGCCCCGACGCGCTCGGCCCAGATCTGCGCCAGCCGGCTCTTGCCGCAACCCGCCGGGCCGCAGATCGCCATCACCCCCCCGATCAGGTTCGGCCAATCCTCCAGGGCCTCGACCGCCGCCCGATTGCAGTCGGACACCACAAAGCCCTCTGCGCCCTCGGGCAGGTCGCGTTGCAGCGGCAGTCGCATCTGGTCGGGAGCGGTTGGGCGGGCGGTCATATTGGGACAGCTATAGCAGACCACGGCGCGGGTTCCTTCCCGGTCGGTGGACAAAGGGTTTCGGCTGTGGAGGACCGGACGAGGAATTCGACCACGAAAACCGGAGGAATTCAGAGACGCCCGGGAAGGAATTGGAGGACAGGGAGGACAGGCGCGCGGCGATCCGGCAAACCTTGACTTTCCGGGGCGATGATGCGCCCTTCCGGCCTCCCGAATTGCGGCCCTCGCGGCCCACAATCCAAGACGTACCGACCATGCACGCCTACCGCTCCCACACCTGCGGCGCCCTCCGTTTGACCGATGCGGGCTCCAATGTCCGCCTGTCCGGTTGGGTGCACCGCAAGCGCGACCACGGCGGCCTGTTGTTCATCGACCTGCGCGACCACTACGGCCTGACCCAGCTGGTGCTGCACCCCGAGACGCCGGGCTTCGAGGCCGTGGAGCGCCTGCGCGCCGAAAGCGTCATCCGCGTCGACGGCGAGGTCGTGGCCCGCGAGGCCTCGGTGGTGAACCCCAACCTGCCCACCGGCGAGATCGAGCTGCGCGTCACCGGCGTCGAGGTCCTGTCCGAGGCCGCCGAACTGCCGCTGCCGGTGTTCGGCGAGCCCGAATACCCCGAGGACATCCGCCTCAAACACCGCTACCTCGACCTGCGCCGCGAGACCCTGCACAAGAACATCGTCCTGCGCTCGCGCGTCATCTCCTCGATCCGCCAGCGCATGGTCGAGCAGGGCTTCCTCGAGTACCAGACCCCGATCCTGACGGCCTCCTCGCCCGAAGGCGCGCGCGACTTCCTCGTCCCGTCGCGCCTGCATCCGGGCAAATTCTACGCCCTGCCGCAGGCCCCGCAGCAGTTCAAACAGCTGCTCATGGTCTCGGGCTTCGACCGCTATTTCCAGATCGCCCCCTGTTTCCGCGACGAGGACCTGCGCGCCGACCGTTCGCTGGAATTCTACCAGCTCGACGTCGAGATGAGCTTCGTCACGCAAGAGGACGTCTTCGCCGCCATCGAACCCGTCATGCACGGCGTGTTCGAGGAGTTCGCCGACGGCAAGACGGTCGACCCCTATCCCTTCGTCCGCATTCCCTATCGCGAGAGCATCGCCCTGTTCGGCACCGACAAGCCGGACCTGCGCAACCCGATCGAGATGAAGGACGTCAGCGAGCATTTCCGCGACGGCGGCTTCGGCCTGTTCAACAAGATCCTCGCCGGCGACGCGAAGAACGCCGTCTGGGCCATTCCGGCCCCGACCGGCGGCTCGCGCGCCTTCTGCGACCGCATGAACTCCTGGGCCCAGGGCGAGGGCCAGCCGGGCCTCGGCTACATCTTCTGGTCCGAGGACCAGGGCGGCTGGGGCGGCCCGATCGCCAAGAACCTCGGCGCCGAGGCGACCGACGCCCTGATGAAATCCCTGGCCATGGGCAAGGGCGACGCCGCCTTCTTCGCCGCCGGGGACCCGGCCGTCTTCTACAAATTCGCCGGCGCCGCCCGCACCAAGCTGGGCCAGGACCTCAACCTGATCTCGGACGACGAGTTCAAATTCTGCTGGATCGTCGACTTCCCCATGTTCGAGTGGTCGGAGGAGGAGAAGAAGGTCGACTTCTCGCACAACCCCTTCTCCATGCCGCAGGGCGAGATGGAGGCCCTCGAGACGAAGGACCCGCTCGACGTCCTCGCCTACCAGTACGACATCGTCTGCAACGGCTATGAGCTGTGCTCGGGCGCGATCCGGAACCACAAGGCCGAGATCATGCTCAAGGCCTTCGAGATCGCCGGCTATGACGCCTCGGTGGTCGAGGACCAGTTCGGCGGCATGCTCAACGCCTTCCGCTATGGCGCCCCGCCGCACGGCGGCCTGGCCCCCGGCATCGATCGCATCGTCATGCTGCTGGCCAACCAGGTCGCCATCCGCGAGGTCATCGCCTTCCCGCTGAACCAGCAGGGACAGGATCTGCTGATGAGCGCGCCGTCGGACGCCGCCGAGCGTCAGTACAAGGAGTTGCACATCCGTGCGGCCCTGCCGCTCAAGACCTGACCGGTGGCCGGAAAGTCCGGACATGAAGAAGGCCGCCGTCCCGGGGACGGCGGCCTTTGTCGTCAGCGGCCCGAAGCGACCACCAGGTTGCGAACCCGGGGCGGCGCCGGCGGCTGCGGGGGGGCCGGGACGCGAGGCGTAACGCGGACCGAGGATATTCCCCGGCAGATGCGCGGACTCAGATTGCCCGGCAGGCGGGTGCCGGCGTCGCCGCAGGCCCGGCTGACCTGCTCCTGGGTCAGCCTCCGCGCGCCCGACAGATCGGCCCCGCGGATATCCGCCCGGTTCATTTCGGCGTCGCGGAAGTCGGCCCCATCGAAATTCCCGCCTGTCAGCCTCGCTCCGTTCAGGGTGGCCTCGCGGAACGAAGCGGCCCGGAAGTCGCCGTTGGCCAGGTTCGACATGGCGATCTCGGCGTTGCTGAAATCCGCCGACCGGGCGTTGACGTTCGCCAGGGTGGTGGCGTTCAGCTCGGCTCCGCTGAGGTCGGCCGACGTCAGGATCGCGCTGTTCATGTTCGAGCCGGTCAGGTCGGCGCCCGTCAGATCGGCCCCGGCCATCCGGACCCGCACCAGGGTCGCGCCCATGGCCTCGGCCCCGGACAGGTTGGCGTTGGCGAAATTGGCGCCGGTGAAGTTGGCGCCCGTCATCTCGGCGCCGGACAGGTCGGCCCGGCTGAAATCGCTGCCCGAGAAGTTGGAGCCCTGCAACTCGGAGCCGCGCAGGTTCGCGCCCACCAGGGTGGCGTTGGTGAAGACGGCGCCGGTGAAGGCCGCGCCCGTCAGGTCGCGTCCCGACAGTTCACAGCGGTTGCACGAACCGCCCAGCGACACCATCCGCGCCACGTCGCGGTCCTGGAAGCCCATCTGCAGCCGGATTTCGGCGCTGACGGGGCCGGCGAGGGCGAGGGCGCCGACGGCCGCGCTCAGCGCGAGGCCGGCGGCGGAGAGGCGGCGGGTCATGGGAGCGACAAGCTGTTTCACGCCCTTGTCATGACGCCAAACCCCGGCAAACCCTACTTAAATCGCGGTAAGGTCCGGGGCCGCAGTCGGTCAGCTTAACAGTGGGGAATCGACAGGCCGCGCGGCAGGCGCGTGGCCTCGTCGCCGCAAGCCTGGTTCAACCGGCCCTGGGTCAGACCGGAGGCCCGCTGAAGCGAGGCTCCGGAAAAGTTGACGCCCGTCAGCGTCGCGCCGGAGAAGGTTGCGCCGTCCAGATAGGCGCCCACGAAGCTGGCGTTTGTCAGGTTCGCGCCCGAGAAATTCGCGCTCGAAAAGACACCGCCATAGGCCTCGACGTCGCGCATGTCGGCGTTGGAGAAGCGGGTGCGGTTCATGACCACGAGGCTCAGATCGGCCTGTCGCAGCCGGGCGCCGGACAGGTTCAGGCCGCGGGCCTCGAGGCGGGAGAAGTCACCCTGGAACAGGTTGCATCCGGCGCAGCTGGCGCCGCCGCGAACGCGCGCGATCTGGCCGGCGTTCTGCGCCGCGGCGGGCAGGGCGGCGGCGGCCAGCACAGCGGCCAGGGTGAAGGTCAGGATGGCTTTCATGACAGGCTCCGGTCTCGCCTTCGGATATGCAAGACACGGGCCATCATGGCGCATAATCCTTGACTAACCCTGCATCGAGGGCGCTGCGCCGCAGGTGTCGCACGTCCAGCCCGCCCCCCGCTGCTGCAAGGTGAAGTCCCCGCAGGCCGGGCAGGCGATTGCTTCGGTCGCCGCCGTCGGCGACGCCTGTGTTCCGCGCGGCTGGCCGAAGGGCAGGACCACCAGATTGTCCGGCGCTGCGCCGCGGGCGAATCCCTTGGAGATGAAGCGGGCCGCCGGCACGGTCTCCGGCTCCCCGTCCTCGACCTTGCCGGATCCCAGGCCGTCGGCGTTCAGGCTCCCCGCGTCTGCATTGGCCAGCTCGCGCCGGTCCAGGTAGGACACGCCCAGTTCACGGAAGATGTAATCGAGGATCGAGGTCGCCGAGCGGATGGAATCATTGCCGGTCACCCGTCCCGCCGGCTCGAAGCGGGTGAAGACGAAGGCGTCGACAAATTCGTCCAGCGGCACGCCGTATTGAAGTCCGATCGAGATGGCGATGGCGAAATTGTTCATCAGGCTGCGGAAGGCGGCGCCTTCCTTGTGCATGTCGATGAAGATTTCGCCGAGTTCGCCGTCCTCGTATTCGCCGGTGTGAATATAGACCTTGTGACCGCCTACCGCGGCCTTCTGGATATAGCCCTTGCGCCGATCCGGCAGCTTGCGGCGGGTGCGGTCGCGTTCGATGACCTTCTCGACCACGCGTTCGACGGCGCGGGCTTCCGGCTCCCAGCGACGCTGGCGGATCGTTTCCTCCGGTTCGACCAGGTTGAGAATGCCGTCGGCCGGGGGGACGGCGCGCTGGAGGCGGATGGCGCGGCGTCCGTCGCGGGCTGCGTCGCCCAGCAATCGCGCGGCCTGCATCGCCGTCGTCCGCCAGTCGATGCTCGTCGGCGCGGAATCCGGCGCGGCGCTGACCTGTTCGACGACGGCGCGCAGGCTCGATTCGAAGGCCGGCAGATCGTCCAGGACCGTCCGCAACGCGGGCGGGGCGTCCATCCAGCCCGTCAGGTCGGGTTCGCCGAACGCCCAGGCCTGGGCCTGGGAGACAGCTTCGGCTGGAAAGCCCAACCGGCCGAGCAGATCGTCCGGCGCAGCCTCGATCCCGAGCACGTCGCGCACAAACCCGGCGTCGAGCACCGGGACGCGGATCGCGCCAGCCAGGTCGTCCACATGCGCCAGGGCGGCTTCCACCGCCTCCAGCTCGACGTCGGTGAACCCTTTCGCCCGCAGCGCCGCATGATCGATGCCGGGCGCGTCGACCAGGCTGCGCCGGCCGAACAGATGCCGCTCGGCCGATTCGAGGTCGCCGCCGGACTGGCGGATCGCCGACGCCAGCGCGGGCCGTAGCCGGCGGACGATCTCGCCGTCGCCGGTCTGCCAGACCTCGGTGGCGGCGAGCGGGCCCAGGGCCAGGCGAAGATCCGCCTCGATGTCATCGACGAACAGGGACGGGGCGAGGCCCTCGCATGCCGCGGTGACGGTCCCGGCCAGTTCGGCCGCCCGCGACAGGGCGTTCTCCGGACCCTCTTTCAGCACCAGGTCGCACAGTCCGCCGAGCCCGACCGCTATCGAGGAGGCTCCGCTCGCCGTCAGGGCGCGCGCCCATAGATGCACCAGTTCGGCCAGGGAGGCTTCGACAGCAGGTCCGCTGAGCGCCCGCAATCTTGTCAAAGACAGGACTATGGCCGGCGCCCGCGCCGAACCAGCCGCATTTTCCGCATCGTCCGGCTCGAAGGTCAGCAGGAGATCACCTTCCAGAGCGGCTTCGGCTGCGAGAAGGGCGTCCGGCGCACCCGAGGCGATCATCGCGCGATCGGCCAGGGCGACGATCAGGGGCGGGGCGGGGGTCGGCAAGGGAACAGCGTCGAATCGCTCACCGGCGATCGCGCGAAGGATGTCCGCATCCGACGCTCCGGTGCGACGTGCGGTCAGGGCCGCCCTCGCCAGCGCCGGATTCGACGCAGGATCGGCGCAATCGGCTCGGGGGCCTTCGCACCGGCTCACCGCGTCCGAGACGGCGGCCAGAGCTCCCGCCAGAGCCTCGATGGCGCCGGACGCGCGCCGACCGGCCCGCCGTCGGGCGCCTTCCGCCGCCAGTCTTGCGCCGGCGCCAGGATCCGAAAGATTCAGGATTTCGGGGCCGATCCGCGCGGACCGGGCTGGCGAGACCAGCCCCAGCAAAAGGGTGGCCGTCAGCTCGACCGCGTCGCCGCCAGGCAGGGAAGCCGCATAGCCAGCCATGGCCTCGGCAAGCGGGTCGGTGTCGCCGCCGGCGAGCCCCTCGGCGTCTGCCCAGTCCAGCCAGGCTTCGATCTGCACGTCCGTCCAGCCTTCAGGAGCGCGGACCGAGACGACGCGCCCGCATCGTTCGATCTGGCGCGGGGGCCGCGGCAGGGCGGCGGCGTGGGAAGAAAACGGAAAGCGCATGCGGCGGTCTCGGCGTGGCCTTTAGGCCAGACTAGCGGTCCTGCGAGGTTGTCGGCAATAAATCTGGCGTGCTGACCCCTTGTTACCCCCAAGATGTTGAGGTCCGCCGCCTTTCCACGGCGCTGGACGGGAGGCCCGCCGGTTTCTATGATCGCGCATGGTCGCCGGCACCCGCCGCTGCGACGAATCGCGAGTGGATTTCCCGACGTGCTAGGCAGGATTTTCGGCTGGACCAGCGGCGCCACCATCGGCACCTTCTTCACCATCGCCAAGCGCGGCGAGCACGTGGGGACCGATGAGTTCGGCAACCGTTACTACCTGTCGCGCGACACCAGCAGCTATGACGGCCGCCGCCGCCGCTGGGTGACCTACAACGGCTATGCGGACGCGTCCAAGGTGCCGCCCGACTGGCACGGCTGGCTGCACTACACCTATGACGACCTGCCGACCGAGCATCCGCTGCCGCGCCGCAGGTGGGAAGAAGATCATCTGCCCAATCTGACGGGCACGCCGATGGCCTGGCGTCCGCAGGGGTCGCTCGCCTCGGAAGGCAAACGACCCGCCGCCACGGGCGATTATGAAGCCTGGCGCCCGGAGTGACGGTGCGTGGTGTCATTCTCGCCGGTAGCGTGGTCCTGGCGCTGGCAGCGTCCGGCGCCGTCGTCGCCGCGGCCCTGAACGACCTGCCCCAGGACGCCGTACCGGTTCGGGACCCGACCGCGGCCCTGAAC
>NZ_DATMYH010000055.1:0-25137 GCF_035561115.1 Brevundimonas sp.
GAAGGAGGCGGGGGTGGTGGGGAGGTTAGCCGGCGTTCTGGAGATTGAGCTGGCGCGCCTTGGTCAGGATGGCGTTTTCCAGATCGGTCTCGGTCTGGGCCGCCACGCGGGCGCCGATCCACTGGCCCGTCGCGTCGCGGACCTCCTTTGTCACCGTCACGTTCAGCGCATCGGCGCGAAGGCGGGTGTCGAGGATGAACACCGTGGCCTTGAACCGCTCGTTCGGCGTCGCGGGGTCGGTGTACCAGTCGTAGTTGATGACGCCGCCCCACGGGTCGGCGTTGGCCAGGGGCATGAAGGCCATGGTGTCGAGGGTGGCGCGCCACAGGAAGGCATTGACGCCGATGCCCGTCTGGCTCGCCGCCGCAGACTTTTTCGCGCCGTCCATGCCGAATACGTCCCCGACGGTCGGCCCGAAGGGTCGGTCGGCCGTGCAGCCGCTGAGCAGGACGCCCGAGGCGATCAGGGCGAACGTCGCGCCGCGAACCAGCACCATCGAGAAACTCCATTCGATCGAGACGTGCGGCGGACCGGTTCCACCCACGCGCTGGCTCGCCCGAACGTGGGTCAGCCGAAGCGAGGCTCTATAACACGGCGAAAAGGGGCGATGACAAGGCGAAGACGCGTCGGGCGCGCAAGGATCGTGTCTGGCATGAGGCGTTCGCGCGCTACGGGAGCCCGCTGGCCGTGACGCTCGCGCCACAGGAGTCTTCCAGAGTCGCATGGAACCCTCGTCCAGCGGCGCCGTTTCGTTGACCGGGCTGACCAGCAGTGCCTACTTGCTGGGGAGAGATCGCGACGGGATCCCCGTTGCGGCGTAAAGGGCAGGACATGCGCAGAACAGGCGCCGTCATCGCTGGACTGGCCGCGGGGCTTACGCTCCTGGCTGCGGCCGACGCTGCGTCGGCCCAGACCGCCCCCCGCACCCGTGCGCCCGCCGTCTCCCTGACCGAGGCCCAGTCCGCCCGCGCAGCCGCCGGCCCGTCGCGCCTGCGTTTCACCGAGCGCGGCCGTTGGGGCCTGGACCTGAACCTGAGCCAGCCTGAGACCCGCGACAGCAATGTCGGCGATGTCGAGGCCGGGGCCTATTATCGGGTCAATCCGCGCCTGCGCGTCGGCGCCGCCGCCGGACTGGCCGAGGCCGACACCGATCCGGCCACGGGGCCTCAGACCGAGCGGCGCACGACACCGCGTTTCCGGCTGGAATCGATCTTCCGCTTCTGACGCCGGTCGGGCCCCGATCAGGCGTTGAACGCCGCCTGGATCGCCGACACCCCCGCCAGACCGCACGCCCCCGAGCCGATAAGGCCCTGCGCGTTTTCCGCGTCGATCCCGCCAAGGGCGTAGACCGGACAGGCGGCCGAGGCCGCCAGAGCCCGGAACTCCGTCAAACCCAGCGGCGGCGTCGCCGAGGAGGCGCCCCCCGCCACGAACAGCGGCGACAGGATCCGGGCGTGCAGGTGCGCGGTGTCGAGCGCGGAACCCGCGTGGGCCGCGCCGGTGATCAGCCAGTCAGGACGGGCCTCTGACAGGGATCGGGCCTGATCCAGCGCGCGTTCAGGCAGGTGCAGGCCATCGGCGCCGACGGCCCCGGCCAGATCGGCGTCCAGACCGATCAGAAGCAGAACGCCCCGCGTCGCCGTGATCTCGCGCAGCCGCAGGGCGATTTTCCGCGCGTCCGCCTGACCGAAATGCCGGAACACCACCGCCGCCCCGGCGGGAAGACGGGCCGCCGTCTCCCATGGCCGGGGCGTACGGGCGGGGTCCGTGAAGAACAGCAGCGGCGGCAGGGCCCGGGGCGCCGACGCCCGGCTGACTTTGCCCGCGTCGCGTGCGAGGACACGGGCGGTATCCCACAGGGTTTCGGCGTCCGAGCGGTTCATGACCTCCTCATCCCCCGATCACGCCGGTGCGTCCAGCATCGTAGGCCGCCTTGAGACTGTCCGGCGGCGGATGGCCGAGGCCTGCCTCGCGGCCGGACGTACGCCGGAGGCTGTGACCCTGACCGCCGTGACCAAGACCCAGCCGCCGGGGGCGATCGACGCCATTCTGGCCGCGGGCCAACGGGTGTTCGGCGAGAACCGGGTGCAGGAGGCGCAGGCGCGCTGGGCGGAACGCCGCGCCGCGATCCCGGACCTCGAACTGCGTCTGATCGGGCCGCTGCAGACCAACAAGGCGCTGGACGCGGTCGCCCTGTTCGACGTCATCGAGACGCTGGACCGCGCCCGGCTGGCCGAGGCGCTGGCGGCGGCCGCCGGCAAGGTCGGCAGGACGCCGCGGGTGCTGGTCCAGGTCAACACCGGAGCCGAGCCGCAGAAGGCCGGCGTCCTGCCCGAAGACGCCGACGCCCTGATCGTCCTCGCCCGGTCGCTGGGCCTGTCCGTCGAGGGGCTGATGTGCATTCCGCCGGCCGACGAGGCGCCGGAGAGCCATTTCGCCCTGCTGGGCGGGATCGCCGGCCGCAACGGTCTGGCGGTGCTGTCGATGGGGATGAGCGGCGATTATGAGACCGCCATCCGCCTCGGCGCGACCCATGTTCGCGTCGGATCGGCGTTGTTCGGGGAACGAAACACCCTCCAAACGCCCTCTATGGACTGAAAACCGCTCCGCTTGCGGTCCAGCCCTTGGCGGAACCGCCGACGCTCGCCATTCTGGTGCCCATGCCCACGCCCAAGACCATACTGATCATCGACGACGACGACGACCTGCGCGAGGCGCTGGCCGAACAGCTGGCGCTGCACGAGGCCTTCCGGCCGGTCCAGGCCTCCACCGCCGCCGAGGGCGTGCGCATGGGCCGCGAGGTGCGGGCCGACCTGATCCTGCTGGACGTCGACCTGCCCGACATGGACGGGCGGGAGGCCTGCCGCCTGCTGCGCAAGGACGGGGTCTCGACGCCGATCATCATGCTGACGGGCCAGACGTCGGATTCCGACACCGTGCTGGGGCTGGAGTCGGGGGCCAACGACTATGTCACCAAGCCCTTCCGCTTCGCCGTCCTTCTGGCCCGCATCCGGGCCCATCTGCGCAGCCACGAACAGTCCGAGGACGCCGTCTTCCGCATCGGCCCCTATGAGTTCCGGCCCGCCGCCAAGGTCCTGGTCGACGACAAGGGGCGCAAGGTGCGGCTGACCGAGAAGGAAACCAGCATCCTGAAATACCTCTATCGCGCCGGGGCCAAGGCCGTGTCGCGCGAGGAGCTGCTGACCGAGGTCTGGGGCTACAACGCCGGGGTCACGACCCACACGCTGGAAACCCACATCTACCGCCTGCGTCAGAAGATCGAGCCCGAGCCCGGTCAGGCCCGCCTGCTGCTGACCGACGCGGGCGGGTACCGGCTGCAGCCCTGAGGCCGGGGTCCTTGACCGGGACGCTGAAAAACACCGTCCGAAGAGTCCGTAGAGTCCACTTCGATGCGCGTTCCGCTGCATTCGATTGTCAAAGACCGACCCGCGGGGCCCTGGTCATAGGAGCATGCGCCTGCGTCAGTTCTGGACGCAGGCGGTCAGACCGCCAGATCGACCGTGACCGGGGCGTGGTCGCTGGGCTGGGTCCATTCGCGGACGGTGTCGTGGATGCGGGCCGTGCCGGGCGTCACGGCCGGCGTCAGGCCGGGCGAGGTCCAGATGTGGTCGAGACGCAGGCCGCGGTTTGACTTGCGGAAGTCGGCGGCGCGATAGCTCCACCAGCTGGCCAGCTTCTGCGGCTCGGGAATCTGGTCGCGCACCACGTCGGCGAAGCCGCCCGCGGCCTGGAGGCGGCGCAGGGTCTCGACCTCCAGCGGCGTGTGGCTGACGATCTTCGACATGTAGCGGTGGTTCCAGACGTCGTTCTCGCCCGGTGCGATGTTGAAGTCGCCCGCCAGCACCAGCGGGCGCTGTTTGTCGCGGCCGGCCATCTCGGCGGTCAGCCGCTCGTAGAAGTCCATCTTGTGATCGAATTTCGGGTTCAGCGTCCGGTCCGGCGTGTCGCCGCCGGCGGGGATGTAGAAATTCTGGATCTCGACGTCGTCGACCACCACGCCGACGCAGCGAGCGTGGCGTTCACGGCAGACGTCGAGCGCGGGGGCGGCCGTGATCGGCTTGCGGCTGGCGATGGCGACGCCGTGCCAGCCCTTCTGGCCGCCGATCTTCAGATGGGGCAGGCCCATGGCCTCGAAGGCAGCCCGAGGGAACTGGTCCTCGAGACATTTGATCTCCTGCAGGCACAGGACGTCGGTTCCGCTCTCCTCGACGAAGCGCGCGACCTGGTCGATGCGCAGACGGACGGAGTTGATGTTCCAGGTGGCGATGCGAAGCATGGAGGGGCTCTAGCATCTTTATTGGGCCGCGGTCGTCGGCCCTTCGGGACCTCCCGACCCGACGCGGGCTGGCGCTTCGCGCGCTCAAGCAGCGAGCCGCCGTGCGGCGAGCGATAGCGCCCAAAAAAACGCCCGATCGGGGGGATCGGGCGCTGGAAGGTTCGTCTCTCGCCGCCGGGAAGGGGATGAAATCCGTAGCGGTCAGGCCGGCTCCCGCCGACCTGTTGCCAAAGTGCCACTCAATCGGAAAAAAGTCAAGCTCGCCCGCAGCGGGAATTATCCCCGGCGAGGACGGCGGGTCGGATCGCTGAGCTGGAACAGGCTGGCGGCGAGGCCGGGGGCGGGTTGCAGCGAGGTCAGCTGGGTGCGGGTCCGGCCGCCCTGCGCGTCGGTGATGGTCCATTCGTGGAGACGCAACGGCGAACCGGCGAAGGACAGGATGACCGAGCCGTCGTTGGGACGGCCGTTGTCGCGGGCGGTGATGGCGAAGGCGCCCGAGGCCATGCGGGTCACGCGGTCGATGCGCACGCCCTGGTCGAGGCGCACGGTCCGGGCGAGGAAGGTCGACAGCGGCGTGGAGCCCAGCGGCACCTGACGGAAGACGTTCAGGCGCGGATCGTAGCGTTTGACGTTCGAGCCGTCCGACACCACCAGCAGGCCGGCCGGGTTGGTGTATTCGAAGCGCATCCTGCCCGGACGCTGGATCCAGAACCGACCCTCGCGGCGCTGGGCGCCCGAGGTCTCGACGAAATTGCCCTGGGCCGAGGTCAGGCCCTGCAGATACGCCTGGGCCTGGGCCACGACGGCGCGGTCCTCGGCCGACAGGCCGGTCTGGGCCGAGGCGGGCAGGGCGGCGAAGGCCGTGAGGGCGGCGGTTCCAAAGGCGAAGGCGCGGCGTGAGACGGTCATAAGGGTCTTCTCCCGTTCGGGATGGTTGTCGATCATGCCGTCATGCGGACTGCGAAAGGCGGGGGCATGGCCCGAGCCTGACCATATTCCGGCGGCGGAATGAAGCGCCGTTCATCCGCGGTGGTTCCAGTTTTTCATTCCGTGCATCCCCGCGAAGGCGGGGACCCAGGTTTGAGCGGCAGCGAGGCTGGTTGAACGAACCACTGCTCGCCCAAACACCGGCGGCGGGGCCAAAGCCCGGGTCCCCGCCTTCGCGGGGATGCACGGGAGGGAGGGGCGCCCTCCGAGGCCCTCAACCCATGGGCGGAGGCCCCGCCAGAATATCCCGCTTGCCGGCATGGTTGGCCTGGCTGACGACGCCCTCCTGCTCCATCCGTTCGATCAGGGAGGCGGCGCGGTTGTAGCCGATCTGCAGGCGGCGCTGGATGTAGCTGGTCGAGGCCTTGCGGTCGCGGGTGACCACGGCCACCGCGCGGTCGTAGAGGTCGTCGCCCGAACCGCCGCCGCCCTCGTCGTCGAAGGCGCCGTCCCCGTCGCCGTCCGGATCGTCGGTGATCAGGTCCAGATAGTCGGGTTCGGCCTGGCCGCGCAGGTGTTTGCAGACCTCGTCGACCTCCTGATCGGTCACGAAGGGCCCGTGCAGGCGGGTGATCCGGCCGCCGCCGGCCATGTAGAGCATGTCGCCCTGACCCAGCAGCTGTTCGCCGCCCTGCTCGCCCAGGATGGTGCGGCTGTCGATCTTGGAGGTGACCTGGAAGCTGATCCGGGTCGGGAAATTGGCCTTGATGGTGCCGGTGATGACGTCGACCGAGGGGCGCTGGGTGGCCATGATCAGGTGGATGCCGGCGGCGCGGGCCATCTGGGCCAGACGCTGGACGGCGCCTTCCACGTCCTTGCCGGCGACCAGCATCAGGTCCGCCATCTCGTCCATGACGACGACGAGGAAGGGCATGGGTTCGGGGCGGATCTTCTCGGATTCGTAGACGGGCCGGCCCTGGTCGTCGAAGCCGGTCTGGACCGTGCGTTCGAAATGCTCGCCCTTGGCCACGGCCTCGCGGGCGCGCTCGTTGTAGGAGGCGATGTTGCGCACGCCCAGCTTGGACATGCGGCGGTAGCGGTCCTCCATCTCGCGCACGGTCCATTTCAGCGCGACGACGGCCTTCTTGGGATCGGTGACGACGGGGGCCAGCAGGTGCGGGATGCCGTCATAAACGCTGAGCTCCAGCATCTTGGGGTCGATCATGATGAAGCGGCACTCGGCGGGGGTCAGCCGGTACAGGATCGACAGGATCATGGCGTTGACCCCGACCGACTTGCCCGAGCCGGTGGTGCCGGCGATCAGCAGGTGGGGCATGCGCGCCAGATCGGCGACATAGGGCTCGCCGCCGATGGTCTCGCCCAGGGCCAGCGGCAGCAGGTGGGCGGGCTTGTCGTATTCGGTCGAGGCCAGCAGGTCGCGCAGATAGACGGTCTCGCGCCTGGCGTTGGGCAGTTCGATGCCGATGGCGTTGCGCCCCGGCACGACCGAGATGCGGCAGGCGCGGGCCGACATGGAGCGGGCGATGTCGTCCGACAGGGCCACGACGCGGCCGTGCTTCACGCCCGGCGCGGGCACCAGTTCATACAGGGTGACGACGGGGCCGGGACGGATCTGGTCGATGACGCCGCGCACGCCGAACTCCTGCAGCACGCCTTCCAGCATCTTGGCGTTCTGTTTCAGCGCCTCCTCGTCGACCGAGGCGACGCGCTTGGCGGGCTTGGTCAGCATGCCGAGCGGCGGCAGGTCGAAGCCGCCCGAGGGTTTGGCGAAGTCGAAGGCGGCCTGGCTGTCGTCGAGTTCGCG
Organism: Brevundimonas sp.; assembly: GCF_035561115.1. Lineage (GTDB taxonomy): Bacteria > Pseudomonadota > Alphaproteobacteria > Caulobacterales > Caulobacteraceae > Brevundimonas. Next base: position 7,050 of record NZ_DATMYH010000055.1, read on the forward strand.
CTTCGAGGCCCTGGGCGCCTTGGCGGCGGCGACCCTGGGCTCGGGCGCGCCGCGGGCGGGGACGGGGGCGTCCCAGGGGGGCGTCTCTTCCTGCGCGTCGAGGCCGATGGGGGCGTAGTCGTCGGGTTCGGGCGCCGGGCGCGGACGGGGCGGAGCCTTGACCGCGGCGCGGCGGGCCTTGGCGGGGGTCGGCGGGACGGTGCGGCGGCCTCCCGCCCAGCGGAAGGCGTCGCCGAGGTCCGAGAATCTCAGGCCGATGGCGTAGCCGACGGCCCACAGGGCCATGGGGAAGAACAGGATCCCCGCGATGACGGGCGCGCCTGGGATGCGCAGGGCCGCGCAGGCCATGCGGATCAGGCCGACGATGGCGTCGCCCCACAGGCCGCCGAGGCCGGCCGCCAGCGGCCAGGCGGCGGGCGAAGCGAGGGCCGACAGGGCGGCCGACAGGGCCAGGACCCCGCCGGCGGCCGAGAGGGCCTTCAGCCCTGTGGGCTTGAGCCGTTGTTGAATCACATCGCCGATCGCCGAGGCCAGGCCGAAGGCGGCCAGCAGCAGGGCGGCCGGGAAGGCGGCCAGCCCCAGCGACTGCATGAACAGGTCGGCGAACAGGGCGCCGTTCAGCCCCAGCCAGTTGGTCGGGGCGACGCCGGAGGCGGCGTTGAGGCTGGGATCGGCCGGATTCCACGAGATCAGGGCCGCCAGAAGCAAGGCCGACAGCAGGGCCTGGAGCACGCCGCGGAATTTGATCGCGATGGGCGCGCCCCAGAGGATGCGGGCGCCGAACCAGGCGCGCTGGCCGATGGCGAGGGCGGCGGACATGCGGCGGGGAACTCCGGACGGTCGAACAGACCCGCTGTTGTCGCCCGCGCAGGGTTAAGAGGCTGTTTACCAGCCGCCTCCCCGGCAGGTTTACAGGATGACCGCCGACACGGGCCTTCGGGGAGAAAAGGGCAGGACGGGGCCCCGGCCGAAGCGGAGAACAAGGTCCGGCCGCAGCCCGGCCTCTCCGACAAGGGCCGCGAGCGCCGGCCTCAGCCCGGCCACCTCGACCGGCTGGTTGACGAAGGCGCAGCGGAGATCCAGGGCGGTGGCGGCCAGCATGAACCGCTGGCAGGCGCGCCCGACCGTCATCCAGTGCGCCGGATCGGCGCGCTCCGCCAGGAACACCGCAAGGCCGGAGGAGGAGTCGATCTGACGGGCGTATCGCGCGGTCTCGGCCGCAGCGCCGAAGAAGCGGTCGAAGGCGAACCCGCCCAGCCGGCCGGGCAGGACCGGATTGCCGCTCGACGCCGAATAGAGGCCGTCGCCGGTCCGCATGGCGTCGGCGGGATTGAACCGGAGCCAGCGCTTCAGCTCGGCCATGAAGGCCGGATCGGTCATCTGGGCCTCGTTGCCAGCGGCGACGAGATCCCGCGCCCGATCGATCCGCGGCCTGTCGGTCAACAGAATCAGCCGCACGCCGGGCGTCTCCGTGGTCCGCCGCAAGGTTTCGAGGTCGTGGTTCGGCACGGGCCGGCCGTCATAGAGGGTCCGGGTGGACCGACGGGCGGGGATGGCGGCGAACAAGGCGTCGGCCCGGGCCAGGCCCCGCTCGAAGACATAGCGGACGCCCGTTCCGTCAATGGACAGGGCTCCGGGCCGTCCCGTCGCCGTCGCCGCGATCCGCAGGTTCTCGGCGGCGCAGCCGAGGCTGACGAACAGGTGGTGATCGTCCGGATCGACCACCGGCGTCCGCCGCGCCAGATCGGGCAGGATGTCGATCCCTTCCTCTCCGATATGGAACTTCCAGGGCTGGGTGTTGTGGCCGTTCGCCGCGAGGGTCGCGTACCGGACCAGGTCGGTCAGGGCCGGATCGGGCGGCGGCGCCGCGCGCAGCCGGGCCGAATAGAGGTCGTAGCCGGCGGCCGAGCCCACCGCAGCGCGCCAGCCGACGGCCCCCGAGCCGGCCGCCAGCGTCAGCGCCCCGGCGCCAAGGAGAAGATTTCGCCTGTTCATGACCGGCCTCCGTCCTGGGCCATAGCGCCGCAGCCGCGACGGGGCTTTGACCTCGCTCAATCGGGGCGCGACAAGGGGGGATGGCCGATACAGAACACTATGACGTCATCGTCGCCGGCGCGGGGCTGGTGGGGGCGACCTTCGGGCTGGCCGCGGCCCAGGGCGGACTGAAGGTCGTGCTGGTCGATCCGCAGCCCTTCTCCCTGCAGCTGGCGCCGGCGTTCGACGGACGGTCGACGGCCATCGCCTTTTCGACCTTCCGCATGCTGGACGCCCTGGGCGTGGGCGCGGGCCTGCGTCCGCACGCCTGCCGGATGGACCGGATTCTGGTCACCGACGGACGACGGCCGGGGGCGGCGTCGCGGCCTGCGGGTTCGGCCTTCCTGCGCTTCGATGCGGACGAGATCGGCGACCGGACCGACGGGGAGCCGCTCGGCTATATGGTCGAGAACCGGCGCATCCGGACGGCGCTGGCCGAGGCGGTCACGGCGGCCGGCATCGAGGTGCGCGCGCCCGCATCGGTGGCCGCTGTCGAGGCCGGACCAGCGCGGACTGTCGTGACGCTGGCCGATGGCGCGCGGCTGGAAGCTCCGCTGGCGGTCGGCGCAGAAGGGCGCGGCTCACAGGTGAGGCAAAGCGCCGGGATCGACACGGTCGGCTGGGGCTATGGCCAGAGCGGCGTCGTGGCGACCGTGTCCCTGGGCCGGGACCACGGCAATGTCGCGCATGAATATTTCCTGCCCTCGGGCCCCTTCGCCATCCTGCCCCTGACGGAACAGCGGGCCAGCCTGGTGTGGACAGAGACGACGCGCCGGGCCGAGGCGCTGAAGGCCGCGCCGGACGCCGCCTTCCAGTCGCACCTGATGCGGCGGTTCGGGGACTTTCTGGAGGATGTGACGGTGGTCGGGCCGCGCTTCGTCTATCCGCTGTCGCTGCAACTGGCCGAGGCCCTGACAGGGCCGCGCATCGCCCTGATCGGGGACGCCGCCCACGGGGTGCATCCGGTGGCGGGACAGGGGCTGAACATGGGGTTGAAGGACGCCGCCGCCTTGGCCGAGGTGCTGGTCGAGGCCATGCGGCTGGGCGAGGATATCGGTTCGGAGACGGTGCTGGACCGCTACGCCCGTTGGCGGCGGTTCGACAATGCGGCGCTGGCGGCGGGGTTCGACGCCTTCGTGCGGCTGTTCTCGAACGATCTACCCCCGGTGCGGCTTGCCCGGGGCCTCGGCATCGCCGCCGTCAACCGCATCGCCCCCCTGCGCCGCGCCTTCATGCACGAGGCCGGCGGTGCGACCGGGGATCTGCCGAGGTTGCTGCGCGGCGAGGCGGTCTGACGACGATCAGTCCAGCGTCCGCGCCTCTTCGGGCAGCATGATCGGCACGCCGTCGCGGATCGGATAGGCCAGTCTGGCGCCCTTCGACACCAGCTCCTGCCGTTCGCGGTCATAGGTCAGCTTGCCGCGCGTGACCGGGCAGACCAGCACCTCCAGCAGGCGAGGATCGACCGAGGCGGGGGTATGGAAGGTGTCGGACATGGGGGAAGGTTACAGGGAGTAGGGATCAGGGAACAGGGCCTGGGGGAGGGTCAGACGGTCGCGCCTGCTGCCTGATTCCTGCGACCCGATTCCTCATCCTCACTGCATCTGCGGCGTCTCGCCCTCGCCGTCGCTGGCGGCGTCGATGGTCAGAAGGGCGGTCAGGACGGCCGAGCGGTCGATCAGGCCGGGCGCTTCCAGCAGGGCCTGTTTCTCGGGCGGCTCGAACGGCAGGGCCATGGACAGGCTGTTGATCAGGGCCTCCGGCGGGGCGGTCTCGGCGGTGTCCCAGTCGATGTCGAGGCCGCGCGTCTCCAGATAGGCGCGCAGGGCGTCCAGCAGGCCGTCGCGATCCAGGCCGATGTCGTCGACCGGCGGGGCGCTGAGGTCGTTCTCGAACGGAGAGAAGTCGGCGCGGATCTGGCGATACGGAGTCTGGGCCGGCAGTTCGCCGGCCAGGCGGAAGCGGGCGCAGCCGGTCAGGGTGATCAGATACCGGCCGTCCGAAGTCTCGGCGAAGCTGGTGATGCGTCCGGCGCAGCCGACCGGCGACAGGCCGGGCAGGCGGAGCGAGCCGGCCTGGGGCTGCAGCATGCCGATGATGCGGTCGCCGGCCATGGCGTCGTCGACCATGTTCAGATAGCGCGGCTCGAAGATGTTCAGGGGCAACTGGCCGCGCGGCAGCAGGATGGCGCCCGGCAGGGGGAACACAGGGATCACCTGCGGCAGATCGGCGGCCTTCACATACCCCTGGGCCACCCTGGACCTCCTATGCGAACAGGATGGAGGACAGGCGGCGGCGCCCGTCGCGTGCGATGTCGGAGGCCGCTCCGGCGGCGTCGAAGACGACCAGCAGCTGCTTGCGGGCCGCCTGGTCGTTCCATTCGCGGTCAGCGGCGACGATGGCCAGCAGGCTGTCGACCGCCCCCTGCAGATCGCCGGCCGCCGCCTGGGCCAGCGACAGGTCGTAGCGGGCCTGATGGTCGGAGGGGTCGGCGGCGACCTTCGCTTCGAGCTCCGGGGCGGCGCCGGTCGGGGCGGCCGAGGCGAGGGCCAGCTGGGCGCGCACGCTCTGGACCGTCGGCTCCTTCGAGTCCTGCGGGGCCATGGCGATGGTCTGGCGGGCCTGATCCACATCGCCGTCGGCCAGATAGACGCGGGCCATGCCGGCGATGGCCTTTTCATTGGCCGGGTCCAGCGTCAGCAGCTGCGCAAAGGCCTGGGCGGCGCCGCCGAGGTCGTTCAGCGACAGGGACTCCTCGCCCAGCGACAGCAGCTGTTCGATGTCGGAGTTGGCGCTTTCGCCGCCGGTCAGCTTGTCTATGAAGGCCTTGAGCTGGCTTTCGGGCACCGCGCCCTGGAAGCCGTCGACGGGCTGGCCGTTGACGAAGGCGTAGACGGTCGGGATCGACTGGACCCGAAGCTGGCCCGCATAGGCGGGGTTCTTGTCGACGTCGATCTTGACCAGTTTGACCATTCCGCCGGCGGCGCGGACGGCTTTTTCGAGCATCGGGGTCAGGGTCCGGCACGGGCCGCACCAGGTGGCCCAGAAATCGACCAGTACGGGCCGGGTCTTCGAGGCCTCGATGACGTCGGTCATGAAGCCGGCGTCGGAGCCGTCCTTGATCAGGTCGTCGGGCAGGGTAGTCGGGTCGGCGAGGCTCATCGATCGGTCCTGTGGTCGAAAAAGGCGTAACGCGGCAGTCCCCAGATGGTCGCGGCGACCCTTCGCCTCAAGGGACAGGTCTCAGGAAGGGTCGCCGCCGGCGCCGGCGGGGCTCAGCTTCCAGCGGATCTTGGTTTCGGAATCGGTGCGGGCCGAACCACGCACCACGATCTGGAGCGAGCGCCGGGTCAGGCCTTCGTCGATATGGACAGAGGGCTCGATGGCCACGTCGGGCCCGTCCGTGCGGAACCACCAGCCCCGGCCCGAATGGCCGCGCAGCAGGATGGAGCGGCGGTCGCGGGCCAGCGAGGCCTGGACTCCCGGCTCCAGCTGGAAGCGCACGGCGTAGGGCGCGGCGATGGCGCGGACCACGTCCTTCTGGCCGGGAGCGGGGTGCAGCCGCTCCTCGGCGCGCAACTCGTCCAGCCGCTGGTCCAGATACAGGCGTCGCTGGTGCAGCAGGCCGTAGTCGTGGACCCAGCCGTCGTGCTCGACCTCGAGCCAGACGGCGCCCTCGCCGTCGCGCTGGTCGACGACGACGTGCAGGGGGCGGCCGACCAGACGGTGACCCAGAAGCTCGCCGCGCCAGCCGCCGAGGGGTTCGCCGGTCGAGGCCTCCCCCAGGGTCAGGGTCGAATGGCCGGGCGCCAGACGCAGGCCCTGCCGGTCGGCGGCGCGCGGGGTCCAGCCGCAGCCGGTGACCAGCCGGTCCTTGCCGCAGACGATCTCCAGCGCCATCGGCTGGGCGCAGGCGGCGCCGGACCAGGCGCCCCGCGCGGGCGCGGCGATATCGGCGGCGATGGTCAGAAGGGGGCTGCGGATGCGAGCGACGCCGGCCACCGTACCTCCCGCGGCTTCGGGGTGGGCGTCGTCATGAACGCGGGCGGCTGCGACCCGCGCCGCGGTCGAGGGGCCGCCGCCCTGCATGGTGATCAGCCGGCCGTCCGGCAGGGTCTGGAGGCGCAGGGCGTGAGTCAGGCGCTGGATCGCGGAACGTACGGCGTCGGGCGTCGCTTCCGAGACCTGCGCCAGGGCGTCGTCCAGCGTCAGCAGGTCGAGCAGGAGTTCGAGACCGGCCTCGGGGCTGCGGCTGGCGTGGCCGCCGTCGGGGCCGACGGTGCGATCGAGCGCCCCGGGCAGACCGCGCAGGGCCCTGCGGCGCAAGGACGCCCCGGGCGCGCCGGCGAGGGCGCAGCCGGCTATGGCGGCGGCGGTCAGGCGTTCAGTCTTGCCGGCCAGACCGCCGGGCGGTCGCAGGAGCTGACGCCCCTGCCGGCCGAGGATGTCGGCCAGCCTGAGCCGTTCGGCCTCGGTGGCGACCAGGCCCATGCGCCGGGCTGCGCAGGCCAGATGACAGGCGCGCCGCGCCAGGATCTCCGGCCCCCAGGCGAAGGGCGACCAGCGGGCGAAGGCGTCGGCCCAGGCCAGGGTCAGCCGCACCGCCTCGCGCGCGCCGCGCTCGCCCTGAAGCATCAGCGACGGCAGCCAGGCGAAGCTGTGCAGCTCGACGGCGAAGGCGCGGGTGGGGTTGGGCCGGTTCCACGGATCTTCGGGCGCGGCGGCCTCGAGGCTGGATCCGGCGAGGACGAATTTTCCGCCGAGCACGGCCTTGCCCTGGGCCGGATCGACCGGGCGGAAGTCGCGCGGCGTGGCGGCGAAACCCTGGGCCGGGCGGCCCTTGAGGGTCAGGCTGTAGCCGGGCAGGCCATAGAGTTCGATCCACAGCTGGCGGGTCAGCAGACGGCCGATGACGGCAGGCCACAGGCCGGGGCCGCTGGAGGCGCCGGTGGTCTTTACCGGGGTGCGCATCGGCGCCCCGCGCAGGCCGGGGATTTCTCCCGGCGCGGGGCCGTCGGCTTCGGGACGGGCGAAGGGACCGAGAGGGCTCACGCTGCCTTCAGGGCCCGGATATTGGCGGCGTAGGCGGAGGGTCCGCCGCGGAACACCGCGGTTCCGGCGACAAGGGCGTCGGCGCCGGCGGCGACGCAGGCGCCCGCATTGGCGGCGGTGACCCCGCCGTCGACCTGCAGGTGCGCCTTCGATCCCGCCGCATCCAGCAGGGCGCGGGTCTTCCCGATCTTGCGCAGGGTGGTCTCGATGAAGGACTGGCCGCCAAAGCCGGGATTGACCGACATCAGCAGGACGAGGTCGACGAGCTCCACGACATCGTCCAGCACGCTCAGCGAGGTGCCGGGGTTCAGCACCACGCCGGCCCTGGCGCCGAGCTGGCGGATGCGGCCCAGGGTCCGGTGCAGGTGCGGGCCGCTTTCGGGATGGACGGTCAGGATATCGGCCCCGGCCTCGCGGTAGGCCTCCAGCCACGGATCGACCGGGGCGACCATCAGATGAACGTCGAACGGCAATTTCGTATGCGGCCGCAGGGCCTTCACCACATCGGGGCCGATGGTGATGTTGGGCACGAAATGCCCGTCCATGACGTCGACGTGGATCCAGTCGGCGCCGGCGGCGTCGAGCGCGCGGACCTCCTCGCCGAGACGGGCGAAGTCGCTGGCGAGGATGGAGGGGCAGATCAGGGGCGCGGCCATGTCAGCGGGATAAGGCGGGTCGGGGGCGGGGGCAAGGCGCAGGCTTGGGTCCGAAGGCCTCAGGCGCTACACGGTTCAGTCATTGGCAGGATGGAGGCCCCGATGAGCGAGCATGTCGCGACCGTGGAATGGAGCCGGGGCGACCAGCCCTTCAGCGACAACCGCTATTCCCGCGCCCACGACTGGCGCTTCGACGGCGGGGCGGTGGTGCGGGGCTCTTCGGCCCCGTCGAGCGTGCCGGAGCCGATGTCCGACCCGGCGGCGGTCGATCCGGAAGAGGCGCTGGTGGCGGCGGTTTCGAGCTGCCACATGCTGTTTTTCCTCGCCTTCGCGGGCAAGGCCGGCTTCGTGGTCGACCGTTACAGCGACGACGCGGTCGGCCAGCTGGGCAAGGATGAGCGGGGAAAGATCTCGATCACCCGGTTGACGCTGAGGCCCGCCGTCGTCTTCTCGGGCGAGACCCGGCCCGATGCGGAAGCGCTCGAGGGTCTGCATCACCGGGCGCACGAGGCCTGCTACATCGCCAACTCCATCCGCGCCGAAGTGACGGTGGAGCCGCGCTAGACCTTCGGCGCCGCAGCCACGTCGTTCAACAGGGCGGTGAACCGGCGCACGGCCTCGTCGGCCAGTTCGGGATCATAGCGCATCGGCCCGGCCGCCATGGGCTCGTCGAAGGAATGGGAGCCGTCGGCGATCCAGGTTTCGACCTCGGCGCCGCAGCGGCGCACCATGTCATGCACGCGCTCGGCGTTGCGGACGGTGGTCAGGTGGTCCTTGCGCGAGATGACGGCCAGGATCTTCGGGCAATGGGTCCAGGGCCGCATGCGGTTGAAGGCGCCGATGCCGACATAGGGGTAGGCCAGCCAGGCGCCGACCACGCCGTCCAGAGACACTGCGCCCGGATCTTCGACGCCAAGCATGCGGCGGCCGCGCTGCGAGCTCATCGCCTCCATGATGCCCCAGCCGCCGTGGCTCCAGCCGGCGAGAACGATTTTCGAGGCGTCCACGTCACGCCGTTGGGACACGCCATGGAGGGCCGCCAGCACGTCGCCCGCCCTCTGCCAGCCGTGCAGCAGCAGGCCGGTGCAGACAAGGGCCATGGCGAACTGACGGCTCCAGCCGCGCGGCGCATACGAATCGACGATGACGGCCCGCCAGCCCGCGGCGGTCGCGGCCGCCGCGTACCGGGGCAGGTGATCGCGCAGGCCGCCGCAGCCGTGGAACAGGATGGCGGTCGGGCGCGGCCGGTCGTCGTCCGGTCCGACGATGGTCGCGTGGGGCTCGAGTCTGGCCCAGCGTTCGGCGAGAGTGTCCATCAGGCGAGTCCAGAGGTTTGCCGGCCAGCGACCAGTTCGCGACGATTTCGACCATTCGAAATCGCGGATTCCGGCGATTCCGGCCAGTCCGGTTCTGCCGATTTGTGAAGGTTTCCGACGCCTCCGGAACGCATCAGTGCCGGAAGACCCGCACCCCCGTAAAGGCCATGGCTACCCCGGCCTCGTCGGCGGCGGCGATGACCTCGTCGTCGCGGATCGAGCCGCCCGGCTGGATCACCGCCGTGGCGCCCGCAGCGACCGCTTCCAGCAGACCGTCGGCGAAGGGGAAGAAGGCCTCCGAGGCGCAGGCCGAGCCCTGGGCCAGGGAATGGGCCAGACCCTTGGCCTCGCCGGCCTCGCGGGCGCGGATGGCGGCGATGCGCGCCGAGTCGCGGCGGTTCATCTGGCCGGCGCCGATGCCGGCGGTCTGGCCGTCCTTCGCATAGACGATGGCGTTGGACTTGACGTGCTTGGCCACGGTGAAGGCGAACAGCATGTCCTCGATCTCCTGCGGCGTCGGCTGGCGGCGGGTGACGATCTTCAGATCGGCCGGGGCGATGCGGCTGCGGTCGCGCGACTGGACGAGGAAGCCGCCGGCCACCGAACGGAACACTTCACCGGCCGCCAGCGGATCGGGAAGGCCGTCGGTCAGCAGCAGGCGCAGGTTCTTCTTGGCCGCGAAGACGGCCTTCGCCTCGTCGTCGGCGCCGGGGGCGATGACGACCTCGGTGAAGATGTCGGTGATCAGCCGGGCGTCGGCGCCGGACAGGGGCCGGTTGACGGCGACCACCCCGCCGAAGGCCGAGACGGCGTCGCATTCGAGGGCGCGGGCATAGGCCTGGGTCAGGTCGTTTCCGACGGCGACGCCGCAGGGGTTGGCGTGTTTGACGATGACGCAGGCGGGGGCCTCGAACTCGGCGACCAGTTCACAGGCGGCGTCGGCGTCGGCGATGTTGTTGTAGCCCAGCTCCTTGCCCTGCAGCTGGCGGGCGTGGGCGACGCCGGGACGCGCATCGCCGGTGCGGTAGAAGGCGCCCGTCTGGTGCGGGTTCTCGCCGTAACGCAGGGTCTGGGCCAGCGAGCCGGCGATGGATTTGCGCGCCGGGGCGGCGTCGCCGACCTGGCCGGCGAACCAGCCCGAGACGGCGGCGTCATAGGCGGCGGTGCGGGCGAAGGCGCGGGCGGCGAGGCGTTTGCGAAGCTCAAGGGTGGTCGCGCCGTCGGTCTTCAGCGCCTCCAGCAGTTCGGCGACCGACTCCGGATCGACGCAGACGGCGACATAGCCGTGGTTCTTGGAGCCCGAGCGGATCATGGCCGGGCCGCCGATGTCGATGTTCTCGACCGCCGCCTCGAAGCCGTCGCCGGAGGCCACGGTGGCCTCGAACGGATAGAGGTCGATCCAGGCGATATCGATGCCGCCGATGACGTGCTCCTGCATCGCCTGCGCATGCGAGGGCTCGTCGCGCACGCCCAGCAGCCCGCCGTGCACCACCGGGTGCAGGGTCTTGACCCGGCCGTCCATCATCTCGGGGAAGCCGGTCAGATCGGCCACGTCCTTCACCGGCAGTCCGAAGCCGGCGATGGCGGCGCGGGTTCCGCCGGTCGAAACCAGTTCGACGCCGAGGCCGTGCAGGGTGCGGGCCGTATCCTCCAGCCCGGTCTTGTCGGACAGGGAGATCAGCGCGCGCTTCGGCGCCACGCGGTCCGGCGCGGGAGGAAAGTCGGGAGCGGCGGGCATGGCGGCGTCCGTATCTGGCGTGGGGGTCGGGGAGACGCGCCGCCTCTAGCACTGTCCGGCGGCGGATTGAACCGTGGAGGTCAGACGACGCGGACGAAATCGATCATCACGTTCGGGCACGGGGCGCTTTTTGGGAGCGCCCGCCGTCTCCGCCCTTCGATTGGGTTCAACGCTCGCAGCTGCGCTCCGGAAAAGCAGCGCCCCCGCCTTCAAATTTTCGGCATTCACCACGACCTCAGATTGTGGGAGCCGCCAACCTGTGATCCTGTTCGGCCGGGCAGAGGCCCATGGAGGGAACAATGAAGACGATCGGCAAACTAATCGCCGCCACCGCCATTGCTCTGGCGGCGGCGTCCTCGGCTACGTCCGTCGCCAGCGCGGCGATACCTTGGTACGAATGGACCGGATACTATACAAATGGCGTTCTCACAGGAGAGGTGTTCTACTTCTGCGACGGCAGAATTCGCGAGCGCGGCGATCTGATCGTTTGGGATGAAGCGGTCTACGAACACTACTACGACTGCCCCTGAATACTGGCGGTTGAGGCGTGGAGGTCCTCGCCTCCTTTGGAGGCGGGGGCCTGTGCGTCTGGCCGGCATGTGCGGATGGCGTCGTTCAGTCGCCCAGGCGAGCGAAGTCGACCACCACTGGTTCCCGCCCGATCAACGTCAGAAACCGTCGGAACTCCGCCTGCCCCAGCGCCGTCGTCGCGGTATTGGTCAGGGGATGGAAGTTGACGATGTCGGCGTCCCACAGGGCCTTGTCGAGGACGAAGGTCACGCGCCGGTCGGGGTCGTTGATCAGGCCCAGCGCCGTGACAGAGCCGCCGCGCACGCCGAGGGTCTGGTGCAGCAGGGCCTCATTGCCGAAGGACAGTTTGTCGGAGCCGATGGTCTTCGGCGCCCGCTTCAGATCGACGACCGTGTCCTGACGGGCCGAGATCAGCCACAGCCGCCCCTTCTTGTCTTTCAGGAACAGGTTTTTGGTGTGGGCGCCGGGCATGGCGGCCTTGAGCTCCAGCCCCTCCTCGACGCGGAAGACGGCGGGATGGTCGTGGGTCGTCTGGCCGATGCCGTTGTCGGCCATCCACCCCAGAAGGCGGTCGCGGTCGAAGGCGGGTTCACGGTCGGACTCTGGCGTCGGCTTGTCTTCGGTCATGGGGCCCAGCTAGGGATGCAAACACGTCCCTCGATACCGCCCGGAGCCCGCTCGTGGAACTCGAATGCTATCCGATGACGCAGACGCCGCCGGACCTGGTGCCCGGCCGCCAGTCGCGCAACTGGATGGACGCCTTCGCCAGCCGGCATCCCTACCGCTGCCTGCCGCTGACCATGGCCAACACCACCGGCTGGGAGATCCTGTGCCCGCTGACCTTCACCGCCGAGTGGAACGGCGGGCCCAGCCAGGCGGACATCGTGATCACGCCCGAGCGGCCGACCGCCGACCTGACCCATGTGGTGACCTCGCATTTCTCGCGCGGGGTGCTGACCATGCATCCGCAATATCTGTTCCGCACGCCGCCGGGCTGGGGCCTGCTGGCGGGCGGCTCGCCCAATCACATGAAGGACGGCATCCAGCCGCTGACCGGGCTGATCGAGACCGACTGGCTGCCCTTCCCCTTCACCATGAACTGGCTCTTCACCCGGCCGGGCCGGGTGAAGTTCGAGAAGGGCGAGCCCTTCTGCTTCATCACCCCGATCGAGCACCGCAAGGTCGAGACCATGCAGCCGGTGATCCGGTCGCTGGAGTCCAATCCGGTCATGCACGGCCAGTTCGAGGCCTGGAACCGGGCCCGCACCGATTTCAACAAACGGCTGGCCTCGGGCGATCCGGACGCGGCCAAGGAGGCGTGGCAGCGCTACTATTTCAAGGGCGAGATTCCGGAGGAGCTGGGCGTGGCGCCCGAAACCCACGTCAACAAGCGCCGGCTCAAGTCGCCGCGCGTGGGCTGAAACCTCCCCGCCGGAGCGGGGAGGACAGGCGCTACATCGGCCGCGTGACGCGCGGGCCGAGGTTGGCGATCACCTCGCCGGCGTCGAAGGCGTTCGGGTCGCCGGCCGGCTTGGCGCCGCGGCCCATGACGATCTCGGCCGAGGCCTCGTAGCGATCGATCTCGCGCACGTCGAAATCGCGGCGGCCCCAGAAGGGATCGCCCCACGGGCTCCAGTAGCCGCGGCGGTAGTAGCGCCACGACGGACCCCAGAACGGGCTGTAGCGGTCATAGTAGAAGGGATCGGGCGTGGCCTGCAGGCGCACGTCGCGGTCGGTGGCGCGGTTGACGGTGGCGAACCAGTCGTAGCCATTCTCGCGGGTGATCTCGGCCGCCCGGAGCAGCAGGGCCATCTCGACCTGCTCGCGCGAGGTGACGGAATTGCCCGAGAAGCTGACGCGATAGCGGTCGGCGTCGACGCGTTGTTCGGAATAGCCGTAGCGGCTGTCGATGCCGGCGGGACCGTAGGGGGTGGCTGTGGCGCAGGCGGACAGGGCCAGAGCCGCCGTCGCCGCCAGAAGCACGGGCTTGAGGAACCGTTGTCTCATGGGAAACTCTCCTTGACGCGACAGTGCGCGCCTTTCCTGCTGAACGGGACATGAACGGTGCAGGTTCCGCGAATACGCAACCCGTTATAAACGTGTAACAATAAGGACGGCCGCGGCCAGAAGAAGAAGACCGGTCATCAGGGCGAAACCCTTGCGGAAACGCGGCTCGCCCATGCGCCGCGCCAGGGCCGCCCCGCCCAGACCGTAGGCGGACATGGAAAGCACGTCCATGCCGATGGTGGCGAGGGCGAACAGGGCCAGCTGGGGCGCCGCGGGACGGTTCACGTCGAGGAACGGGGGCAGGACGGCCGTGAAAAACAGCACCGCCTTGGGATTGGCGATCTGGACCATGAAGCCGTCGACCAGGGCGCTGCGCCCCATCCGGACCGTGGGCGCATCCGGGTCGGCGGCCGTGCGGAAGGCGCCGCGCAGGGCGTTGATCCCCAGCCAGGCGACATAGAGGGCGCCGCCGATCGAGATCAGCCGGAAGACCTGCGGAAAGGCGATCACGAGCGCGCCCAGCCCCAGGGCGGCGGCGGCGAACCAGACCAGGGTGGCGGCGTTCATGCCGACCACGCCCAGAAGCGCCCCGGCCTTGCCGCGCTGGACGCCGTTGGCGACCGAGAAGATGTTGGCCGGGCCGGGCGTGATCGCCATCACCGTCATGACCCCGAGGAAGGTCAGGTACAGGTGCGGATCGACGGGAAGGCTGGCCATGCCGTCCTGTCGGGCGGGCCGCCGTTCCGGTCAAGCCTGTCGCACGGCCCCGCGGCCGGTGAAGGAGCAGGTGTTGCGCGGGCGCCCGGACGCCGCCCGGAGCGGCCGATCAGGTCTGGTCGGCTTCGTCCGGAGCCTCGTCCGCTTCGTCGGCGTCCTCGGCCAGGGCCTCGGCCGCTTCGGCCTTGGCCTCCGCCATGTCCGCCGCAGCCTCGTCGAGGGAATCCATGGCCTCGCCGACGGCGTACTGGGCCATCAGGCCGTAGGTGGCCATGTGTTCCGGATCGTTGGACGCCCAGGCGCCGTTGGTCGCAATGCCCTGGGCGGCCCTCAGGGCGCCCGAGGCCTCGACCTCGGCCAGGGCTTCGGACACGACCGCCTCGACATCGACCTCGGCCAGGGCCTCGGCGGCGATGGCCGAGGCGTGTTGGGCGGCCGCGGCGGTGAAGGCGCCGACGTCGGGCTGATATTCGGACCAAAGGGCGGCGATGCGCAGCTCTCGCTGGCTCTCGGTCAGGCTCTTGTCTTCGGAAATGGCCTCGGCGCGTTCGCCGAAGGCTTCCATCCGGGCCTCGAAGGCTTCGGCGGCGGCTTCCAGCGCGTCCTCGGACGGACCGCGCACATCGGCGGCGACGGCGGCGGAAAACGGCAGCAGGGCCAGGGCGGCGGCGAGGGAGAGGGCCTTGATCATCGGAGAGCTCCTTGAGCGTGCAGGCTCAAGGTCCGCCGAACGCGGTCCGGTCTCAAGTGAAATCGCGGTAAGGCGGCGGACCGGGGCCCGCCGCCCTGCGATCAGGCCCTTATTGCGGGGCCGCGGCGGCGGCGGCGGGCGCCGCCATGGCCTCGAGGACCTTGGCCTTTGCGGTGGCCGGAACGCCGGTGATCTGGCCGCGGAGCATCGGACCCATCTGGGCCATCCGGGCCTGGGCCTCGGCCGGCATGGACGGCAGTTGCGAGGCGATGAAGGCCTCCAGCTCGTCGGCGAACGCATCGGCCTGGGGCTGATACCGGGCGGCGATGGCGTCGAGGTCGCCGCCGGCCTTCACCGTATCGCCGTTGGCGGCGGTCGCGGCGGCCTGCATCTCCTGCGTCATCGCCTCGACAGCGGCCTCGAAGGCCTCGCCCCTGGCCTCAAAGGCCGCCTCGGCCGCTTCCGCGTCCTGGGCGGCTGCAGGCGCGGGGGCGGGGGCGGAAGCTACCTGGGCGAAGGCGGGCGCGGCGAAGGCCAGAACGGCCGCGGCGGCGAGGGCGGTACGGAGAGACATGCGGGATCCTGAAAGGTCTAAGGAGCCGATGCTCCGCCTTCAGGGTGGCGCCAAATCCCGGCGAGGGCGAGAGCATTTGTGGCGCCGCCCGTCCGGGCTAGCGTGCGCAGGACAGAGGATTCGCCGATGATCCGCACCCGCCTCGCCCTCGCCGCCCTGTTCGTCGCCGTCCTCGCCGCCCCGGCCGCGGGTCAGGGCGGCGGCCGGGTCTACGCCGTCGACGGCGACTGCGACGGCCGGCCCCGCACCCTGGTCCGCATGGCCGACGGCTATTGCCTGGGCCGGGTCTGGCAGAGGACGGGAAACGACGGCCCGCGCATGCCGCGCGGCCTGCTGGAACTGCCGGACGGCGACTGGCTGGTCACCGACCTGGGGTCGTGGGACGCCGGGCGGGGCGCGGTGTGGCGGATGTCGCCGACGGCGGACGGCGGCGTGCGCTGGACCCGGCTGATCCGCGGCCTGTCGATGCCGCACACCATCGCACGAGGGCCGGACGGACGCGTCTATGTCGCCGAGATGAGCCGCATCCTCGCCTTCGACCCGGCGCGTCCGGATGCGGTTTCGGCGGCGGTGGAGGGGCTGCCCGACAACCGGCTGCATGAGAACCGGCACCCTCTCTCGAGCTTCGTCTTCGACGGCGACGGGGCTCTGCTGGTCAATGTCGGCGCGCCCTCGGACCGGTGCCTGAACCGCGCGGGGGCGCCGGTTCGCGATGCGCAGGGCCAGTGCGCCGAAGGGGCGGAGCAGGGCATGGTGCGGCGCTACGCCCCCGCCGGTCGGGGCCGTTGGGGTCCGGACTGGACGCCGTGGGCCAGCGGATTGCGCAATTCGGTCGCCATGGTGCGTCATTCGTCGGGGCCGGTGTTCCAGGCGGAGAATTCCGTCGACCTGACGACGCCCGCCCGGCCCTTCGACGAGATCAACCGGCTGACGGCCGGCGGCCATTACGGCTGGCCCTATTGCACCGACATGGCGACGGCCCTGCCCGGCTGGACCGCCCGGCAGGCGCGTTGCGGCGAGCGGACCGCGCCGGTCTCGCTGCTGCCGCCGCACGCCGCACCGCTGGACATGCTCTATTACGAGGGGGCGATGTTCCCGCAGCTGCGCGGCCGGATGTTGATGAGCTGGCACGGCTATCGCCGCGCCGCGGGCCGGGTCGTGGCCATCGAGACGGACGCGTCAGGCGCGCCCCTGACGGACCGGCCCGCCCGGTACGCCATCTATCCGCAAGGGTCCCTGCCTTACCCGGCCGAAGCGCCCGCGCCCCGCGCGCGCGTGCTGACTCCCGGCTGGAACGCGCAGCCGGGCCGCCATCCGCAAGGCTCGCCCGCCGGCATGGCCGTGGCCCGCGACGGCTCGATCTGGATCGCCGACGACCGCGCCGGCGCCATCCTCAGGATCGCGCGGGACTAGGCCCGGTCGCGCGCGTCCCGCTTGCCCAGCACCCGCAGGCGCAGGGCGTTCAGCTTGATGAAACCGGCGGCGTCCTTCTGGTCATAGGCGACGGCGCCGTCCTCGAAGGTGACCAGTTCCTGATCGTACAGGCTCTCGGCGCTCTCGCGGCCGATCACGGTCGCATTGCCCTTGTAGAGCTTGACCCGCACCGTGCCCGAGACCCTGGTCTGGGAGTGGTCTATGGCGGCCTGCAGCATCTCGCGCTCGGGCGAGAACCAGAAGCCGTTGTAGACCAGGTGGGCGTATTTGACCGCCAGCTCGTCCTTCAGATGCATGGCCCCGCCGTCGAGGGTGATGGACTCGATGCCGCGGTGGGCGGCCAGCAGGATGGTCCCGCCGGGCGTCTCATAGACGCCGCGCGA
Source organism: Brevundimonas sp. (assembly GCF_035561115.1). Lineage (GTDB taxonomy): Bacteria > Pseudomonadota > Alphaproteobacteria > Caulobacterales > Caulobacteraceae > Brevundimonas. The sequence continues at coordinate 24,183 of NZ_DATMYH010000055.1, forward strand.
CTTCATGCCGACGAAGCGGTTCTCGACCAGGTCGAGGCGGCCGATGCCGTTGTCGTGGCCGTACTGATTGAGGGCGGTCAGCAGGGTCGCCGGGCTCATGGCCTCGCCATTGATGGAGACCGGGTCGCCCTTCTCGAAACCGATGGTGATGACAGTGGCGACGTCGGGCGCGTCCTCCGGCGACAGGGTGCGCTGGTGGACGAATTCGGGGGCTTCGACCGACGGATCCTCCAGCACCTTGCCCTCGGAGGAGCTGTGGAGAAGGTTGGCGTCGACGCTGAACGGGGCCTCGCCGCGCTTGTCCTTGGCGATCGGGATCTGGTGCTTCTCGGCGAAGTCCAGCAGGTGTTCGCGCGACTTGAACGCCCACTCCCGCCACGGGGCGATGACGCGGATGTCCGGCTCCAGCGCATAGTAGCCGAGCTCGAAGCGGACCTGGTCGTTGCCCTTGCCGGTGGCGCCGTGACAGACGGCGTCGGCCCCGACCATGCGGGCGATCTCGATCTGGCGTTTGGCGATCAGCGGCCGGGCGATCGAGGTGCCGAGCAGATACTGGCCCTCATACAGGGCGTTGGCCCGGAACATGGGGAAGACGTAGTCGCGCACGAATTCCTCGCGCAGGTCGTCGATGAAGATGTTCTCGGGCTTGATGCCCATCTTCAGCGCCTTCTCGCGCGCCGGCGCCAGTTCCTCGCCCTGGCCCAGGTCGGCGGTGAAGGTCACGACCTCCGCGCCGTATTCGGTCTGCAGCCATTTCAGGATGATCGAGGTGTCCAGACCGCCGGAATAGGCGAGAACGACCTTCTTGGGGGCGGGCTGGGTCATGGCGGGTCCTTGGGCGCTGGGGAGGCGCGGGTTTTGGCGCGCTTAAAGGACCAGACGCCGGGCGATGCAAGGGTCAAGGCGTCTCCCTCCCCCTCGGGGGAGGGTGGCTGAGCCGCAGGCGAGGCCTGTC
>NZ_DATMYH010000056.1:0-7950 GCF_035561115.1 Brevundimonas sp.
CCCTGCTGCGGCGGCGGCGGGAACCTGAACGTCAATGTGAATGTCAACGCCAACGCCAGCGCCGCGGCCCGGGCGGGGCTGAACGCCCGCGCCGGCGGCAGCGTCGTCGTCGGCGGCGGCGGCTCGGCCTATGTGACGGTCGACCAGCCCTATCCAACCACCATCAGCGGCCTGAACGTCGAAGGCGCGCGGATGCGCCAGGTGATCCGCGTTCCCTATGAATCCCGCCGCCGGTTCGAAAAGCGCGTGGTCATCCAGGCCGTGTGCATCGACGACCGCAGCGTGCCGCACCCCGCATCCCAGGTCCGGCCGGGCCGGGACGTGGACGGCGACTACGACGGCGAGCTGTACCGCTGTCTGGCGGGAACCTGGCTGCAGGTCACCATCGCCGAATATCTGGGCGAGGTCCGCTTCGACAACGGCGAGACGATGAGCTGCCGCAAGGGCGAGGCCCTTTGGCACGGCCGCGGCGGCAGCGTCGAATGCCGCCCCGCCAAGCCCGAACGCGACTGCAACGAACGCTCGCTGCTGCGCCGCTACGGGGCAGGCGTGAAGATCCTGACGATGATCCGCGAGGAAACCTACACCGAGTACCGCGAGGAAGTGGTCGAACAGGCCGGAATCGCCGTCTCGGGCGCCTCGATCACACTGGACGGCGGCGTGGGCGGCCGGGTTTTCTGACGCCAGTCTGAACATCGGCGTTCAGCCGCGGGTCAGCCGCGGACGCCTACAAGGGTCACTGTCGGCTCCGTCGACAATCCTGAGAAGCAAACTGGCCCCGATCCGAAAGGACCGGGGCCATTTTTGTCACTGCGTGGGGGCCGGGACCGCGGCCGCGGGCGGCGCGGCCGGGTTGTCCGAGGTGATGGTCAGGCGCCACGCCTTGTCCGGGGTCAGATACTGACGCGCCAGACGCTGGATGTCGGCGGCCGTCACCGATTCCAGATCGGAAACGTTCGAACGGATCTCGTCGAAGGTCCCGGGCTTGCGCCCGGCGTCGGCGAGCTGGCTCACCCAATAGCCATTGTCCGCCTGGCTGCGTCGCAGCGATTCGACCACCGGCGCGCGGGCCCGGAGCAGTTCGTCGTCGCTGATCGGCGTATCGCGCAGGCTGGCGGCGATGGAGTCGAACGCACCGAACAACGCGGGCAGGTTCTCCGGGCGGGTCTCGGCCAACATCAGGAGATAGCCGTAGTCGGGGAACACGGACGAGGACGAAGCCCCGGAGCCGGGACCGTAGGAGATGCCCAGTTTTTCGCGGACTTCCTCGTTCAGCCGCAGCTGGACGACGGCGTTGAGGATGGACAGTTGCCGCGCCTCGAGCTGGTCGCCGATCGCGTCGGTGGTCGGCCAGCCGATGAGGCCGATCGCCTGCTCGCCCGGGCCCTCGTGCTTCAGCTGAACCGGTTCGGCCGAGGGAGCCGGGAAGCGGCGGACGTCCGAGCCCGGGCGCGGTTCTTGCCGGGCGCCGCGATCAGGCAGGGCGCCGAAGGTGTTCGCCACGGTGGCGATGGCGGCGTCCACGGTGACGTCGCCGACCATGACCACGTCGATCGGTCCGCGGGCGCGACCCTCGGTCACCCCTGCGCGAATCTCCTCGATCGACATGGCGGCGATCTCCGCCTCCGTCGGCATGGCGTCGCGCTGGTCCCCCGAGCTGATCAGTTCGCCGAGGTCGCGGCCCAGCACGCCGCCCGGCGTCGCCCGGAGCTGGGCGAGTTGTGCGGGGAACTGGCTGCGGGCCAGTTCGAAGGGCGCGGCCCGAAGGCCGGGATCCACCAGGTAGGCCGCCAGCACCTGCATCTGGAGCTGCAGATCTTCGGGTCGGGTGGCGCCGCCGAGCGTGTAGGCGTCCGTCACGATGCCGGCGTTGATGTTGTAGGTCTTGCCGCTGAGCACGCGGTTGAGCTGGTCCACGGTCAGTTTCGCCGTACCCCCCGGTCCCATTACCGAATTGGCCAGGGTCATCGAGGTGACGCGGTCTGTGGGCAGGGCCAGTTCGCCGATGCCGGTACGGACGTTGACCAGGATCTGGTTGTCGCGGAAATCGGTCGGCTTGACGAACAGGCGAACGCCGTTGGGGAAATCGACGCGGGTGACGCTCAGGTCGGCGATCTCGGTGCGGGCGCTCGGTTGAGTCGGCGTTCCGAAGTCGGTGTAGGGCCATTCCAGCGCGGCCTCGTCGGCGCGCGCCGTAACCGCGACCTGGCGGGAGGCTTCCAGCGCCGCGGTGACAGCGGCCTCGCCGCCCTCGATCGCGACGGGGGAGGTGACCATGACGACCGGCCCCTGGCCTTCGAAGACGGGGCGGACGGCGGCGGTGACCTGATCGGGCGTCAAGCCTTCGACCGTGGCGTTGAAGAGGGCGAGACCGGTCGCCGGCGAAGCGAAGACGTCCCTCTCATTGGCCGCTCCCAGCAGCCCGTTGGCCAGGGCGGGCGTGGACCGCGTTGCGGCGGCCGTGACCGCGTTCTGCAGCCGGGTGCGGTTGTCGGTGATCTCCCGCTGCAGTTCGGCCTGTGTGATGCCGAACTGGACCAGTCGCCGCTGTTCCTGTTCGATCGTTTGCAGGGCTCGTGTCAGGCCGCCGGGGTTGAAGTTGGCGCTGACCGAGCCGGCGGACAGACTGTCGAAGACGGTGGCGGCTGAAGCGCTCGCGCTTACGAACGGCGGATTGTCGGCCCGCGCAAGCTCTCCGAGACGGCGAGTCAACACCGCCAGACCGAGGTTGCGGATCAGGTTTTCGCGGCGTTCGGCGACCGTGTCCGGATCAAGGTCGGGTGCGCGGACCCAGTTGATCTCGACAGAGGATTGCACCCCGGGCTCGACCAGGATGCGGGTTTCAGGACCGCGTGCGGCGACTTGGCCGAGATCCGGCTCGGGTCCTTCTGCGGCCTTGGGCGTCCAGTTCTCGAAGGCGGCGCGAATCTTGCCTTCCATTGCCGCTACATCGAAATCGCCGACGGCGATAAAGGTGGCGCGGCGGGGCCGGTAATAGGCGTTGTAGAACTCCACAAAGCGCTCTCGCGGCGCGCTGCGGATGATGTCGAGATCGCCAATGGGGAGGCGGTTCGCAAGGCGCTGGCCCGACGCGATCAGGCCGAGTTGGGCCTTGGCGATGCGCCTTTGCGGAGTGTTTCCCATCCGCTCCTCGCCCTCGATCACGCCGCGCTCGGCGTCGACCGCGGCGGGGGCCATCAGGGCCTCGGACACCTGTTCGCGCATGATGCGCAGCGCGGCGTCGACCGTCTCGTCATTGGTGCGGGGCAGTTCCAGCATATAGGCGGTCTGGTCGAAGCTGGTGAAGGCGTTGGTGTCGGCGCCGAAGGCCAGACCCAGACGTTCAAGGATGTGCAGCAAGTCGTTCTCGGGGATGTTGGTGGTCCCGTTGAAGGCCATGTGTTCCATGAAGTGCGCCAGCCCAAGCTGATCCTCGTTCTCCATCAGCGATCCGGCGTCCATACGCAGGCGGAACGATGCCTGGCCGGCCGGCGTGGCGTTGCGCAGGATCGCGTACTGCATGCCGTTGGGCAGGACTCCGAACCGGACATTGGAATCCGCCGGAATGTCGCTGGTCGCATGGGCCCAGGGATCGGACGGCTGGACCTGCGCCTGGGCCAGGGCGGGCGCGGCGGTGATCAGGACGGTGGCGGAAGCTGCGACAAGCAACAACAGACGACGGACGGAACGCATTCTCGGTCTCTTTCCGAAAAGGCGCGATCACTTCCGCGCCAGACATTGGGCAGGGTCGTGGCGATGACCGCCGACGCCCCGTGCAACCTTTCGGCGACGGCTGGGGCCGGCTCAAGTTACCGAAGATTAATGTGTCGGACGCGAGACGTAGAAGCTGGCCGAGTTGCCCACCGCGGTGGCGCCGGTAATAACGGCGCGGCCCGACCCGGCGACCGTCGTGTTGGCCACGGCGGAGACGTCGCCGCTGTTGGTCTGGGTGTTGGTCGCGTCCAGGAAGCCTTCGCAGGTCGAGCAGGCGTAGCCGATCACGCTGTTGCCGACAGCTTCCGCACCCACATAGGCGTCATAGCCATTCGTGCCTGAGAAGGTGGCGGTGACGTCCACGCCGCCCGAGTTGAACTGGGTGTTGTCGATCTCGACGAAGATGTCGTTGTTGCCGACCGACAATTCGTTGGCGGCTCCGCGCGCCTGGGCTTCCGCCTGACCGAAGTCATAGGCGGTGGTCAGGGCCGAGGCCCGTACGAAGCTGGTGTTGCTCTGGTCCGAGACGGTCACGACCGAGCCGCCCTCGTTATAGAGTACGGCCTGGTTGGCGCTGGCGCGCGCGCGGGCGGCCAGATCCCAGGCGTTGCCGGCGTTGGAGCTGGCCTCAGCCTCGACGAAGTCGCCGGTCGAGCGTTGGGTGATGGAGAGGTTCTGGCCGGATGTGGCGTTGCTGTTGACAGCGACGGCGTTGACGATGGCTTCGCTGTCCACACTGCCGGGGGCGGGAATGTACTGGCTCTGGATGCGGCCGAACGAGCGCACGACGGCCGAAGACGACTGATCGACCGTTCCCTCAATGAACGAGGCCTGGCCCGAGAGGGCGACGGTGTTGGAGATGGCCGAGGCATTGACCGCCACGCCGCCGTGCAGCCGGGCGTCGCTGTCGCCGACCTCGGTCGTGGCGCTGACCAGATCGCCGGTGTTGGACTGGGTCGCATCGACCGTCAGGTCGGCGTTGTAGGCGCTGACGCCCAGATAGTTGCCCCCGGCCTGGGACGTGGCGTTGACCTCGCCCCAGGTGTTTCCGCCCAGGATGACGTCGGTCCGGGCCACGGCGTCGCCGCGCATATCCTGGTTCGATTGCACGGTGATGGCGCCGTTCTCGACGGAGCCTGAGGCGGAGTTGCCCTGGGCCGAGGTTTCGACGGTCACCTGGTCCTGGGCGTCGACCACGTTCAGCGTCTGGCCGGCGAAGACGTCGCCCAGCTGCAGCTGTTCGTTGAGGACGATCGCGCCTTCCTGCGGCGGCGTCTGGGCTGCGGCCTCAGTAGCGGCTGCGGCGCACAGCAACGTCGCGGCGATCGTGCCAGCGAGACGGGTCCGCGCGGGTTTCGCCATTGTTCGTGTCCGTGTTGGGGTAAGCGGGGTAGTAGCCGCCGGTCGGACCGACCGTGCCGCCCAAAGGATCGGGTCCGGCCCCGAGACAGACCTCGGGGCCGGGCGCTCCGTAAAGATTGGCCATGAACTCGACCGTGGCCCGCTCGATCAGCGCGCGAACCGCCAGCTGGACCGGCTCGAGACCGCCTTCGCCGGCCGAGATATCGAAGACATTGCCATTGAGGAAGTCGAACACCCCGGCCGAGATCTCGCGGCCGATGATCTGCTTCTGGTAGGAGACGACATCGACGACCTCGAGCGTGGTGGTCTGAACCAGACGCAGGTCGATGGCGATGTTCATCACATAGGATTTGCCAGTGAAGGCCACCGACAGCGGCGTGTCGCTGCTCGCCTGACCCGCGGCCGAATCGAAGCCGCCCGAGCGGATATTGTAGTTCACCTCGGTGATGCCGCCGACGATGTAGAAGTCCGAACCGGGCACCTGGCCCGCCAGGATGCGGCGGTACTGGGTGTCGCCGGCGCCTCCCGGACCCTCGTCGCCGATCAGCCGGTTGTTGGCGTAGCGTAGCTCAAGCTCCGAGACCGAGGTGTCATAGCGTTCGACGATGTGGGCGCCGGACTTGGCCAGGGCCGTATTGGCCATCAGCGAGGCGCCGCCCGTGATCTGACGGCCGCCGTCGGCGGAGACCGTGCCGGTGTAGTCGCTGATCCGGCCGACCGCGATGCGGGGCGACGGCAGGCTGTAACGCCTGGCGTAATCGGCCATGCAGTAAAGCGCGGCGGAATAAGGGGTCGGGTTGGCCGTTACGGGCGCATTGCCGATCGGCGAGGCGTACTGCCCGTTCGGTCCGGCTGAAGCGGATATACAGCCGCCCAGAAGCGCGGCCGCCGCGGAAGCGACGCCCGCGACCCGGAGCCGTCGGGAAAGAGAGCCTGCGCTCATGGAAGCCTCAGGGTGCCGTTCAGGCTGGTTCCGGCGTTGATCGCGCCGTTGTTCACCTGGGTGGAGTTGACGATGACGGTGTTGTGGTTGCCTTGAACGACGACGTTCAGATTGTTGCCGATGGCGGTCGAGCCGCCGATCGCCGTTCCGCCGTTGTTTCCGGCGCCCGTGAAGCTGGACGATACGCCGCCGCTCGCGCTGGAATAGGCGCTGGCGCCGGCCTGGATGATGCCGTTGACGATCAGGCGATTGCCGTTTGCGTCGCGCGTCGATCCGGTCTGGGGCCGGGCGGTCGTGTAGCGCGAGCCGCCATAGCCGGCCTGATATGTTCCCATGCTCGACGAGCCGGCCGACTGGGCCGAGGCGGCGGCGGGCAGGGCGAGGGCCAGGAGGGCCAGCGCGGGTCCCAGGGTCATGCGCATGTTCACGGCGGCCACCTCTTACGCAAACAGGGTCAACGGATCGAAAAGGATCCTTCGTCCCACTCTGGGTCATGGTTATTAAGAAGCGCTTGCCATGATGGCTTTGGACAACCGATTGGTTTGTCTTCCTGATTCGCCGGAGCTTTCATCCTGAACGCGCAGCCGACCGAACGTGTGTTCAACGCCCCCCTGGTGGCCGTGGGCGTCGCCGTGTCGATGCCGGTTCTGTTCTGGCTGCAGACGCGCTTGCCGGACGGCGGGGTTTCATTGGCCTTCCGCCCGTCTTCACTCTGGGACGGCGGCTGGTGGCCCGGGCTTCTGACGTCGATGTTTGTTCACGGCGGCTGGCCCCATGTGGCGATGAACGCCATCCTCGGCCTGGCTTTCGGGACGCCCGTGGCGCGGCTGATGCCGGGCGCCAAGGGCGCGGCAGGCTTTCTCGCCTTCTATATGGGGTGCGGCCTGCTCGCGACGGCGGGGTACGGTCTGGTCCACCCCGCCAGCTATGACGCCCTGGTGGGGGCGTCAGGGGCGGTATTCGGTCTGATGGGCGCGGCCCTTCGCCTTCTGGGGCGCAAGTCCGGGCGCCTGAGATCCCTCACGGACAAACGCTTCCTGACGCCGGCGGCGGCGATCATGGCCGTCAACGCCGCCGTCGGTCTGCTGGGCTTCGCTCCGGGCATGGAGGGAGCGCGCATCGCCTGGGAGGCGCACGCCTTCGGTTTCATCGCCGGCGCCCTGCTGATCGGGCCGTGGGCGAGCCTGTTCCGTGGGCCTCCGGAAGCATTTGATTCGCCGTCCGATCTGCGCGACCCTGACGCCTGAAGCGGTCCATCCGCGGCCGCGCTCTATATAGAGAGGGAGGAGCCGCGATGCTGGTCGCCGAAATTCTCAAGGACAAGGGCGACGCCGTCTACGCCATCGGGCCCGATCTGACCCTGGGCGAGGCCTGCGGCGAGCTGGATCGGCTGCGCGTCGGCGCCCTGATGGTCTGCAGCAAGGACAGGGTCGTGGGCGTGCTGTCCGAGCGGGACGTGGTCAGGGCTGTCGCCCGCGACGGCCAGGCGGCGCTGAACCGGCCCGTGTCGGCCTTCATGACCGCCGAAGTCGTCTTCGCCGCTCCCGGAGAGACGGTGGCGATTCTTATGGGGCGGATGACCGACCGGCGAATCCGGCACCTGCCTGTGCTCCGCGATGGCCGGCTGGCCGGGGTGATCTCGATCGGCGACGTGGTGAAATGCCAGATCGCCGAGGCCACCCGGGAAGCGGAGTCCCTGCGCACCTATATAGCGGCAGGCTGATCCCGGGCGGGGAGGGCGGTTCCGGCCTGCCCCGAAAAGGGCCGTGGTCCGGCCGACGACGTCCATCGACCGAGACTCCGCGAGAAAGTTCGCAAATCTGTCGGAATCGGCTTGCGGACAAAATGGCCGCTGCGTATATCGCCGCCTCGCTCGGAAACGGGCCGGCCGCCGGGGCCACGGAGACGAAAGCCTCCAGGGTTCCCCGGGA
>NZ_DATMYH010000057.1:0-21830 GCF_035561115.1 Brevundimonas sp.
CCGCCATAGACCTGCATCACCACCGGATACGTCTTCGACGGATCGAAGCCCGGCGGCGTGGTCATCTGCCAGACCAGGGTCTCGCCGTGGCTGGGCAGCGTCCCGAACGTCACCTGGCCGCGGCGCGAGAGGAACGGATACATCGGATGATCCGCGTCCAGCCGGTTCTCCTCGATCCACCGCACGAAGGTTCCGTCGGCGCGGTACAGGCCCGACTGCATGGGCGTGTCCAGGTCGGTGTAGTTGCCGACGAAGGCCGTGCCGGTCTTGTTGACCGAAGCGCTCCACCAGCCCCCTGCGGGCGTCACCGGCGCCGGCTCGACGGTCCGGCGCAGGGAGGCGCGGAACAGTTGCTGCTCGACCGGCTGTTCCCGACCGCCGCGCATCGAGGCGGTGAAGAAGACCTCGCCCGTGGCCTGGTTGACGCCGTTCAGCGACTTGACCGGCCAGTCGCCGCGCGTGATCGCCCGCAGCCGCCGACCCTCGCGATTGTACAGATACAGGTGCCGCCAGCCGGTCTCTTCCGACGACCAGATGAAGTCGCCGTTGTCCAGCGCCTTGAAGTCGTCCGTCAGCGCCACCCAGGCGTCCGACCGCTGGGTCGAGATCACGCGCGACGCGCCGGTCGCCGGATCGACGCTCAGCAGATCCAGCCGTTTCTGATCGCGGCTCTGGCGCTGCACATACAGGGTGCGGCCGTCCGCGGACCAGTTGACCCGCGCCAGATAGATGTCGGTGTTCTCGCCCAGATCGACCTTGACCCGGCCGCCGCCGACGATGTCGCGCACATACAGTTCGACCACGGCGTTGGGCCGTCCCGCGCGCGGATAACGCTGCTCGACCACCGCGGCCCCGCCCCCGGTGATGTCGAGCCGCGGGACGACGTCGACGGTCGATTCATCGGTCCGCTGCAGGGCGATGTAGCGTTCGTCCGGGCTCCACCAGTAGCCGGTGTCGCGGTTCATCTCTTCCTGGGCGATGAATTCGGCGGTCGCCCAGGTGATCAGCCCCTCGCCGTCGTCGGTGACCGGGGTCTCCGCGCCGCCGGCCAGATCGAGCACGACCAGATCCTGGTCGCGCACGAACGAGACATAGTTGCCCTTGGGCGAGACCTTGGCGTCGATCTCGTCGGCCGGGGTCTCGGTCAGGCGGCGCACCGCTCCGCCCTCACGGCTGGCCAGGAAGATGTCGCCTTCCAGCGGGGCCAGGATATAGCGGCCCTGCTCGTCCCACGAATATTCGACCACGCCGCGCGCGCTGATCCGCATCCGCTCGCGCCGCGCCTTCTCGGCCTCGGACAGTTCGCCCGCGTCAGGAACCAGCGCCCGCGCGTCGATCAGCTTGAACGGCTCGCCGGCGCCGATGGGCGCGGCCCACAGGTCCAGCACGTCCACGTCGTCCTCGCGCGACCGCAGGAAGGCCACCAGCTCGCCATCGGGCGACAGGCTGACCGACTTGGCCACCGGCCCCGACAGGGACGGATTGGCGAACACCCGCTCGGGCGTCAGGATCGCCGGGTCGGCGGCCCCATCCGAACTTTGCGCCATCGCGGCGGTGAACGGCGACAACGCCGCAAGGAACAGGGTGGAGGCGAGGAGTTTGTTGCGCATGAACCGGACGCTAGCGGCTGAAAACTGCTGCGTCATCCCACTTCTTCCTTCTCCCCTTGCGGGAGAAGGTGGCAGGCCGCAGGCCTGACGGATGAGGGGTCGAACCGCCTTGTCCGGCTGGCGATCCGATGCGTCCAGGATCTGCGTGACCCCTCATCCGACCCGCTTCGCGGGCCACCTTCTCCCGCAAGGGGAGAAGGGAAGGATCAGCGCGACACCGCATCCCTTCCGCTTCCGTCCCCCACACCCTAATAAGCCCGCAGATGACCGATCTCGCCGTTTCCACTCCCCCCGCCAAAGCCTCGCCCTTCCACGAGCTGGAGGTGCTGTGGGTGCGCCACTGGACCGACCAGCTGTTCAGCTTCGCCATCGCCCGGCCCGAGGATTTCCGCTTCCGCTCGGGCGAGTTCGTGATGATCGGCCTGCCGGGCGAAGACGGCGGCAAGCCGATTCTTCGCGCCTATTCCATCGCCAGCCCCTCATGGGACGAGCAGCTGGAATTCCTGTCGATCAAGGTGCCGGACGGGCCCCTGACCTCGCGCCTGCAGAAGATTCAGCCGGGCGACACCGTGTTGATGGGCAAGAAGCCGACCGGCACCCTGGTTCTCGACGCCCTGACCGGCGGCGAGCGCCTGTGGCTGATCGGCACCGGCACCGGCCTGGCGCCCTGGCTCAGCGTGGTCCGCGATCCCGACACCTGGGCCCGCTTCGGCCAGGTCGTGGTCTGCCACACGGTGCGCCACGTGGCCGACCTGACCTATCGCGACTTCCTGACCTCGGGCATCCACGAGGACCCACTGGTCGGCGACGAGGCGAAGGCCCGGCTGACCTACTATCCCACCGTCACCCGCGAGCCGTTCGAAACGCCCGGCCGGATCACCGACCGCATCAAATCCGGCGCCCTGTTCGCCGACCTCGGCCTGCCCCAGGGCTTCTCGCCCGAACGGGACCGGGTCATGCTGTGCGGCTCCATGGCCATGATCAAGGAGACGGCCGAACTGCTCGAAACCTTCGGCATGAAGGAGGGCTCGAACGCCGAACCGGGCGACTATGTGCTGGAGCGCGCCTTTGTCGGATAGCGTCACGATCGATCCGCGCACCGCGCCGGAAGCCTGCGCCACCATGGCCGAGGTCCGTCAGGGCGTCGACGCCCTCGACCGCGCCCTCGTCGTCCTGCTGGCCGAGCGCCAGCGCTACATGGACGCCGCCGCCCGCATCAAGCCGGACCGCTCGGTCGTGCACGACGACGCCCGCATCGAGGATGTCGTGTCCAGGGTGCTGACCGCCGCCGGCCCCGCCGGCCTGTCCCCCGCCATCGCCGAGCCCGTCTGGCGCACCCTGATCGACCGTTGCATCGCCCACGAGTTCGAGGTCTTTGACCGCACGCGGGGTTGAGGCAGGAATTTTTTCCTGTTGCCATCTTGTGACGGCGTTGATCCGGCCCATGTCTGAGCCGGGTCTTTGAAACGTTCAAATAGAGGGTCGATAACGAAAGGACTCGCCGTCGGAATTTCCGACAATCTGGCGCGACGGGTCGGGTGCGGAAAGACAGTTCCCTGTCTTTTCAGGCTCCTGGCTTGGCACGGGGGCACGGTTGGCGCCCCGATTTCGAAAACCGCGCCAACCTCTCAGCCCCTCAGCGACCTCAGCATCAGCTCGTGCCGGTACGCCGCCACGTCGCCCAGGGCGGCCTCCAGCGCATCCTGCACCCGCTCCAGCAGCGGCGGCGCCCCGGCCCTGTCCGCCGCCTCCGCCGTCTGACAGGCCTCGGCCAGCGCGCCGGCGCCGATGCCGGCCGCGGCGCCGCGCAGGGTGTGGACGGCGTCGCGCCACCCCTCGTCCCGCACGTCCAGCATCGGCGACCACAGGGCCGCCTGCTGGGCGAACAGGCCCAGCACCTCCTCGCTGATCCCGTCGTCGCCGCCGGTCGCCGCCTCGAGGACGGCGAAGTCGACGGCGCCCGACAGGTCGCGAAGCGCCATCAGCCTTCCTGTTCCTCGCCCTTGGCCAGACGCGAGTTCCGCGACGACCAGACGAAATAGATCAGCAGGCCGATCGCGTTCCAGATCACGAACCACATCTGGGTCCGGGCCGCGAGGCTGAAGAAGAAGACGATGCAGCCGATGATGGTGATCCCGCCCACCAGCCACCACAGCGGCGCCCGGAACAGGCGCGGCCGGTTCGGGTCGCGCACCCGCAGCACGATCAGGCAGACGCCCACAGCCGCGAAGGCCGCGAGGGTCCCCGCATTGGCCAGCGAGGCCAGCTCGTCCAGACGCATCACGCCCGCCAGCGCCGCCACGACGATGGCGGTGAACACCGTCACCACCGCCGGCACGCCGCGCACCGACACCCGGGCCAGACGCCTCGGCAGCAGGCCGTCGCGCGCCATGCCCAGGAAGATGCGGCTCTGGCCGAACAGGAAGGCCAGCAGAACGGTCGGCAGGGCGATCACGGCGCTGGCCGCGATCCACTGGGCCGCCGTCCCCTGCCCCATCTCGCGCAGGATCAGGGCCAGCGGCTCCGGGCTGGCGGCGAAGCTGGCCACGGGCCGGGCGCCGATCGCAGCGGCCGCGACGACCAGATACAGGGCCGTGCAGATCACCATCGAGCCGACGATGCCGATGGCCAGATCACGCTCGGGCCGCTTGGTTTCCTCGGCCGCCGTCGAGATGGCGTCGAAGCCGTAGAAGGCGAAGAAGATGATGGCGGCGGCCGCCATGACCCCGGTCTGGACCACGGGCTGTCCGGTGATCTGCTCGGCGAACGGAATCGCCGGCGAGCCGAAGCCGTTGGGCATGAAGGGGGTGAAGTTGGCCGGGTCGAACGTCGGCAGGGCGATGGCGACGAAGGCGATCAGGGCCGCGACCTTGATGACCACCAGCACGGCGTTCAGCGTCGCGCTCTCACGCGTGCCCAGCAGCAGCAGGCCCGTCACCACGGCGATGATGAAGACCGCCGGCAGGTTGACGATCCCACCCGCCACATGCGGTCCGACCGTCAGCGCCGTCGGCAGGTCCAGCCCCATGCCGCTCAGGAAACCGACCGCATACCCTGACCAGCCCACGGCCACCGCCGACACGACCAGCGAATATTCCAGGATCAGGCTCCAGCCCACGATCCAGGCGATCAGCTCGCCCAGCACGGCGTAGGAATAGGTGTAGGCGCTGCCCGCCGCCGGCATCATGGTCGACAGCTCGGCATAGGCCAGCGCCGCACAGGCGCAGACCAGACCCGCCAGGGCGAAGCTGATCATCACCGCCGGCCCGGCCAGCCCGGCGCCCACGCCGATCAGGGTCAGGATGCCGGTGCCGACGATGGCCCCGACCCCCAGCGCCATCAGGTGCGGCCAGCTCAGCGTCTTCTTCAGCGCATGCCCGCTGTGCGGGGCCAGCATGGCGTCGATCGAGCGCCGGCGGTTCCAGAAGGCCATGGTGCGTTTCCCCCGTCGCCGCTCCCCGGCGGCTGATTCAGCGACCCTAGACCGTCCTGCGGCAAACCGGAACGGGTCGCCAAATCCCCTTGCGCGCGAGCGGCATTCCCATTAGGTACGCCCCCTCGCCGACGCCGGTCCCTGACTGGCGCAGGTCGGGACGGCGCGAGCCTTGCGAGGCTCGGCCGGACGAATGGTCCGGGTGATTAGCTCAGTTGGTAGAGCAGCTGACTCTTAATCAGCGGGTCGTAGGTTCGAACCCTACATCACCCACCATCGTCCTTCCCTCTCCCCTCCACCCCGCCTAGGCTCCCCCCTTCTTCGCACTGGGGGGCTTCTACATGCGGCGGATCGGGCTGACGGCGGTTCTGGCCATGGCGCTGGCGGGATGCGCCACCGCACAGGAGGCCCCGCCCCCTCCGCCGACCCCGTTCGAGGCCGTCGACCCCTTCATCGGCACGTCGGGCAAGGGCCACACCTTCCCCGGCGCCGTCGCGCCCTTCGGCATGGTGCAGCTCAGCCCCGACACCGACTACCGGCCGTTCCGCCAGTCCTATGACTGGGCCTCGGGCTATCGCTACGACGACCCGACCATCCTGGGGTTCTCGCACACCCATTTCTCGGGCACCGGACATTCCGACCTCGGCGACGTGCTGATCACCCCGATCTCGGGCGAGGTCAGATGGGACCCCGGCGCGGCGGACCAGCCGGGCTCGGGCTACCGCTCACGCTACAGCAAGGCGTCGGAAGTCGCCGAGCCCGGCTATTACGCCGTCAGCCTGACCGACTCGGCCGTGCGCGCCGAACTAACCGCCGGGGTGCGCGTCGGCCTGCATCGCTACAGCTTCCCGCGCGGCGCCCCGGCCCGGGTGCTGCTCGATTTCCGCGGCTCCATCTACGACTACCCGGGCAAGGTGCTGTGGTCGCGCATCCGCCTGCATCCCGACGGCACGGTCACCGGCTTCCGCGAGACGCGCGGCTGGGCCCCGGCGCGACAGCTCTATTTCGCCATGCGCTTCTCGCGCCCCATGGTCGGCCATCAGTTGCAGGACCGCGACGAGGCCATCCCCTACAACGGCTTTCGCCAGCCGGGCCGCGCCCCCGGCGACCGCGACCAGGTGCAGGGCCGCCAGCTCGAGGCCGCCTTCGACTTCGGCGAGATCGCCGGCCCCCTGCTGGTCAAGGTCGCCGTCTCGTCCGTCGACGAGGCCGGGGCCATCCGCAATCTGGACTCCGAGGGCGGGAATTTCGACTTCGACGGCACGCGCGCCGCCACACGCCGCGCGTGGGAGCAGGCGCTGGACGTGGTCCAGATCGAGGCCGCGCCCGAGATGCGCACCACCCTCTACACCGCCCTCTACCACGCCCTGATCGCGCCCTCCGTCCACGGCGACGCCGACGGCCGCTGGCGCGGACCCGACCAGCAGGTTCACCAGTCCGACTTCACCGTCCATTCGACGTTTTCCCTGTGGGACACCTTCCGCGCCGAGCATCCGCTGCTGACCCTGGTCGCCCCGCCCGCCCGCAACGCCGACATCGTCAACTCCCTGATCGCCGCGCAGCAGGTCAGCCCGTACGGCATCCTGCCCGTCTGGTCGTTCCACGGTCAGGAAACCTGGACCATGATCGGCTATCACGCCGTCCCGGTCATTGCGGACGCGTATCTGAAGGGCGTCCCCGGCATCGACGGCGCCGCGGCCCTCAACGCCATGACCGCCAGCGCGACCTACCGGCCCTATGGCGGCCTCGGCGACTATATGGACCTCGGCTACGTCCCCATCGACCGCGAGCCCGAGGCCGCCTCCAAGACCGTCGAGTACGCCTATGACGACTGGACCATCGCCCGCATGGCCGAGCGGCTGGGCCGGAACGACGTGGCCGCCCAGTTCGACCGCCGCGCCGGCAACTGGCGCAACACCTTCGACCGCGACACCGGCTTCGTCCGCGCCCGTCTGGCCGACGGCTCGTATCGAACGCCTTTCGACCCCACCGCCATCAACTACGGAAGCGACTACACCGAGGGCAACGCCTGGCAGTATTCGTGGTTCGCGCCCCAGGACCTGGGCGGTCTCGTCGGCCTGATGGGCGGCGACGCGGCGACGGTGGCGAAGCTGGACGCCATGTTCGACTTCGACAACACGGGGCTCGACTACTCCCACGCCGAGGACATCGCCGGCCTGATCGGCCAGTACATCCACGGCAACGAGCCCAGCCACCACACCGGCTATATGTACGTCTACGCCGGCGCCCCGTGGCGCACCCAGGCGCGGCTGACGCAGATCGTGACCAGCCAGTACCACGCCCGCCCCGACGGCCTCGCCGGCAATGACGACGTCGGCCAGATGTCGGCCTGGCTGATGTTCACCGCCATGGGCTTCTATCCGGTCACCCCGGGCTCGAACCAGTACGTCATCGGGCGGCCGTTCACGGACCGGACGGTCCTGAACCTCGCCAACGGCAAGCGGTTCGCCATCGTCACCGACGGCCTCGCCGACGACCACCCCTACATCCAGTCGGTCGCGCTGAACGGCCAGCCGCTGGCCCGGACCTGGATCGGGCACGACGAGATCATGGCGGGCGGGGAACTGCGCTTCGTCATGGGCGCGGAGCCGAACACGACCTGGGGCGTGGGGGCGGAGGCGCGGCCGTATTCAATGACGGGGTACGGGCAGTGAAAGCGCCGATGCGCTTTCAGAACGCGGATTTGGTGTTTGCTCGGGACACCCTCGTCACAATCGTTCGCGCCGTGGCCATCAAGCGCGCCATCGAGGCATCGAAACCGCACCCAACGGCGACATTCTGGCACGTGATCAATGGTGGCTTGTTCGATACCGCCATTGTCGATTGGTGCATCCTGTTCGGCTCCGACAACCCGGACCAACAACGCCTACACTGGAAGAATATGTTTGATGCGGACGAATTCCGCACTGGATTACTGGCAGCGCTCGGAATGTCGCGCGAAGCGTTTGCTGAATATCGCGAGGTGTTGAAAACGTACCGAGATGAGAATGCCGCTCATCGAGACCTCGACCCCAAGACCGAGACCTACCCAAATATGGACGTAGCTTTGGAGTGCTGCTTTTTCTATTTTGAGCGACTGACAGAACGATTTACCGAGGCCTACCCCGCTCGAGAAAACCCCGATCTGCGCCTAGAGTATGAGCGCAACTTCGCGGCGTTCAGCCGGATTGCGGAAGTAGCGGTGGCGGCGACAAGAGACAGTCACCTCCTCGGAGGCTAACCCCCCACAAACCCCCTCAGCACGTTCGCCTCCGTGCTCAGCACCAGCTTGCCCAGGTCCACCCGCTTCGGCTCGGCGAACATCAGGTAGTAGTATTTCATCTGCTCGGACCACCAGTAGCCGGGGCAGTTGTCGCCCTGGGCCATCGGCCGGGTCGTGATGTCGGCCAGCGAGGTGTAGCCGTACGCCGCCTTCGACGTCTCCTTCATCGCCCGATAATGCAGCGCCGTCAGCGCCCGATACCGCTCGTCCCGGTCGCCCAGCCACAGGTTCAGGCAGGCGTCGGCGAACTCGGGCCGCAGGCCGGTGCGCTTGCCGCGGGGCAGGCCGGTCGTGACGTCGATAGACTCGGGGATGATGGTGTAGCGCGCCTGCATCTCCGTATAGCTGGCCAGGAAGTCGTCGCCCTCGGCCCTGCGCCCCACCTGCCCCAGCAGCCCCGCCAGATAGCCGCCCAGCACCGTCTGCGACGTCCCCGTCACCGCCCCGGTCTCATAGTCCACCATCGGGAACCACAGCCGGCCATCGTAGCGTTTTCCCTGATGGGCGATCATCGCCGCCAGGCACTCCTCGGCCCAGAGCTTCATCTCGGCGTCGCCGAACATCTCCCAGCTGTCCCAGAGGTATTCGTAGAAGCTGTCGGCATAGACGTCGATCGAGGCGTTGCGGCTGGTGAACTGGCCCGTCTCCGCATGGATGTTGGCCGCCATCAGCCCCTTGTCGGACCGCATGTCGAGCGCGTGCTTCATCGCCCGCTTCGCCGCCGCATAGTATTTCGGCTCGCCCGTCAGCTGGCCCAGCAGGCCGAACTCGGTCGCATAGGTGCCGATCTCGGCCAGGTTGGTTTCCGGATCGCGCACCGCCCCCGTCTTCAGGTTCACATAGCGGTACGGCAGGCCGTGCGGCGAGGCGTCGAACGCCTTCATCAGCCGGTCCGCCAGGTCCTTCGCCTTGTCCAGCAACACCGGATCGCCGCAGGCCAGATGCGCCGACAGCAGGCCCCCGACCAGCCGGATATTGGTCTCGAACACCTGGGCAAAGCCGTCGATGTCGAAGTCCAGCCTGGCCTTGACCCAGTCGACCCCGGCCTGGAACTCGTCGTCCAGCTCCATGATCCACAGGGTGTCCAGCGCCTCGACCAGCGACAGGCCCAGGTCATGGCCGTCGATGAAGAAGGACTGCGAGGTCCCGCTGACCGGATTGATCTCGTCCTTGCCCCAGGCCCGGTCGACATAGTGGTCCCAGGCCCATCTGAACTCGGCCTTCACGTCCGCGCCGAGGGCGGCCCAGTCTTCCGACTGCGCCAGGACGGGCGGGCCGGTCAGTCCGGCGACGGCGGTTCCGCCCATCAGGGACAGGGCGTGGCGGCGGTTCGGGGATCGGATCATGCGCCACCCTGACCCGAGGGCGTGGGCGACACAACTCCGTGCATCCCGGCGAAAGCCGGGACCCAGTGTTTTGGGTGATTCAGCGGCTGCGGGTGTGCGCTACCCGATGTCCTCAAACGCCGGCGTCAAGCTGGACAGAACTGGGTCCCGGCTTTCGCCGGGATGATCGGAAGAGGGATCAGGTGCGGCTCGCCGCCAGCCTTGGCGCCATCATCCACGGCGGCTCGGGCATCGACCGACGCGCGGTCGTCTGCGCCCGGGTCCAGCGCTCGTGCAGGTCGGCGAAATAGGGATCGTCTTCCTCGATCCGCCGCTGGTCGCCGCTGACGAAGCCGCGCCGGATGGTGATCAGGTCGAACGGCGCCCCGACCCCGACGTTGCTGCGCATGGTCGTCGAGAACGAGATCAGGCCCAGCTTGACCGCCTCGGCCAGCGGGGAATCGAAGGCCAGGCCGCTCTCGAGGATCGGCTTGCCGTACTTGGCCTCGCCGATCTGCAGATAGGGGGTGTCGCGCCCGCACTCGATGAAATTGCCCTGGCTGTAGATCAGGAACAGCCCCATCTCGCCGCCCGCGATCTGGCCGCCCAGCAGCATCGAGGCCGAGGTGTTCAGGCTGTCGGCCTCCAGCGCCGGCGCGATCGACAGCCGCACGCTGCGCAGGGCATGGCCCAGAACCTGGGCGCAGCGGAACAGGGTCGGCGCCGTCTCCAGCGTCTCGGGCTCGTCGCCGACATTCAGGTGGACGCCCTCTTTCGCCATGGCCAGGGCCGTCTGGGTGACCGACAGGTTTCCCGCCGTGCAGACGCCCAGCACCCGTTCGCCCGGGCGGTCGACGACATGCAGCTTGCGATAGGACGAGATGTTGTCGACGCCCGCATTGGTGCGGGTGTCGGCGATCATCGCCAGACCCTCTTCGACCAGCATTCCCACGCAATAGGTCATGCGGCGCGCCATTCCTGAACGGCAATCATGACGGCGACGGTATCAGATTCGCGCGAGGACGGCGCCCGCTTCCACCCGGCCCTACGCCTGTTGCTGGCTCTGTTGCATGTCCGCATCACGCACGTTCAGCCGCACCGCCAGCCGCTCGCCGCCCCCGCCGTAGCTGGCGCCCCGAACCGGGGCCGCGCCCAGATAGTCCAGACCGGTCGCGACGCGCACATAGCGCTCGGTTGAGCAGATGCCGTTGGCGGGATCGAAGCCGACCCAGCCCAGATCCTCGATCCAGGCCTCGGCCCAGGCGTGCCCGGCCTCCTGGTCGTCCTGCCCGTCGCGCCGCAGCAGGTGGCCCGAGACGTATCGCGCCGGCACGCCCATCTGGCGGCAGCAGGCGATGAAGACATGGGCGTGGTCCTGACAGACGCCCCGGCCCAGGGCGAGGACCTCGGACGCCGTATGCGTCGGCGTCGTCACCCCGACCTCGAACGCCACCGAGCCATGAATGCCCGCCATCAGCCGGTGCAGCCGCTCCAGCGGCGGATGGGCTGAAAACTCGGACGCGAAGACCGAGATCAGCTTGTCGCGTTTCGTCAGCGCCGTGTCCCGCAGGAACACCAGTGGCGACAGCGTCTCCTGATCCCGCGGCACCACCCCGGCGGTCTCGGTCGTCACCACCTCGCCCGACACCCGCACCGTCAGGCTCTGGGTCGGCTGCTCGGTGTAGAGCGTATGGACGATGTTGCCGAAGGCGTCCTCTGACTTGCGCAGCCGGGCGTCAACGTCGGTCTCGACCCGCCAGTGCCGCACCTGCTGCGCCTCGGACGATCGGGGCGACAGCCGCAGCGTCTGGATGATGAACCGCGCCGCCCGGTCGTAGGCGTAGGTGGTCGCGTGATCGATACGGATGCGCACAGGTCAGCTCAGATACTGGTCGTGGATCGCCTGTCCCAGGCGGCCGTTCTCGCCGAGGAAGGCCTGGATGTATTCGTGCAGGCCCGACTGGAAGATGGCCTCGATGCGCGATGAATCGAACGCCCGCATCCGTTCCGCCGCCAGCCTCTGCGCCGGCCCGCGCCGGCCGTAGTCGTTGGCCAGCCGCTCCAGATAGCGCACGATCGACGCCTGACAGCTGGCCAGCGAGCGCGGCATCTGCCGGTTCAGCACCAGCAGATCGGCCACCAGCCACGGCTTGACGCTGTCCCGGTACACCCAGCGATAGGCCGTCAGCGCCGACACCTCGCGCAGCAGGGTGGTCCACTGGAAATAGTCCAGCTGGCCCCCGACCCGTTCGCCCTCGGGCAGCAGCAGATGATATTTCACGTCCAGCAGCCGCGCCGTGTTGTCGGCCCGCTCGATCGCCGCGCCCAGACGCAGGAAGTAGTAGCCGTCGTTCCTCAGCATGGTCCGGCTGGTCGCGCCCTCGACCGACAGGGTGACCGTCTTCACCCACTCCAGGAAGCGGGCGAAGTCGTCGCGCCGGGTCGGCTGGCCCTGTTCCTCCAGCCCGTTCCACGCCCCGTTGATCGCCTCCCACAGCTCGACCGTCAGCGCGGTGCGCACCGATCGCGCATTGGTCCGGGCCCGGGTTATACAAGCGGTGATCGAGGAGGAATTGTCGGGTGCGAAGGCCAGATACTCGCGCACCGATTTCTCGGTCGGCGACCGGCCCAGCGCCCTGGGTGCCCCGGCCGAGGCGAGGGCGCTGGCCCACACCGTCCCGGCGTCGCCGTCACCGCGCGTCGGAATGGCCGCCAGCCTCAGCGTCGCCTCCAGAATCCGGGCGAGGAAGTCCGCCCGCTCGATATAGCGGCCGGTCCAGTACAGGCTGTCTGCGGTGCGGCTCAGCATGTGCAATAACCGTGCATCCCCGCGAAGGCGGGGACCCAGGTTTGAGCGGCTGGCAGGCTGACTGGGCGAACCGGCGCGGCGTCAAACACCGGCGGCGCGATTAAAGCCTGGGTCCCCGCCTTCGCGGGGATGCACGGAAGAAAGTGCTCAAACATCCAGCACCCAGGTGTCCTTGGTTCCGCCGCCCTGGCTGGAGTTGACCACCAGCGAGCCCGGCTTCAGCGCCACCCGCGTCAGCCCGCCCGGCGCCACCCTCACCCCGTCCGGGCTCGACAGCACGAAGGGCCGCAGATCGACGTGGCGCGGGGCCAGCTCGCCCTTGTCCAGCGTCGGCGCGGTCGACAGCGCCAGGGTCGGCTGGGCGATGAAGTCGTCCGGGTCGTTGATCAGCTTCTTGCGGAAGGCTTCGATCTCGCTTTTCGACGCCGCCGGTCCCACCAGCATGCCATAGCCGCCCGACCCGCCGACCTCCTTGACCACCAGCTGGTCCAGCTTGCCCAGCACCTCCTTCAGCGCCTCCGGCTCGCGGCAGCGCCAGGTCGGCACGTTCTTCAGGATCGGCTCCTCGCCGGTGAAGAAGCGGATGATCTCGGGCATGTAGGTATAGACGGCCTTGTCATCGGCCACGCCCGTGCCGACGGCGTTGGCCAGGGTCACCGTCCCCTCCTGATAGGCCGTCATCAGCCCCGGCACGCCCAGGGCCGAGTCCGGCCGGAACGTCAGCGGATCGAGGAAGTCGTCGTCGATGCGCCGATAGACGACGTCGACCTGCTGCCGTCCCTGGGTGGTGCGCATGAACACCTTGCCGTCGTCGACGAACAGGTCCCGCCCCTCGACCAGATCGACCCCCAGCTTGTCGGCCAGGAACGAGTGTTCGTAATAGGCCGAGTTGAAGGGCCCGGGCGTCAGCACCACGATCGTCGGATCGGCCCCCGCCGCCTCCGGCGCGCAGGCCCTGAGCGACGCCAGCAGCATGTCCGTATAGGTCTCGACCGGCCGCACCGGATAGTCGGCGAACAGGTCGGGGAACAGCCGCATCATCATCTCGCGGTTCTCCAGCATGTAGGAGACCCCCGACGGCGTGCGGCAGTTGTCCTCCAGCACGTAGAAGCCGTCCTCGCCCGTCCGCACCAGATCGACGCCGGCGATATGCACCCACACCCCGCGCGGCGGCCGGCGGCCCTGCATCTCGGGCACATAGTGGGGATTGGTCAGCACCAGCTCGGGCGGCAGGATTCCCGCCTTCAGGCACTCCTGCGGGCCATAGACGTCGGCCAGGAACAGGTTCATCGCCGTGACCCGCTGGATCAGCCCGGCCTCGAGCCCGGCCCACTCCGACGCGCCGATGATGCGCGGCACAACGTCGAAGGGGATCAGCCGTTCGCTGGATTCCGCGTCGCCATAGACGGCGAAGGTGATCCCCATGCGGCGGAAGAACAGCTCGGCCTGGCGCGAGCGCGCCTGCAGCAGGCCGTCGGGCGCCTCCGCCAGCCAGCGGGCGAGCCCACGGTAGCTGTCGCGGACCTCCGACCCATATCCGGGCGTCCCACCTGACATCTCGTCGAACGCCATGCCGCTCCCGCTGCTCTGAAGATCCCAGCGTGACCCGACAAGCGCCGCTGAGGCAACAGGAATGTTGCGGCGCGACAAGCGTTCCGGCCCGCTCCCAGCGACGGCGCCTGGCGGCGTCCACGGACGGTTCGTCACCGGAACGCCGTCGCAGCTTCACCGGGCCGACGCGCGGCTGTCGCGAGTGCGGCATGAACCACGGCTACGCCGCGCCATCCAATCGCAGGGGGCTGCCATGATTCATCGCGTTCAACGGACCAACATCCTGCTCGGCGCCACCGCGCTGGGCCTCGTCTGGGGCCTGGCCGGCGCGGCCTCGGCCCAGGATGCAGAGCCGACCAACCTGGACGAGGTCATCGTCACCGCACAGTTGCGCGAGCAGAGCGCTGCGGAGGTTCCCTTCGCCCTGACGGCGCTGAGCGGTGAAACGCTTCAGAATCTCGGCGTCCAGGACTTCGAGGAGCTGTCGGCCTTCACCCCCGGCCTGCTGGTGCAGAACCAGTCGCCCAACAACCCGGGCTTCGTGATGCGCGGCATCACCTCGGACTCGGGCGAAGCCACCAACGAACCGCGCGTCTCGGTCTATCAGGACGGCGTCTCCATCTCGAAATCGCGCGGCTCCTACGTCGAGCTGTTCGACGTCGAACGGATCGAGGTCGCCAAGGGCCCGCAATCGACCCTGTACGGTCGCGGCGCCCTGATCGGCGCGATCAACGTCATCCAGAACAAGGCCGATATCGACGCCGTCGACGCGGCGGGCCGCCTGGCCTTCGGCAACCTCGGCTACACCATGGCCGAAGTGATGGTGAACGCCCCGATCAACGACATGCTGGCCTTGCGCTTCTCCACCCGGATGAAGACCCGCGAGGGCTATGTCGAGAACCTGCTGGGCGGGCCCGACTACAACGGCTTCCAGACCTACGCCTGGCGTCTCGGCCTCGCCTTCCAGCCGAACGACGCCTTCCGCTACGACCTGATCGCCAACTATCAGACCGACGAAGGCCCCGGCACCTCGTTCAAGGCCATGGCCTACTCCCCCGCCGACCCGACGACAGGCGCCGTTCTCGGCGGCCGCGATCCGTGGGACGGCGCGGCCCTGACGCCCTCGGGCACGTTCGACGGCGGCAAGCCGCTCGGCCTCGACCGCACGGTTCATGGCGTCACCGGTATTGGTCGCTTTGACTTCTCGGACGCCCTGACCCTGACCTCGACCACCGCCTGGCGCGAGTTCGAGTCGTATGAGGCCTTCGATCCCGACGGCATCTCCCTGCCCCTGCTGTTCGCGGGCGAGGACGCCCAGGGCAAGCAGTTCAGCCAGGAGCTGCGCCTGAACTGGGACAACGGCGGCGCCCTCTCCGGCTTCATCGGCGCCGGCTATTTCAACGAGGAAGGCTTCCAGCGCACCCCGACCGAGTTCAACGAGCGCGTCGCCCTGGCCCAGCTGGCGGGCCTGCTTGATGGCAACCCGGCCGCCGTCGGCACGACCGCCCTGCCCCTCGCCGCCTTCTCCAGCCCGGCCCTGATCGACCCCATCCTGGCGGCATTCGGCATCCCGGCCCCCTTCATCCCGGGCATTCGCAACAATCTGAAGTCCTCGCACACCGAAACCGCCACCAACTCCAGCGAACTGGAATCCTTTGACCTGTTCGGCGATGTGACCTGGCGTCCGACCGACCGGCTGGAGTTCGCCCTCGGCGTCCGCTGGACCCAGGACGAGAAGACCACCGGCATCTCCACCTCCACGGAGAACGGCCGTTCCATCCTTGGCGGCCTGCTGGCGGTGCAACAGGTGCAGGGTCAGATCGCCGCCCTGATCGCCCAGGGCACGCCCGCCGCCCTGGCCCAGGCCGCCGCCCTCGGGGCCTTCGCCAACGGCGTCGTCTTCCAGCTGGCCCAGCCCGGCGCCGCCACCGCCCCGGTCACCGCCGCCTTCCCCCTGTTCGGCCTGACCTTCCAGCCGACCGCCGGCAACGGCTCCACCGTCAGCCAGGATCTCGAGGACGACGGCGTGACCTGGCGCGCCACGGCCCGCTACGCCCTGACCGACGACGCCAACCTCTATGCCAACTACGCCCGCGGCCGCCGTCCGGCCGTGCTGTCGCCCGGTACGCCGGCCGCGCCCTTCGCCGCGCCGGCCTTCACCTTCGTCGATGAGGAACTGGTCGACAGCTACGAGGTCGGGGCCAAGACGGCGACGATGGGCGGCGCCCTGCGGCTGGATGGCGCGGCGTATTTCTACGACTACACCAACTTCCAGACCACGGTTCAGGTCGGGACCCAGTTCTTCACCACCAACGCCGGCGAGGCGACCGCCTACGGCTTCGAGGGCCAGGCCTTCTTCAGCCCGATGGACAGTCTCGATCTGTTCGCGACCTATGCGTACAACCACTCGCGGTTCGAGGCGGGCATCTTCGACGGCAACAAATTCCGCCTGTCGCCCGACCATCGCGCCTCGGTCGGCCTGACCTGGCGCGTCCCCCTGTTCGGCGGCGAGTTCGAGGTCCAGCCGACGTACAGCTGGCAGTCGGAAACCTTCTTCGACAACGACAATGACCGCGCCGACCTGCAGACCGGCAACTTCGTCCCCGACACCGCCGTCGACGAGGTCCAGGAGGCCTACGGCCTGCTGAACCTGCGGGTCCGCTACGCCCCGTCCGACGCAAACTGGGGTCTGGAGGTGTTCGGCGACAACCTGCTGGACGAGCAATACATCAAGGACGCCGGCAACACCGGCGACGGCCTTGGCCTGCCGACCTTCATCGCCGGCGAGCCGCGCACCTACGGCGCCACCCTCAGCCTGCGCTACTAGGAGCCACAGCGATGACCTTGCACCGCCGCGACCTTCTCGGCCTGTTCGGCGCCGGCGCGGCCGGGGCGGCTGTCCCCGCCGCCGCCCGCGCGTCCTCGGCCGCCGCCTTTGCCCACGGGGTCGCCTCCGGCGATCCTCAGCACGACGGCGTGGTGATCTGGACCCGCGTCACGCCGCAGGACCCGTCCGTCCGCGCGGTGCGCGTCGACTGGTCGGTCTGGCGCGACAGCGACGCGGCGGCCTCGGTCGCCTCGGGCACGGTCGAGACCGGGCCGGACCGCGACTTCACGGTCAAGGTGCCGGTCACGGGCCTGCTGCCCGGCGTCGAATATCGCTACGCCTTCACCGCCGGCGAGACCCGCTCGCCGCAGGGCCGCACCCGCACCCTGCCCGCCGGCACGACCCCCGAGGTCGTGCTCGCCGTCGCCTCCTGCCAGCTCTACCCCGGCGGCCTGTTCAACGCCTGGGACGCGGTCTCGAAGCTGGAGCGGGTCGACGCCGTCGTCCACCTGGGCGACTACATCTATGAATACGGCGCCGAGCCCGACGCCTACGGCATGGCCTCGGGCGCCCCGCTGGGCCGCATCCCCGCGCCGGCCCACGAGATCGTCTCCCTGGCCGACTACCGGACCCGCCACGCCCAGTACAAGTCCGACCCCGACCTGCAGGCCGCCCACGCCCGCGCCCCCTTCATCTGCGTCTGGGACGACCACGAGATCGCCAACGACGCCTGGACCGCCGGGGCCGAGAACCACACCCCGGCCACCGAGGGCGACTACGCCACGCGCAAGGCCGCGGCGCTGAAGGCCTATTTCGAGTGGATGCCGATCCGCGAACCCGCCGCCGGCCTGACGCCCGAGGCCATCCAGCGCAGCTTCGACTTCGGCGATCTGGCCAGCCTGCTGATGGTCGAGACCCGCCTGCTCGCCCGCGGCGAACAGCTGACCTGGGAGGCCGACATGCCGGTCGCCGACGGCCGCCCCGACGTCGCCGCCTTCCAGACGAAGCGCAACGACCCGGCCCGCGACCTGCTCGGCGACGCCCAGCGCGACTGGATCAAGTCCACGCTTCAGGCCTCCCGCGCCTCGGGCACGCCGTGGCAGGTCATCGGCAACCAGGTGGTCATGGCCCGGGTCCAAGGCCCCGACCTCACCCGGATGGCCAGCCCGACGCAGATCGCCGGCCTGCTGGGCTCCCTACCCGCGGGCGTCCGCGCCCAGGTCCAGCAGTCGATCGAGCTGTTCAAACTGGGCGTGCCCTTCAACCTCGACAGTTGGGACGGCTATCCCGCCGGCCGCGAACGCCTGTACGCCGCCTTCGCCGAGGCGGGGGTCCAGCCCATCGTCCTGGCCGGCGACAGCCACGCCTTCTGGGTCGACGACCTCAAGGACGCCGCCGGCGCCCGCCGCGGCGTCGAGTTCGGAACCAGCGCCATCTCCAGCCCCTCGCCCGGCGACGCCGTCCCCCGCATGCCGCTCGGCGCCGCCCTGATGCAGGCCAATGACGAGGTCGTCTTCTGCGACCAGTCGGCCAAGGGCTACGTCCTGCTGACCCTGACGCCGGATCAGGCCAGGGCCGAACTGCGCACCGTCTCCACCCTGTTCGCCAAACCCTATGAAGCGGGCGTGCTGAAGACCTTCACCGTGGCGAGGACGGCGGACGGTCTGGGGGAGATCGTGGAGGCGTAACGCACCGCGAGAAAACCGTCTCCTCCCTGTCGCGAAGCGATGGGGAGGGGGACCCCGAAGGGGTGGAGGGGTATCCGGCCCCGGGTTCGTGCGGTTGGCGCCCCTCCACCGCTTCGCGGTCCCCCTCCCCACGCCAAAGGCGCGGGGAGGAGACATCGGCGCCGGCCTACTGCCCCGCCCTCGGTCCCGCGTTCTTCACATACTGGTCCAGCCAGCGGGTCATCTCCCACAGGGTGTGCCCCACCGATTCCCGCGCGCGATAGCCGTGGGCCTCCAGCGGCAGGACGACATAGCGCACCGTCGCCCCCTGCCCCTTCAGCGCCGCATAGAACCGCTCGGACTGGATCGGGAAGGTGCCCGAATTGTCGTCGGCCTCGCCGTGGATCAGGAGGATCGGCTCATTGACCTTGTTGGCGTAGGTGAAGGGCGACATCTCCGTATAGGTGTCGCCGGCCTCCCAGTAGGTGCGCTGCTCGGCCTGGAAGCCGAACGGCGTCAGGGTCCGGTTATAGGCGCCGGACCGCGCGATGCCGGTGCGGAACAGGTCGGTGTGCGCCAGCAGGTTGGCGGTCATGAAGGCGCCGTAGCTGTGTCCGCCCACCGCGATCCGGTCACGGTCGGCCACGCCCATGCCGACGACGGCGTCGACCGCCGCCTGGGCGCTGGCTTTCAGCTGTTCGATATAGGTGTCGTTCGGCTCGGCCCCGTTGACGCCGACGATCGGCATCGAGGGATTGTCCAGCACGGCGTAGCCCTGGGTCAGCAGGAACAGATGGCTGATCCCGCCCGGCCGCGTGAAGCGGTTGGCGGCGTCGACCACCTGACCGGCCACGGCGGCGTCGGTGAACTCGGCCGGATAGGCCCACATGACCAGGGGCAGCGGGCCGTCGCGATCCTTGTCGTAGCCGGCCGGCAGATACAGTTCGCCCGACAGCTGCACCCCGTCGGCGCGCGCATAGCTGATCGTCTGACGCGTCACGCCCGCCATCTGCGGCGCCGGATCGGGGAAGTGTGTCAGGGCGTCCGGCTGGCCGGCGGTCAGGTCGCGCACGAACAGGTTGGGCGGATCGTTGCGCGTCTCGCGGCGGGTCACCACCCGGCGACCCTCTTCATCGAGGAAGCCGACGACGGTTTCATAGTCCCCGCTGGCCGAGGTCCACAGCCGCTGCGACTGGCCGTCGGCCAGGTCCATGGCGGCCAGGAACGGATACTCGCCCGCGCGCGTCGCTCCGGCGCCGGTCATCAGCACCCGGCCGTCCTGCGCAAAGCGGATGACGGGGAAGCCGTTGTCGTTGGGCTCGGTCACCGGGAAGCCGGGGTCGTTGTACCGATCCTGATAGTTGCGCTCCAGCAGGACGCGGCCCGTTCCCGGGTTCGACGGATCGACCACAAACCGGGTCTCATGCCGGTTGTTGAACCAGCGGCTGTAGACCAGGGCGGTGTCCGCATCGCCCCAGGTCACCCCGGCGTAGCGTTCCTTCAGATTGATCAGCGGAACCGGCGCCCCGCTGAACGGCGCGGCCAGGGTGAAGACGCGGTCGCGGACCTCGGCGGGCGTGCGCGGATCGCCGCCGTCCTGGGCCTCGGTCCAGACCAGGGTCGCCGGGGCGTCGGCGCGCCACTGCACCGAGCGCGGGCCGGGCGCCACGGCGTCGAACGGCGTCGGGATATTGTCCCTCAACGGCAGGTCGGCCACGCGATGAACCACCCGGCCGTTCAGGTCCGTGACCACGACGTCCGCCGGGAACAGGCCGGCGGGCACGACATAGCTGTAGGGCCGCTTGACCATCGTCTGCAGCACATGCCGGCCGTCCGGCGACACGCTGGCGCCCAGATAGATGGCCGGCGCGCCCAGCGATCGGGCCGCCCCGTTCAGCGGCACCAGCGTCAGCTGCGAAGTGAAATAGTGATCGAACAGGGCCTCGTCGCCCGGATCGGTCAGCAGGTCCTGATAGGTCCGCGCTGGCGCCGCCCGGCCCATGCTCTCGGCCACGGTCGGACCGGCGGGCGGACGCGACACGTCCGGCGCCGCGCCGCGGCCTTCGGGCGTCATCCGCACCATCAGGCCCGAGCTGTCGGGCAGCCAGTCGAAGGCCCCGCCACCCGCGGCGTTGACCCGCGCGTCCGTCAGCTTGCGCGCGCGGCCGCTGGCCACGTCCACCGTCCACAACTCCAGCCCCGTCGGCGCGTCCATCAGCAGGACCAGAGACCGGCTATCTGGCGACCAGCTGGGCGACAGGAAGCGGGCGTTCGCCGGAAGCTCGACCGTGCGCGGGCCGCCGCCCGCGACCGGCTGGAAGCTCAATCCCGTCAGCCAGGTCACGCGGCTGTTCGCCGGCCCGTTGTTGCGCGGATTGATCCGGTATCCCGCCAGCCTCAGCATAGGCTCGGCCAGTTCGGCGATCGGCGGGAGATTGGCCCGGTCGTAGAGGGCCAGCGTCCGGTCGTCGGGCGACAGGCTCGGCGTCGGCGTCGGCTTCGTGTCCAGAATCTCCGCGATCGGCGACGGCGGCTGCTGATAGGTCAGTCCCTCCTGCGCCAGCGCAGGCCCGGCCACGGCGGCCAGCAGGACGAAGACGGGCAGGGCCCGACCAAGCAGATGACGACGCATATGGAATTCCCCGAACTGATCGCCCTCTCCCCGGGGCGCCGCACGCTAGGGGCCGAAGCGAACGGGGGTCAAGGCCGCCGGCCGCCTTCCCTGCCGCGCATGGTCGCGCCCGTCATGGCGTAGCA
Source organism: Brevundimonas sp. (assembly GCF_035561115.1). Classification (GTDB taxonomy): domain Bacteria; phylum Pseudomonadota; class Alphaproteobacteria; order Caulobacterales; family Caulobacteraceae; genus Brevundimonas. The sequence goes on from NZ_DATMYH010000057.1 coordinate 21,263, forward strand.
GCTGGCCCGGCTGGGCCGGTCGCCGTGCGGTCCGCCGTAGGCGGCGCGGACCGAGCACAGGTCGGCGGGGCTCAACCGCCCCTTCCAGCGCTCGGGGTTGCAGTAATTCATGACCGAGGCGGGATCGTAATACTGCTCGTCGGCGACCTCGGCCTCGGGCGTGCTCTGGCGGGCGACGCAGTCGGGCGCGCGCGGGCTGACATGGTCGTGCGAAAAGCCCAGGGCGTGTCCCAGCTCATGCAGGGCGTCGGCATAGAAGCAGCCCTCGCGCCCGACCGTCCCGCGCCGGCCGCAGATGCGGTTGGTGACCAGATAGTCGGCGTTCAGCGTGATCGTCCCGCCGCGCACCAGATTGACGCCCAGATGGCTGGACGAGGCGAACAGCTCGGGATCGTGCTCGATCCGCACCGGGATACGGCGCGGGCCTGACCCGGGCGCCGGGCAGGCGGCGAGGATGTCGAACTCCACCCGGGCCACAGCCTCCCAGGCGGCGGCGGCGTCCATCACCTTCTCGCGGGCCCAGGCGTCCCCCTCGGCCGGCGCCTCGAAGCACATCGGCACACGCCCC
>NZ_DATMYH010000058.1:0-6748 GCF_035561115.1 Brevundimonas sp.
CCTGTTCGGACCCGTCCTCACGGCGGCGGACGGCCTTGGGGAACTGGCCGCGCACGCGCTTCAGATCGGCGAAGACGCGGTAGCGCCCCTCGCTCTTGACCTGCTCCACGGCAGTCTGGAAGGCGGCCTTGTAGTCGTACAAGCGAACAGCTCTGCTGGCGGCGAAAACTTGCCGCGTGATGCGCCGATCGGGCCGATTTGTCCATGAAACGGACCGGACAAATCGCCGCAAACCCTTAATTGATAACGATTCTCAAGAACCCGACCCTTAGTCCTTCGGCAATTCGTCCAGCTTGCCGCGCAGCATCTGCAGGATGGCCGAGAAGTCGCGGCCGCCGTAGCCGAGGCCGTTGAACATCTGGAACAGGGCTTCAGTCTGGGCCCCGAGCGGCGTCGAGGCCCCGGATTTGGCGGCGGCGTCCTGGGCCAGCTTGAGATCCTTCAGCATCATGGCCGCCGCGAATCCGCCCTCGTAGTTGCGGTTCGACGGCGCGGTCGGCACCGGGCCCGGCCAGGGATAATAGGTCGTCGTGCTCCAGCTCTGGCCCGAGGACTTGGCCACGATGTCGAACATCTTCACCGGATCGAGGCCCAGCTTCTCGGCCAGGCCGATGGCCTCGCAGGTGCCCAGCATGGTGATGCCGAGGATCATGTTGTTGCAGATCTTGGCCGCCTGCCCTGCCCCGTGGTCGCCGGCGCGGAAGGTCGCGCGGCTCATCGGCTCCAGCGCCGCCTCGATGCGGGCGAAGTCCGGCTCGTCGCAGCCGACCATGAAGGCGAGCGTGCCCGCCTCGGCCGCCATCGTGCCGCCGGACACCGGCGCGTCGGCGAAGGCGTAGCCCGCCGCCTTCGCCAGACCGGCGACCTTGCGGGCCGTGTCCACGTCGATGGTCGAACAGTCCAGCAGCAGGGCCGGAGCCGGCGCGGCGCCGATGACCTGCTCCGAATAGACCTTCAGCACATGCGGGCCCGCGGGCAGCATGGTGATGACGACGTCGGCGTCCCTGACGGCCTCGGCGACGGATCCGACGGGCGTGCAGCCGGCGGCGGCGGCGCGATCCAGCGCGGCCTGCGACAGGTCGAAGGCCGCCACGGCGTGGCCGGCTTTCGCCTGGTTGGCCGCCATGCCTCCGCCCATATTGCCCAGACCGATGAAGGCTATCCTGAGGGTCATGGCGTCGTCTCCCGAATGGTTTTCGGGAGCGTTAGCCCGTCCCCCGCCCCGTCGCCAGCGGCGCCGGCCGGTTTTTCGTTCAACCCGGCTTGCGGAACCGGAGCATGAACTGGCTGGTCCGCCCGCGGATCGACGGATCGAAGACGCTGGCGGTGCGGGGGTCCGCCGGATTGGCCAGGATGTCGCTCTCGCCGTCCAGCACGAAGCCGGCGGCCAGGACTTCCCGTTTGACGGCGTCGATGTCGATGCGGTGCACCGTGTCGGAGGCGGTCAGGGGCGCGCCGGCGACCGCATGGTGATCGACGACGACATAGAGACCGCCCGGCTTCAGCGCGCGGAACACGGCGGCGTTGATGTTCGCGGCCGTCTCCGCCGGGGCGACGTTCAGGTGCAGGTCGTGATAGTTCTGGGCCGTGAACACCAGGTCGAGGTCGGATGGAAACGCGGGCGCGCCCAGCGACCACCGGACGCCCTCCACATTGGCCAGGGCGTCGACGGTGGTCAGGCTTTCACCATAGCTGGCCTGGAAGGCGATGAACTCGGCCGGCTGCCAGGCGGTGACATGGCCTTCGGCTCCCACGGCGGCCGAGAACAGGCGGGTGAAATAGCCGCCGCCGATGATCATGTCGGCGACCTTCTGACCGGGCTGGACCCTGGCGAAGTCCAGGGTTTCGGCGGCGTGCCGGGCCTCGTCCCGCGCCCGGTCCGCAGCCGGACGGCCGGGGTCGGCCAGCGCCGCCGCATAGCTGCCGGGATCGGAAGGGGTCGCCGCGCCGGCCGTCCAGCCGGCGGATGACAGGGCGATCGCCGCCGCAGCGGCCATGAACAGGGAACGACGCATGGCAAATCCTCCTGACGCGCTCTGACGGCGCCGGAGGAAGAAGCTAGACCTTGCGGGGCCCGCCGTCAGCCCGGTTTGCGAAAGCGGTAGACGAACCGGTCGGTCCGGCCGCGGATGCTTTCGTCGAACACGCTCAGGGAATGGTCGTCGCCCGGAACGCGGACCGCGTCGCTTTCGCCGTCGAAGACGAACCCCGCCGCCTCGACCTGCCGCCGCAGCTCCGCCGCCTCGATCCGGTGCAGGGTTCCCGCCACGCCGATCCCGGCCCCGGCGGCCGCCTGGTGGTCGAGGATGACATAGAGACCGCCCGGCTTCAGCGCCGCGAACACCGCCGCGTTCATCCGCGCCACGTCGACGTTGAACCGGGGGATGGCGAAGTCGTGATACTCCTCGCCCATGAAGACCACGTCCAGCGGCCGGTCGAAGGTCATGGTCTCCAGCGCCCCGGTCACGCGACTGACGTTCGGATAGGTCGAGGCCAGGGTGTCGGCGAAGCCGTTCTCGCGCTGCGCCGTCTGGTTGGGCACGAAGGCGTAGACGTGCCCCCCCGGGCCCACCGCCGGTGCGAACAGCCGGGTGAAGTATCCCTCTTCGGGACGGATGTCGGCGATCGCCTGCCCCGGCGCCAGCCGCATCAGGGCCAGCATTTCGGCGGGCTTGCGCAGCGGGTCGCGCGCGACCTCGGCCGGCAGGCGGCGGGAATCGGCCACCGCCGCCGCATGGCCGGCCGCCAGATCGGGCCGCGCCTCGCTCCCCGGGACGACCATCCCGTCGCTGGTCATCGCGCAGCCGCCGAGCGCCGCCGCCGCGGCCAGCGCCAATGCCAAAGTCCTGATCATGACGGCCCTCTCCCTGATTGCGGCCGCCAGCTACGCTCGCGACCGGACGGGATGCAAGACCTCAGGCCCCGGCATCAGGGCAGCGGCGTCCATTCCTCGCCCGCCGGCAGGGGCGCGAACAGGGCGTCCAGGGCCGCGTCGGTCACCCCCGCCAGGGCGGCTGGCGACCAGGCCGGCGTATTGTCCTTGTCGACGATGACGGCGCGCACGCCCTCCTGGAAGTCGTGGCTGCGCACCACCCGGCCGCCGAGCCGGTATTCCATGGCCATGTTCTCGGCAAAGGTCGCCAGCGTCGCCCCGAGGCGCAACTGGCGCAGGGTGACCTTCATCGACTGCGGCGACTTGGACTTCAGGATCGCCAACTGCGTCAGGGCCCAGTCCGACCCGTCGGTCTCGAGCGCTGCGAAGATCTCCTCGACCGTGTCGAAGGCGAACAGTCGGTCGATAGCCTCGCGATGCGCCGTTGTCGGCGCCGGTCCCGGGTCGGAGGCCATGGCGTCGGCGACGGTCCTGGGCTCGGCCGCATGGGCCAGCAGCGCGGCCTTCAGCGACTCGAGCCGGTCCGACGGCACGAAATGCGTATGGATGCCCAGGGCCACCGTATCCGCCGCCTTCAGCCGGGCCCCGGTCAGGGCCAGCCAGACCCCGGTCTGGCCCGGCAGCCGCGGCAGGAACCAGCCGCCGCCCACGTCGGGGAACAGGCCGATGCCGGTCTCGGGCATGGCGTAGGTCGTCCGCTCGGTGGCGACGCGCACGTCGGCGGGCTCGGAGATGCCGACCCCGCCGCCCATGACGATGCCGTCGACGATCGCCGTGACCGGCTTCGGATACTCGAACAGCAGATGGTTCAGCCGGTATTCGCTCAGGAAGAAGGCCTTCGCCCCCGACGCATCGCCCGCCCCGCTCTCGGCGATCATGCGGATGTCGCCCCCGGCGCAGAAGCCGCGCTCGCCCGAGTGGTCGATCAGGACCGACTGCACGGCGGCGTCTCCGCGCCACGCCAGCAGCGCCGCCGTCATCGCCTCGCACATGCCCCGGTTCAGCGCGTGCAGCGCCTTGGGCCGGTTCAGGGTGATGCGGCCGACGCCGGATTCGACGCGGGTCAGGACTTCGGAATCGCTCATGCGGCGGCTGTAGGGCGACCCGGTCGAACGGTCCAGCCTCAACGGCGGGGCGTCACCGTCATCTTGTAGGGAACGAACAGGGCCAGATCGAGCGGCCCGGACTGGCGCCACGTGACGCGGTTCGACAGCCCCTCCACCTCGACCGCATATCCCTCGCCGAAGGTCGCCGAGGTCGCGCGCGCGTCCGCCGAGATGGCCGCCAGGATGGGCGCGCGGTACTGGGCCGGATTGATCACCGTCAGCTGCCAGTCGCCGCTGACATCCGCCAGCGACCGGCCGACGGGATCGATTCCCTCGACGAACGCCTCGATCCGTTCCGATGCGGCGTCAAGGGTGTCGCCGGCCCGGATCGGCGTCTTCACCACCAGACTGGCCACGCTGGTGTCGCTGCGTCCGGGATCCATCCCCAGCGTCAGGGTCGAGACCATGTCCTCGGTCAGGGGAACCAGCGTCCCGTCGTCCTCGATCGAAAGATCGATGTCGGCGCGGCCCGCGGCGGCCCGCGCCATGGCGCGCAGGGTCTGGGTGATCTCGTTGCGCCGGCCGGGGGCGTCGCGCGTATCATTCACCACCCGCACGGCCACGACCAGATTGTCGGCCCGCCGCTCCAGCTGGATCACCGGCACGTCGTCCGGGTCCCACTCGATGGCGCGCGAGCCGGTGACGATGATCTCGTCGACCTGGTCCTGGGCCGCCGCGGGCAAGGCGGAAGCGGCGACCAGCAAGGCGACTATGGCGAAAAGTTTCATGATCGATCCTCCCGCGGCCGAGCTTCGCACGACCGCAGGTAGGCGTCACCTTTGAGAGAGGATTTGGCCTGGCCCGGGCCCGGAGAGTGCAATGGCGATCCGAAGATAGATGAAGGCCGCCGCCCACATGGCCGCCGTGATCGAGACAGGCGCCAGGTAGTTCGGGAGATAGGTCAGACTACTGGCCTCGTACGGTGTCACTCCTCGCGTAGGTTGGAGAATCTCTTCGAGTGCAAAATACAGGCCTAACCCAAGAACCGGAGCAGCGGGAACGATCGACGCGATGGCGAAAAACCACCCTCGACCGAGGCCCCGAAGCCGCACCACCCAGTATGCCAAAATCAGGAAAGGCGTCCCGAACACGCCTATCTCGAAGATGCCGCGGACGAACCAGACTGGAGTGCGCGTCGCCCACAGATGGACCATGTCGGCGTCAAGACCGTAGCGAAACTGATCGGTGAGCCACATGAGAGGCAAGAAAACCGCCCCAGCGACGGGAATAGCCGCAAGCAGGCCGATCCACGACCAGGGAACCAGGCGTGCGGTCACTGCCGCAGCATCTCCCGCGCCGTGATCACCCGCATGATCTCGTTGGTGCCCTCGAGAATGCGGTGGACCCGCAGGTCGCGCACGATCCGCTCCAGCGGATAGTCCTTCAGATAGCCGTAGCCGCCGTGCAGCTGAAGCGCTTCGTCGGCGATCTGGAAACAGGCGTCGGTGGCGAACCGCTTGGCCATGGCGCACCATTTGGTCGCCTCGGGATGCCGCGTGTCCATGGCCCAGGCCCCGCGCAGGACCAGCAGGCGCGCCGCCTCCAGCTGGGTCGCCATGTCGGCCAGCTTGAACTGGACATTCTGGAAGTCTGACAAGGGCTTGCTGAACTGTTTTCGCGTCGTGACATAGGCCTGCGCCGCCTCAAGGGCCAGCCGCGCCCCGCCCAGCGAACAGGCGGCGATGTTCAGCCGCCCGCCGTCCAGACCCATCATGGCGTAGCGGAAGCCGTCGCCCTCCTTGCCCAGCAGATTGGCCGCCGGGATGCGGCAGTCGTCGAAGGCGACGATGGCCGTGGGCTGGCTGTTCCAGCCCATCTTCCTCTCCTGGGCTCCGAAGCTCAGACCCGGCGCGTCCTTCTCGACCACGAAGGTCGAAATGCCCTTCGGCCCGTCCTGCCCGGTGCGGGCCATGACGACATAGACGTCCGACGTTCCCGCTCCCGAGATGAAGGCCTTGGAGCCGTTCAGCACCCAGTGGTCGCCGTCCAGCCGCGCCGTGGTGCGCAGACCGGCCGCGTCGGAGCCGGACCCGGGCTCGGTCAGGCAGTAGCTGGCGATCCGCTCCATCGACACCAGCGAGGGCACATAGCGGGCGCGCAGATCGTCCGAGCCGAATTTGTCGATCATCCACGTCGCCATGTTGTGGATCGAGATGAAGGCCGCCGTCGACACGTCGCCCCGCGACAGCTCTTCAAAAATCAGGGCCGCCTCGACCCGGCCCAGGGCCATGCCGCCATGCTCCTCGCCGGTGTAGATGCCGCAGAAGCCCATCTCCGCGGCCTGACGCATGACATCGACCGGGAAATGCTTGGTCTCGTCCCATTCGGCGCTGTGCGGGGCCAGCTCCGCCTCCGCGAACTGCCGGGCGGCATCCTGGATGGCGCGCTGGTCGTCGTTGAGGGCGAAGTCCATGAAAGCTCCCGTCGCGTCGGCGGCCTCTGCCGGGCCGCTCGGCGTGCTTCTATCCAACCCCTCGCGCGGCGTCACCCTCAACCCCACGTCCATTTCTGACGTAGGTCCGTGCCAGATTGCTCGCGACCGAAACCCGATTGACGCAAGGAGAAGTGGACTCAGTGGACGGAGTGGACTCATCGGACGGTGTTTTTCCCGGCGCACGAAGCGGACTCTTCGGACGCTTCGGACTCTTCGGACGGTGTTTTTCGCCGGGGAACAGACTGATCCGGATCGGTCAAACGCTTCGCGCCTGTTTTCCCCGCGGCTCAAGCCGCCTATGACCCCCCGCATGAC
>NZ_DATMYH010000059.1:0-93356 GCF_035561115.1 Brevundimonas sp.
GTCATGAAGCGGTAGGTCGCGTCCTTCGCCTTGCGCGCCCGGTCCGGCCCCTCCGCCTCGCGCAAAGCCCCCTCGACCAGTTTGCGCAGGGCCACCGAGGCGCCGCCGGGCTGGGCGGACAGCCAGTCCCAGTGGCGGGGCAGCAGGGTCACCTCGCGCGCCGTGACGCCCAGCTTCGGCCGGCCCGGCCCGCGCTTCTCCGCCTCCGGCGCCGGGGTCAGCCGGGCCTTCGCCTCGTCCAGGGTCCCGCGCAGATCCAGATCCACGACCCGGCCGGTCGCCAGATCGACGACCAGCGGCGCCGCGTCGTCGGCGACCGCCGCCCGGACCTCCGCCAGCACCTCCCCCAGCGGCCCGCGGGCGATCAGACGATGGGACGAGAAGACGGCGACGGGCAGGTCTATCGAAGCGGACATGGCGGGACTCCGGGCCGGACGCGGTACGTCCGGTTCTGACGTAGGGGCGTCCTATCCTGCCGTCCGGGACAGGCCCGGACCGGAGACGCGGTGGATCGATTGCACTCTTCATGGAGCGGACGGAGCGGACTCTTCGGACTCTTCGGACTGTGTTTTTTCAACGCCGACACTATTTACCCGGATGATATCGCCCCGTCAATATCGCCCGGGTAAAATATCAGAAGCTGACGAACAGCCCCGCGACCGCCGCGCCCTCGTCGACGTCGCTGTCGACCCAGGCGAGGCTGATCTCGACCGGCCCCAGCGGCGCCCGCGCGCCCAGCGACCAGTCCGTCTTGCCGTCGGGCGCCCAGGCGCCCTCCTCCCGGCCCACCGTGGCCTCCAGCGCCACCGGCCAGGCCTCCGGCGCCAGGGCCGCCCCGGCCCAGACATAACGGTTGTCCTCATCCCCAAGCGCCGACTGCGCCGGGGCGAAGGCGGCGCCCAGGGTCCAGGTCCATGGGCCGACGGTACGCCCGGCCTGCACCGGTATCTCGACATAGGCCACCTCCGAGCCGCCGGGATACTGATAGGCCGCGACCCCCGCATCGACGTCGAAGCCCGCCAGCGCCCCGGCCCAGCCCCCGGTCAGGGTCACCTCGACCTCCGCCCCGTCGCCGTCCGCCCCGACGCCGTATTCCTCGATCGAGGAAACATAGACGTCGCCATAGAAGCCGCTCGCATGGCTGACGGTCGCCCCCGCCTGCAACGCAGGGTCGCCGCCCGACAGGGACGCGCCGCGCCAGCGATAGTCGGACACCACGCCCGCCATCGCCTCGACGGTCCAGCCCCTGTCCGCCGACTGCGCCAGCGCCGGCGCGCCGGACAGGGTCAGGGCGGCGAACAGAGTCGCCGGAATGATATAACGCATTGGAAGAGCTCCCCCTTTTGGAGCCCAATATGGGAGATGCGCCTTAAGCATCCGGGTCCAGATACGGTAAAGGAGAGGGTAACTACCTTCCGACACCGGACTTTATTGGTCCGCGGCGCAGCCTCGCATCATGTCGGGGAAGGTCACAACCACAGAGCGCAAGGACCTCAGGCGGATCGTCACGATCACGCTTGCGGCGCTCGCCATCGTGATCGCCGGCGCCGTTGGCCTGATGGCCTACGCCGCCGCCAGCGTCGACAGGGTGCAGACCGCCCGCGAGCAGCAGCTGGCCGAGGTCCGGGTCGCGCGCATGCTTGAGGACCTGACCGAGAACATCAACTCCTCGGCCATCTGGAACGACTCCGTCATCACCCTGGCGGGCGAGCCGGATCTGGAATGGCTGCAGATCAATTTCGGCGATTACTACGCCGACTTCATGGGTCACGCCGTGACCCTGGTCTACGACCGGCGCGGCGACCTGATCCTGGCCTCACGGGACAGCGAACCCGTCGCGCTGGCCAGCGAACAGGCGTTTGTCGATGCGGTCACGCCGCTGGTGGCCCAGGTGCGGCGCGAGTCGGACGCCAAACGCGACCGGCCCCGGGCGGCCTTCGAGGCCTCGGTCAACCGCACGGCCATCGTCCGCGCCGGCGCGGACATCTATCTGGTCGGCCTGGGCACGGTGGTGCCCGAAGACATGTCCACGCCCCGCCTGTCCACCGACCCGATCATCGTTTCCGCCAAGCCGATTTCCGTGCTGCTGGCCTCGCTGGAAAAGGATCTGGCGCTTCAGGCCCCGGCGCTCGCGGACGCCGACGCGCCCCGCGACGACCGCGGCGGCATCGTCCTGGAAGGCCCGGACGGCGCGCCCCTGACCCAGGTCCTGTGGACGCCTGCAGACCCCGGCCGGTCGGTGCTCCTCGGCGCGGCTCCGGTCATCGGGGCCGTCATCCTTCTGCTGGCCGCCGTCGCCGTCGCCCTGTTTTTCCGCATCAGCCGCATCGTCCGACGGCTGGAAGAAAACGAGGAGGCCCTGACCGATGCGCGCGACCGGGCCGAAGCCGCCAACGGCGCCAAGAGCCGCTTCCTGGCGGTCATGAGCCACGAGTTGCGCACGCCCCTGAACGGCGTCCTGGGCATGGCCCAGGTCCTGGCCATGGGGAACCTCGACGCCAAACAACGCAGCCAGCTCGGCGTGCTGCAGCAGTCCGGCGAAAGCCTGCTGGAACTGATCGAACGCATCCTGACCGTGGCCCGGCTGGAAAAGGGAGAACTGGTCTCCCAGCCTGCGGGCGTCGATGTCGGGGTTCTCATCGAAGCGATCGCGGCCGAACATCGGCCCGCCGCCGACGCGGCCGGTCTGGCGCTGGAAACGGTCGTCGACAGCGCCGTCAACGGGGTCTGGCGGCTGGATGGCGGCTACGTCCGGCAGGCGTTGAACCATCTGCTGGACAACGCCATCCGGCACACGTCTCGCGGCGCGATACGGCTTGAGTCCCGTGCGACCGGCAAGGGACTCGAGTTTCGCATCATCGACACCGGCGTCGGCATCGCGCCGGAGCGGCTGCCCGACCTGTTCGGCAAATTCGTCCAGGCGGACGACTCGTCCACCCGGTCCAAGGAAGGAGCCGGCGTCGGCCTGACCCTGGCCCGCGGGCTGGTCGAAGCCATGGGCGGGACCGTCCGCGCCATGAGCACGCCGGGCCTTGGTTCGACCTTCGTGATCGACCTGCCCGCCGAGCGGGTCCAGGTCCCGCGCCAGTCCGAGCGCCAGGCCGCCTGACGCATCCGTCCGATCCGAAAGATTGGCCTTGCGGCAGGAACCTGCGGCCCCGACATGCACTACCGCAGCAGGCCTCCCCGCCCAGTTCCCAGCCAAGGATTCCGCATCATGACCGACCAACGCATCGATGGCGCCGCCGACGCCGCAACCGGCCCAGGCCCAGGCCGGCCTGGGCCGGCTGACCGGCGACAGCAAGCTTCAGTTCGAGGGCCGGTTCAACGAGGTCAAGGGCAAGGCCAGGGACGCCTACGGCCGCGTCATCGACGGGCTGGACGGCCTGGTCGAGAAGGCGCCCGCCCAGTACCATGAGAGCGCCCGCAAGGGTCTGGACTTCGCCCGCCGCAAGCCGCTGCTGACCACCGGCATCGTCGCCGGCCTGGCCATCCTGCTGGGCGGCGTCGGCCGCCGCCGCTAGGCCACTTCGGCTTCAGACGGACAGAAGGCCCGGGCGTCGCCGCCCGGGCCTTCTGCGTGTCAGTCCGCGGCCTGGGCCTCGACCGCCTTGACCTGGGCGGCGTTGGGGCCGGCGATGTCGAAGGCGATCTTGCCGTCGGTCAGGGTCACCTTCACATGGCCGCCGCGGGTCAGGCGTCCGAACAGGATGTCGTCGGCCAGCGGCTTCTTGATGTGCTCCTGGATGACCCGGGCCAGGGGCCGCGCGCCATACAGTTCGTCGAAGCCGTTCTTGGCCAGCCAGTCGGCCGCCTCGTCGGTCAGTTCGATGGTGATGTTCCGGTCCGCCAGCTGGGCCTCCAGCTGGATGATGAATTTGGTCACCACCGACTTGATCGTCCCGGCGTCCAGCGCCTTGAAGGCGACGATGGCGTCCAGGCGGTTGCGGAACTCCGGCGCGAACAGGCGCTGAATGGCCTTTTCGTCCTCGCCCTCGACCTTGCCCCGGCCGAAGCCGATGGAGGCGCGGGCGTTGTCGGCCGCACCGGCGTTGGTGGTCATGATCAGGATGGTGTTCCTGAAATCGACCTTCTTGCCGACCGCGTCGGTCAGCATGCCGTTGTCCATCACCTGCAGCAGGATGTTGTAGACGTCGGGGTGGGCCTTCTCGATCTCGTCGAGCAGGACCACGGCGTGCGGATGCTGGTCGACGGCGTCGGTCAGCAGGCCGCCCTGGTCATGGCCGACATAGCCCGGAGGCGCGCCGATCAGACGGCTGACGGTGTGCCGCTCCATGTATTCCGACATGTCGAAACGCAGCATCTCGATGCCCAGGGTCGAGGCCAACTGTTTGGCCACCTCGGTCTTGCCGACGCCGGTCGGGCCGCTGAACAGGAAGGCGCCGATCGGCTTCTGCGGGTCGCGCAGGCCGGCGCGGGCCAGTTTCATGGCCGCCGAGACCTGTTCGATCGCCGATTGCTGGCCGAAGACGACGCGGTTCAGGTCGGTTTCGAGCTGGCGCAGGCCCTCGGTGTCGGACTTGGAGACCGACTTGGCCGGGATGCGGGCCATGCGGGCGATGACGACCTCGACCTCCTTCTGGCCGATGACCTTCTTGCGCTTCGACTCGGGCAGCAGCATCTGGCTGGCGCCCGCCTCGTCGATGACGTCGATCGCCTTGTCCGGCAGTTTGCGGTCGGTCATGTAGCGGGCCGACAGCTCGACCGCCGTGCGCAGGGCCGCATCGGTGTAGCGGACCTTGTGGTGGCCTTCGTAGGAGGTCTTGAGACCCTTGAGGATCTTGATCGTGTCCTCGACCGTCGGCTCGTTGACGTCGATCTTCTGGAAGCGGCGGGCCAGGGCCCGGTCCTTCTCGAAATGCTGGCGGTACTCCTTGTAGGTGGTGGAGCCCATGCAGCGCAGCGAGCCCGAGGCCAGGGCCGGCTTCAGCAGGTTGGAGGCGTCCATGGCCCCGCCCGAGGTGGCGCCGGCGCCGATCACCGTATGGATCTCGTCGATGAACAGGATGGCGTTGTCGTGCGTCTCCAGCTCCTTGACGACCTGTTTCAGCCGTTCCTCGAAGTCGCCGCGATAGCGGGTGCCGGCCAGCAGCGCCCCCATGTCGAGGCTGTAGATGGTGGCGCCTTCCAGCACCTCCGGGACTTCGTGGTTGACGATCTTGCGGGCCAGGCCCTCGGCGATGGCGGTCTTGCCGACGCCGGGGTCGCCAACCAGAAGGGGGTTGTTCTTGGTCCGGCGGCACAGGATCTGGATCGCCCGCTCGACCTCGGCGTGACGGCCGATCAGGGGGTCGATCTTGCCATTGCGCGACTTCTCGTTGAGGTCGACGCAATAGGCCTCCAGCGCCTCTCCACCGGTCTTGGCGGCGGCCGCGTCGTCGGCGTCCTCGGGGGACGCTCCGGTCTTGGCCGGACGCGTCTCGCCGGAGCCGCCGGCCTTCTTGGCGATGCCGTGGGCGATGTAGTTGACCGCGTCATAGCGGGTCATGTCCTGCTCCTGCAGGAAGTAGGCGGCGTGGCTTTCGCGCTCGCTGAAGATGGCGACCAGCACATTGGCGCCCGTGACCTCCTCGCGGCCCGAGCTCTGGACATGGATCACGGCGCGCTGGATCACGCGCTGGAAGCCGGCCGTGGGCTTGGCGTCCTCGCCGTCGCTGGTGGCGAGCGCCGCCAGGTCGGTGTCGACATACAGGGTCAGGGCGGCCTTGAGGTTCACAAGGTCGACGTTGCAGGCGGTCATCACATTGGCCGCGTCGGGGTCGTCTATGAGGGCCAGCAGCAGGTGCTCGAGCGTGGCGTACTCATGCCGGCGCTCGTTGGCGTAGTGCACCGCGCGGTGCAGGGTCTCTTCGAGAGGACGAGAAAACGAGGGCATGGACAGATCCTCTCAGTCTTTTTCCATCGTGCATTGCAGGGGGTGCTGGTGGCGGCGGGCGGTCTCGATCACCTGTGCGACCTTGGTTTCGGCCACCTCGTAGGTGAAGACGCCGCAGACCCCGACTCCATGCTGATGCACATGCAGCATGATGCGAGTCGCGGCCTCGCGGTCCTTCTGAAAGAACCGCTCCAGCACATAGACGACGAATTCCATCGGCGTGTAGTCGTCGTTCAGGATCAGAACCCGGTACAGCGAGGGCTTCTGAAGTTTCGGCTTGGTCTCGGTGACGGTGGCGGCGCCGAGGCCTCCATCGTTCTGTTCACCTGGCCTGCGTGACGGCGGCATTCGTGGTCCAGTTTGGGGAGTGGATCGAGTAGATGGGGAATGATGGGCTGATTTGTAGAGGCGTCCAGTCACAGCTTGCGTGACGGGGGCGGATGGCCAAAGATTCACGGGACTTGGGGTCTTCCGGGGCACAGGCTCGTCCTGACCGTCCGCGCGACGCCGGAACCGAAAGACCCATGACCCTTCCCGCCCTGCTGGCCGCTCTCGCCATCCTCCAGACGCCGGCCACCGTCATTCCGGACCAGCCCCTGCTGGACGAGACGATCGCCGCACGCGACACGGCCCTGTTCTCGGTGATGTTCGACCAGTGCGATCCGGCCGCGCTGGCTGACCTGGTCACCGACGATCTGGAATTCTATCACGACCAGGCCGGTCTGATAGCCACCCGCGCCGCCTTCGTGGAGGACTATCGGCGTGGCTGCGAAGCCCGGAAGACCCCCGACGCCTTCCGGTCACGGCGCGAGTTGGTGGCGGGATCGATGCGGGTCTACGCCATCCCCGGTATCGGCGCCGTCGAGGAAGGCAGCCACGTCTTCTATGAGCGTCAGGGTGACGGGCCGGAGAAACTGGTCGGCCGGGCCCGGTTCTCGGTGCTGTGGAAGCTGGACGACGGTGTCTGGCGTCTGTCCCGCGCGTTCAGCATCGACCACGCCGCGGCGGAATAGCGGACAGCAAAAAGGCCCCGGCGGAAACGCCGGGGCCTTTCGCTTACGCTTACTGTCGTTCAGGCGCTTAGCGGGCGGCCTGGAACTTTTCGACCGAGGCGGTGACGCGCTCGTTGATCGGCTTGAAGCTGTCCTTGACCGAGGCGGTCACGATGTCCGTGGCCTTGGTGACTTCGGCCAGCCAGGCTTCGCTCGCCGACTTGGCCCAGGTCGTCTGCAGCTCGAGCAGTTCCTGGATCGAACGGGCCTGCGACATCGACTGGGCGGCGGCGACGCCGTCTTCCCAGGACTTCTTGGTGAAGGCGGCGGTTTGGGCCGACAGGGTCTCGACGCCCTTCTGGGCGGCGGCGGCCGAGGCGACCAGGGCTTCCAGGTTCTGCTTGCCCTGGGCGTTCAGCTCGCTGAGGCCGGCGGCCGACTTGTCGGCGACTTCACGGAAGGCCTTGGCGCCGGCGGCTTGCGCCTGTTCGGCATTGGCCTGGAACGTGGCCTGGGCCTTCTCGGCCGAAGCCTTGACGGTGTTGGCGGCGGTTTCGACGGTCTTCTTCACGGTTTCGGCGCTGTCGGCCATGGTATCTCTCCTGAACCAGTCGCGGCTGGGCCGCTTTTATGATTTTTCCCGCGGCAGGCGATTCCACCGCGACGACGCTCATATGGTGCAAGTGCGAAGTCAGGTCAAGGGATTTTGTGCACTGCACAATAAGTTCACACGAGCCCGAAACCGCCTGACGCGCGAAGCCGCTTCACAAATCCGTTGACGGCTTGTTTACCCTCACGAAACCCCGATGACGCATGTTAGCCTTTCGTCAGCGTCGCGTGGTGGGGCCGCCGTCGCGCTAAAGTCTTTGTGAGGCCTGCCTTTGTCGATCTCCGCCCTGATCCGCCGTGGATGGCTGTCGCTGGTGCTGGTGGCCGCCCTGGCCCTGACGCCGACGACCGCCCCGCTGGTCGCCCAGTCCTCGGACAACGCCCGTTACGCCGCCATCGTCGTGGACGCGGAGTCCGGCGAGGTGCTGTTTTCCCGGTATGCCGACAGCCGCCGCTTTCCCGCCTCCATCACCAAGGTGATGACGCTGTATCTGACCTTCGAGGCCCTGAGCGAGGGCAAGGTCAAGCTGGACGACGTCCTGACCGTTTCCTCCCACGCCGCCAGCCAGCCGCCGTCCAAACTGGGCCTCGGCGCCGGCGAGACGATCAGCCTCGACAATGCCATGCGCGCCACCGCCGTACGCAGCGCCAATGACATGGCCGTCGCCATCGCCGAACATATCGGCGGCTCCGAGAGCCGGTTCGCCGCCCGGATGACGCAGAAGGCCCGCGAGCTGGGCATGACCCAGACCCAGTACGTCAACGCCAACGGCCTGCCGGACAGCCGGCAGATCACCTCGGCCCGCGACCTGGCCGTCCTGGCCCGCGCCGTGATGCGGGACTATCCGCAGTACTACCGCTATTTCGGCCTGCACGACTGGGCCTACAACGGCCGCGAATACCGCAACACCAACGGCCTGCTGCGCGGCGGCAATGGCTATGACGGCATGAAGACCGGCTACACCAACGCCTCGGGCTACAACCTCGCGGCCTCGTCCGTGCGCGACGGCAGGCGGCTGATCACCATCGTGCTGGGCGGCCGCTCGACCGCCAGCCGCAACGCCCATGTGGCCGCCCTGATGGACACCGGCTTCGACGTCGAACGCGCCCGCGCCCGCGGGGAGACCATCCAGATCGCCCAGACCTTCTTCGAGTCCCGCGGCTTCGGCATCGGCCAGGAGAATTCCGGACCGGTGGAATACGCCTCGGTCGCCGACAGCGAGGATGCCGAGGCGGGCGTGGGATCCAGCGCGTCGGCCCCGGGCGGCGTCGCCTATGTCTCCTTGCCCGCGACCCCGCCGACGCCGGCCCGGGTGACGCCCGCGCCTTCGGAACGCTCCGTCGCCACCCTGCTCCGGGCCGAGGCCGGGCCTGCCGATCTGACGGCTTCCCTGAACGGAGCCTCGGGTTCCACGCCCGCCCGCGCCGCGCCGCCGCCCGCCCGTGCAGCCGCCCGCCCGCCGGCGCGAACGCCTGCGGGAGCCTGGTCGGTGCAGGTCGGCGCCTTCCGCGACGAGGCGGTGGCCCGGGACTGGCTGACCGAGGTCAACCGCCGCTTCCGGACCCAGTTCACGGCCGCCGAACGGACGGTCCAGAACGCCGAGGGCTGGTACCGCTCGCGCTTCACCGGCATGACCGAACAGGCCGCCCAGGGCGCCTGCGCGGCCCTCGCCGAGCGCCGGGTCACCTGCATGGTCGTCCGTCCCCAGGGATAGGGCCGCCCGCCCCCGGCGCCCTGGCCAACGCGAGCCTTGCTCACCCGGCCCTTTTCCCCTATACGCGCCGCCTTTCCAGGGCTTCGGTCCCGGCTGCGGAGCTCCAAAGGGTTCGGGAAGTCATCCCGGCCGCCGCGCCAGGATCCATCGTGGGAGAGGACTTACCCGGTCCCCTCGCGCCGACGCCCTACAAGGGAGACTACCGCATGGCTCTTTACGAGCACACGGTCATGTCGCGCCAGGATATCAGCGCGCAACAGGCCGAAGCGCTGAACGACACCATCAAGGGCTTGATCGAAGCCGGCGGCGGCACCGTCGCCAAGATCGAGTACTGGGGTCTGCGCAACCTGACCTATCGGGTCAAGAAGAACCGCAAGGCGCACTATTCGCTGCTCGCCGTCGACTGCCCGCCTGCCGCCATGGCCGAGGTGGAACGTCAGCTGTCGATCAACGAGGACGTGCTGCGCTGGCTGACCGTCCGCGTCGAGGAACTCGACCTGGAGCTGTCGCCCCTGCTGGCCCGCCGCGAGCGCGAGCGCGAACGTGAACGCGAGCGTACGCCGCGTGACGACGCCGCCGCCGAAGCAACCTTCTAAAGGAACCGGAACATGACCGATACGACTGCCCCATCGCCGGGTGCGCCGGCCGGCTCCGGCCCGGCCCGCCGCCCCTTCTACCGCCGCCGCAAGGTGTGCCCGTTCTCCGGCCCCAATGCGCCGAAGATCGACTACAAGGACGTGAAACTGCTGCAACGCTACATCAGCGAACGCGGCAAGATCGTGCCTTCGCGCATCACGGCCGTTTCCCAGATCAAGCAACGCGAACTGGCCAAGGCCATCAAGCGCGCCCGCTATCTGGCCCTCCTGCCCTATGTGGTGAAGTAAGATGAAGGTCGTTCTGCTTGAACGCGTCGAGAATCTCGGCGCCATCGGCGACGTCGTGTCCGTCAAGGACGGCTTCGCCCGTAACTTCCTTCTGCCGCGCGACAAGGCCCGTCGGGCCACGTCGGCGAACCTGAAGGCGTTCGAACTCGACCGCGCCGCCATCGAGGCCCGCAACGAGAAGAACAAGGCCGACGCCGGCTCGATCGGCTCCAAGATCGACGGCCAGACCTATGTCATGATCCGGCAAGCCGGCGAGACGGGTCAGCTGTATGGTTCGGTCGCCGCGCGCGACATCGTCGAGGCCGTCACGGCCGAAGGCGGCAAGGTCGAGCGCAGCCAGATCGTGCTCAACACCCCGATCAAGACGCTGGGCGTTCACGAGATCACCGTGCGTCTGCACGCGGAAGTCTCGGCCACGGTGAAGATCAACATCGCCCGCTCGGCCGACGAAGCCGAACGTCAGGCGAAGGGCGAGGACGTGATCAAGGCCGCCTATGACGAGGACCGCGAACTGGCCCTCGAACAGGCCAAGGACATGGTCGCCGGCGGCGCCGGCCAGCAGGACGGTCTCGGTTCGGAAGCCTGAACCACCGACTGATGCCAGAAAGTCACGGCGGCGCAGGGGCGACCCTGCGCCGCCGAACTTTTTTCCGACACGGACTTGATCCGTTTATGCCGCATCGCAATATCGACACTGCTCATCGAGACCGGCTGAGGGATAGGCCCTTTGACGCCGGGGCAACCTGCGGATTTCCGTAAGGTGCCAACTCCTTCGGGACCCCTCCCCGGGTCGCGGCAGATGAGAGGACGGGCGGAGCCCGGACTCCCTTCATCTGTCACCGAAGCGGTTCCCGACAAGAGCGGGAGACGACCATGCGTGACCGCACGCCCTGCCCCCTGACCGCCCTCGCCGCCGGCCTGCGCGCGCGTTGCACCGGTCCGATGCGATGTCGACGTCCGCTGTAACCGGCTGATCGTCCCCCGGCCCCCGCGCCGGACCTGAAACTCCACAATCGCAAGATCCGACACCGGTGATCGCCGTGCGCGACGCCGTGCGGAAACCTGCGTCTCATCGAGAACCAGACATGACCCGAACCTCCTTCCGCCTCGCCCTCTCCGCGGCCGTCTCGGCCTCCGCCCTGCTCGCCGGCGCCGCCTCGGCCCAGACAGCGCCGCAACCCACGCCCCGCGACGACGTCAGCGTCATCGACGAGGTCGTCGTCACCGGCACCCGTACGCCCAACCGCTCGCGGCTGGACACGCTGTCGCCGGTCGATGTCGTGACCTCCGAAGACCTCCAGAACCGCGGCACGACCGAGCTCGCGGCCGCCCTGGCCCAGGCCGTCCCTTCGCTGACCTTCCAGCGGCCCTCCGTGGTCGACGGGACGGACTCCATCCGCCCGGCCACCCTGAGGGGCCTGTCGCCCGACCAGACGCTGGTGCTGGTCAATGGAACGCGCCGCCACGCCTCGGCGCTGGTCAACGTCAACGGCTCGGTCGGACGCGGCTCGGCCGCCGTGGATCTGAACACCATCCCGACCGGAGCGCTGGACCGCATCGAGGTGCTGCGCGACGGGGCCTCGGCCCAGTACGGCTCGGACGCCATCGCCGGGGTCGTCAACCTGCGCCTGCGCGAGGCCTCCAGCGGCGGCGGCGCCACCTTCACAGCCGGCCAGTACTACACCACCGTCGACACGGCGCGGGCGGGAGGCCGCGACGTGGAAGACGGAACCACGCTGACCGCTTCGGGCTGGCAGGGTTTCGGTCTGGGGGCGGACGGCTTCCTGACCCTCAGCGCCGAATATCTGCAGCGCGATCCGACCAACCGCGCCGACGTCGATCCACGCGTCACCCCCAACGCCGTCACCGCCCGCTTCGGCGATCCGGAGGTCGAGCAGTGGACGGTCTTCGCCAATGCCGGCCTGCCGCTCGGCCATGGCTGGGAGGCCTATGGCTGGGCGGGCTACCAGGACCGCGACAGCGAAAGCGCGGCCTTCCCGCGTCTGGCCAACAACACGAACAACGTCGCCGCCATTTATTCCAACGGCTTCCTGCCGAAGATCGCCATCAATTCCCGGGACCTGTCCCTGGCCGGCGGCGTGCGCGGCGACCTGGGCGGATGGCAGGCCGACGTCAACCTGGTGTACGGCCGCAACGCCCTGGATTTCCGCACCGAGGAATCCCTGAACGCGACCTATGGCGCGGCCTCCCCGACCAGTTTCGATTCCGGCTCCCTGATCTATGACCAGCTGGTCCTGGGCGTCGATTTCAGCCGTCAGTACGAGATCGGCCTGTACGCCCCCGTCAACGTCGCCGCCGGACTGGAGGCCCGCCGCGAGACCTATGAGATTCAGGCGGGTCAGCCGGAATCCTGGAATCGCGGGCCTCTGGGCGGGAACACGGCCCTCGCCGGGGGCGCCCAGGGCTTCGTGGGCTTCCAGCCGTCCAACGAGGTGGACGAGGACCGCACCGCCGTCGGGGTCTATCTGGACGTCGAGGCGCCGGTGACCGAACAGTTCACCGTCGCGGGCGCGGTCAGGTTCGAGGACTATTCCGACTTCGGAAACTCGACCACGGGCAAGGTTTCGGCCCGCTACGACTTCACCCCGGCCTTCGCCCTGCGCGGTTCGGTCTCGACCGGCTTCCGGGCGCCATCGCTGCAGCAGTCGTACTTCACCTCGACCGCCTCGGTGATCCAGAACGGCGCGGTGGTCGAGACCGGCACCTTCCCGGCCACCAGCCCCGTCGCCGTCGTGCTGGGCGCCCAGCCGCTGGATGCCGAGACCTCGACCAACTACACCCTCGGCGCCGTCATCCGGCTGGGCGATTTCGACCTGACGGTCGACGCCTACCAGATCGATATCGAGGACCAGATCGTCCTGTCCGAGAACATCAATCGCAGCTTCAGCCCCCAGGTCGCGTCGCTGCTGGATCCGCTCGGCATCCAGGCGGCGCGCTTCTTCCTGAACGGCGTCGACACCACCACGAAGGGCATCGACGTGGTCGGCCGCTATCGTCTGGGCACGGAAGCCTACGGGGATTTCAACTTCACCGTGGCGGCCAATTTCAACGACGTCGAGGTCACCCGGATCCCGACCTCGTCGTCGGTGCTCAACCCCGTGCCGCCGCTGTTCGCGCGCAGCCGGATCGAGACCATCCAGCAGGGCACGCCGGATACCAAGGTCTCGGGCAACGCCGACTGGAGCTACGGGAAATGGGGCCTGACGGCGCGGGCCACCTACTATGGCGACGTGCTGCAGCCTGGCTCGACCGCGGCTACGGACTACGCCACCGGCGAGAAGACGGTCTTCGACTTCGAAGGCCGGTTCCAGCCCAATGAGCGGGTCACGGTGGCGCTGGGCGTCGACAACGCCTTCGACGAATATCCCGACGCCGTGCCCGCCGCCCTGAACGCCAACGGGGTGCTGGGCTTCCCCTTCTATTCGCCGTTCGGCTTCAACGGGCGCTTCGTCTACGCCCGCATCGGCCTCAACTGGTGACCCCGGCGGCGCGGGCGGTTTCGCCGTCCGCGCCGGCGACCGTTGTTTCGCCACGAATTCCCGATCATTCTGCGTGTCTCGCGGAGGGGAAGACATGACACGCATCATCCTGATCGCCGGCCTCGCCCTGGTCATGGCGGCCGGTTCGGCGGCGGCCCAGTCGGGCATGACGCTGGACGCCTTCGTCACACGCGCGAACCGGATTCCGCTCAATCCAACGGCCATGCTGCGCCCCGACGCGCATCGCCTGAAGGGCGAGGCCGAACGGGCGTTTCGTACGGTCGGGAGCGAGATCGAGACGGCACGCACCGCAGGGCGGACTCCGCCGGCCTGTCCCCCCGCGCAGATCAATCTGAACGTGCGCCAGATGCTGGACTTCCTGAACGGCATCCCCCAGCCCCGCCGCCAGCGCATGACCGTCACCGACGGCATCCGCAGTTGGATGGCCTCGCGATATCCGTGCGGCGCCTGAGCCGTTAACTGATCCGGTTACGGAATTCGCCGTCGTCCACAGCGGCTCGAATCTGTCCCCGTCGAAGGCTACGTCCAAACGTGTCGTAGCCCGCGCGCATGGGTAAGACATGAGCCCCATGAACGCCTTCGCACCGCTCGCCTTCCCGGGTCCTTCCGACTCGGGGTCCATCCCGTCCATGCCGCACAACCTCGAGGCGGAGCAGGCCCTGCTGGGCTCGCTGATGTTCGACAATGCGGTGTTCGAACGGCTCAGCGACCGGCTGCGCGGCGGCCATTTCCATGAGCCCTTCCACCAGCGCCTGTACGAGGCGATCGAGGATCATATCCGTCAGGGCATGCTGGCCGAGCCGACCATACTGATGGAGCGGTTCAAACAGGACCCCGCCTTCCAGGAGTTCGGCGGCCTGCGCTATCTCGCCGACCTGGTCGACCGCGCCCCGCCGGCGGCCAACGCCCCCGACTACGCCCGCGTCGTCTACGACCTGGCCCTGCGCCGCGACCTGATCCGCATCGGCGGCGAGATCGTCCGCGAGGCGCCCCAGCCCGAAACCGCCGCCATCGACCAGATCGAACAGGCGGAGCAGCGGCTCTACACCCTGGCCGAAACGGGCAAGCCTTCGTCGGGCTTCGTCAGCTTCTCCAGCGCCCTGTCCGGCGCCGTGCAGATGGCGGCCGAGGCCTATCAGCGCGACGGCAAGCTGGCCGGTCTGGCCACCCATCTGGACGATCTGGACGCCAAGCTGGGCGGCCTGCACCCCTCCGACCTTCTGGTCCTGGCCGGCCGTCCGTCGATGGGCAAGACGGCGCTGGCGACCAACATCGCCTTCAACGTGGCCCGCAACTACCGCTGGGAGCCGACGCCGGAGGGCCGCAAGACCGTCAGCGGCGGCGTCGTGGCCTTCTACAGCCTGGAAATGAGCGCCGAACAGCTGGCGATGCGGATCCTGGCCGACGCATCGGGCGTGTCGTCGGACAAGCTGCGCAAGGGCGAGATCGACGCCGCCGACTTCGGCCGCATCCGCGAGGCGGCCATCGAAATCGGCGAAAGCCCGCTGTTCATCGACGCCACCGGCGGCCTGTCGATCTCCAAGCTGGCCGCGCGCGCGCGCCGCCTGAAGCGGCAGGAGCACGGGCTGGACCTGATCATCGTCGACTATCTTCAGCTGATCACCACGGGCGAGAGCAACAACCAGAAGAACCGGGTGCAGGAGGTGTCGGAAATCACCGGCGCCCTGAAGGCCCTGGCCAAGGAGCTGAGCGTGCCGATCCTGGCCCTGTCGCAGCTGTCGCGTCAGGTCGAGCAGCGCGAGGACAAGCGGCCCCAGCTGTCCGACCTGCGGGAATCCGGCTCGATCGAGCAGGACGCCGACTGCGTCATGTTCGTCTATCGCGAGAGCTACTACCTGGGCCGCGCCGAACCGCGCGAGGGCTCGCCCGAACACCTGCAGTGGCAGGAGGACATGGACCGCCTGGAGCACCAGGCCGAGGTCGTCATCGGCAAGCAGCGCCACGGCCCGATCGGCATCATCAAGCTGAGCTTCGACGCCAATACCACCAAGTTCGGCAATCTGGCCCAGGGGCAAAGGTACGACAACTACGGCGACTGACGAGTCAGCGCATCTCGACCCGTCGCGCTCCGGCGGGGATGGCCAGTTCATTGCCGGCCCACGCCGCCGCCCGCCCGTCGATGGTCACCCGCGCCGGCGGAGTCTCTCTGGCCGGCCACTGGACGACGAAGCCGCCCGGCGGATTGGCGCCCGGCGCGATGGTGAGCACATACGGCCGCGCGCCCCCGGCCTCGCGGAGGAATGAGTAGGTCAGCGGACCCCACGCCGTGCCGACGTTCTCAACGCCCACGCCATCGGGTCCGCCCGCGCGGTTGCCCATGACATAACCCTCGAGCCAGGCCGTCGGTATGCCCGCCGCCAGCACCAGCGCCTGGTCGCGGTCCCGCTCGTAGACCAGCAGGTCCATGGCCGAGCGGATGTAGTCCGAGCTGATCCATGCGTGAGGCATGTCGCCGATGAAGCGCGGCTCGCGCGCGTCGCGGCCCACCACCTCGGCCCATCCGCCCCAGGCGCGGGGCCGCATGTCCGAGAAGTAGAAGTCGAGCGCCCGCAGCGCGTCGTCGCGGCGGCCCAGCCGGACCAGGGCGCCGACGTTGCGCAGCTCATAGGGGGTGTAGTCCTTCCACGGCTGGCGGTTCTCCTGCCGGGCGGTGAAATTGTCCCACCATTTGTCGAACGTGCCCTTCAGCAGCGCGGGCGGCAGCTCGTCCTGCAGGCCGCCGGGCGACAGGGCGATGGTGGTCGAGGTGGCGTCGAAATCGCCCCGGTCCGCGGCGCCCGCGATCCAGTCGATGCCGTGCACCCGCGCCGCCGCCTCGATGGAGGCCATGATGTCGGCCTTGAACTCGGCCTCGGACGCGCGGAACCGTGCGGCGGCGGCCGCGTCGCCCAGGGTCTCGGCGATGAAGACGGCGTCGCGGTAGCCGCGCAGGCCCCAGAAGTCGTCCCAGTAGGAATACGCGATCTTGTCCGAATAGCCCTCATGGCTGATCGTGGGCGGCAACAGGCCGAACAGGTGCTGCTTGTCCGCCGCCTGGAATTCCGCCGTCCGGGTCGAGGCGCGCAGGCCGTCCATGTATCCGATGGCCGCCTGCACCTGCGGCCAGACCTCGCGCAGCAGGGCCTCGTCATGGGTGTAGCGATACGTCTCGGCGGCCAGGAAGACGAACTCGCCGTGGCTGTCGTTCTCGGGCACCGGATCGGCGCCCCGGCTGTCGGCGCAGCAGGGGACCTTGCCGTTGTCGAACACCAGCGGCGCGAACCAGCGCAGATATTCCGCCGACACGTCCTGATGCCCCAGCCGGTTCAAGCCCTCGGCCATCATGGCGCCGTCGCGGATCCAGCTGCGGTTATAGCTGCGCGTGCCCGGCTGCAGGATCGGTCCCTGCCGCGACATCAGCATATGGGCGAGGGAGGAACGCATCACATTCCCGATCTCCTGCGCCTCGCGGGGCAGGGTGACGTCGAACCGGTGCAGCTTGTCATACCAGTCCTGCGCGACCTGATCGTTCACGGCCTCGAACACCTCTTCGGGGGTTCCGGCGGGGATTTCCGGCGCGCCGCCCGAAAGCGGGACCATCACGACAAAGGTCCGGGTCTCGAAGCTGCGCAGCTCCATGTCGTAGAGCAGGCCGCCGGCCATGAGGCCGGTCCTGTCGGACTCCACAT
This sequence comes from Brevundimonas sp., assembly GCF_035561115.1. GTDB lineage: Bacteria > Pseudomonadota > Alphaproteobacteria > Caulobacterales > Caulobacteraceae > Brevundimonas. The sequence continues at coordinate 17,307 of NZ_DATMYH010000059.1, forward strand.
GCCGCTCTCCCGCGGCCAGCCGGCGACCGGCGGCGGCCAGCAGACTCTGGGGATCGGCGCCGGCGTAGAAGGTCGATACGGCGACCGCATCGGGCGTCACCAGCGGCCGGATGCGGATGGCGTCGTTCAGCACCAGCTCGCCGCCGGTCCAGTCGATCTGCTCAATGGGCCCCACCCCGCCCGGCGTGGTCAGGAACTGCACCGGCCCGTTGACCTGGAAGGGCCGCGCCATCAGGGCCAGGGTCAGGCGGCGCGGGCGGTTGGCCAGGTTGCGGACGGTGTACTGGACCCAGACCTGCGCCTGTTCCGGCGTTCCGGCGGCGACCGCCGTCTGGCTGAGCTCCACCGTACCGGTGTCCCAGTTCACGGTCGGTATGGGCACGCCAGCAGGGTGCGAAAACTGGGTGATCCTCGCGTCGGCCCAGCTCACGAGACGCCCGTTGTCCAGCAGGAAAGGCTCGATCGACGGCCCGCCGCGGCGCAGCTCGATGGCCCCGTCCTCGCCGACAAGCGCGCTCTCGCCGCCGCCGTTCACGCCCAGCAGCGTCCAGTAGGATTGTTCGCCGACGAAACCGCGGGGATACAGGCCGCGCCGGCTCTCGTCCGCCACGGCGCGCATGAAGGTCGTGGCCGTCTCGCCGAACGACAGGGGCTCGATCTCGAACGCGTTCAGGGCGTAGGCGTCGGCGCGGCGGGCGTTCAGCATCTGGCCGGCCCCGGCCTGGGTCGCATTGGCCGGGCCGTCGCCGGTCGGGGCCAGCAGGTCCAGCCGCAGCCAGCGGGCCGAGGCCTCGGGCGTACGCAGCCAGTCGACGCCGCCGTTTCCGTCACTCACCGCCGCCAGCTCGCGCCAGTCCCGGCGGTCCGACGACGCCATCAGCCGGTATCGCGACGCCGCCAGACCCTCGGCCCAGCGCAGGGTGACGCCGCCGAACTCGCGCTCATAGCCGAGGTCCAGGGTCAGGGTTTGCTCCCCTGCCCCGCCCGTGCGCCAGGCGGTTCCTGGATCATCGTCCACCGCGCGGGCGGCGACGTTCAGCCCGTCCTCGCTGCTGGCGTCGGCCAAGGGGCGCGGCGGCGCCGAGGGTTCGGGCGGCAGTTCGCGCAGCTCCAGCTGGTCGATCTCGATCCAGCCCCTGCCGCCCTCGCCCGCCGTAACGACGAATTCGATCCGCTCGGCGCCGCGGAAGGTGCGGTCGGGGTTGGGCCCCCAGGCCCAGATGATCTGGCGGCCCTTGATGGTGTAGCGCGTCCATCCGGCGTTGGCCCTGAAGCCCCGGATCTGGCGCCAGTGGACGTTGTCGCCCGAGCCGTCGACGAACTTTATCTCCAGCGTATTGGGCGCCATCTCGCCGCGCAGCCAGAAGCTGATCTCATAGTTGTCGGGGACGTCCAGATCGATGGCGCGGGCGGCGAAGGCGTAGCCGGACCGGCCGTTGAAATCATAGTCCAGCCGCATCGCCTTGCCGTCGTGGCCGGGCACGCTGGTGATCGTCGATGACACGTCGGTGGAGGCGTCGGCGGACCACGCGGTCAGGGTCTCGAACGGATCAAGCGCGCGCGGGGTCTGGGCCTGGGCGACGGTCGCCATCAGGGCGAACGCGCCCGCGAGAGCGGCGAGAATCCTCATCCCTTCACGCTGCCCGCCAGCATGCCGCGGATGTAGTAGCGCTGCAGGGCGAGGAAGAGGATCAGCACCGGCGCCACGGTGATGACCGCGCCGGCCATCATCAGCTCGATGTCCTGCACATGCTCGCGCGACAGTGCCGCCAGCGCCACGGGCAGAGTGTAGTTGGACTGGTCCGTCAGAATGATCAGCGGCCACAGGAAGTCGTTCCAGCTGCCCAGGAAGACGAACAGGGCCAGGGTCACGATGATCGGCTGCAGCGTCGGCAGGACGATGCGGCGGAAGATCTGCCCCTCGGAGGCGCCGTCGATGCGGGCGGCCTCCAGCATCTCGTCGGGGATGCTCAGCGAATATTGCCGCACCAGGAACAGGCCGAAGATCGAGGCCAGCCACGGCACCAGCGCCCCGGCGTAGGTGTTCACCAGTCCCATCCCCTTCAGCATCAGGAACAGCGGCAGGGTGCCGATCTGGGCCGGCACGACCAGGGCGGCGACCAGAATCTGGAACACCCTGTCCCGCCCCTTGAAGGCCAGTTTGGCGAAGGCGTAGCCGGCCGGCACGGTGAACAGCAGGGCCAGGCCGGTGGCCAGCGAGGCCAGGGCGAAGCTGTTCCACAGATAGCGGCCCATGCCCTGGGTCACGAACAGGTCGCGGTAGTGGTCCAGCGTCCACGTCTTCGGCAGCAGCGGCGGCGGGAAGGTCGCGGCCTCGCCCGTGGTCATGAAGCTGACCGACAGCATCCACAGCAGGGGAAACAGGACGATCAGGCCGATCAGCCCGACGGCGAGGTTCAGCAGGACGGCGCGCGGCTTCATTCGTACGCCCCCATCCGCTTCGCGACCGCCAGCTGCACCAGCGTCACCGCCAGGATGCAGAGGAACAGGATGAAGGCCACGGCGCTGGCGGAACCCAGGTTCCACCATTTGAAGCCCTCTTCGTACATGAAGTAGAGCACCGTCACGGTCGACTGGGCCGGCCCCCCTTGCGTCATCACATAAGGCTCGGCGAACAGCTGGAAGAAGCCGGCCACCGAGATGATCGACACCAGCAGCAGGGTCGGGGCGATGGCCGGCAGGGTGACGTGCCGGAACTGCTTCCAGGGACCCGCCCCGTCGATGCGCGCGGCCTCATACAGATCGTCCGGCACGGTCTGAAGAACCGCGAGGAAGATCAGCATGTTGTAGCCGAATATCTTCCAGACGACGAACATCAGGATGGCGGGAATCGAGGTCGAGGGCTGGCCCAGCCAGTCGACGGCGGGCAGGCCGATGCTCTGGATCGCCCAGTTGATGACGCCGTAACGGGTGTGCAGCAGATAGTTCCACAGCACCGCCGTGGCGACCAGGGTCGTGACATAGGGGGCGAAGAACATCACCCGCCAGATCGGCCGCCACTTGATGACCCGGGCGTTCAGAATCACGGCCGCCGCCAGTGAGGTCGCGATCGACACGGGCACCCCAATGAGGGCGAACAGGCCGGTGTTCCGCATCGCCCCCCAGAACAGCGGATTGCCGAGCAGCCGCTCATAGTTCTGCAGGCCGACGAAGCGGACGTTGCCGATGTCGGCCAGGGCGTAGATGTCGAAATCAGTCAGGCTCAGCAGCAGGGCCGAAAACACCGGAATGGCGAAGAAGACGCCGATCGCGATCAGCGCCGGAGCCACGAAACCCCACGCCGCGCGCTCTCGCGAGCGGGGCGTGCCGGCCTTGCGGGCCGGCTTCGCGATCAGGGTCGCGTCCATCGTCATGATCCTTCTCCCCTTGCGGGAGAAGGTGGCTCGCGAAGCGAGACGGATGAGGGGTGGGGTTCAGCAGGCATGCCGGCGCGGGATGAGCATGGGGCCGACAGCCCCCTCATCCGGCCCTTCGGGCCACCTTCTCCCCCGAGGGGAGAAGGGAAACGCGTCCGCTTCATACCGCCCTCCCCTGTTCGATCATCCAGCGGCGTTTTTCCAGCAGCCGGTCGGCGCGGCGGTCGATCTCGGCGGCGGCCGCGCGGGGCGTGAACTGGCCGCGCACCATGCGTTCGGCGACGATCTGCATCTCGGAGACAATCCGCTCCCACTCGGGCACCTTGGGTACGGCCTTCGCCCGCGACAGCTGGCCCTTGAAGGCGGCGATGTAGGGATCGTTGGCCACCGCCGGCGTCGCCCAGGCGCTCTGCCGCGCCGGCAGGTCGCCGGTGATGGTGTTGAAGCGCGCCTGCACCGCCGGATCGGCCAGATAGCGCACCAGTTTCCACGCCGCCTCCTGATGGGGCGAATGGCGATAGACGACCAGCGACGACCCGCCGGGCGCCGAGGCTCCCGGCCCGGTCGGCCCCGGCACGCCCGAGGTCATCCAGCGCGTCGTCGGCTTCAGCCGGTTCCTGAAGTCGCCGATGGTCCACGGCCCGGAGAAGTAGAAGCTGAACCATCCGCGCTCGAACTCGGTCCAGACGTTGGAGATCTGCGTCGACGACGCCACCGGGGCCAGACCCTCGTCGAACAGGCTCTTGTAGAACTCCAGGGCGGCGATGAAGGAGGCGCTGGAGAAATTGCCCCGCGTGTCACGGTCGCGCAGCAGCGCCTCGGTCCCCTGCAGGCCGAAGGTCAGCAGCTGTTCGAACTCGTTGACCGGCAGCAGGACCGCATAGGCGCCCGGTCCCGCCACGCGCTTGACCGCATGCATCGCCGCCTTCCAGCTCTCCCAGGTCTGCGGGACGCCGTCGTTGAAGCCCGCCTGCTTCAGCAGGTCGGCGCGGTAGTAGATCAGCCGGGTGTCGACATACCAGGGCACGCCGACCACCTGGCCGCCGATGCGGTTGGTCTCCAGCACCGCCGGAAACTGGTCGCTCAGCAGGTCCGAGGCGAAGGCCGGCAGGGCGCTGATCGCGCCGATCGCCGCCATTTCCGACACCCAGGTGTTGCCCACCTGGCTGAGGTCCGGCAGCGACGATCCGGCATAGGAGGTCAGCAGCTTGGAATGGGCCGCCGTCCACGGCAGGGCCTGGACCTCGACCTTGATCCCGGGATTGCGCCGTTCGAACTCGGGCAGGATCTGCGGGACGTTGGTCGCCTCGTTGCCCATGGCCCAGAAGCGCAGGCGGGTGACCCCGTCGTTGGCGCCGCAGCCGGCCAGACCCGTGGCCGCCCCGGCCAGAAGGCCGAGCGCTGTCCGCCGGTCCGGCCCCGCCACGGTCATGCGCGATCCAGCCAGCCGCCGGAGAAACCGGCCTGCTTCAGGCCGCGGATGATGTTGGGCTCGCCCCGCATCCGCTTCCACACCGCATCGGACCGATGGTTCTCGATCTGGATGACGATCGGGCCCTGGTCGATGCCCAGATAGTCGCCGTCGACCCAGCCCACGTTCGGCACGATGCGGCCGTGCTGCAGCCGTCCGTCGCGCTGCGTCAGCGTCGGGTTGAACGAGTCCAGGAAACCGAACTCGGTATAGATGCCGGCGCCGTAGCGCGCCTTCATCGCCTTCAGACAGGCGGTCACCTCGGCCGGGGCGAAGGGATAGGAGGCCATGGCCGCCGTCGGGGCGATGGTGCCGTCGTCGCGGTCGCCGGGGCCGCGCGCCGAATAGCTGAAGAACTCGCGCTCGCGCCCGTCGATGACCTGTCTGAAATCGCCCGGCCCGTCGCAGGCCGTCAGGCCCCAGACGTCTGCCGAATAGCCGGCCCAGCCCATCGGATTGTCGATGGCGTACCGGCGCTGCGCCTGCACCGCCCGGACGCTGTTGATCCGGTAGTCGAACTCCTCGCCCGTCTCGCGGATCTTCGCCCGTATCCACGGATCGTAGATGCTGCGGAAGTCGACGAACATGTGGCTGTACTGGTGGCCGAACAGCGGGGGGAAGGCCAGGTGGGCGGGACCCCAGCGGTCGGTCCAGCTCCAGTCGTAGACGCTGCACCATTCATCCCAGACGGCGGCCGGGACCGGATGGGTCGGGCTGCCGATGGCGAGCAGCAGCACCAGCATGCCTTCGTTATAGATGTGCCAGTCCGCCGGGATGAACCCGGTCTCGGGATGCCAGCCCATCGAGATGCGGTTGGGGCGGACCACCGCCCAGTCCCATTCGACCCGCTCATAGACGGCCTGGGCCAGCCGACGGATCTCGGCCTCGTCGGCATGGTCGCCGTCGAACCAGCGCGCCGCGAACAGCATGCCCGCGACCAGAAGCGTGGTGTCCACGGTCGACAGTTCGGTGCGGCCGAACCGGTGCCCGGTCTCCATGTCGAGGAAGTGGTAGAAGAAGCCCTTGTAGCCGCTCACGCCCGTGGCCTGCGGCCCCTGCGGCGCGTCGTGGAAGAAGCGGATGGTGGTCAGGGTGCGCTCGCGCGCCTCCTCGCGGCTCATCCAGCCGCGCTCGACTCCGATGGGCCAGCAGGTCAGGGCGAAGCCGACGGCGGCGACCGACGAGAAGGACTCCGTCGGCCAACGATCGGGCGTCAGGCCGTTCGCGCGGTTGGTGACGTGGGTGAACCATCTGAACGTACGCAGCTGCAGCTCGTCGATCTCGGGGTCGATCCGGCTGGTGGGACCGGGGAGGCCAAGACCGGCTCCGCCGCATCCGCCGACCGACAGGGCCGCGACGCCCGCGACCGTGGAGCCCATCAGAAACCGGCGGCGATCCATGGTCTCATCCTCTTACGCAAACTCGGGTCAGTCAAAAAATGGGCCGCCCCCCGGGGAATCGGGGAGCGGCCGCCAGGCTCAGGAGACGTTAGAAGCTGTAACGCATGCCCACCTGGAAGGTGCGCGTGGGGAACAGCACGGCCGAAGGCCGGCCGAAGTTCGGATTGGGGTTCGCCGCCGACCCTGTTCCGCCGTCGAAGTCCTTGAAGTTGTCGTGGTTGAAGACGTTGATCGCGTCGACGAACACCGACAGTTCCGAGCCGCCCCAGACCTGGAAATTCTTCGTCAGGCGAAGGTCCAGGTTCCGGTAGGCGAAGGCGTTCGGGAAGATGAAGTTGTAGACGTCCGGACGGCCGCCGTTGGGACGATAGACGAAGTTCGCGCCCCGCCCGTCGAACACGTCGAACGGCGTTCCCGAACCCAGCGTCAGGAGTCCCGAAAGCTGGAAGTCGAACGGCAGATCCACGATGCCGTTGGCGACGATGCGGTGACGCTCGTCATTGGAGGTCGGGCGGACCGGCGAGCTCTCGATGCTGAAGCAGTCGAAGCAGAAGTTGTCGTTGCCGCCGTTCTGCTCGGCTTCGGACAGGGTGTAGGCGATGTTCAGGCCCCAGCCGGAGTCGGCCGTGTAGTTCTTGTCCAGCTTGACATAGAGGGCCTTGAACTCGCGGGTCTTGTTGTGGTCCGACACCAGGTACGAGCGGTACGGGTTCGCGCCGCCCGGCGAGCAGAAGCCGCCGTTGTCGCCGAAGCCGCCGCCGTTATTGCCGCGTGTGGGTTCGCGGCAGCGGTTCAGATAGGCCCAGGTGAACTCGTTTTCGGTCTTGCCGTAGGCGAGGGTGAACTCGGTCTGCCAGTCGCCGAAGCGCTGACGGACGCCCAGGTTGAACTGGTCGGTCATCGGCGGTTCGAAGTCGTTGGCCAGCAGGAAGGCCTCGCCCTTGCCGGGGATGGCTGCAAGGACCGGATCCAGGCCCGCGGCAGTGGCGTAGGAGGGGTCCCACAGGATCGGATCGCCGGCGTCGCCGGGCAGATCGACGCCCGGACCCGGGTCGCGATCCTGACCGGCCGGCCGGCCGGTGGTGCTGAAGAAGGCGTTCTTGCGGATGTCGGACGGCTTGACCAGCTCGTCGTAGGAGAAGTTGAAGTTGACCCGGTCGTAGTAGCGACCGGCGCCGCCGAAGATCACCGTCGAGCGATCGCCGAACACGTCGTACGAGAAGCCGATCCGCGGCTGGAAGGCGCCCGCGAACGGATCGCGGTTGTCGCCGGTCGAGATGTAGTCATCCCTGTTGAACCAGCTCGGCGCATAACCCGCGGGCTTGCCGCCGTCGGTGGAGGCGATCCACTGGTCCAGGCCCGCGATGACGCTCGCCGGGGTCACATAGTCGTTGTTGTTGGCGTTGGTTTCATAGTCCCAGCGGATGCCGAGGTTCAGCTCCAGCTGGTCCGTGATCTGCCAGTCGTCCTGGACGTACAGGCCGATGACGGTGTTATCGAGATCGACCTCGGGGAAGGCCTGGCCCAGTTCGACGCGGTAGGGCACCGTGGTGCTGCCGCTCAGTTCGGGATGGCCATCGACGTCGTAGTAGAAGTTCGGGTTCCGGCCGAACTGCTTGTTCACCTCATAGTTCTGCAGCGACACCTTGGCGCCCAGCTTGATGGTGTGGAAGCCGTTCAGATCGATGTCGTCGAACGTCAGATCGTTGCGGAAGGTGACCGCGTTGTCGTGGATGTCCTGGGTGCTGTCCCGGCCGCCCAGGTTGATGATGGTCGCCCCCCCGAAGAAGTCGGGCTGGAAGCCCGGTGCGGGATTGGTGTCGTCGAACAGGCGGTAGGTCGCGCCGGCGTCGGTGAAGTTCGCGGCGCCGGGGTTGAAGTTGTAATCGCGATAATCGACCGCGAACTCGTTCAGGAAGGAGTCGGTCCGCCACTGATAGCGCAGGTTGCCCCTGAGGGTCGTCTGCTGCAGGTCGTTGGCGCGCTCGAACGAGTCGGCGCCGCCGAAGTCCCGCAGTTCCGATTCATCGCGGTAGGTGGCGCTCAATTCGATCAGATGGCCGTCGGCCGGCTGCCAGCTGAGCTTGCCGAACATCAGGTCTTCCTCGAACGGCGAGGCGAAGGTGCCGATGTACGGGGCGAACTGGGTCTGGAACCGGGGTATCCGGCCCCGATCCCCCAGGTTGACCACGCTGGCGCGGTTTTCCTGCTTGTGCTCGTAGGTGCCGAAGAAGTGCAGGGTGTCCTGGATGATCGGGCCGCCCAGGGCGAAGCCGTACTGCTGGACCTCAAGCGGGACCTTCTCGTCGCCGCGCTGCTCGGCGAAGGTGTCCTGGGCGATGAACTCCTGGTCACGATAGACGCCGAAGATCTCGCCGTGGAATTCGTTGGTGCCCGAACGGGTCACCGCGGTGATGATCGCCGACGAGGCCTGCTCGTACTCGGCCTTGAAGTTCTGGCTGACGACCCGGAATTCCTGGACGCCGGCCTGGGGGAACGGGTTCCCGCGGCTGTCGTCCTGGCCGATGATGCCGCCGGCGATGACGTTGGACTTCATGCTGGCGCCGTCGATGAAGGCGTTGACCGACTCCGCGCGCTGGCCGCCGGCGGTGATCTGCTGCTCCCGCTCATCCAGCCCCACCCGCACCCCGGGCGCCAGGGCCGCGAAGTTGAGGAAGTTGCGGTTGATCTGCGGCAGGGTGTTGATCTGCTGCGTCGTGACGTTGGTCGCATTCTCGGGCGTGCGCACCTCGGCCAGACGGCGGCCGGTGACGACCACGTCGCCCAGATCCGTGGCGTTCGGGTCGTCTGCGGTCACGACGGGCGCTCCGACCGCCAGGTCGAGGTCGCCGACCTGGCCGACGCCGATGGTGACGATGTCGGAAGCGGTTTCGCCATCGGCGGTGGTGACGGTGACCTCATAGGTGCCGGGGCGCAGGCCCGACAGCACATAGCCTCCGTTCGCATTGGCGGTGGACCGGGTGGTGAAGCCCGACGCGGTGTCGCGCGCCACGATCGTGGCGCCGGCCTCGGCGACGCCTTCGTCGGTCACCGAGCCGCGGATCGTGGACGTCGTGACCTGGGCCGAGACCCCGCCGGCGCAGGCCAGCGAAACAGCCAGGGCAAGGGCGGAAGCCGCCCCCATATAGTGGATGGATTTGCGGGTCATCGGGTATTCTCCCCCTTCAGAGATGGCGTGCCGGCGTCGGCGCGAAGACGCCCGCCGGATCTGGAGTTGTCGGACGTCGCCGGGTGGCTCGACGGGCGTACGACCAGTTCGGGTCGAACGACCTCGCAAGCGGTGTCGGCGACGGCTTCGCCCGCTGCGTTGATCAGGCGGACGAGACGCTCGAGCGCGCTGCGTCCGGTTTCTGCGATCTGGATTCGGAGGGTCGTCAGGGCGGGCCGGACCAGACTGGCGATCGGCACGTCGTCGAAGCCGACGATAGCGACGTCCTCAGGCACGCGCATGCCCGCGTCCTGCAGGGCCAGCATGGCTCCGACGGCCATGTTGTCGTTGCCGGCGAAGACCGCATCGGGTCGGTCGTCGGCCGCGGCCAGCGCTGCGCCGGCGTCATGGCCCGAGGCCTGGGTGAAGGCGCCCTCGACCACGGTCGTCGGCAGCCCGGCCCTGGCCATGGCCTCGAGATAGCCGGCCAGTCGGGTCTCGGCCTCCAGGTTGCCCGTCGGGCCCGAGATATGGGCGATGCGCCGGCGACCGGTCGCGATCAGGTGCTCGACCGCCTGGATCGCGCCGCCGTGGTTGTCGACCACGATCGAAGGCCGGCTGGCGTCCGCCCCGCCGTTCATGAGCAGGATCGGCGTCCGGCCCGCGAGGCCGGCGGCCAGGTTGGCGGCGTCCAGATGGGGCGACAGAACGATGAGACCGTCGACGCGGCCCCGCATCGACCGGATCGCCGCCGACGCCTCCTCGGCGTCGTCGTGCGAGCTGGAGACGATCAGGTGATAGCCGAGCGAGCGGGCGGCGACGTCCATGCCGCGGATCAGCTCGGAGAAGAACTCGCCATACAGGTCCGGCAGGATGACGCCGATCGTCTGGCTCTTGCTGGTCGACAGGCTGCGGGCGCCCGAATGCGGCACGTATTGCAGCGCCTCGGCCGCCTCGAGGACCTTGGCGCGAGTCGCTTCGGTGACCGGGCCGGCGCCGTTGAGGACGCGCGAAACCGACGCCACGGACACATCGGCCCGCTCGGCGACGTCGCGGATCGTGGCGGCCTTCACGCCGTCCCTCCCACGCAGGTTTGTCGGGTCGCCTTGAGCGTCAAATTGCATCCTCCCTGGGAATTTTCAGCCCCGGCCCGCTTGGCGCGGGTCCGTCCGAAAAAACCGTGTAACCGATTACATGACACACTAGTCAGGCGCCCCGCAAGTGCCCTAGTTTGGTCACATGGAGGTTGTGCCGGGGCCGCTACACGCGTACCGACCGCCGCCAACCTCTCTTTTCAGTTTGCGTTCCCGCTTGTCGAGGCCCTCCGAAATGACTTCAGAAAACACAGGCAACTATCGGTTTCCCGAGGGTTTTCTGTGGGGAGCCGCGACAGCGGCCTACCAGATTGAAGGCTCGTCCATGGCCGACGGCGCCGGCGCTTCGATCTGGGATCGATTCAGCCACACTCCCGGCATGATGCTGAACGGCGACACCGGCGACGTGGCTTGCGACCACTACAACCGGTGGCGCGAGGACATCGAGTTGATGACCCGCCTGAACCTCCAGGCCTACCGGTTCTCGGTCAGCTGGAGCCGGGTGATGCCCGAGGGCCGCGGAGCCATCAACGCCAGGGGTCTCGACTTCTACGACCGGCTGGTCGACGGCCTGCTCGAGAAGGGAATCGAGCCGCTCTGCACCCTCTATCACTGGGATCTGCCGGCGGCGCTGGACGACCGCGGGGGGTGGCTGAATCCCGACATCGCCGACTGGTTCGCCGACTACGGCCAGGTCCTGTTCGAGAAGTTCAAGGGCCGGGTGAAGACCTGGGGTACGATCAACGAACCGTGGGTCATCGTCGACGGCGGCTACCTGCACGGCGCCCTGGCGCCCGGCCACCGCTCGGCCTTCGAGGCGATGATCGCCGGCCACAACGTCCTGCGCGCCCACGGCGCCGCCGTGAAGCGCTTCCGCGAGGTGGGCGAAGGCCAGATCGGCATCGTTCTCAACATCGAGCCGAAATACCCCGCCTCCGACAAGCCCGAGGACGAGGCCGCCCGCCGCCGGGCCGAGGCCCAGATGAACCGCTGGTTCCTCGATCCCCTGATGGGCCGCGGCTATCCGGAAGAGCTGAAGGACGTCTACGGCGAGGCCTGGCGCGAGTTCCCGCAGGAAGACTTCGACCTGATCACCCAGCCGACCGACTGGATGGGCCTGAACTGGTACACCCGCGCCGTGCCCGAGAACGCGCCCGATGTCTGGCCGGTCCGCGCCCGCCCGGTGAAACAGGTCCAGCACGCCCACACCGAGACCGGCTGGGAGGTCTATCCCCCCGCCCTGACCGACACCCTCGTCTGGCTGCACGAGCAGACCGGCGGCAAGCTGCCGCTGATGGTCACCGAGAACGGCTCGGCCTGGTACGATCCGCCCCACGCCATCGAGGGCCGGATCCACGATCCGATGCGCGTCGACTACCTGAAGAACCACCTCAAGGCCCTGCATGACGCCATCGGCAAGGGCGTCGACATCCGCGGCTACATGGCCTGGTCGCTGCTCGACAATCTCGAATGGTCGTTGGGCTATTCCAAGCGGTTCGGCATCACCCATGTGAATTTCCTGACCCAGGAGCGGACCATCAAGGATTCGGGCCTGCTCTACGCCGAGGTCATCAAAACCCACGGCGCGGTGCTGGACACGCTGTGACCGTCGTCCGCGAAGCGTCTTGCCGATGCGGCGCGCTTCGGGCGCGCTGCGAGGGCGAGCCGGTCCGCATCTCGGTCTGCCACTGCCTCGCCTGCCAGCAGCGCACCGGCAGCGCCTTCGCCGCCCAGGCCCGGTTTCCGGCGGACCGGGTGGCGATCGTCGGCGAGGCCAGGGTCTGGACCCGCATCGCCGACAGCGGCCATGCCATCGACTACAGCTTCTGCCCGGCCTGCGGATCGACCGTCCACTACACGGGCGGCAACTTCCCTGACGCCATCGCCGTCCCGCTGGGAGCCTTCGCCGACCCCGGATTTCCACCTCCGGAATTCTCGGTCTGGGAAAGGCGGAAACATCCGTGGACGGTCGTGCTGGGCGACGACGTCGAGCACTCGGACTGAGCCTCAGCGGATCCGGTCGTAGTAGGCCTCGATCAGGTCCAGCCGATCCGCGAACGGGACGACCTTCGCTTCCGGTCCGGCATTGGTGAACTCCAGAAGGCGATCGCGTTCGGCGCCGAACTCGGGCCAGACGGGCCGGTCATCACCATTGGGATTTCCCTTGGCCGCGAACGTCGTCCAGTAGCCGGCCATAGCCTCCGCCGCCCGCTCGTCCCGCTCGCCCATCGGCCGCCCCACGGTGTGCAGGTTGTCGAACACATAGGGCCGCTCGGACGCATGGGTGGCTCCGCCGCTCGGCTCGGGATTGGAGTCGGGCACGACGTCGAAGCGGTACAGATACGTCGGGTGTCCGTTACGGGCGTGCAGCCGGGCCAGATGCCGGGCCGGTTCGTTGAAGGCCAGATCGCTGACTACATGGGCGCGATAGCCGTCCTCGCCGCCATAGGCCGCGTACAGATTGGCCCGTTCCTGCGACGTCAGGGCGTCGTCGATCGCGCCATAGGGGCTGATCTCCGAGGGCCGCATCCACCAGAACTCCGCACTGTTCGTGCCGACGATCAGCGGGACCGGCGCCTCCCGCCCGGCGGCGAAGGCGGCCTCGACGTCCTCGGTGACAAACTGGCCGTCTATGACCAGATTATCGCCGCCGTAGAAGTTCGGGGCGGGTCTCAGCAGGGCCTCCGCCGGAAGGGCCCGAAGGTCGGCCGCCAGGGTCGCGCCGACGGTCCGCGCGAAGGCCTCGCCCCGCGCCTGCAGCGAGGGCCCGCCGATGGCCGAGGGCCGGTCCAGCGGAACGCCCGTGTCCCGTCCCAGCCCCGACTGCGCCACCGCGCGGTGGAACAGGCCCCGCGCCTCCGGCGAGATCATCAGCCGGGTCACAGCCGCGGCGCCGGCCGATTCGCCGAAGACGGTGACGTTGCGGGCGTCGCCGCCGAACGCCGCCGCGTTGTCACGCACCCATTCCAGGGCGGCGACGATGTCCATCATGCCGTAGTTGCCGCCGGGTTCGTCCTCGGCCCGCTCGGCCGCCAGCGCCGGATGATCGAAGAATCCCAGCCGTCCGAGCCGGTAGTTGACGGTCACCACCACCACGCCGCGCTTCGCCAGGTTCGCGCCGTCGTACAGCGCCGCCGTGCCGGATCCGTTGTTGAAGCCGCCGCCGTGGATCCACACCATCACCGGCCGCGGTTCCGCCCGCTCCGCCGGCGTCCAGACGTTCAGCGTCAGACAGTCCTCGCTCATCGGCAGAGGACCGACGCCGGGGTCGCCCCCCGACGGCGGCTGGATGCAGATCGCGCCGACCTGTCCCGCGTCGCGGTCGCCATTCCACGGTGGGGCGGCCTGTGGCGCCCGCCACCGGAGCGGGCCGACCGGCGGCGCGGCGTAGGGCACGCCCTTGAAACTGGTCACCTCCCCGTCCCGCCGTCCGACCAGGACTCCCTGTTCGACCGCGATGCGGGGGTCCGGCGGCCCGGTCTCGGATGGACTCATGATCAGAACCGCTGCGAGGAAAATTGAAGCCAGGGACATGGACCGACACTAGCGCGGCCGACCGCGATGTCTCAAATGATGCCCCGCACATCGGCGCCGCTCTGGCGGGCGGGACCAAACTGGATTAGGCAAACAACGGTTTAAGTGCGGATTTTTCGATTCCGCTCGATCGCGGGACAGAATTCATGAGCGCACCCCTGACTGGCCGACGGGTTCTGGTCGTCGAGGACGAGTCCCTCGTCGCCATGCTGCTCGAGACCATTCTGGAGGACATGGGCTGCACCCCGGTCGGGCCCGCCGCCAACGTCGACGACGGCCTGGCCATGGCGACGGACGGCGAACGCCTCGACGCCGCCCTGCTGGACGTCAATGTCGCCGGCCGTCAGGTCTTCCCGGTCGCCGAAGCCCTGAAGGCGCGCGGCGTGCCATTCGTCTTCTCCACCGGCTATGGCGAGGGCGGCCTGCCCGAGGAATGGCGCGGCCAGGCCACGATCCAGAAGCCCTTCACCGAGGCCGCCGTCCGCGACGCCCTGATGAAGGCGATGGGCGTCGAACAGGTCTGAGCAGTGGGGTGAAAAGTGCTGGTGAGCGAGAAGTGAGCAAGCAGGTGGGCAACCGCGGCGCCCTCCGCTCACCCCTCGCTCACCAGCACTTTTCACCCCGCTGCAATCACCGCCCCAAATCCTTCAGCACGGCCTTCGCCGCATTGTGGCCCGGCGCGCCGGTGACGCCGCCCCCCGGATGGGCGCCTGAACCGCACAGATAGAGGCCGGGAACCGGCATGCGGTGATCGGCATGGCCCAGCACCGGCCGGGCGCTGAACAGCTGGTCCAGCGACAGCCGGCCGTGGAAGATGTCCCCGCCGACCAGTCCGAAGCGCCGCTCCAGATCGCGCGGCCCCAGCGCCAGCCGCCCCACCACCGACGCCTTGAACCCCGGCGCATGGGCGTCGACCGTGTCGATCATCAGATCGGCCACCGTGTCGCGGTGCTCGTCCGCCAGATCGGGTGAGACGTGCTGGCAGAACAGGCTGGCGACGTGCTGCCCCGGCGGGGCCAGGCTGTCGTCCAGTGTCGAGGGGATCAGCATCTCCACGATCGGCTTGCCCGACCAGCCGTTCAGCCGCGCCTCGGCATGCGCCCGGTCCATATAGGCCAACGACGGGGCGATGATGATGCCCGCGGTCAGATGGTCGCCCTTCCCGGGCAGGGCCGTGAAGTTCGGCAGCGCGGACAGCGCCACATTCATGCGGAAGGTGCCGGAACCGGACTGGTAGTTCCCGATCCGCTCGCGGAAGTCCGCCGGCGTGACCGCGTCGTCCACGAACCGTTCGAACAGCAGGCGCGGATGCAGGTTGGACACCACCGCCCGCGCCCGGACTACGTCGCCCGCCTCGGTCACCGCCCCGACGGCCCGGCCCTTTTCGGTCAGGACCGAGGCGATCGGCGTCTCCAGCCGCACATCGACCCCGGCCTCTGCGCAGGCCGCGGCCATGGCCTGGGTAATCGCCCCCATGCCGCCGATGGCGTGGCCCCAGACGCCCTTGCGCCCGTTCACCTCGCCGAAGACATGGTGCAGCAGCACATAGGCCGAGCCGGGCGTGTAGGGACTGGCGTAGTTGCCGACGACGCTGTCGAAGCCGAACAGGGCCTTGATCGGGTCGCTCTCGAACCAGCCGTCCAGCCAGTCGCCGGCCGACTTGGCGAACAGGTCCAGCAGGTCGCGCCGGCCCGTGACGTCCAGCCCCGCCGCCTGTCTGCCCAGCGACGCGCCCTTCAGCAGCTCCGGCAGCATGGCCATCCAGCCGCCTTCCACCATGTTGGGCGGCGCCTTCAGAATCCAGTCGCGCAGCACGGAGGCCACCACCTCCAGCCGCGCCTCATAGTCGGGCAGCCGCTCCGCATCCCGCGCCGAGAATTTCGCCAGTTCCCCCTGCGTCCGCCCCTCGCCCGCCAGGAAATGCCGCCCGTCGTCGAAGGGCAGGAAGTTGGAGACCTTGCGCTCGACCACCCGCAGGCCGTGCCGGGCCAGCTCGAGATCGGCGATGATCTTCGGGTTCAGCAGGCTGACAGTGTAGCTGGCGGTCGAGTTGCGGAAGCCGGGGTGGAATTCCTCGGTCACAGCCGCGCCGCCGACGACGTGCCGCCGCTCCAGCACCGTGACCTTCAGCCCGGCCTTCGCCAGATAGAAGGCGCACACCAGTCCGTTGTGGCCCCCGCCCAGGATGACGACGTCGGTTGTGGTGGTGGTCATCTTCTTCCTTCCTTCTCCCCTCGGGGGAGAAGGTGGCTCGCGGAGCGAGACGGATGAGGGGGCCGGGGGGCCGGGCTCATTGTCTGGCGCTCTGTGAGCGGAACCCTACCCCTCATCCGAGCGGCTACGCCGCCCACCTTCTCCCCCAAGGGGAGAAGGAATATCAAGCCTCCTCTTCTTCCGGCCGGTGCACCAGCGACACCAGCACCACGCTGATCATCATCAGCAGGAACCAGCTGCCCAGCTTGGCCAGCGAAACCGGGTGCCAGCCGCCGTCCTGCGACGGATAGATCCAGGCGTTCGCCCAGGTGCCGATGTTCTCGGCCAGCCAGATGAATACCGCCACCAGGAAGAAGCCCGGCAGGAACGGCATGCACCGCCGCTGCCGGTCGGGCGTGAAGTAGAACCAGCCGCGCCCGAACAGCACCGCCGTCGCCGCGAACAGGCCCAGCCGGACATCGGGCAGCCAGTGATGGGCGAAGAAGTTGACGTAGATCGCCGCCGCCAGGACCCAGGTCGTCCACAGCGGCGGATAGTGGCGAAAGCGGATGTCGAAGATGCGCCAGATGCGGGCGATATAGCTGCCCACCGCCGCATACATGAAGCCCGAGAACAGCGGCACCATGCCGATGCGCAGCAGGCTGTCCTCGGGATAGATCCATGAGCCGGCCTGGGTCTTGAACAGCTCCATGATCGTGCCGACCACATGGAAGACGAAGATCACCCTCGCCTCCTCCCAGCTCTCCAGCTTCAGCGCCAGCATGGCCGCCTGGATGGCGAGGGCGCCGATGACGAGGAAGTCGTAGCGGCTGACCGGCGCCCCGTCCGGCCACCACAGATGCGTCGCCAGCAGCAGGGTCAGCATCGCTCCGCCGAACAGGCAGGCCCAGCCCTGTTTGACGCCGAACATCAGGAATTCGAAGCCGTACCGGCTCCACGCCCGTCGGTCGGCCCGGATCTGCAGCCGCTCCAGCCAGTGGCGGCCCCGGATTTCGAGTGGAAGGCGGCGGGGTTCGGTCATCCGGCCAGACTAGGCGCAAGGTCGCCGGGCGGGCGTGGAAAATCGGTGCGGATGGGCCCCGCGAGGGGTCCTTTCCCACCCTTTGCGCACTCCCGGCGAGTCGCGCTTGAAGGCAGGACGGCCATCGTATATTGCGACGCGTTCTCATTCTCAGAAAGCCTCCCCATGTTCCGATCCCTCCTGCTGGCCTCCTGCGCCATGGTCCTCGCCGCCCCGGCCCTGGCCCAGGAGAGCGGACCGACCGAACTCGACGAGGTCATCGTCACGGGCTCGCAGGTGACCCTGACCTCGCCCTACGCCGGCGGTCAGGTGGCGCGAGGGGGCCGCGTGGGTCTGTTCGGCGCGCTCAACGTGATGGACACGCCCTTCGCCTCGACCAGCTACACCGAGGAACTGGCCCGCAACCAGCAGGCCCGCGGCGTCGGCGACGTGCTCCAGAACGATCCGGCCGTCCGGGTGTCCAAGGGGTTCGGCAACTTCCAGGAGCTGTACGTCATCCGCGGTTTTCCGGTCTATTCCGACGACATGACCTGGAACGGCCTCTACGGCATCCTGCCGCGCCAGTTCGTGGCGGCGGAGTTCCTTGAGCGGGTCGAGGTCTTCCACGGCGCCACGGCCTTCCTGAACGGGGCGGCCCCCGGCGGCAGCGGCGTCGGCGGCGCCTTCAACCTGACGCCCAAACGCGCGCCCGACGCGCCGCTGAACCGGCTGACGGCCGGCGTCGACGGCGAGAGCGAACTCTATCTGGCCGCCGACCTGGCCCGCCGCTTCGGCGCGGACGGCGAATGGGGCGGCCGCCTCAACATCGCCCGCCGCGACGGCGAGGCCGGCGTCGAGGGCGAGGACCGCCAGCTGACGGCGATCGGCCTCGGTCTGGACCGCCGCGGCGACCGCGTCCGCTTCTCGGCGGATTTCGGATATCAGGATCACCACATCGACGCGCCGCGGCCCACCGTCACCCCGGCCGGCGCCGTGCCCGCCGCCCCCCCGGCCGACGGCAATTTCGCCCAGCCCTGGACCTTCACGGACGAGGAACAGCTGTTCGGGGTCGCCCGCGGCGAGTTCGATCTGACCGATACGGTCTCCGCCTGGGCGGCCTTCGGCGGGCGTCAGGGCGAGGAAGCCAATGTGCTGGCCAACCCCAGGGCCCAGCCGCACGGAGCGCTCAGCGCCTACCGCTTCGACAATGCGCGCGAGGACACGGTGTGGTCGGCCGACGCCGGCGTCCGCGCCAGTCTGACCACCGGCCCCGTCGGACACCGGATCGTGGCCTCCGCCTCGCAGGTCCGGTCGAAGTCGCGCAACGCCTACGCCTTTTCGAACTTCGCCGGCTTCGCCAGCGACCTCTACGCCCCGGTCGCGGTTGCGCCGCCGGCCGCGACCTTCTTCGTCGGCGGCGACCTGTCCAACCCGAACGTCACCGAACGCGTCGACAACGCCAGCCTCGCCCTGGCCGACATGATGGCCTTCATGGACGGCCGGCTGCTGGTCACGGCCGGCGTCCGCTATCAGGAGATCGAGACGCGGTCGTATGACTACAACACCGGTGCGCCGGTCTCGTCCTACGAGGGGGATGCGGTCACGCCCGTCTTCGCCGTCGTCTACAGGCCGATCGGGCAGATCTCGCTCTACGCCAACTACGCCGAGGCCCTGATCCCCGGCCAGACGGCGCCCGCCCTCAGCGGCGGCGTGCCGGTGTCCAACGCCGGAGAGGTCCTGGCGCCCTTCCGCGGCGAACAGGTCGAGGTGGGCATGAAGTACGACGTGGGCCGGTTCGGCGGCGGCGTCAGCCTGTTCCGGTCCACCCTGCAGAGCGCCTTCGTCGAGAACGGCGTGTTCGGCGCCAATGGCGAGCAGGAAAACACCGGCCTGGAGATCGCCTTCTTCGGCGAGCCGCGCGACGGCCTGCGGGTCCTGGGCGGCTGGACCTGGCTGGACGCCGAGCTGACCCGCACCGCGGGCGGCGCCTTCGACGGAAACCGCCCCATCGGCACGCCGGAGGTGCAGGGCAATATCAATGTCGAGTGGGATGTGCCCCGGGCCTCCGGCCTGACCCTGGAAGGCCGCGTGGTCTACACGGGCGAACAGCCGGTCGACGCCGCCAACACCGTCCAACTTTCGTCCTGGACGCGGTTTGACGCCGGCGTCCGCTACGCCGCCGACATCGCCGGCCGCCCGGTCACCCTGCGCGCGCGGGTCGAGAACCTCGCCGACGAGGATCAATGGGTCGCCGTCGGCGGCTACCCCGGCGCCAACTATCTGACGCCGGGCGCGCCGCGGACCCTCAGACTGTCGCTGTCGACGGATTTCTGAGCCGGATGAAGACCCGCACCCTCCGCGTCTGGTCGTGGGTCCACAAATGGTCGAGCCTCGTCTCGACCGTCTTCCTGCTGATGCTCTGCCTCACCGGCCTGCCGCTGGTGTTCAGCCACGAGCTCAACCACGTCCTGCTCGACGAGGCCTGGGCCCCGGCCGATCCCGACGGCGAGGGTCTGAACCTGGATCAGATCCTCGCCACGGCCCTGTCGCGACATCCGGGCGACGCGCCCGCCTTCATGAGCTTCGATGAGGACCGGCCGGTGGTGAACGTCACCAGCCGCGCGCCCGACGCCCCCGCCGGCCAGTATAATTTCCAGCCCATCGACCAGACCAGCGGCGCCCCGGCCCCGCTGGTCGCGGGCCATCCGGTGATGGAGTTCCTGCTGCGGCTGCATACCGACCTGTTCCTCGGCCTGCCGGGCATGCTGTTCCTCGGCGCCATGGGCCTGCTGCTGATCGTGGCCGTGGTCTCCGGCGTGGTGCTCTACGCCCCCTTCATGCGGCGGCTGCCGTTCGGCACGCTGCGGCTGGAGAAGGCGGCTCGCACCCGCTGGCTGGACTGGCACAACCTGCTCGGCGTCGTGACCGTGGCCTGGGTGCTGGTGGTCGGCGCGACGGGGGTGGTCAACACCCTGGCCACGCCCATCCTGGCCTATTGGAAGGACACGGCGCTCGGCGATCTGACCGCCGCCCATGACGCACCGGCCGCCGTCGGCGAATGGGCCTCGCTGGATGGAGCCGTTGAGCGGGCCCGGGCCGCCCTGCCCGGCCGCACCCTGCAGTTCGTCGCCTTTCCGGGCACGGACTATTCGACGGATCACCACTATGCGGTCTTCTTCCACGGCGACACGCCGCTGACGACGCACCTGACCACGCCGGCCCTGATCGACGTCCGCACCGGCGAACTGGCCGCCGTGGCCCCGACGCCCTGGTATGTGAAGGCCCTGTCGCTGTCGCAGCCGCTGCATTTCGGCGACTACGGCGGCCTGGGGCTCAAGATCGTCTGGGCCCTGCTGGACCTCGCCGCCATCCTCATCCTCGGCTCGGGCCTCTATCTGTGGCTGGCGAAGAAGCGGCGGACGACGTGAAGCGCGATACCTTCCCGATCGGCGCCATCTTCGGCGCGCCCTTGGTGCTGTCGGCCCTCAGCCTGATCGGCCTCGTCGGCGCCCTGCTCGCCGACGGCCTGTGGGATGGGATCGGCGCCGGACTGCTGGCGACGACCGTCATCGCGATCGCCTGGGCGCGCTTCAGACGCCGCCGGCTTCTGGCCCGCCAGATCTGATCTACCCCCGCCCGCGATACGTCGGCACGCCCTGGTCCGGCAGCCACAGCCCCTCGGGCGCCGGGCCCGTCTGCCAGAAGACGTCGATCGGTATGCCGCCGCGCGGATACCAGTAGCCGCCGATTCTCAGCCATTTCGGCTGCAGCAGATCGGCGATCTTCTTGCCGATGGCCACGGTGCAGTCCTCGTGGAAGGCGCCGTGGTTGCGGAAACTGGTCAGGTACAGCTTCAGGCTCTTGGACTCGACCAGCCAGTCGCCCGGCGCATAGTCGATGACGATGTGGGCGAAATCCGGCTGGCCCGTCACCGGGCACAGGCTGGTGAACTCCGGCGCGGTGAAGCGCGTCAGATACAGGGTCCCGGCGTGGGGATTGGGCGCCCGCTCCAGCTCGGCCGTTTCCGGGCTTGTGGGCTGAATGGTGTGCTGGCCCAGCTGGTGCAGGCCTGAGGTGTCGGTGGTCATGGCGGGGATGTAGCCGGTTCGCCCGATCCCGTCATCATCGGGCTGAAGAAGCGTTGCCTTCCCCGGCGACACCCCGCTATCCGTAGCGAAAGACAACGGGGAACACCGCCATGGCCATTCCGGCATCGCTGCAAAAGGGCCTGAAGCTGCCGGTCATCGCGGCGCCGATGTTTCTGGTCTCCGGACCGGACCTGGTGGTCGAGGCCTGCAACGCGGGGGTGATCGGAACCTTCCCCTCGCTGAACGCCCGCACCACCGAGGGCTACAAGGACTGGATCCGCGACATCAAGGGCCGGCTGACGCCCGACGCCGCCGCCTTCGGGGTCAACCACATCGTCCACCCGACCAACCCCCGGCTGATGGCCGACATGATGGTGACGGTCGAGGAGAAGGTTCCGCTGGTCATCACCTCCCTGGGCGCCGTGCGCGACGTGGTCGAGGCGGTGCACGGCTACGGCGGCGTGGTCTTCCACGACATCGCCAACGTCCGCCACGCCCGCAAGGCGGCCCAGGCGGGCGTCGACGGCCTGATCCTGGTGGCCAACGGCGCGGGCGGCCACGCCGGGGTGGTCAATCCCTTCGCCCTCGTCGACGAGGTGCGCTCCTTCTTCGACGGGACCATCATCCTGTCCGGCTGCCTGTCGACCGGCGGCGACGTGGCCGCGGCCCTGATGATGGGCGCCGACTTCGCCTATATGGGCACCCGCTTCATCGCCACGACCGAAAGCGGCGCCCAGCCCCACTACAAGGAGATGATCGTCGAGGCCGGCTCGATGGACATCACCTACACCGCCGCCGTGTCCGGCATTCCCGCGAACTTCCTGACCCCGTCGCTGGTCGAGAACGGCATCGATCCGAAATCCCTGCCCGAGCACAAGCTGGACATGGGCGACGAAGCCAAGGCCTGGAAGACCGTCTGGTCGGCCGGTCAGGGCGCGGGGGCGGTGCGTGACATCCTGCCCACGGCGCAGCTTGTCGGTCGGCTGACGGACGAATTTTCGCAAGCCTGTGACAAATTCGACAAGAACCGTCTCTAGACCCCGCCTCGTTCAACGAGGCCGACTCACATGATCCGCACCCTGACGACCACCGCCACGGCCCTGCTGGCCTTCGCCGGTTCCGCCGCCGCCCAGGAGGCCGCGCCCGCCGCCGGAAGCTGGTCCTTCGCCTTCGGCGCGGCGACCGACAACCGCTCCAAGGACGCCTCCAAGTCGGACGGCGAGGCCTATGTCTGGGGCCAGGCGGAATGGGAAAGCGCGTCAGGCCTGTTCTACGGCGGGGCCGGCCTCGAAACGATCAAGAGCTCGATCGGCTCGGAGCTCGAAATGGAGATTGGCGCCGGCTACACGCCGCAGGTCGCCGGCTTCGACCTCGATCTCAACGCCACCTGGAAGCAGCAGATCGACGCCAATCCGGGCACGGACGACAACGCCTGGGAGTTCACGGCCGACGTCAAACGTTCCATCGGCCCCGCCAGCGGCCGCCTGCGCCTGCAGCACTCGCCCGACGGCACGGGCTCGACCCGGGCCTGGACCTGGTACGAGGCCCGCCTCGGCTGGGAGTTCACGCCCAAGCTGGAAGCCACCGCCTCCATCGGCCGGCGCGAGCAGGACAACAGCATCGACTACACCGGCTGGAACGCCGGCTTCACCTACGCCCTGACCGAAAATCTTGAGGCCGATATCCGCTATCACGCGACCGACGCCGACGTTCCGGGCGAACAATATGCCGACGCCCTCGTCGCCGGGATCAGCATCGCCTTCTGAAGCCTCGCTTTTTGCGGTGGAGCTCCTATCTAGGAGCGATGAGCAACCATCGTCCCACCACCCTCGAACGCGCCTATGAACTGGCGCGCGGCGGGGGATGCCGCACCGTAGGCGAGATCAAGACGACCCTCCAGGCCGAAGGCTTCGAGCGCATCCAGGACTCCCTGTACGGCCCCACCCTGACCGCCGCCCTGCGCAAGCTGTGCCAGGAACACTATGTCGCCGCGCCCGAGGGCGAGGCGGCTGAGTAGCCCACGGCTTGATTTTGCCGCGCCGACGCGTCAAAAGCGTTTTGTCGATCTCTCTGCGAAACGCCACCCTCTGCTTTCGCACTGAGGTCTAGCCGCTCCTTTCAGACCCGACAGGCTCCAGGGGCTCTTCCCTGAGGCCAACGCTAGCGGAGGTCCTGAAAATGGCTACCGGCACTGTTAAATGGTTCAACTCCACCAAGGGCTACGGCTTCATCCAGCCTGACGACGGCGGCAAGGACGTCTTCGTCCACATCTCGGCCGTCGAGCAGGCGGGCCTGCGCGGCCTGGATGAAAACCAGAAGGTTTCCTACGAAATCGAGCGCGACAAGCGTTCGGGCAAGGAATCGGCTGGTCAGCTGAAGACCGAAGGCTGAGTTCACGCGTCGGCCTGACCGACGCATGATTTCGACGGCGGCGCAGGCGAAGGCCCGCGCCGCCGTTTTGCCGTCTGGCGCAGCAACGCTTGCTATTGGGCCGGAAAGCGCCCATCTGGGGCTTCGTCGATCTCTTGCGAAACGCTGCTGCCCCTTTGCATCGCGCACCGAGGTCCAAAGCCGATCCCATTCAGACCCGACAGGCCGACCCGGAACCTCTTCCGGCGGTCAACGCCTAACGGAGGTCTCAAAATGGCTACCGGCACTGTAAAATGGTACAACTCCACCAAGGGCTATGGTTTCATCGCCCCCGATGACGGCGGCAAGGACGTTTTCGTCCACGCCTCGGCTGTCGAAACGTCCGACCTGGGCACGCTGAACGAAAACCAGAAGATTTCCTACGAAGTCGAACGCGACTCGCGTTCGGGCAAGGAATCGGCCGGTCGCCTCAAGGCCGCCGAATAGTTTCCGACAAGCGACCCTGCCGGGATTGATCCTGGCTGACGGAAGGGCCGGCCGCCGAACAGGCGCCGGCCCGACTGCTTTTCAACTCCAGGAGACTTCGATGACCCCGCTTGCCGACATGATCCCGACCATGAGCGACCCGGACCTGAAGGCCCTGCGCCTGAACGCCCTGCGCCTGTCCGCCTCGACCACCGCCTCGCCGACGCAGATCGCCTCCGCCGCCGACGTCATTCCCCTGATCGACGCCGAAGTCGCCCGTCGCGCCGCCGACAAGACGACCACCGCCGTCAAGAAGCCCCGCGCCCCGGCCAAGAAGAAGGTCGTCCCCGCCAGCGGCCACCAGACCGCCCTGCCGGACAGCAAGGCCGCCTGAGCCGCCTTCCGTTCCAAGCCCCGTCCTGCGATGATGCCGGTGACGACGCGAGCGCGTCGCGGACGATAGGGGCTGAGAATGATCCTGATGGCATTTGTCGTTCTGGCCATTACGGCGCTGACTGATCCCGATCCGCTTGCGCCAGCCCGTGATGGCCAAGTCCAGTGCTACACTCCTGATGTCGAACGGAAGACGTGCCGCGCCATCGGCTCATACCTCTTCGAGCCGGACGGCCGGATCATCAACGACGCGGAGAACATGCTCAACGAGGAGCCCTTTGTTATCTTGCGTGCCCGCAGTGCGGTGTATGTCCGGGACGGCGCGGTGTGCGCAACCGACGCCTTCGACGATCGCCACATCCGGACGATAGAGGTCAACGGCAACACGCTGGAAGGCGAGGCAATGTCCTCGGCGCGATCCGCGGTCGCCGCGAGCATGCGGGAAACCATCGGAACGGGCGAGTACTGTTCAACCTACCATCCCAAGCCCGACGGCTCACTTCGTGCTCTCGTCACGGTCAACGGCCTGCCCCGCCCCGACGCCGAAGACATGGTCCTCTGGATTCGGCGCGAAGACGGCTGGCGCGTCGCCCCGTAGGGCTCAGCCCAGCGCCTGATCCAGGTCCGCGATCAGGTCCGCGACCTCCTCCACGCCGACCGACAGCCGGATCAGGTTGTCGGTCACGCCGCCCGCCTCGCGCACCTCCTTGGGCACCGAGGCGTGGGTCATGATGGCCGGATGATTGACCAGGCTTTCGACCCCGCCCAGCGATTCCGCCAGGGTGAAGACCCGGACCCGTTCCAGCACCCGCTTGGTCCGCTCCAGATCGCCGTCGATCAGGACCGTGACCATGCCGCCGTACTGGCCGTTCATCTGCCGTGAGGCCAGCGCGTGCTGCGGGTGGCTGATCAGCCCCGGATAGATGACCTTCGCCACCCCTTTGCGGTCCTCCAGCCAGCGCGCCACGGCCATGGCGTTCTCATTGTGCGCCTTCATGCGCAGACCCAGGGTCTTCAGGCCCCGGTTGGCCAGGAAGGCGTCGAACGGCCCCATCACCCCGCCGACCGAATTCTGGAGGAACTTGATCTCCTTCGCCAGCTCGGGGTTCGCCGTCACCAGCGCCCCGCCGATGATGTCCGAGTGGCCGTTCAGATATTTGGTCGCCGAATGCATGACCACGTCGGCGCCCAGCTTGAGCGGCTGCTGGCTCCACGGCGTGGCGAAGGTGTTGTCGACGATCAGCAGCAGGCCGTGCTTCTTCGCGATGCGCGACAGGCCCTCGATGTCGGCCAGCTTCATCAGCGGATTGGTCGGGGTCTCGGCCCAGATCAGCTTCGTCTTCGGCGTGATCGCCGCCTCGACCTTCGCCAGGTCGCTGAGATCGACATAGGCGAAGTCCAGCCCCATCGACCGGCGCCGCACCCGCTCGAACAGCCGCCACGAGCCGCCGTACAGGTCGTCGCCGGTGACGATGTGCGATCCGGCGTCCAGCAGTTCCAGCGCGGTCGAGGTCGCCGCCATGCCGCTGGCGAAGCCGAAGCCGTGGGTCCCGCCCTCCAGATCCGCCAGACAGGCCTCGAACGCCTCGCGCGTCGGGTTCTTGCCGCGGGCGTATTCATAGCCCTTGTTCACGCCCGGGCTTTCCTGGGCGTAGGTCGAGGTGGCGTAGATCGGCGTCATCACCGCGCCCGTCGTCGGATCGGGCCGCTGACCGGCGTGGATGGCGCGGGTCGAGAAACCCTGGCTGTTCTTGAGGCTGGCCATGGCTCTATCGGTTCAGGCTGAGGTGGTTGATCAGGTCGGTGCGGGTGATCAGGCCGACGAATTTCTCGCCGTCCAGCACGATGGCCACGCGGTCGCGGTCGAACAGGGGAATCAGGGCGTCCAGGCTCTCGCCGACCTGAACCGTATCGAGGTCGCGCGTCATGACCGTGCCGACCGGCTTCTTGAACCGCTCCTGGCGGGTGATCTCGTCGGTGTTCATCACATGGACGATGTCGCTCTCGTCCAGGATCCCCACCAGCCGCCCGTCCTGGATGATCGGCAGCTGTGACACGTCCGCGCCGCGCATCCGCTTGAAGGCGGTGTCCAGCGTATCGTCCGGCCCGGCCACCACGACGTCGCCCTTCTCGTATTTGCGCGAGATCAGGTCCGAAAGGTCGCCATGAAGCGGTTGCCCGCCCAGCCCCTGATCGGCCAGCCAGGCGTCGTTGTAGACCTTGGACAGATATTTGGCCCCGGTGTCGCAGACGAAGGTCACGACCCGCTTCGGCTCCGTCTGCTCGCGGCACCAGCGCAGGGCGGCGGCGATCAGGGTGCCCGATGACGACCCGGCCAGCACGCCTTCCTTGAGTAACAGTTCGCGCACCGTCGCGATCGCCTCCGCGTCCGGGATCGAATAGGCCTTGTCGATCAGGCTCATATCGGCCGTGTCCGGCACGAAATTCTGGCCGATGCCCTCGACCGTGTAGCTGCCCTCCGGGCCCGGCACGCCCTCGTTGACGATGCCGGCCAGGGTCGAGCCGACCGGGTCGGCGAGGATGACCTTCGCCTTCGAGCCGACGCTCTTGAGGTAACGGGCGACGCCCGTGATGGTCCCGCCCGAGCCGATGCCGGCCACGAAGGCGTCGATGTCGCCGCCCATCTGCTGCCAGATCTCGGGCCCCGTGGTCTGGAAATGGGCCAGGGAGTTGGCGTCGTTGGCGAACTGGTTGACGTAGAATCCGCCCGGGATCTGCTGCGCCAGCCGCTCGGCCATGTCGGTGTAGTATTCGGGATGCCCGTGCGGCACGTCCGAACGCGTCAGGCGAACATCGGCGCCCATGGCCCTGAGATGCTGGATTTTTTCCTTGGACATCTTGTCCGGGATGACCAGAAGCACCTTATAGCCCTTGGCCTGACCCACCAGCGTCAGCGCCAGACCGGTGTTGCCGGCCGTCGCCTCGACGATGGTCCCGCCGGGCTTCAGAAACCCCTCCGCCTCGGCCGCTGCGATCATCGACAGGGCGATGCGGTCCTTGATCGACCCGCCCGGGTTCTGCGCCTCCAGCTTCAGGAACAGACGGCACGGGCCGGTGTCGATCTTCGTCACCTCCACCATCGGCGTCTTGCCGATCAGGTCCAGCAACGAGCCGGTCGGACCGGACAGGACGGGCGTGGCGGCCAACGACATTCAATCACTCCAGAGGTTTCGCGCCGGAAGCTAGGCGCAGCCCCTGTCCATCACAAGCCGCGCAAGATTTCGCCTCCGAAGAGGCCGGTCGTGCGTTATCAAGGATACAAATGAGCAAATCACCCCGCCGGCCCGTCGCCGGACTCCCCGACGAAGAAACGCTGATCGCCTTCCTCCGCGAAGCCGGATCAGCCGAGAAAACCGATATCGCGCGCCACTTCGGCCTGAAGGGCGGCGAGCGCCGCGCCCTGCGCGAAATGATCCGCGCCCTTGAGGAAGCCGGAAAGTTGGGCAAGCGCGGCCGCAAGGGCTTCGCCGAGGTCGGCGCCATGCCCGCCGTCGGCGTCGCCGACGTGGTCGAGCGCGACATGGACGGCGAACTCTACGTCCGTCTGGTCGAGGCCTCGGCCGACGCCCCGCGCGCCCTGCTGGTCCCCGACAACGACAAGCCCGGCCCCGCGCCCGGCATGGGCGACCGCGTCCTGGTCAAATTCATCCGCGGCGAGGATGGCTGGGAAGCCCGGCTGATCAAGACCCTCGACGCCGGCGCCAACAAGGTGCTGGGCGTCATCCGCAAGTCCAACAAGGAGGTCCGGGTCGAACCCGTCGACCGCAAGTCGAAAGACGTGCTGCTGGTCCCCCACGCCCAGGCCGAGGGTCTGCGCGACGGCGACCTGGTCCTGGCCGCCATCGAGAAGGGCGACCAGCGCTACGGCCCGAAACGCGGCAAGATCCTCGAGAAGATCGGGCATGAGGGCGACGCCCGCGCCGCCTCCCTGATCGCCATCGCCGCCCACAATGTGCCGATGGGCTTCTCGGAAGCCGTCGAGAAGGAGGCCGAGGACCAGGAGCTTCCGTCTCTGAAGGGCCGCGAGGACCTGCGCGACCTGCCGCTGATCACCATTGACCCCGCCGACGCCCGCGACCACGACGACGCCGTCTACGCCATGCGCGACGAGGACCCCAGGAACGCCGACGGCTGGGTCGTCTGGGTCGCCATCGCTGACGTCGCCGCCTATGTCCGGCCCAACACCCATCTCGACCGCGAGGCGCGCGACAAGGGCAACTCCACCTACTTCCCCGACCGCGTCGAGCCGATGCTGCCCGAGCGCCTGTCCAACGGCCTGTGCAGCCTCAAGGAGGGCGAGAACCGCGCCTGCATGGCCGTGCGCATGGTCTTCGACAAGGACGGCCGAAAGACGGGGCACAAGTTCGTCCGCGGCCTGATGCGGTCGCAGGCCAAGCTGTCCTACGAACAGGCCCAGGCCGCCATCGACGGCCAGGCCGACGATGCGACCGGCCCGATCATGGAGGCCATCCTCTATCCGCTGTGGAACGCCTACCGGACCATGCTGAAGGGCCGGATGAAGCGCAGCCCCCTGGCCATCGAAAGCCCGGAACGCCGCATTCGCATGAACGACCAGGGCCAGATCATCTCGATCGAGCCCCGCGTCAGCCTCGAGGCCCACCGGCTGATCGAGGAGATGATGATCCAGGCCAACGTCTGCGCCGCCGAAACGCTGGAGCAGAAGCGCACCCCCCTGCTCTATCGCGTCCACGACGCCCCCAGCCAGGAGAAGCTGTTCAACCTCGGCGACTTCCTCCAGACCATCGGCAAGCCCTGGACCAGGGGCGAGCCCGCCACGACCAAGCGGTTCAACAAGCTGCTGGACGAAACCCGCGGCGGCGACCACGCCGAGGTCGTCAACGAGGTCGTTCTGCGCAGCCAGATGCAGGCCATCTATTCGGCCGAGAACGTCGGCCACTTCGGCCTGAACCTCGACCGCTACGCCCACTTCACCTCGCCGATCCGGCGCTATTCCGACCTGATCGTCCACCGCGGCCTGATTCGCGCCCTGGGGCTCGGCAAGGACGGCCTGACCGAGCGAGAGGTCGTCGAACTGCCCGCCATCGCCGAACAGGTGACCATGACCGAGCGCCGCTCGATGGCCGCCGAGCGCGCCGCCATGGACCGCTACATGGCCGCCTTCCTGCAGGAGCGGGTGGGTGCCATCTTCCCGGGCCGCATCACTGGCGTGACCCGCTTCGGCCTGTTCGTGCGACTG
Source organism: Brevundimonas sp. (assembly GCF_035561115.1). Classification (GTDB taxonomy): domain Bacteria; phylum Pseudomonadota; class Alphaproteobacteria; order Caulobacterales; family Caulobacteraceae; genus Brevundimonas. The sequence continues at coordinate 47,121 of NZ_DATMYH010000059.1, forward strand.
GAGGAAACCGGCGCCGACGGCCTGGTGCCCGTCTCCTCGCTGGGCGGGGAATATTTCCACCACGATGAGAAGCAGCACGCCCTGATCGGCGAGCGCTCGGGTCAGCGCTGGACCCTGGGCCGCACGGTCGAGGTCAGGCTGAAGGAGGCCACCCCCATCACCGGCGGTCTGGTGTTCGAAATGCTGTCCGAACCCGCGCCGCGCGATCCCAACGCCCCCGCGGCCCGTCTGGGCGTGCGCGGCCGGGGCGGCGGCGACTTCCCCAAACGCGGCGGCGGCCGTCCCGGCGGACCCAAGCCGCCCAAGGGCGGCCGGCCCTCGGGCGGGCTGAAGGGCGTGCGCAAGGGCAAGCGGCGGTAGGCGATGCCAGCGCCCGGGCCCTCATCTTCGGAACCTCTCGACCGGCTCAATCCGGTCGAGCGCGAGTTGCTGATCCTGCTCGGGCGCGGCCACACCGCGAAGTCCATCGCCACGCTGAAGGGGCTCTCCGTCGCCGCCGTCAACGAGCGTTTCCGCAACGCCCGGCGCAAGACCGGCCGCGCCAGCAGCCGTGAGATCGCCCGCCTGCTGATCACACAAGAAAATCGTCACGAATTAATCGATCTGGCCTCCGACCCGGCCAGCCCGCCAGACCTCCGTCGTCCAGACGCGCCGCCCCTCCGCCGCGTGTCGCTTCTCAGACGATGGAGTCTTCCGATGATCGCCGCAGGCCTGATCGCCGTCGCTCTGCTCGCGCAGCAGACCGCCGCCCCGCCCGCCTCCGAACCGACCGGCCGAGGTCAGCCGTTGGTGGCCGACATCCTTTCGCAACAGCAGCAAGCGCCCGACATGGCCGCCCTGCACGCGGAAGCGTCAGGCGCGCGCGATCCGGCGTGGTCGCCCGCGACCGAGGCGCTTCTAACCCGGCGCTACAATGCGATTCTCGAACCCGCCGACGGCGTCGAATCTCTCGGCGTCAACTGCAGCGCGACCCTGTGCGAGGTGGCGGGCGCCACCCGCCTCGACGTGGCCGGCGACCGCGTCGCCGGACTGCTGACCCGGCTGCAGGACGTCGGGGCCAGAGAGGGAATCCCGGGCCTGGCCGCGCACCTCAGCCACTTTGGCTCCAGCCCTGCGCGCCCAGGCGAGTTCGTTTTCGTCATCTACTGGCGCAAGGCCTGAGCCCCTGGGTGAGGTGCGGAGGCGACGAGCCGGGTCAAACCGGGCGCCGCTAGGCTGGGCCGCCGCCCGTGCTAGAGACGGGCGATGCCTGCCTCAACCCCCTTCGACGCCGCCCAGGATCTCAGGGACGCCCCGCCCACCGGCGACCGCAAACGGCCTAAGGACGCCGCTACCCTGATCCTGACGCGCGTCCGCAAGGGGACGCCCGAGGTGCTGATGGGCCGCCGCGCGCCCGGCCACGTCTTCATGGCGGCGAAATGGGTCTTCCCCGGCGGCCGCATCGATAGGGCGGACTTCACGGCGGCCTCGGCCAGCGAACTGCCCCATGCCGAACTGGCGCGTCTGACCCGCGAGACGCCGACCCGCCGCGCCCGCGCTCTCGCCCTGACCGCCGTGCGCGAGACCTTCGAGGAGACCGGCCTGCTGCTGGCCGAGCCCGCGCCCGCCGCCTCGGTGGCCGGCCCGTGGCGCGAGTTCCGGGCCGCCGGCGCCCTGCCCGATCTGGCCGCCCTGTCCTATGTCGCCCGCGCCATCACCCCGCCGGGCCGCAGCCGCCGCTTCGACGCCCGCTTCTTCATGGCCGACGCCAGGGCCTTGCTGCATCCCGAGCCGACCGCCGGTTCGGGCGAGCTGGACGAGATCGCCTGGCTGCCGCTGGATGAGGCCCGCGCGGTCGACCTGCCCGCCATCACCCGCTTCGTGCTGGGCGAGGTGTCGGAGCGGCTGGCGCACCCCGCCCGCCCCCTGCCCTTCGTCCGCATGGTGCGCGGGCGGCATGTGGTCGAGCATCAGGACTGACGGTCCCACGTCCGAAACTGACGCAGGCGCATGCTTCATTGGCCGAAACCGTGTCGGTTCCGGTCTTTGACAATCGAATCCAGAAGCAGACAGGTCCGGACGAAGTGGACTCAGTGGACTCTTCGGACTCTTCGGACTGTGTTTTTTCGGCCTAGGCGCCCGCCTTCGCCGCCGGCCGCGCCCGGCAGGTTTCCAGCCATCGGGCCAGATGGGTCAACTCTTCCGGCGGGCGGTATTTGATCAGCCGCGCGAAATCCAGACCGACCACGGCGACGATGTCGGCGATGGTGAACCGGTCCTCGGCGAGGAATTCATGCTCGGCCAGACGGCGGTCCAGCGTCTTCATGAATTTCTCGGCCGCCACCCGGTTGTAGTCGGCCAGCTGCGGCATCTGCGCCGCTTCCAGGGCGGCCAGGGCCGGGTGCGAATGGCGGACGCTGAGCATGATCGGATTGGCGAGGTAGAATTCGCACCGCCGGGTCCACATCTCGATCACCGCCTGTTCGCGCGCATCGACGCCGAACAGGTTGGGCTCGGGGTACAGGGCCTCCAGATAGCGGCCGATGGCGATGGACTCCGAGATCGTCGTCCCGTCGTCCAGCTCCAGCGCCGGCACATGGGGAACGCCGACGCGGGCCCGGTATTCGGGCGTCTTGTGCTCGCCGACCATGATGTCGATCTCGACCAGATCGACATCCTCGATGCCCTTCTCGGCCATGACCCAGCGCACCCGTCTCGGATTGGGGGCGCGGTGCGAGGTGTAGAGCTTCATCGTGCGGTCTCCGGCGTCAGCGGAATATGGCGGCCGGCATCGCCCCCACAATGGCCGCGGTCATCAGCGTGGCCAGAAAGCCGGCGAACAGCCCCTTCCACACCAGACCCAGCACCTCCTCGCGTCGCTCGGGCATCAGCACGCTGAGGCCCGTCACCGTGATGCCGACCGAGCCGATGTTGGCGAAGCCGCACAGTGCGTAGGTCATCAGCATCCGCGTCCGCTCGCTCATCTCGGCCGCCGGAACCTTGCCCAGTTCGATGAAGGCCACGAACTCGGTCAGGGTCAGCTTGACCCCCAGCAGCCAGCCGGCCTTGCCCGCCTCGGACCACTCGACCCCGGTCAGCCAGGCCACGGGCATGAACAGCCAGCCCAGCAGTCGCTCGACCGTGACGTCGTCTCCGAACAGCCAGAAGCCGCCCAGCATGACATTGACCAGCGCCACCAGGGCCACGAACACGATCAGCACGGCCGAGATGTTCAGCACCACCATCAGCCCGTCGGCCGTGCCCTTGACGATGGCGTCGATGGCGCTGTCGTACTTCAGGGCGGACTCATAGTCGGCATGCGCCCCGCCCTCGCCCGGCGTCTCCGGGATCATGATGCGGGCCAGCAGCACGCCTGCCGGGGCGGATACGATCGAGGCCACCAGCACATGGCCCGCCGCGTTCTGCATGACGGGCGACAGGATCGCCGCATAGGCCACCATGGTCGAGCCGGCCACGGTCGCCAGCCCCACCACCATCATCAGGAACAGCTCGGACCGGGTCAGCTTGTCCAGATAGGCCCGGATCACGATCGGGCTCTCGATCATGCCCAGGAAGATGTTGGCCGCCAGCGCCAGGGCCGAGGCCCCGCCCAGTCCCATCGTCCGCTGGAACAGGATGCCGAAGCCGTGGGTGACCCACTTCAGGATCTTCCAGTGCCACAGCAGGGCCGACAGGGCCGAGATCACGAGGATCAGCGGCAGCACCTGGAAGGCGAAGGTGAACAGCGCCGGCTGATTGGTCACCGCATAGGGCTGGTCGCCTCCCGCCAGATAGCCGAACACGAACTGGGTCCCCCGCTGGGTCGCCGTGTTCAGGCCGTCCACCGCCCCGGTGATGGCCGCCAGGACGTTCTGCGAGCCTGGAATGGCGAACAGCGCCAGCACCAGCGCCGCCTGAATCGCGATGGCCCCCAAGGTCAGCCGCCACGGAAACGCGCGCCGGTTCTCGGACAGGGCCCAGCAAGCGGCGACGATGACGAACAGACCCAGCAGACTCTGCAGGTTCAGATGGCTGAACATCGATGGCTCCCGACTCCCTGCTCCCCTTCCTGTCGAAGGTTGGCGGGTCGCGCAAGCGCCACGTCAGTCCAGTTGGAACAGACGATCCAGACTGATCCGGCCGGGGCCGTGTGCGACCAGATACATCAGCGGCCCCAGCCACAGCAGGTGGGTCGGCCAGCCGCCCGGCACGACGAAGAGCTGGATCACCAGCGTCATGCCGATCAGGGCGAGGGCGGAGACCCGGGTGAACAGGCCGACGACAATCAGGACCGGGAACAGATGCTCGGCCCCCGCGGCCAGCCATGCCGCGAACTCCGGCGGCAGCACCGGCACGCGATACTCCTCGGCGAACAGGTAGACGGTGCTGTCGCTGAGCGCGAACAGCCCATCGACCTTGGTCCGCCCGGACAGGAAGAAGGGCGCGGCGATCCCGGCGCGCAGGACCAGCGCGACCAGGGGCGCGGGCGTGAGGGCGCCGAGGGCGGCGTTCACGCGGGCCAACCCGCCGCGGAAGGATGGAAGGACCAGGTTCATGGGCAAGACTCCGGCTCGGCGGGGATCAGGACCTCAAGGGCGAGGATGCGGGCGAACAGACCGGCCATGCCGGACAGGTTCCGGTCGGCGGCCAGGGCGGCGGCGGCCAGCGGCCGACCCCTGCGGCAGGCGTCAAGAAAGGCCCATGCCGCGCGATCGAGCGGTCGTGCGACCACGGCGTCATCCGGCCGATGGATCAACTGTCCCTGCGGTGCGACCCGCCAGTCCAGTCCCGCGGCCGGATCGTCGGGATAGCGGTGGGCCAGCCAGAGGGAAGGCGCGCTCCAGTCGAACCAGAACAGGCGCGCCGATGGATGCAGCGTCATGACCCGCCCGGCGAGACCGGCCCCGGCGGCGGCGGCGGCGCGTGCGTCAAGCCTCGGCGCGTCGGCCGCGAGATGCGCTTCGGTCCAGGCCCGGTCGAGACGCGCGCACGGCCCGAGGTAGGGCATGTCGCGGGCGGGATCGAACAGCCCCAGCCAGTCCGGGAAGCCTGCTCCATAGTCCGCCAGGACCGCTGATCCGCCAGGCTCCGCCGCGACATAGGCGGCTGCGGCGGCGCGAAACCAGTGCTCGCCGACCATCCGGACGATGGTGGGGAAATTGGCCTCCAGGGCGTCGATCCGTCCCTTGGCGGCGGTGTTGCGGTAAACAGCCATCGCCCCCGACGCCCGCCCATCCTGGACAAGGTGGGGCTCCAGCGACTCCAGGTCGCCATTCAGGGCGGCGGTGAAGGCGGCGTGAAAGGCCGTCATGCCGCGACCCCGGCCATGAGCACTCCAGCGGCCCGGGCCTGTTCGGCGAGCAGGACGTCGAAATCGGGAATGTCGCCGTCCCGCTCGACCAGCGTCGGGCGCGGACCGACGCGGCGGACAAGGCGCTCGTACAGGGACCACACCACTTCGGCGACGGGCGTATCGTGGCTGTCGATCAGCAGGCCGGCGCCCTGGACCGGATCAGGGCGATGACCGGCCAGATGCACCTCGCCGATCAGACCCGCTGGGACGGCGTCGAGCCAGACCTCGGCCGGAAAGCCCATGTTGCTGGCGCTGACATGGACGTTGTTGACGTCGACCAGCAGGCCGCAGCCGGTCCGCCGGGCGATCTCCGACAGGAATTCGACTTCGCCCCAGTCATGGTTCGCCAGGGCGAGATAGGCGGCGGGGTTCTCGATCAGCAGCGCCCGGCCCAGCGCGCTCTGGGCTTCGTCAATGTGGTCGCAGACGAGGCGCAACATTTCCGCCGTTCGGGGAATGGGCAGCAGGTCCGGGTGGTAGACGCCGCCCCGCCGCGACCAGGCGAGATGCTCCGACACCGCGAAGGGCTCGTAGCGATCGATCAGGGCGCGGAACCGGGCGAGGTGTGCGGGATCAGGTCGTTCGTCCCCGGCCAGAGATAGCCCCACGCCGTGCAGGGAAAGGGGGTGGGAGCCCCGCACGGCGTCCAGCCACGACAGCCGGGGGCCGCCGTCGACCATGTAGTTCTCGGGATGAACCTCGAACCAGAGCCCGGCCTGGGCTCCGACCGCCGGACAGGCCGCAGCCTCGGCATAGTGCTGCGGCTTGAGCCCCAGCCCGGCGATCGGAACACAGGTCACCGCGAATCAGCGGCCGGCGATCGGGGACAGCGACCCGCGGCCCGCGGGCGTGCGGATCGCGGTGCAGGTGCCCTTGGCCACCATTTTCCAGGCGTTGCCCTGATAGTCGCGGGTCGAGGTGCCGGCGCATGAGGTTCCGGGGCCGGCGGCGCAATCATTCTGGCCGGCCTTGGCCACGCCGTAGCATTTCTCCATCTCACCGCGAGCAGGAGCCTGGGGCTGCGACTGGGCAAGGGCCGAACTGGCGCCGAGGGCGAGCAGGGCGCCGGCGCCGAGAATGATCCGGGACTGGGTCTTCATGGGGAGTCTCTCCATCTTGGCCGGCTCCAGGAGGGCGCCGGGTGACAGGGAGTTCGACAGGGCGATCGCCGTGGTTACGCTTGCGCGACCGGATTTATTTTCGACGGCGGACGCCCTTGCGCTGTAACCTTCCGGCCTCGGCATACGTACGGGACAGGACGTGTTCGAACGGGAAGCTCATCTGAAGCAGTTGATGCTGCGCGGCCTCGACGGGGACGCGACGGCCTGGCGCGCCCTGCTGACCGAAGTCCGGGGCGCTCTGACCGCCTATTACAGACGCCGGATGATCGGCCACGAGGCCGACGTGGAGGACCTGGTGCAGGAGTGCCTGATCGCCATTCACGCCAAGCGGGCGACGTTCGACCGGACTCTGGCCTTCTCGGCCTGGGCCTATGCGATCGCGCGCTACAAGCTGATCGACCACCTGCGCCGGCAAGGCCGCGCCACCGTCGTGCCCCTGGAAGATCACGCGGTGCTGCTGGCTCCGCACACGGTCGAGGACGGAGTCGTGCGACGCGACCTGGGACGGGTGTTGTCGATCCTCCCCGCGCGCCAGCGGCGGCTGATCGAAGATGTGCGTCTCAGGGGCTTCAGCGTCGCCGAGGCCGCCGCCCGCAACGGCTGCACCGAAGGCGCCGCCAAGGTCAGCGTTCACCGTGGCATGAAGGCGCTGGGCGCCCGGGTCGCCGTCCATGAAGACTGACGAACTCATCGAAGCCCTCGCCGCCGGGATCGAGCCGGTCCGGCCGGCCCGGCCATCTCCCGCCCTGTTGCTGGCGGGCGCCGGCGCCGCGATCGCCGCGGTGGCCTTGTTTCTGGGCGTCCGCCCCGACCTTGTCGTCGCCCTTCAGGGGCCCGCACCCTGGCTCAAGGCCGGCTACACCCTGGCCCTGGCCGGAGCGGGTCTCTGGCTCCTGACCCGCCTTGGCCGCCCGGGCGCCCGGGCGCGCCCCGCCGCCTGGACGCTGGTCGGGATCGTCGGAATCGCCGGCCTTGCGGGCGTGGCCGAGATCGCGAGCCTGTCGGCGGACGCCCGGATGGCGGCCTGGCTGGGGTTTACATGGCGGGTCTGCCCCCCGAACATCCTGCTGATCTCGGCCTTCGCCGCGCCCCTGACCTTCCTGGCGGCGCGGCGTCTGGCCCCCACCCGGCCGATGGCGGCCGGCGCCGCCCTGGGCGTCCTGACCGGCGCCATGGCGGCGACCGCCTACGGTCTTCATTGTCCCGAGGCGACCCTGGCCTTCCTCGCCACCTGGTACACGCTCGGCGTGGCCGCAGCGGCGGTTGTGGGCGCCGCGGTCGGTCGCTTCGCCCTGCGCTGGTGAGCGCTCAGTTCCGCCGCACCAGCCGGCCGTAGTCTTCCATCAGGCCGAGGCTCAGGGCGCCGGGGGTGAACCGGTATTCGCCGATCTCGCTCACCGGCGTCACCTCGGCGGCGGTGCCGGTGACGAAGCATTCGCTGAAGGTGGCCAGCTCTTCGGGCCGGATGTGGCGCACGACCACTTCGATGCCCTTCGCCTTGGCCATCTCGATGATGGTCTGACGCGTGATGCCATCCAGGATGGCGTCGACCGGCGGCGTGTGCAGAACGCCGTCCTGCACGAAGAAGACGTTGGCCCCCGTCGCCTCGGCCACATAGCCGCGCCAGTCCAGCATCATGGCGTCGGCGTAGCCGCGCTTCTCGGCCGCCGTCTTGGACATGGTGCAGATCATGTACAGGCCCGCCGCCTTGGCGGCCGACGGGGCAGTCATCGGATCGGGCCGGCGCCATTTGGCCCACTCCATCCGGATGCCCTTCGCCTTGGTCTCGGCGTCGAAATAGCTGGGCCACTCCCAGACGGCGATGGCGACGTGGGTCTTGTTGTGCAGGGTCGAGACGCTGACCTGCTCCGGGCCGCGATAGGCGACGGGGCGGACATAACAGTCGGATAGCCCCATCTTCTCGCAGGTCGCCTTGCAGGCGGCGTCGATCTCGGCCACGCTGTACGGAAGGTCGAAATCGAGCAGGTTTGCAGAACGCTTCAGGCGTTCGCTATGCGGGGTCAGCTTGAAGATTTCGCCGCCGTACATACGCTCACCCTCGAACACCGACGAGCCGTAGTGAAGGGCATGGGTCAGAACGTGCGTTTTCGCTTCCCGCCAGGGCACGAAATCGCCGTCCATCCAGATCCAGCCGTCACGATCGTCGAAAGGAACGAAGGCCATTGAATAACGTCTCCCGCGAAGATCACCGGGTTAGAGCCCCCGGAACCGCTCAGGTCAACGCCCGGAACCGCGCCGGGGTCGCATCCGTATGAGCGACGTGCGTTCCCACGGACGGTCCGGCCCCATCGCCGGGCCCGGCGCCGGCCGCCACCTGCTGGTCGTCGACGACGACGACCGCATCCGCGAGCTGCTGAAGGAATTCCTCGCCCGCGAGGGCTATCGCGTCACCGGCGCCGCCCACGCGGCCGCGGCGAAGCGGATGATGGAGCTGATCGAGTTCGACCTCGTGGTGCTGGACGTGATGATGCCGGGGGAGAGCGGCTTCGACCTGACCACCTGGGTCCGCTCCAAGGCCGAGACCTCGAAGACGCCGGTTCTGCTGCTGACTGCGCGCGGCGACCCGGACGACCGGATCGAGGGCCTGTCGCGCGGCGCCGACGACTATATGTCCAAGCCCTTCGACCCGCGCGAACTGGCTCTGCGGGTCGACGCCATCCTGCGCCGCACGGGCGGCAAGCCCCTGACCCCGCGCGAGATCAAGCTGGGCCCGGCGGTGTTCGACATGGAGCGGCTCGAGCTGTCGAAGGACGGCAAGCCCCAGCGCCTGACCGAGGCCGAGGCGCAATTGCTGAAGACCCTGGCCATCCACGCCCATTCGGCCGTCGAGCGCATGAGCCTGTCGCCCGACACCGCCGACATCACCGGCCGCGCCGTGGACGTCCAGGTCACCCGCCTGCGCCGCAAGCTGGAGGCCGACCCCAAGAACCCGCGCTACCTCCAGACCGTGCGCGGCGTCGGCTATATGCTGGCCCCGGACTGATCCGGCGATGAGGCTGCTTCCCGCCAGCCTCTGGCCGCGATTCCTGAAGCGGCGGCTGCCGACCTCGCTGTGGGGCCGGTCGCTGCTGATCATCGTCCTGCCGGTGCTGGTCATGCAGGTGGCCGTCACCTGGGCCTTCTTCGACATGCACTGGCAGACGGTGACCGCCCGCCTGTCCGACGGCCTGGCCGGCGACATCGCCTGGGCGGCCGAAAGCTGGCGCGACGATCCCACGCCGCAAAACATGGCCGTCATCTCCGAGCGCGCCCAACGGTCGATGTCCCTGTCCATCGCCCTGCAGGACGGCGCGACCCTGCCCGACGAGAAGCGGCGCGGTCCCGTGGGCGTAGTCGACCGGACGCTGGAAAAGGCGCTGGCCGCACGGCTGGACCAGCCCTTCTGGTTCGACACCACCCGATACCCCGCCTATGTCGACATCCGGGTGCAGCAGCCGCAGGGCGTGCTGCGCATCATCGCCCCGCGCGAGCGCGCCGTCGCCACCCAGGCTCACATCTTCGTCCTGTGGCTGCTGATCGCGACCGTCCTGCTGATGGGCGTGGCCATCCTGTTCATCCGCAACCAGGTCCGCGCCATCGAACGTCTGGCCGAGGCGGCGGAGGCCTTCGGCCGGGGCGAGACCCACGAACGGTTCAAACCGCACGGCGCCCGCGAGGTCCGCGCCGCCGCCGTCGCCTTCCTGGCCATGCGCGAGCGGATCCAGCGTCACATCGACCAGCGCACCGCCCTGCTGGCCTCGGTCAGCCACGATCTGCGCACGCCCCTGACCCGGCTGCGGCTTGAACTGGCCCTCGCGCCTCCGTTCAAGCGCGCCGACGCCATGCGCGGCGACCTGGACGAGATGGAGCACATGATCGACGAATACCTCGCCTTCGCCCGCGGCGAGGCCGGCGAGGCGGCGCAACCCGTCGCCCTGTCCGATCTGCTGGCCGCCGCCGGAGAGGATGCGCGCCGGGCCGGCGCCGAGGTGGAGGTCGCCGTGCCGGACGGGCTGACGGCGTCGTTGCGCCCCCTCGCCTTCAAGCGCGCCCTGGCCAATCTGACCGGCAATGCGGCGGCCCATGGCGAGCACGTCAGGCTCAGCGCGCGCGACCTGCCCTCGGGCGGGCTCGAGATCGCGGTCGAGGACGACGGCCCGGGCATCCCCGAGGATATGCACGAAGAGGCCTTCCGCCCATTCTCCCGGCTCGACGCGTCGCGCAACCAGAACCACAAGGGCGTAGGTCTTGGGTTGGCCATCGCCCGTGACGTCGCGCGCGGACACGGCGGCGACATCACCCTGGAACGCAGCGACATGGGCGGGCTGAGAGCCTTGATCCGCCTCCCGGGCTGATTACATTTTCGGCGCCTGCCCACTGGCCAAGCGGAGCCGTAGAGCGCATCTTCGACCCCGACAGGGCCCTTGGAGAACATCATGCGTAAACTCGCCTTCCTTGCTCCGCTCGCCGCCGTCCTCGCGGTCGCCGCCACCCCGGCCCTGGCCGATCCCGTTTCCATCAACGTCACCATCGGTCCGGAGGTGCTCGAAAGCGCCGACGAACTTGGCCAGCGCGACATCCAGGAGCAGGCGTCGCGCCTCGCCGACGTCGTGCGTCAGACGCTGGCGCGCCACGGCGCACTCGATGGCGCCGAGATCAACCTGACCCTGACGGACCTGAGGCCCAACCGGCCGACGATGCAGCAGATGGTCGACCGGCCCCAACTTGACGGAATCCGCAGCATCTCGATCGGCGGCGCCGCCATCTCGGGCCACGTGACCACCGCGGACGGCCTGATCCATCCGGTCGAGTACGACTGGTACTCGACCAGCCTCGCGGACGTGTGGGGCTTCAGCACCTGGCAGGATGCAGAGCGCGCCTATCGCCGGCTGGCGGACAACCTGGCCGACGGCCGGTACGCCAGGCGCTAGAGCGTTCGGGCCCGTTGCGCGGCGGCCGTGACGGCCGCCGTCGCCGCGCGCTCCAGATCGCCGCTCGCCGCCATGGCGTCGAGGCCCGCGCGGGTCGTGCCGCCGGGCGAGGCGATACGGGCGATCAGCGCGTCCAGCGACTCATCCGTCCCGGCCCCGGCCCCGGCAGAACGCAGGGCGCCGCGGGCCAGCCGCTGCGCCGCCTCGGCCGACAGCCCATCCACCCGCCCCGCCTCGGCCAGAGCCTTGACGAAGGCGTAGATGAAGGCGGGGGCGGAACCCGCCACCGCGGTCGCCGTATCGATCCCCGCTTCGGTCTCCATGTCCACAACATCGGCCATGGGGGCGAACAGGCTGCGGGCGACCTCGCGCGTCTCCGCATCGGAAGACCACAGGGCGGCGACGCCGCGCCCCTGCGCCACCGCTGTCGTCGGCATCACCCGGGCGACCGGCCGCGCGGAGGCCTGGGCGATGTCGGCCGCCGGAACGCCCGCCATGACCGAAACCAGCCGGGTCTGCGGACCCAGATGAGCCGTCAGCGGAACGAGAGCGGCGCGCCACGACGCCGGCTTGACCGCCAGCACCAGCACCCGCGCGCCTTCCAGCTCAGCCAGCGGCGGATTGATCGTCGCGCCCGCGGCCCGCGCCGCCTCGGCGGCGGGCTTTTCCGAGGGGGTCACGATGGTCAGGTCGGAGGGCGAAACCGTCCCCGTCTTCAGCCAGCCTTCGACGATCGCCGAGCCCAGCCGACCGCAACCCACCAGAACGACGGGACCGGTTTGCGCGGAATGGATCATGGCCGTCAGGCCGTGCCGACGGTCTCGAACAGGCAGGCGTCGATCGCCTCCTGCGGCTTCTTCGACCCGCGGATCATGAAGTCGAAGGCCGGATAGTAGCGGTCCGCCGCCTCGACCGCCGCGTCGATCATGGACGCGGCCTGGGCCAGGGTCGGGCGCTCGCCCATCGGCAGGGCCAGCGAGTGGCGGAAGACGATCTCGCCATCCTCGGCCCAGACCTCGAAATGGCCCATCCAGGTACGCTGGTTGATCAGGCCGACCAGCTCATAGGCGGCGGCGCGGCGGGCCTTGGACGCCTGCAGATCGAGGGCGCAGCACAGCTGGAGGCAGTCGCCTTCCGGCCGCCAGGCGAACCACAGCTCATAGTCCTTCCAGTCGCCGGCAAGGGCGAAGGCCAGATCGCCCTCGTCGGTCCGGTCGAACGGCAGGTTTTCGGCCACCAGGACGTGTTCCACGACATCCAGCGGATCGTAGGGAACATCGACTTCTTCGGGCCGTACAGCGTCCATCAGGCACTCTCCGGGCGCGACTCACGCCCTGTCACGCGACGGTAGGCGGGTTCGCAGATTCGGCTCAACCGGCTGCGTCCTGAGGGGGAACCGACGCTGTGGACGTTCCCGCGGCAGGCTTTTTTCCGGCCTTTGCGGGGGCTTTCAGGGCCGCGATCTCGGCGCGCAGGGCGGCGATCTCGGCTTTCAGGGCGTCGAACTCGTCACGGCGGACCAGGTCCATCTCCGCCACGAGACGGTCCGTCTGGGCGCGGAAGGCGGTTTTGGCCTCCTCGCCCGCGGCCTGGGCCAGGCCCATCGCCCCGGTCGTCAGCTTGGCGAACTCGTCGAGGATGGGGTTGCGCGTCTGCATGGGGCGGGCTCCGGCTCGGAAAGGCGAGCGTCGTTAACGAAGGTTCACCCGATATGGTGAACGAAACCTTGCTGTCGATGCGACCTGTGGCCTGATTTGGGCGCCGATGGACGCCGTGTTGCGGAAATTTCGGGGACGCGCCCCGCGACGCTTGCTAAACCGCCATGAAGAACCGCCGACAGGAGCGCCCGTGCAATTTCCCGAGTTCGATCCGGTGCTGCTCAGCATCGGCCCGCTGGATATCCGCTGGTATGCGCTGGCCTATGTCGCCGGCATCGTTCTGGGCTGGTGGTACGCCGCCCGCCTGGTGAAGGCCAACGCCCTGTGGCAGCCGGGGAAGCCGCCCGTCACGACCGTCCAGCTGGACGACCTGGTCCTCTGGCTCACCCTCGGCATTATCCTCGGCGGACGTCTGGGATTCGCCCTCTTCTATCAGCCGTCGCTGTACGGCCGTCTGTTCACCGGCGCGGACCTGGGCGAGCGGCTGTCGCTGTTCCGGCTGTGGGACGGCGGCATGTCCTTCCACGGCGGCCTTATCGGGGTGTCGCTGGCGATCGTCTGGTTCGCCTGGCGGCACAAGATCCGGCTGCTGAGCCTCGGCGACCTGGTCGCGCCCGCCGTGCCGATCGGCCTGTTCTTCGGCCGGCTCGCCAACTTCATCAACGGCGAACTGTGGGGCCGCGAGACGACCGTTCCGTGGGCCGTTCGCTTCTGCAACGACCGCATCTTCCAGCTCTACAACGGCTGCCCCGCCGGCGATGTGCCGCGCCACCCCAGCCAGCTGTACGAGGCCGGGCTGGAGGGGCTGCTGCTGTTCGCCGTCCTGTGGTTCGCCGTGCACAGGGCGAAGCTGCTGGCCAAGCCCGGCTATGTGACGGGGATCTTCCTGTTCGGTTACGGCCTGGTCCGCGCCTCGCTGGAGAATGTGCGGCAGCCCGATGCGGGCAAGCTGTCCGAACTGCCGCTGGGTCTGACCATGGGCATGATGCTGTCGGTGCCGATGATGCTGATCGGGGCCGTATTGATCTGGCGCGCGTGGAACCGGCCGCCCGCCGCCGGCTGACGGGAGCGCTGCCCGCCGATGTCGCTTCGGAATAGACTGGCGCGCGAGATCGCCCTGACCGGGCCGATGACGGTGGCCGACTATGTCGCCCGCTGCCTGCACGATCCCGAGGGCGGCTACTACGCCACCCGGCCCGCCATCGGCGCGACCGGCGACTTCGTCACCGCGCCGATGATCAGCCAGATGTTCGGCGAACTGATCGGCCTGTGGGCGGTCGAACTGTGGCGGCGACTGGGCGCGCCCGAACGGGTGCGGCTGGTCGAGGTCGGGCCGGGCGATGGAACCCTGATGGCCGACGCCCTGCGCGCCGCCCGGCTGGCGCCGGACTTTCTCGAAGCGGTCGACCTGGTCCTGATCGAGCCCAGCCCGCCCCTTCGCGCGGCCCAGGCGCGGATGCTGAACGACAGCGACGTCCACCCCCGCTGGGTGGCCGACCTGAACCGGGTCGAGACCGACGCCCCCGTCATCCTGGTCGCCAACGAGGTGCTGGACTGTCTGCCCGCGCGCCAGTTCGTGAAGACGGAGGACGGCTGGGCCGAGCGCCGCGTCGGCGTCACCGACGACGGCGGTCTGACCTTCGGACTGGTGCGGATCACCGGCGGCTTCACCCGACCGCCTTTCCCGGTCGAACCCGGGCAAACGGTCGAAATTTCGGACCAGCAGGCCGCGTTCGGCCGCGATCTGGCGACCCTGATCAGGGAGGCGTCTGGCGCGGCGCTGCTGATCGACTACGGCCGCGCCCGGCCCGGGGCGGGCGACACGCTTCAGGCCTTGCGGCGGCATCAGAAGGTCGATCCGCTGGAGACGCCGGGCGAGGCCGACCTGACCCAGTGGGTCGATTTCCCGACGGTGCTGGAAGCCGCGGTCCGCGCCGGTGCTGACGTGACCGGCGCCCTGGGCCAAGGCGAATTCCTCCGGCTGCTCGGGATCGAAGCCCGCGCCGACCGGTTGAAGACGGGACGGCCGGATGCGGCGCCCGTCATCGAGCGCCAGCTGGCCCGACTGACCGCGGACGATCAGATGGGGACCCTGTTCAAGGCCTGTGCGATCTTCTCGCCGCACACCCTGGTGGTTCCGGGCTTCGAGAGCTGAGCATGACGCTGACCCCCCTCACCCACCCGTTGCTGGACAAGGCCGGCGTCCGCCACGGCTTCTTCACCCGCCGGGGCGGCGTTTCCGCCGGCATTCATGACAGCCTGAACACCGGCCTCGGCTCCACTGACGCCGCCGCCGCCGTGGCCGAGAACCGGAGACGGGTGGCCGCACACATGGGCGGCGCCCCTGATGATTTCGCCGCCTGCTACCAGATCCATTCCAGCCTCGCCCGGGTCGCCGAGACCGGCTGGAAGGGCGATCGGCCCGAGGGCGACGCCACGGTCACCGCCGCGCCCGGCGTGATCTGCGCCGTCCTGACCGCCGACTGCGCGCCGGTTCTGCTGGCCGATCCCGAAGCCGGGATCGTCGGCGCCGCCCACGCGGGCTGGAAGGGCGCGCTGGACGGCATCGTCCACTCCACGGTCGCGGCGATGCAGGCGCTGGGCGCCGAGCCCCGCCGGATCGTGGCGGTGATCGGCCCCTGCATCGCCCAGGCATCCTACGAGGTCGGCGCGGACTTCGAGGACCGGTTCGAGCACCATGATCCGGGCAGCGGCCGCTTCTTCGTCCCCGGAGAAACCCCGGACAAGCGGTTGTTCGACCTGCCCGGCTTCGTCCTGTGGCGGCTGGAGCAGGCCGGCGTCGGCGAAGCGGCCTGGACCGGACACGACACGCGCGTGGATGAGACGCAGTTCTTCTCGAACCGCCGCGCCCACCTGAACGGGGAGCCGGACTTCGGCCGGTTGATGAGCGCGATCAGCCTGTTCTGAACGCTTTACGTCGCATGCGGTCTCGCGCCCCCGCCTTCGCGGGGATGCACGGTGTTTCAATGCCAGATCCACGGGAGAAACCGGCCGAAGACGCGGGAGTCGTCGCCGTCTCTGAAGTCCTCGGATCCGGTATTCGAAATCCCGCGGAATCCGTCTTCGAATTCCCCGTCGTCCAGAGGCCGGATTTAACCCGCCATCGCCAATTCGGGGACCCGCGTCACCTCGCGCCAGGCCTGCGGATTGGCCAGCAGCTCGCGGACCAGCAGGTTGTTGATGGCGTGGCCCGCCTTGACGCCCTCGTAGCGGCCCAGCAGGGGCGCGCCCAGCACGTACAGGTCGCCGATGGCGTCCAGCGCCTTGTGCTTGACGAACTCGCGTTCCATCCGCAGGCCGCCGGGGTTCAGGATCTGGTCACCGTCGATGACCACGGCGTTTTCCAGCGAACCGCCGCGGGCCAGGCCGGCGCGGCGCAGGGCCTCGACCTCATGGGCGAATCCGAAGGTCCGGGCGGCCATGATCTCGTTGCGGAAGGTTTCCTCGTCGACGACGAAGTCCACCACCTGGTTACCGATCACCGGCGTGTCGAAGTCGATCTCGAACCGCATCTCATAGCGGTCGCACGGCAGCAGGGCGGCGGTCTTGTCGCCATCCTGGACCCGAATCGGTTCGAGGATTTCGATATAGCGGACCGGAGCTTCCTGACGGCGGAAGCCGGCCCGGTCCAGCAGCTGGACGAACTGCAGCGCCGAACCGTCGAGGATCGGCAGCTCGGGCCCGTCCACCTCGACCACGGCGTTCGAAATGCCCAGGGCGGCGAAGGCGGCCATCAGGTGTTCGATGGTCGACAGGCGCACGCCGGCGGCGTTCTCGATCATGGTGTTCAGGCGGGCGTCGACGACGGCCTCGCCCGAGACCGGAATGCGGTTATCGCGGTCCTTGATGTCGGTGCGCACGAAGACGATGCCGGCGCCGACCGGCGCCGGACGCACGGCCAGACGCACGCGGTCGCCCGTGTGCACGCCCACGCCCGCGATGATCGCGGGGGCGACGGTCGTCCTCTGGCGATGGTCGTAGCTGACCGGCAAGCTCAAACTCTCTAATAATTACAGCGTCCGCCACGCGTGCGGACTACGCCCCAGCAACCGTCTAACGGCGCCGTCACAAGAGCGAAATGAAAGTCGGGTTTCCGATTGTTTCGGTTTTGGTAACCGTCCCTGACGTGGAAAAGCCCCGGAGCGCAGGCTCCGGGGCTCTCCAATCAGTCAACGCGCCTCAGTTGGCGAGGCGGCGCAGGAAGGACGGGATTTCCAGATCGTCTTCCGCCTGGTTCAGGTCCGGCTCGGGCGCCGGCTGGGCCTGGGTGGTCGGGCGCATCTCGGTCATGCGGGACTCGGTCTGCCGCGACTGCGGATAGGTCGGCTGCGCCGGCTGGCGCTTTCCGCGGCCGAACAGGCTCCAGCCCGACTTGCGATGATCGCGGTCATCGTACTCGTCATAGGCCGGCTCTTCGCGGCGCGGTTCCGGCTGCGGCGCGCGATCGGCCGAGCGGTCCATATACAGGTCGCCCTGGGCGACCGGCGCGGTCGTCTCGGCGGCCGTACGGGCACGCGGCGAGGATTCATATTCCTCGACCCAGGGATCGACGATCGGCTCGAGGGTGCGGTCCTCGGCGACATGGATCACGGGTTCCGGCCGCGGCTCGGGAGCGCGGGCCGCAGTCCCGAAGGTCGGCTGGCCGGGCTGAAAGGTGGGGACGATCGGCGCGGGTTCGGGCGCGCGCGGCGCTTCAGCCCGTACGGGCTCGTGACGCACCGGCTCGGCGCGCGAGGCCGCGTATGCAGGCGCCGGGCGTCGGGTGTCGAAGGCCGAGGTTCCGGCCGAGGGCGCGCCCTTGGCGGCGGCCAGATCTTCCATGCCGGTGGCCACGACCGAGACGCGGATCTTGCCGTCCAGGGCCGGGTCGAAGGCGGCGCCGAAGATGATGTTGGCGTCGGCGTCCACCTCGCCGGCGATAGCGTTGGCGGCCTCGTCGACTTCCAGCAGGGTCATGTCCATGCCGCCGGTGATGTTCACCAGCACGGCCTTGGCGCCCTTCAGCGAGGTCTCGTCCAGCAGGGGGTTGGCGATGGCGTTCTGGGCCGCCATCAGGGCGCGGTCGTCGCCCGAGGCCTCGCCCGTGCCCATCATCGCCTTGCCCATCTCGGACATGACGGCGCGGACGTCGGCGAAGTCGAGGTTGATCAGGCCGGGCAGGATCATCAGGTCGGTGATCGAACGCACGCCCGAGTGCAGCACCTGGTCGGCCATGCCGAAGGCGTCGGCGAAGGTCGTGCGCTCGTTGGCGACCCGGAACAGGTTCTGGTTCGGAATGACGATCAGGGTGTCGACGTAGCGCTGCAGCTCGGCGATGCCCGCATCGGCCAGACGCATGCGGTGGCGGCCCTCGAAGGTGAAGGGCTTGGTCACGACGCCGACCGTCAGGATGCCGCGGTCGCGGGCGCATTTGGCGATGACGGGCGCGGCGCCGGTGCCGGTGCCGCCGCCCATGCCGGCGGTGATGAAGACCATATGGGCGCCGTCCAGGTGCCCGTAGATTTCCTCGGCCGATTCCTCGGCGGCGTTCATGCCGACCTCGGGGTGTGCGCCGGCGCCCAGGCCCTGGGTGATGGTCTCGCCCAGCTGCACGCGGCGGTCGGTCTTGGCGAACGACAGATGCTGCGCGTCGGTGTTGGCGACGACGAACTCGACGCCCTCCAGACCCGCATCGATCATGTTGTTGACGGCGTTCCCGCCTGCTCCGCCCACGCCGAAGACGACGATCCGGGGCTTCAGTTCCGTATGTTGCGGACGCACCAGCGAGAGAGACATATTCTTATCCGACCTTATCCGACCCTGCCCTAGCCTTGCCCCGATGCGAAACCCCGCCGATTCGCATTGGTTATGAGCGCGTTAAGGAAACACCTGAACTGCTTAAGGGAGTGTTACCCGTTAGGCTGAGTCGGGCCGGGGGCCACGGATTTCGTTAACCTTCGCCGCAGTTTTCCTCCTGTGGGACAACGAAAAGGGGCGGCTCTTGCGAGCCGCCCCCGGTTCGTTCTGGAAGGAACTCCAGGCTGAAGCAGCCCGGTTTAGAAGTTCACGCCCAGGCGCAGCGACAGACGACGACCGCGCATGTCGTAGGCGTTGAGCGCGGCGTTACCCAGGCGGAAGAGGCCCACGCCGCCGAGGGGCGGAGCTTCATCCCAGAGGTTCTGGATGCCGATCGAGGCGTTCCAGCGGTCGTTGCGGTAGCGGATCGACGCCGAGTGGGTCTGGTAGAACGGAGTTTCGAAGTTGTAACGGACGCAGTAGTTGCCCGCCGCCTGGCAGTTCGAACTGCCGATGCCGTTCAGAAGATCGGCGTATTTGGCGTTCGCCAAGATGGTCGAGCCGCCCTGTTCCTCGGTGTCCGAGCCCTGACCGATCATGTCGATGCCGTAGAAGTACGAGAAGTCGCCGCGCGTCAGGGTGACGTACAGGTTGCCCGCATAGGCCGGACCACCGAAGTTGAAGGTGTCGCCCAGGAACGAGGTGGTGTCGCTCTCGACGGTTTCGGTGTCTTCCAGCTTGAAGTTGTGGGCGGTTTCGATCGTCAGCCGGCCGAAGGAATACTCCTCGGACCAACGGACCTGCAGATCGACGCCGCGGTTGGTCTGCTCAGCCACGTTGGTATAGGCGTTGTCGACCGTCGCCAGCTTGCCGATACCGGCGGGGTCGCCGGCGCGGACGCGGGTGAAGAGGCTGCAGAACTCTGTCTGCCCGCGATAGCAGCGCGTGATGATCTCGTTCGCGCCGAGCTGGCTGACCGCATCGCGGATTTCGAACTCGTAATAGTCCACCGCCACGCTGACCGGCATGTCGCGGGGCGTCAGGACGAAGCCGAGCGTCCAGCTGTCGGCCGTTTCAGCCTCGAGCAGATCCCGTCCGCCAACCGAAGAGATAGCCACGCTCGAACCGCCCGTCGTCGTGGACGCGGCGTCCGCGATACAGGCAGCCAGGATCGCAGGCTCGATGTCGGTGTTGTTGGTGTAGTCATAGCAGGGATCGATGGTCTGACCGCTGTATCCGACCTGGGCGCCGAGGAACTGTTCGTACAGGGCCGGGGCCCGGAACGAGGTGCCGTAGCTGGTGCGGGCGCGCACTTCCGGCGTGAACGCCCAGTTCAGACCGGCCTTGTAGGTCGAGCTGCGGCCATAGGATTCATAGTTCGACAGGCGGCCCGAGACGTTGAGGCTGACCTCGTGCGCCATCGGCATATCCCTGAGCAGGGGCATGTCGAGCTCGGCGAAGGACTCCAGGATGGTGTCCGAACCGGCGGTGCGGCCGGCCGTGGTGAACAGCGCCGTGTTCCGCAGAAGCGCCTGCGGACCAGGCGTGTCGTCAAGCTCTTCGCGACGGATCTGGGCGCCGAAGGCGGCGCCGACGTCACCGGCCGGAAGAGCGAACAGCGAGTTGGTGCTGATCACGCCTTCGAGATAGGCATGCTCATAGGTGGTGGTGGCGTCCTCGGTGAAGAACAGGAAGTCGCGCTCGGCGTCGGTGAAGCCGCCGCTGAGCACCCGCTCGGTTGTCCAGGGAATGCCGCCCGGCAGGTCGGCGCAATCGAAGTTCGAGACGTTGCCGCCAGCCGGGGTGTTGGTGCAGGCCACGCCGGGGCTGTTGAGAGCCAGGAAGCGGTCCAGGTAGATGCGCGGGCCGTTGTTGTAGGTGGCGTCCGACAGGGAGTACTGGCCGTAGACATCCCAGTCCCAGTCGCCGGCCGTGCCGCGAAGGCCGACCACGCCGCGGAGATATTCGACTTCCTGGAACGAGCTCGACTCGTAGGAGATGACGGTCAGGACGTTCTGGCCGAAGGGGTTGTTGGGGTTGGTCGCGTGCAGGGCGTTGGCCGCCCCGTTGACGATGTTCCGTTGCGCGAAGCTCTGGAAGATCTGGGCCGCGCCGCGTTGGGCCGACTGACGGTTGCTGTAGAGGAACTCCCCGTAAAGTTCGACATCCGGGGCGATTTCATAACCCACGTTGAGGTTCACGGAATAGCGTTCGGACGGGCTGATGACCGACGAATTCTGCCAGGCCTCGTTATCGCTGGGCGTGTAGAGGTGGGTCCCTGGGTAGCCATTGCGGCCCCAGCGCGCCCATTCGCCAGCGAACGCGCCCGGCACGTTATTGCCTTGGGCCGCGGTCGGATAGGTGTATCCGGGAACCTGGCGGACGATATTCATGCCCGAACCCAACAACGCGACGTAGTTGGTGTTCTGGTTGTAGCACTTGTACTTGCCGGTGAACGGATCGACGTAATCGACGTACTCGCCGGTGGTCGGATTGCGGAGATTGTCGTTGGTGCAGCTCGTGTAGTCGCGGTCGCGGCGGCGCAGGATCGACGTATCCGAATATTCGGCGGCGACGTTGAAGAAGCCGCGGTCCCAGGTCTGGCCGAAGGCGCCGTCAACCCGCAGCTGCTCGCCGCCCTCTTCGAAGGGCTGGCTGTAGAAGACGTTCATCGCGCCGCCGTCGAGGTCGCGCTTGGTGATGATGTTGATCACGCCCGCGACCGCGTCCGAACCGTAGATGGACGAGGCGCCGTCCTTCAGGATTTCGGTGCGCTCGACCTGCGAACCCGGGATGACGCCCAGATCGAAGGCCTGAACCTGGCCGCGCGTGCCGGCCGGACCGGCGCGACGGCCGTTCAACAGGGTCAGGGTGCGCTGGGGTCCCGCGCCGCGCAGGGCGACGGACTGGGTGCCGCCGCCGCCGGCGGTGACGAAGCCGGTCAGCTGATCGTTCAGCTGGAAGGAGCTGATCGCGAGGGGCGAATTCAGCAGCGCCTGGGCCACGTCAGGAATGCCGCGCAAATCCGTCTGGTCCGACGTGATCACCGAAACCGGAGAAGCGGCGGTATACTCCGGATTGCGGATGCGCGTGCCGGTGACGACCACGTCGTCGAGACGCGCGGCGTCGCTCGGCGGCGGCGGCGTCTGGGCCGGCGGAGTCTGCGTGGCGGGCGTTTGCGCCAGGGCGGCCGAAGAGAGGGCCAGAGCCCCCGCAAGGACGGTCGTCCCAAAAAGGTGCTTGCGCTGAATAAGCATGGAGGCCCCCTCAAATCGAAAAAAGACAGGCGCTGGAGTGCGCCGGTTGTCGCCAATCTGTAACGCCCGATCTCCCCCGCACAAGGCAATGTGGCTGATTTGTGCCGACGGAGGCCCGGATGTAACAATCTGGACACACTTCCGCCTTGAGGGGCACAAGGTTTCACATCCGGCGGACCCGCCCGGAAACTAGAGATTTTCGCGCAGCCAGCCCGCAGCCCTGGCCACCAGGCCGCCCTGATGCATGCGCGGAGCGTCGGCGGCGGTGATCTGTCGCGACATCAGCTTGCGAGCCGACACTGCTTCTCGCGGGCCATAGGCGGCGCGGAGCAGCACCCCGGCGGCCGAACAGAAGGCCGGCCCCGAAGCTGCGTCGGCCAGGTGGGGCGCGCGTTGCGGCTTGCCCAGACGCACGGGCCGGTCGAACACCCGGATCGCCAGCTCACGCACGCCGTTCAGCTGGCTGGCCCCGCCGGTCAGCACCAGACCGGCCCCGGGCTCCAGCCCCACGCCGGCGTTGCGCAGCCGGTCGCGCAGCAGCTCCAGCGTCTCTTCAACCCGCGGGGCGATGACGGTCTTGAGCATGGCGCGCTGGACGAAGATCGGACCGGCCGAGGCGTCCTCGCCCCGCGGCGGCGCCTCAAGCATCTCGCGGTCTTCGTGTGCATCGGCCATGGCCGAGCCGTGCAGGGTCTTCAGGCGCTCGGCGCCCGCCCGCGAGGTCGACAAACCGCGGGCGATGTCCGCGGTGACGTGATCGCCGCCCACATTCAGGGATTCGATATGCAGCAGGGAACGTCCGCCCCAGACCGCGGCCGATGTCGAGCCGCCGCCCATGTCGATGCAGACGCAGCCCAGATCCATCTCGTCGTCCTCGAGCGCCGCCAGCGACGACACCACCGGAGCAGCCGCTACGCCCTGCAGATCCAGATGGGCGAGCTCGAGGCAGTGGCTCAGGCCGTTGAAGGCCCCCTCGGCCATGGAGACCACCAGCAGATCGAGCCCCAGTGAATGCCCCTTCATCGAGCGGGGGTCATGCACGCCGCGCGCGCCGTCCACCGACCAGGCGATCGGCAGGACGTGGATCGGACGACGGTTCGGCAGGCGGATTTGCGCCAGCGCCATGGCGATGGCGCGCGCCAGATCGGCGTCGCCGACGGGCGTGGCGCCGAGAGACACGCGAGCCTGCACCCGGTGGCTCGCCATCTGGCCGATGGCCGTGGTGACGACGACGCCGGAGACGGGCGAGCCCGCGGCGCGTTCGGCGCGCTCGACCGCATGGCCAATGGCCTGGGCCGCCTCGTCCATGTTGACGATGCCGCCGCCGCGCACGCCGCGCGACTGGACGTGCCCCGCCCCCGCGACGCGGATGGTGCGGTCGGCGTGGCGCACGCCCTCGGGCTTCATGATGAAGCAGGCGACCTTGGACTGGCCCAGATCCAGCGCGGCCACGACAGGCGCGCGTCCGGCCGCGCCCTTGGCGCCGTCCACAGTTTTATCCACAGACCGTCCGGCCATAAGCGTCCCCTACCCTACGCGGCGCCGGCGGAGGGCCGGACGGCGACCTCCCCCGGCGTTCTCAGATCAATGCGGTCGAATCCCAGCTCCAGCAGCCGCTCGCGCTGATCCAGCGCGTCCAGCTGGATCAGGGCGGCGTCCTGGTCGGTGGCGGGCAGCTGGATCAGGCTGCCGTCCTTGAGCCTCAGGTCCCAGCGGCGCTCGTCGACACGGACCAGCGCCTCGACCCGCGCCTGCAGGCCGGGCCGCTGGGCGATCAGCGGCAGGACCTCGGAGGCGGCCTGTTCGGCGCCCTTGCCGACGACCAGCGGAAGATCGGGGTAGCGGCCGGCGTCGGCGCCGGCGATGACCTGGCCATGGCTGTCGATGACCATGTTGCGGCCTCCGGCTTGCCAGACGGCCAGCCGGTCATGCTCGGTGACATGGACGATCAGGGTGTTGGGCAGCAGGCGGACCACGCGCGCGCCCTTGACCCAGCCGACCTGTTCGACCCGGCGACGCACCGCGTCCAGGTCTATCGCGGTCATCGGCTGGTCTGCGTACAGCTGCAGGGCCCGTTGAATGGTCGCGGTCGCCTCCGGCGACTCGCCCTCGATGAAGACCTTCTCGAGCTTCAGCCCCATGCCGGCCGCAGCGCCGTCGACGCCGTGGCTGATCGAGGCGCCGATCCGCTCGGCGCGGGCGCCGGTCGCGAGCACGCCCGCCAGAACGACGACGCCGGCGAAGATCGAAATGATTACTGCGCGGGGAGACAGGTCGAGGCGACCGAGCGCCGCCATCTTGCCCGGCGTGGCCGGAGCGTTGCGAGGCGCACGTCCGCGCCCCTGCGATTTGGGAGCAGCGCCGCGTTTTGCAGGCTGGTTCGAACTCTGTCGCCGACCGCCGCGAACTACCGCGGGCATGAGGCGTCCTCCACCATCCACCGCACCAAGGCTTTATAGTCCATCCCGACATGGGCGGCCTGCTCGGGACTGAGCGAGGTCGGCGTCATGCCCGGCTGGGTATTGACCTCCAGAAGGACCAGATCGTCCTTAATATCGTCATAACGGAAGTCCGATCGCGACACGCCGCGACAGCCCATGGCCGTGTGCGCCAGCTCGGATTCCCGCAGCGCCTTCTCGAACACATGCGGCGGCAGAACGGCGGGCAGCACATGACTGGAGCCGCCAGGCGCGTATTTGGCTTCGTAGTCGTAGAAGCCCTTGGTCGGAGTGATGTCGGTGATCGTGAGAGCCCGGGGCCCGGACTTCTCCCCCAGCACCGTGACCGCCAGCTCCTTGCCCGAGATGAAGGGCTCGACCATCACCTGCTCGCCATAGGTCCAGGAGGCCTCGCCGGGCGCGGCGCAAGGGCCCTCGCCCTCGCGCACCAGATAGACGCCGACCGAAGAGCCCTCGGCGTTGGGCTTGATGACATAGGGCGGAGCGATCACGTGGCGGCGCGCCACCTCGTGCCGGTCGAACAGGCCACCGCCGGGAACGACGACGCCGGCGGCGCGGAGCACGGCCTTTGACTTGTCCTTGTCCATGGCCAGGGCCGAGGCGAGGACGCCCGAGTGGGTATAGGGGATGGCCAGCGTCTCCAGCACGCCCTGGACGCAGCCGTCCTCGCCCCATTCGCCATGCAGGGCGTTGAAGACGACGTCGGGCTTCAGCGCGGCCAGCACCTGGGCCAGGTCGCGCCCGGCGTCGACGCGGGTGACCTTGCGGACCTGCCCTTCCAGGGCGTCGGCGCACATGCCGCCCGAGCTCAGGGACACCTCCCGTTCGGACGACAGTCCGCCCATCAGGACGGCGACGTGCAGGTCTGCGAACGGGCGGGTCATAGGGGGATCAACTCAGAGCGGGCGGCCGATCCTCTTGATCTCCCATTCGAGGTTTACGTTCAGTTTACTTTGAACGTCGGCGCGCACCGCGTCGCCCAATCCTTCGATATCGGCGGCGGTCGCCTCTCCGGGGTTGATCATGAAATTGGAGTGGAGTTCGCTGAACATGGCTCCGCCCCCGCCCTTGCCGTCCGGGGCCTTGAACAGCTTGCCGCGCCAACCGGCCTCGTCGACCAGTTTCCAGGACGAATGGCCGGGCGGGTTCTTGAAGGTCGAGCCGCCGGTCTTTTCGCGGATCGGCTGGGTCAGTTCGCGGCGCGAGGTGATTTCGGCGATCTTCGCCGACACGGCCTCGGGATCGGCGGGCGTTCCGCGATAGGTCGCTTCCAGCCAGATGATGTCAGCCGGCGCCTCGGAGTGGCGGTAGGTGTAGCCGAAGTCGGCCAGCGCATATTCGACCCGCTCGCCCGCCCGCGTCACGCCGCGGGCCGAGACGAGGATGTCCTTGGTCTCCGCGCCATAGCAACCGGCGTTCATGGTAAGGGCGCCGCCGATGGTGCCGGGGATGCCGGCGTAGAATTCCAGGCCGGTCAGGCCCGCTTTCGCGGAGGCCTTGGCCACCATCGAGTCCAGCGCGCCGGCGCCGGCGGTGATCGTGTCGCCCTCGGTCGTTATCCCGGCGAAGGGCCGCCCGGCCAGCCGAACCACAACGCCCTCTACGCCGCCGTCGCGGACGATGACGTTGGAGCCCACGCCAAGCACCGTCACCGGCACGTCAGGGTCCAGCGCCTTGAGGAAGTCGGCCAGATCACCGGCGTCGGCCGGGATGAACAGGGCGTCCGCCTTCCCGCCCACCCGGAACCAGGTGAACGGCCCGAGCGGCTCATCGCGCAGCAGCTTCCCGCGAACGAGGGGGAGAGTGTCGATCAATCCTCTGGTCCTTCAGAGAAAAATTCTTTCGTCTGACGAAGCCTCTCGGCGTTCCGTTCGGACTGCCGCTGTCGCCATGCCGGATCGAGGTTGCCTAGAAGCTCTTCCTGGATGCGAGAGAGTTGGAGGCGATAGTTGATCGCCTGATCGCGATCGGACTCCGACAACTGCGCCTGTCGCCGCTCCTCGCTCGCGTCGTAAAGCGGCAGGCCGTCGGCGATGGCGGCAATCGCTATGCCAGCGGTCACTTCTATGAACACCCGCTCCATCAACACGGCTGCGTCCGGACTGGCGGCGACCACGTCGGGAACACCCCTCTCGCTGTAGACGAACACATAGGAGCCATCAGACCCAGTTGTGACGTGATACCCGGCTGCAGATGTCGCTCCGCAGTGCGGCATCTGTTCGCTAGAGACTTCAATTGCGGCTCCTAGCCGCTGCATCTCAGCGCAGAAATCGTCCAACGACCCGATCTCGATCAAACCAGCGCCTCCAGCTGCCCCGGCAGGGCGTAGGCCCAGGCGGTGATGTCCCCCGCCCCCAGCAGCACCACCAGATCGCCGTCCTTCGCCTCGGCCGCGATCACGCCCGGCAAGGCCTCGACGCTGTCCAGCGGCTGGACCGAGCGGTGGCCGAAGCGGCGGACGCCGTCGACCAGCGCATGCTTGTCGACGCCCTCTATCGGAACCTCGCCCGCCGCATAGACGTCGGCGACGAACACCGCGTCGGCGTCCGAGAAGCAGGTCGAGAACTCCTCCATCAGGGAGTCCAGCCGGGTGAAGCGATGCGGCTGGACCACGGCGATGACGCGGCCCTCGGCGACCTGACGCGCGGCCTTCAGCACGGCGGCGATCTCGACCGGATGGTGGCCGTAGTCGTCGACGATGCGCACCCCGCCGACCACGCCCGTGGTGGTGAAGCGACGGCGCACGCCGCCGAAACCGGCCAAACCCGCCTTGATCGCCTCGTCCGAGACGTCGAGCTCGCGCGCCACGGCGATGGCGGCCAGCGCATTGGAGACATTGTGCCAGCCGGCCATGGGCAGGTGCAGGCCCTCGATCCGGATCGGTTCGTCGAGGGCGGCGAGGCCCTGCTTCTGGATCACCACGTCGAAGCGGCAGCCGTCGGGCGCCATCTGGCAGTTGTCGGCGCGCACCATGGCCTGGGGGTTGATGCCGTAGGTCACCAGCCGCCGGTTATCGATCGAGGCCACCAGCCGCTGCACCTCGGGATGGTCGAGGCAGACGGCGGCGAAGCCGTAGAAGGGGATGTTCTCGACGAAGTCCACGAACGCCTTCCGCACCCCGTCGAAGTCGCCGTAGTGATCGAGGTGCTCGGGGTCGATGTTGGTGACGATGGCCACGGTCGACTTCAGGCGCAGGAAGCTGCCGTCGCTCTCGTCGGCCTCGACCACGATCCAGTCGCCGTCGCCGACCTTGGCGTTGGTGCCATAGGCGTTGATGATGCCGCCGTTGACCACCGTCGGATCCAGCCCGCCGGCGTCGAGAATGGCCGCGACCATGGAGGTGGTGGTGGTCTTGCCGTGGGTGCCCCCGACCGCGATCGAGAACTGCAGCCGCATCAGCTCGGCCAGCATCTCGGCCCGGCGCACCAGCGGGATGCGGCGTTCGCGGGCCGCGATCCACTCGGGGTTGGTCGGCTTGACCGCCGTCGAATAGACCACCGCCGAGACGCCGTCTCCGATGTGGGCGGCGTCATGGCCGATGAAGATGCGTGCGCCCAGCCGCTCCAGCCGCTCCGTGTTGGCGCTGGCCCTGGCGTCCGAGCCCTGAACCGAATAGCCGATCTTGAGCATGATCTCGGCGATCCCGCTCATCCCGATGCCGCCTATGCCCACGAAATGGACGGGGCCGAGGTCGAACGGTACAGGGCGAAGGCGAGCGATCATCCCAGCGGATTAGCAAGGGTTGGAAGCGAATGCATCACCGATCCGCAGTTCCTTTTCGTCGTTCGGACATGGCGACGGCGATGTCCGAGTCCGCCGGATTTTTTGGCGGACTCGCGGACTCAGCGGACTCTGATTTGCGTCGTCGACGATCATGGCCGCACCTTCGCACGGGCCTGCGTCAGAATCGGTCGCAGGGATCAGTCCTCGGCCACGAAATCCTGGGCGAACTCGGGCGCGTCCTCGTCGCCGGGCAGGAGGGGCGCGTCGTCATCGTCCACAGGCCGCGACGGATCCGGCACCTCGAAGCCGACGGGGATGGACAGGTCCAGCAGACCCGCCGCCTTCATCTCCTGCACGCCGGGAAGGTCGTACAGGCTGGCGAGGCTGAAATGTTCGAGGAATTTGTCGGCCGTGGCGTAGGTGACCGGGCGCCCCGGCGTGCGGCGGCGGCCCTTCAGCCTGACGAACCCCATCTCCAGCAGCAGGTCCAGCGTGCCCTTGGACAGGGAAACGCCGCGGACGCTCTCGATCTCGGCCCGGGTGCAGGGCTGGTGATAGGCGATAATGGCCAGGGTCTCGAGCGCGGCCCTGGACAACCGGCGCGGCTCCTCGCGCTCCTCGGTCATCAGGAAGCCAAGGTCGGCGGCCGTGCGAAAGCGCCAGCGATCGGCGACGCACTCCAGTTCGACGCCCCGGCCCTGATACCGTTCGCGCAGCGCCGAAATGGCGGCGCCCACATCGGCTCCCTCCGGCAGGCGGCGTGCGATCTCGGCCGCCGACAGCGGGCCGGCCGCGGCGAACAGCAGGGCCTCGACGCGGCGCTCGATCTCTCCGTGATCGGGGGCGAACTGGATCATTTTACAGCCCGCTCATCCCCGCGAAGGCGGGGACCCAGGCTTGAGCTCCAAACACAGCACGCGGATCATCAATAGCTCTCCCCGGCATGGGCGGAGCGGCCAAGACCTGGGTCCCCGCCTTCGCGGGGATGCACGGAAAAATGTTCACGGCATCAACTCCAGCGGCTGACCGCGTCCGCGCCGCTTCAGATACAGCTCGGCGAAGGCCTCGGCCTGTTTCACATCCATCGCCCCCTCCTTCACCAGTTCCAGACTGGCCGACAGGGTCGAGGCGGTGAAGCTGGCCTGGGTCGGCCCTTCCGCTTCGCTGCGCGCGGGCGCGACCCGCTCCAGCGGCGTCCACTGTTCCAGCCGGGGCAGGATGTCCCGCAGCCAGTCCCGCGCCGCCTCAAGACCGAAGGCCTCGACTCGCTGGCCGGGATTGTATTGCCGCTGCCCCTCGCGCCGGCGCTGGGTCACATAGGCGGCCATCAGCTCGTACAGACTGGCGTCGATCCGGTCGGAGGGCACGATCACCGTCGCCTCGGGATCGCCGCGGGTGAAAACGTCTCTCTTGAGCCGGGGCCGGGCGGTGATGGCCTCGACCGCCCTGCGCATGGCTTCCAGCTTCTGCAGCCGGAAGGCCAGGGCGGCCGCCATCTCCTCGGCAGGCGGTTCGTCGCCCTTCTTGTCGGTGCGCGGCAGCAGCAGGCGCGACTTCAGATAGGCCAGCCATGAGGCCATCACGAGATAGTCGGCCGCCAGCGAGAAATTGCGCCGCCGCGCCTCGTGGACGAAGGCCAGATACTGTTCCGCCAGTCTGGTGATCGAGAGCTTGAGCAGATCGACCTTCTGCGTTCGGGCCAGAGCCAGAAGAACGTGCAACGGCCCTTCATACCCCTCCAGATCGACCACGAACGCTTCGCGCTCGTCGACCTGTTCGGCGGCGGTGAAGTCCAGATTGGGCTGGAAGGCGTCGGTCATCAGGCTTGCGCCTCGCCGACGTCCGGTCCGCGCGCCGCGTCCAGTCGTCCTTCCAGCAGGGCCGCGAACCGGGTCCGGGCTTCGGGCTCGTCCAGCGGTTCGGGCGCATGGACGATGCGCGCCATGGCGGCCCCGGCCCGTTTCGCCGCCCGACCCTTGAGCTTGCCGGTCCCCTCGGCGACCGAGCGCATCTCGTCCAGATCGCCGTTGCAGTGCAGGACCACGTCGCAGCCCGCCCTGAACGAGGCCTCGGCCCGCTCGCGCAGGCTGCCGGACAGAGCCTTCATCGACAGGTCGTCGGTCATGATCAACCCGCCGAAGCCCAGATGATCCCGCATCAGACGCACGGCCTTCTTCGAGGTGGTGGCCGGACGTTTCGGATCGATCGCGTCGAACACCACATGGGCGGTCATGGCCAGCGGCATGTCGGACAGGGCCTTGAACGGGGCGAAGTCCCAGCCGTCCAGGGTTTCGAAATCCGCGTGGACGACCGGAAGGTCATGGTGGCTGTCGGCGAAGGCGCGGCCGTGGCCTGGCATATGCTTGATCACGGGCAGGACCCCGCCGGCCAGAAACCCTTCCGCAGCCGCCCGTCCCATCAGCGCCACCGTCGCCGGATCATGGGCCCAGGCCCGGTCGCCGATGATGTCGTGGGCGCCGGGCACAGGCACGTCCAGGACCGGCGCACAGTCGACATTGACCCCGACGGCGCGCAGGTCATGCGCGATCAGCCGCGCGCCCAGTCGCGCCAGCTCGCGCGCCATCAGCGGATCGTTGGCGGCCTTCAGATAGGCCTCGCCCGGCGGGTATTTCCGCCAGTGTGGCGGCCCCATCCGCTGCACCCGGCCGCCCTCCTGGTCGATCAGGATCGGGCAGCGGGGGTCGCCGATGCAATCCCTGAGCTCGCCCGTCAGCGCCCGCATCTGCTCGGGGCTGTCGACATTGCGGCGGAACAGGATGAAACCCCAGGGCCGGACCTCGGCGAAGAAGGCCTTCTCCGCCTCCGTCAGCCGATGGCCGCTGCAGCCGTAGATCGCGGCGGTGGTCACCGGTCGATCACCGCACGAAGCAATCGCCGCCGCCGGCCTTGATCGCATTGCAGAGACCCGTCGCCTGTTCGCGGCTCAGGCCGGTGACGGTGGTGCGATAGACGGTCGCGCCGCTGGAGGCCGTCACCTCCTGCACGCGCTTGTCAGCGCCGCTGGTGAACTGCGGATAGCGGGCGATGACGGCGGCGAACTCGCGGTCCGCCAGACCGGGGGTCGAGAAGGCGCCGATCTGGACGCCCGAGGTTCCGCCGGCGGCGGGTGCGGGGTCCGCCTTCGGGGCCGGCACGACGGCGGGGCCGCCGACCGTCGGCGGGACGCGAGCGGGCCTTGGCAGGGGTTCGCCCTGCACCGGCGCGGGCGCGGGCGCCGGGCGCGGCTGAACCGCCTCGGGCGGCGGCGTGAAGGTGGGGGCGGCCGTCGGGGCTTCAGCGGCGGAATAGACATCGATACCGGCTTCCGGATCGACCGGCTGGGCGTCCACCGGAGCCTCGGCCTTCATCTCGCCGACGGGCGTGCCCACGGCGGGCGGGGCGTCGTTCGAGGAGCGGGGGCCGGCGCGGTAGTAGACGACCACGGCGATGATCAGCAGGACGAGCACCACGCCGGAAATAATCAGGGTCATCGGCGGCGCCTTGGCCCCGCCGCCTCCGCCGCCTCCCCGGCGCGGATCATAGCCGCCGCGGTTGAACGGCAGGTCGTCGTCGGTTGGCGGCGTATAGGCGCCGCGGTCGTGGCCGGGATCACGACCCGGATTCGGACGATAGGGATCTTCGTGAGACATGACCGCGCCTTCCACCCGGGCCGCGCGAATCGGCGCGCCCGACGAACACTCTATCCCGGTCCGAGTCCTTTTTCAGGCCGACTCCACCATCCCCCTGCCGTCAGCCTCGAGGTTGACGGTGCATGGGCGGCTACAAGTCGAGGGCGAGGTCGAGGCTGAACAGCTTCCTGTGTTCCTCAATGGCGTAGCGATCGGTCATGCCGGCGATGTAGTCGCACACCGCCCGCGCCCGCTTCGCCTGATCCGCCACGCCCGCCTTGCCCGACCATTCCGGCGGCAGGGTCGCGGGTTCGGCCATGAAAAGCTGGAACATCTCGGCCAGGATGCGCCGCGCCTGGCTGCGCGTCCTGTTGACGCGATAGTGGCGGTACATCCGCTCGAACAGGAACTGCCTCAACACGCCGAGATCGGCCAGCATGGCGGGCGAGAAGGCCACCAGCATCCGGTCAGCCATGCGCACGTCCTCGGACGAGCGGATGTTCGCGGCCTCGATCCGGCGTTCGGTCTCGGCCAGCACGTCCTCGACCATGACCCCGATCATGCGCCGCACGGCCTCGATGCGGATCATCCGTTCGTCGATATCCGGCCAGTCCTTGCGCACCCCGTGCAGCACCGGCCCGATCAGCGGCACCTGGGCCAGATCCTCGAGGGTGAACAGGCCCGCCTGCACCCCGTCGTCGACGTCGTGATTGTTGTAGGCGATGTCGTCGGCGATGGCGGCGGCCTGCGCCTCCAACGAGGCGAAGGTGCCCAGCCGCAGGTCCCAGCCCGGCGCATAGTCGGCGATGGCCTTCCATGCCGGCTCGTCCAGACGGTGCGACACCGGACCATTGTGCTTGACCACGCCCTCGACGGTTTCCCAGCTCAGGTTCAACCCCTCGAACTGGGGATAGCGGTGCTCCAGCCGGGTCACGACGCGGAAGGTCTGGACGTTGTGGTCGAAGCCGCCCCACGGCTCCATCTGCGCCTGCAGTTCGTCCTCGCCGGCGTGGCCGAACGGCGGATGGCCGAGATCGTGGGCCAGCGCCACGGTCTCGGCCAGATCGGTGTCCAGCCGCAGGGCGTGGGCCAGGGAGCGCGCGATCTGGGCCACCTCCAGGCTGTGGGTCAGGCGGGTGCGGTAATGGTCGCCCTCATGCGCCACGAAGACCTGGGTCTTCTCCTTCAAGCGGCGGAAGGCGGTGGCGTGGATGATCCGGTCGCGGTCCCGGGCGTAGGCGTTGCGCGTGCGGCTGATCGGCTCTGGAGTCAGCCGGCCGCGGCTGTGCTCCGGGTATTCGGCCCAGGGTGCGCGCTCGGGTATCAACGTCGGGGGCTCATTCAGTTGCGGGCCTTTGCGATCGGCCACCCGCGCCTCATATAGGCCCCTGTGAGCACCGTCCAATCAGCCCCGACCTTCCAGATATCGCCCTCATCCGGCGGCCATGGCCTGACCCTGTCGGAAACCGCCGCCCGGCGGCTGGAAAAACTGGGCCGGGACGAGGGCCATCCCGTCATGCTGCGCGTCGCCGTGGACGGCGGCGGCTGCTCGGGCTTCCAGTACCGGTTCGAACTGGTCGAGGCGGCCGAGGCCGACGACATCCGCATCGAGGCCGACGGTCAGGCGGCGGTGGTGGACGCCGTCTCCCTGCCCTTCCTCAAGGGCTCGGAGATCGCCTTCGTCGACGATCTGGCCGGGGCCCAGTTCGTGGTCCGCAACCCGAACGCCGCCTCCAGCTGCGGCTGCGGCGTCAGCTTTTCGATCTAGGCAGGCCGGCGGACGCTAGTCCTCAAGGTCGGCGCGAGCCTGTTCGGCGAGGTCGAAGAACTGCTCGCGCACAGCGGCGGCGAAGGGATTGTCGCGCTCGATGGCCCGAAACACCGCCGGAGAATCGTGGCGCACCAGGTCCACCGCCTGCATCAGCCGCTCGAAGCTGACGGTGGTCATGCGCGCCGGCAGCGGCTCCATCGCCATCAGGACGCGGGCGATCAGGTGGGTCAGCCCCTGCACCGTCGCGGCCTCGCGGTCGTGATCCTCGGGCGAGACGAGAAACACCTTCAGGCCGAGAGCCGCACGGCAGAAGGCGGCGACCCGGCGGGCGGCGGGCGCGCCCCGAACCGCGCAAACGGCGATGCGCAGACCGGCGATGCCGTCCTTCCCGCTCTGGGGCCCGAACAGGGGATGGGTTCCGACGATCTGCACCGACGGCGGCAGGCCCCCGGCCATGATCCCCGCCGGCTTCACCTTCACCGATCCGACATCCAGCACCAGGGCGCCGGGCGTGACATGCGGAGCGATGGCGGCGACCGTCGCTTCCAGCGCCTCGACCGGGACCGCAAGAACGACCACCGGACAGGCGGCCGCCTCGGCCAGATCCGTCAGCCGGACGAGATCGTCCGGATCATCGGTCGCGGCAGGGTCATAGGCGAGGATCTCGAAATGCGGAATCAGATGTCGGGCCGTCAGCCGGCCGAAGGCCCCGAAGCCGATCAGACCGAGACGTTCCTTCTTCACGCCCCCAGCGTCTCCTGAAACCGCACCGGTCGGCCGTGGGCCGCGCCGATCAGTTCGCCGTCCTTCATCACCACCCGGCCGCGCACGATGGTGGCCGCCGCCCTGCCCGTGGCCTCGAATCCGTCGAAGGGCGTCCAGCCGGCGCGCGTGGCCATGTCGGCGTGGCGGATGACGTGTTTCGCCTTCAGGTCGACGAGGGTCAGGTCGGCGTCATAGCCCTCGGCCATACGGCCCTTGCCGGCGATGCCGAAGACCCGATTGGCGCCGTGAGACGTCAGGTCGATGAACCGATCCAGAGTCATTCGGCCGTTGGCCACATGGGTCAGCATCACCGGCACCAGGGTCTGCACCCCCGGCATGCCCGAGGGCGAAGCCGGATAGGGCCGGGCCTTCTCCTCGATCGTGTGCGGCGCGTGGTCCGAACCCAGGACGTCGAACACCCCCTGCTCGATCCCGGTCCACAGGCCGGCGATGTGCGGCGCATTGCGGATCGGCGGGTTCATCTGGGCGTAGCCCTTGAGCCGCGCGTAGGCCTCGTCCCCGTCCAGCGTCAGGTGCTGGGGCGTCACCTCGGCGGTGGCGACGTCCTTGTGGTCGGCCAGGAAACGGACCTCCTCAGCGGTCGAGACGTGCAGCACATGGATGCGGGCCCCGACCTCGCGCGCCAGCCGGACGAGGCGGCGGGTCGACATGATGGCGCTCTCGGCGTCGCGCACCTCGGGGTGGCTCGTCCAGTCGCCGGTGCGGGCCAGAGGACGGCGCTCGACCAGCCGGTATTCGTCCTCGGAGTGGAAGGTGGCGCGGCGTTTCACATGGCGCAGCACCTCGCGCACGCCGTCGTCGTCGGCCACAAGAAGCGTTCCGGTCGAGGCCCCCATGAAGACCTTGACCCCGCAGCAGCCCGGCAGCCGCTCCAGCTCCGCGAGGTGTTTCGCGTTCTCGTGGGTTCCGCCCATGTAGAAGGCGTGGTCGGTCCACATGCGGTCGCGGGCGCGGACCAGCTTGTCGGCCAGGGCGTCGGGGTCGGTGGTCGAGGGCTCGGTGTTCGGCATCTCGAACACGGCGGTGACTCCGCCGAGGGCTGCGGCGCGGCTGCCGGTCTCGAGGTCTTCCTTCCACTCCAGCCCCGGCTCGCGGAAATGGACCTGGGTGTCGATGACGCCGGGCAGGACGGTCAGGCCGGTCGCGTCCACGACCTCGCCGGCGCTGGCCTGCGACAGGTCGCCGACGAAGACGATCCGGCCGTCGGTCACGCCGACATCGGCCAAGCCGCGCCCGGCGTGGTTAGCCACCTCGCCGCCGCGGACGATCAGGTCATAGGTCTGGGTCATGGGCGTCCCTTAAACCCGCGCGGCGCGCCTATCCAGCCGTCGCGCGTTCGGCCAGCAGCTTCGTCGCCGCGCGCAGCACCCGGTCGGCCGGCAGGTCGTTCATGTGCAGGATGGCCTGGTTCAGGTTCGGGTCGATCTTGCGGAACTCGTCGACGGTGCGCGGGCCGCGCACCGCGACCCCGCCCCACGGCCCGCGCTCGATGTCGTCCGAGGGGCCGAACGCGGCCACCACCGGCGCGCCCGCCGCGGTCGCCAGCTGGGTCCACAGGGAGTCCGCGCCCAGATACAGGGTCGCGCGCCGCAGGGCCGCAGCGGTCTGCAGCGGGGTCAGCCTGCCCTGCAATTCGATGACCCGGTCGCGCTTGACCGCGAACCGGACCGTATGCGCCGCGTCGCGGTCGCCCTCGTCGCCGACGATCATCAGCCGTCCGCCCGCCAGCGGCCCGTCCTGGGCCAGCAGCGCGGTGGCCACCTTGGCGAACCGCTCGGGCGGCCATTGCTTGCCCATCCAGTCCGCCCCCGGGGCCACGGCCAGGACCGGGCCGTCCGCCAAGGGGATCAGCGCATCCACGGCGGCCATGGTCGCATCTGACAGGAACAGCCGGGGCGCCGGAATATCGTCCAGCTGCAGCACCCGCGCCGCCAGTTCGACGGCATGGACTCCCGCCTCGCCCTCGCCGCGCACCGCCCGCTTCTGCCGCTTCAGCTTGCCGGACAGGGCCGAGCCGCGCATGTCCACGACCAGTCCCCATCCGATGGATCGCACCTGGTTCCACAGCGCCAGCCATTCCAGCCGGCCGTCGCGCTCCAGCACAAGCGTCCGGTCCAGCCGCGGGGTGTCGGCGAACAGGGGCGCGCTCACCGGCGATCCAACCACGGTGAAGGACGCCGTCGGCATGGCCTCGACCAGATACGCCAGCACGCCGGAAGACATCAGCGCGTCTTCGGGATCGGCCTCGGCGACGTACAGAATAGGGAACCGGCTCGCCATGGATCGACCGTATACGGATTCTCTCGTGGCAGCAGGCTTGTCACAGGTGTGGTCCACAGGCCCGACCAGCCCTATCTAGGCGCCATGACCACCCGCATCGCCCGCCTCGACAGCCGCGCCCTGATCCGCGTCACGGGGCCGGACGCCCGCCCCTTCCTGCACAATCTGCTGACCCAGGACGTCGAGACCCTGGCGCCGGGACAGCTGCGGTTCGGCGGCCTCCTGTCGCCGCCGGGGCGGCTGTTGTTCGACCTGTTCCTGCTGGGTCTCGAGGACGGCGTCCTGCTGGACGTCGCCGCCGATCGTCGCGACGCCCTGCTGCAGCGGCTGGCGATGTACCGGCTTCGGGCCCAGGTGACGGTCGAGGCCGACGGCGGCGCCGTCTTCGCGGCCTGGGACGGAGAGGCCCCGGGCTTCATACCCGACCCGCGCACGCCCGGGCTCGGCGGCCGACGCTATGGCTATGGCGACGTCGGGACAAACGCCGCCGAGGACGACTGGCAGGCTCACCGCCTCGCAGTCGGCGTTCCCGATCCGGCAGCCGACGCCTTCCCGGACAAGACCTACCCGATCGAGGCCGATTTCGACCTGCTGAACGGCATCGACTTCCAGAAGGGCTGTTTCGTTGGCCAGGAAACCACCTCGCGCATGAAGCGACGCGGAGCAATCAGGAACCGCATGCTGCCGCTCGCCTTCGACGGCCCGGCCCCGGCCTTCGGCGCCGAGGTGCTGAACGGCGAGTTGCGCGCCGGCGAGGTGCTGAGCGGACGCGACGGCGCGGCCATGGCGCTGATGCGGCTGGACAGGATCGAGGGCGACCTGACCGTCGACGGACGGCCGGTCACCGTCAGGCGGCCGGACTGGGCCCCGCTCTAGCGCGAGAAGGGCGCCGGCCGCTCCGGGTTCGCCGCCCGCCGCAGCGCCTGCGGAGGCAGGCCGAAGGCGCGCAGGAAGGCCCGTCGCATGGTCCCCGGATCGCCGAACCCGGCCCTCTCGGCGATGCGGTCCAGCGGCGCCCGGCTGGTTTCGATCTCCGTGCGGGCCAGCTCCAGCCGCAGGCGTTCCACCGCCCTGGCGGGGGTGGCGCCGGTCTCGGCCGTGAAGACCCGGGCGAAATTGCGCGGGCTCATGGCGGCCTGATCGGCCAGCCGTTCGACGGTCAGCGGCTCGGCGAGGCGTCCGCGCATCCAGTCGATCAGGTCCGCGAACCGTCCCGTCCTGCCGCCCAGATCGACCAGGGCTGAGAACTGCGACTGGCCGCCGGGCCGGCGCTGATGGACAACCAGCTGCTGGGCCGTTCGCCGCGCCACATGCGGTCCCAGATCGTCCTCGATCAGGTCCAGCGCCATGTCGATGCCGGCCGATATGCCCGCCGAGGTCCAGACGTCGCCGTCGCGGATGAAGATCCGCTCCGCGTCGACCGTCACCTTGGGGTAGCGGCGCGCGAACCGGTCCGTGCTGTCCCAGTGGGTCGTGGCGCGACGGCCGTTCAGCAGCCCGGCCTCGGCCAGCAGAAAGGCGCCCGAGCAGACGCTGGCGACCCGCCGCGCGGGCGTCCGCCGCAGCCAGGCGACAATCTCATGCGCCGCGGGAAGGGCCCGGTCTATGTCGCCGCCCGACACCACGATCGTGTCGAACGGCCCCTCGTGCAGCGGCCGGGCCGACAAGCTCAGCCCTGACGAGCTCTCCACCTCGCCTCCGCCCGGCGCGAGCAGGGTCAGCTCATAACTGCAGGGTCGGAACCGGTCCGCGACCTCGAACGCCGTCGACGGCCCGGCCGCATCCAGCAGCTGGAAGCCCGGGAATATCACGATGGCGACGACGCGAGACATGGCAGGATTTGCCCGATTTATGTCATTCCAGACAGGATGAGGCAGGCGCAAAGTCTCCGTCAAGAGATCGGATCAGGAGGCTCTCGTGATCATTCGTCTGGCCGCCGGCCTCGCCGTCGCGCTGTTTCTGGCCACCAGCGCAGCCGCCAAACCCTTCGTGGTGATCCTGGCCGACGCCCGGGGAACCGTGGCCACCGACCTGATGGCTCCCTATGCGATCCTGGCCGAAAGCGGTGCGGTCGAGGTCAAGGTCGTGTCCGCCACGGCCGGGCCCGCGCGGCTGACCCCGGGCATGGCCTGGGTCAAGCCGCAGATGACGCTGGCCCAGCTGGCGCGGGAGCGGCCCCAGGGGCCCGATGTCGTTGTCGTTCCGGCCTTCAGCCACGACGACGATCCGACCCGCGCCGCCTGGCTGCGGGAGCAGATGCGCCGCGGCGCCCGGGTCATGTCGATCTGCAACGGCGCCAGGGCGCTGGCCTCGGCGGGCCTGCTCGACGGACGTCAGGCCACCGTCCACTGGTACAGCAAGGGCAGGGTGACGAAGAAATATCCGGACGTGAACTGGCGCTATGACCGGCGCTGGGTCGTCGACGGGCCGATCACCACCACGGCCGGGATCAGCGCCTCCGAGCCCGCCACCCTGGACCTGCTGCGCCAGCTGGCCGGCGAAGCCGTCATGCGCGACACGGCTCGGCGTCTGCGCCTGCCTCTGCCCGACCCGCGCCATGACGGAGGAGACTACCGCCTGACCCTGCGCGGCATGAGCGTTGTCGTCGGCAACAGAATCGCCTTTTGGAACCGCGAGACCGTGGCCCTGCCGCTGACGAACGGCTTCGACGAGATCGCCTTCGGCACGTCGCTGGATGCGTGGTCGCGCACATACCGCTCGACGGCATGGGCGGTCGGCGCCCCCGGCGCCACCTCGCGGCACGGGCTGACGGTCTATCGTGCGCAGACCCTGCCGAAGCGGTTCGACCGC
The DNA here is from genome assembly GCF_035561115.1 of Brevundimonas sp. Lineage (GTDB taxonomy): Bacteria > Pseudomonadota > Alphaproteobacteria > Caulobacterales > Caulobacteraceae > Brevundimonas. Next base: position 86,675 of record NZ_DATMYH010000059.1, read on the forward strand.
ACCGTGGATCTGCCCGCCCCCGACGTGATGGACTCCACCTTCGCCCAGGTCCGCAGCGCCTATGGCGAGAACACGGCCCGGTTCGTGGCCCTGCAGTTCGAGCACCCGTGGGGAGCCGTCTCCGCCTGGTGAGGCTTTGACCCCGGGCGACGACCCGATCATCATCCCGGCCTCGCCAACGGGAGCCCGCCGAATGCCGCTGATCGACCTCAGCCACACGATCGAGGAGGGCATGGTCACCTACAAGGGCCTGCCCGCGCCGCTGATCTGCGACCACCTGAGCCGCGAGGCCTCGCGCGCCAGCTACGAGGCTGGCACTGAATTCCAGATCGGCCGCATAGAGATGGTCGGCAACACCGGCACCTATCTGGACACGCCCTTCCACCGCTATGCCGACGGCGAGGATCTGAGCGACGTCGGCCTCGACCGCGTCGCCGCCCTGCCCGGGCTCGTCGTCCGCGTTCCCGACATTCAGGCGGTCGACGCCGACCGGTTCAAGGATCTCGACGTACGCGGCAAGGCCGTGCTGGTCCACACCGGCTGGGCCCGCCACTGGCGCACCGACGCCTATTTCGAGGACCATCCATTCCTGACCGAAGCCGCGGCCGCCCTGCTGGTTGAAGCCGGCGCGGCCCTGGTCGGCATCGACTCCCACAACATCGACGATACCCGCACCCGCGCCCGCCCGGCCCACACCCTGCTGCTGGGCGCCGGCATCCCGATCTGCGAGCACATGCGCGGGCTGGAGTTGCTGCCGGACAGCGGCTTCCGCTTCACGGCGGCGCCGCCGAAGGTGAAGGCGTTCGGGACGTTTCCGGTCAGGGCGTTCGCGGAGATCGGACAAGCTTGACGGCTGGCCGACCGGATCCAGAAAAGCGGGCCCGTTCCACAGGAGACGGGCCCGAACTCCAGGTTTCAGATCACCATTCGACGGGCGGATCGTTCCAGCCCGGGAATGGCGGATCCCGTTCGCATTTTTCGCCCTGGACGAACCTGGCGTATTCGGTCTGAACGCCCCACCGGCCGCCGTTGCCGGAGCATGAGATCGTCCGCCCGCCGACAATCTCGGTATAGGTCGCGTCGCTGTAGTACTCCCAGTTGATCTCGTAATTGGGCAGGGCGGCGGCCGGACCGCTTGCGAGGATAGCGCCCAGCGCGAGAGCTGCGGCGGCGAGCTTGCCTCCAGGAATTCGTCTTTGCATATCTCTCCTCCGGTTGTGGTGGCCACTACCTTGAGAAGAAGTCCGGGAGCCATTCAAGTAACGATCGCGTGTGGCGGACGGCAATCTGAACGATAGGGTTGGCCATTTAATGCGAAAGCCCGCCCTCCTTGCGCACAGCCAAAAAGCGCTAACCTCCTGTCATGTCCGACTCACTCCGCCGCTGCGCCTGGTGCGGGACCGATCCGCTGTACGTCGCCTATCACGACGAGGAATGGGGCGTGCCCGAGTACGACGCCCGCGCCCTGTGGGAGAAGCTGGTGCTGGACGGCTTCCAGGCCGGGCTGGCCTGGATCACCATCCTGAGGAAGCGCGAAGGCATGCGCGACGCCTTTGACGGCTTCGATCCGGAGGTCATCGCCGGCTACGGCGAAGCCGACATCGAACGGCTGCTGGGCGACGCCCGCATCATCCGGTCCCGGGCCAAGATCAACTCGGCCATCAAGGGCGCGAAGGTCTGGCTGGAGATGCGCGACAACGGCGAGGACTTCAGCGCATGGCTGTGGTCGTTCGTCGGCGGGGCGCCGATCCAGAACACATGGTCCGACGGCGCCGGACGGCCGGTGAAGACGCCTGACTCCGAGGCCATGGCGAAGGCGCTGAAGAAGCGCGGCTTCAACTTCTGCGGCCCCGTCATCGTGTACGCCTTCATGCAGGCTGTGGGTATGGTCAACGATCACGGCGTCGAATGCTTCCGTCATCCGCAGGTTCGTGCGATGGCCGGGTCGTGAAGACCCCGTCGAAATCCCCGCCAAAGGCGAAGCTCAAGGCAAGGGCCGGCGTCGCGCCGAAGGTCGCGCGCTTATTTCCGACGCTGGGGCTTGAGCTGCTGCTGATCCAGTCCAGCGGCGGGCCGGTGTGCGGGGTCGACGAGGCGGGGCGCGGACCCTGGGCCGGACCGGTGTCGGCGGGAGCGGTGATCCTGAACCCCGACGACCTGCCCGAAGGCATCGACGACTCCAAGGCCTTGACCCACGCCCGGCGCGAGGCGCTGGAGATCGAGATCAAGGCCCGGGCCATCGCCTGGGGCGTCGGCTTCGCCTCGGTCGAGGAGATCGCCGAACTGAACATCCTGCACGCTACGGGACTGGCCATGTGCCGGGCGATCGAGACCCTGTCGATCCAGCCGGTCGCGGCGCTGGTGGACGGCAACTACCGATTCAAACTGCCCTGCGACGTTCAGACGGTCGTCGGTGGGGACGGGCTGTCGCTGTCGATCGCGGCCGCCTCGATCCTGGCCAAGACGGCGCGGGACCGGCTGATGGTGGCCCTGGACGCGGAATATCCGGGCTACGGCTTCGCTGGCCACAAGGGCTACAATGCGCCGGTGCATCAGCAGGCGCTGAAGACGCTGGGCCCCTGCCCGGCTCATCGCCGCGGCTGGGCCCCGATCCGGGCATTGCTCGAAATCTAGACCTGAAGGGCCCCGCCCAGAAGGGCGCCGAGAAGCGCCGCGACGGCGCCGCCGGCGACGATGGTGAACCAGGCGGGCAATCCCTCTGCCATTTCCCTGAGTGTCGGTTCGCCGCGTTCGGAGCTGTAACCGTCATTGGCCGGACGCGGATCGAACCGGTGGGCCACAGGTGGACGCCAGGCCACGGTTTCGAAGGCATCCGCCGTGCGGCCATAGGCCTGGTGCGCGTACTGACGGCGGGCGGGGGTCATCGACAGCTCTTCCATGCCGCCCTAACGGCCCGGGAGTCCCGGATGTTCCGTACGGCGCCGTTCATGCCGCGTCGGCCAGGCTGACCGGCTGTTCGGTGACCACGAAAAGGTATTCGACGTTGCGCAGCCGCCCCACCGCCCCGACCTTCTCGCCCTTTGGATTGTGGATGCCGATGCGGGCCCCGACGTAGCGGGGGCGGGCGATCTCGATGACCTGCACCTCGCCGCGCCCGGACAGCATTCCGACCAGTTGGTCGCGGTCCAGATAGCCCTCGTCGTTGAACGAGACGATCAGATTGGGCGCCTTGAGCCCCCCGATCACCGCCTGCAGCGCGGGGGCGATGCCGGGCCTGCTGTTGAAGGCGCTCTTGCGGGTGCGGACGTCGATCCGCTTGTTGGCGATCCCGTAGGTTTCGGGCCGGTCCCACAGGATCAGGCTTTCCCAGCAGTGGTAGTTCCCGAGATAGGAATGCTGGTTGTAGGGCGGGTCCAGATAGACGAGGTCCGCCTCGACCTGCGGGGCAAGTTCGACCGCGTCGGCATGGGTCGCCCTGCACGGCCCGGCCGCGACCCCCGGCAGGAGATCGGGCATACGCAGTTCCAGCGGTTTCAGCGCCCGCGCGGCCCACTGCTTCATATAGGCCATCTGCAGACCGGCCGTGGAATCCACCCGGTCAGCCGCCTCCATCAGGCTGACCAGGGCGATGGCCTCCAGCTCCGGCTCCAGCGCCATGGCCGCGATCCGGTCGCGGGTGGCGTCGATGACAGCGCCATTCGCGGGCGTGAAATAGCGGGCGTCCTCGCAGAAGGTCCTGGTGAACCAGCCGGCTTCCGGCGTCACGGTCCGCAACTCGGCCAGCAGGGCATCGGCCCTGTCCAGCCAGCGCTCCCGGTCCGCCTGCACATAGGCGGTCGCCAAGACATGGGCGTAGGCGTTGTGGTCGTTCGACCAGACCCGGAACCCCTCGCGCTTCAGGGCGTGACCCACCCGCGCGCTGCCGGAGAACAGGTCGCACACCGTGCCTCCGTCGGGCAGGCCGGCGCGGACCGCGGTCGCGATCTGCGTCAGCAAAGCCCGCTTCGACCCGATGTATTTGATCATGCCGACCCCTGAGGATCAGGCGCGCGACTTGCCGCCCTTGGCCGGAGCATGGGCCAGTCTCAGCAGATTCGCAGCCCCCGGCGCGCCGAAGGGCGTTCCGGCCAGGATCAGGATGCGCTGGCCGGGTTCGGCCAGTTCATATTCGACCGCGCTGTTGACCGCGTCCTCGGTCACATCCTCGAGTGACGCCGGCTCCTTGCCCAGCCGCGTCTCCAGCCCCCAGACCAGGGCCAGACGTCGCGCCGTGTCGGGATTGGGCGTCAGGGCCAGCACCGGCTGCAGCGGCCGCTCGCGCGCCATTCGCCGCGCCGTTCCGCCCAGAGTGGTGAACACCACGATACAGGCCGTCGACTGGGCCTCGGCCGCCTTGCGCGCCGCAGCCACCAGGGCGTCGGCGTCGATGTCGTCCATGCCGGCATGCTCGGCGTCCATCAGGCTGGGCCACATCGGATCGCGTTCGACGCGCTCGATGATCCGGCTCATCACCCCGACCGATTCCAGCGGATAGTCGCCCGAAGCCGTCTCGGCCGACAACATCAGGGCGTCGGCGCCCTCATAGGCGGCGTTGGCGACGTCCGAGGCCTCGGCCCGCGTCGGCGCCGGCGACGACGTCATCGACTCCAGCATCTGGGTGGCCACGATCACCGGCACGCCGCGCTGGCGGGCGGCGCGGATGATCTGCTTCTGGGCCACCGGCACCTCTTCGGGGTCCAGCTCGACGCCCAGGTCGCCGCGGGCGACCATGACCCCGTCGCAGTAGTCGAGGATGCTTTCAAGCTGGCTCAGCGCCTGCGGCTTCTCGATCTTGGCCAGGCAGGCGGCGCGGCCCTTCACAATCTGCTTCAGCTCGGCCATGTCCTCGGCCTTCTGCACGAAGCTCAGCGCCACCCAGTCGACGCCGATGCGCAGGGCGAAGGCCAGATCCTCGCGGTCCTTGGGGGTCAGGGCCGAGACCGGCACCACCGCCTCGGGCACGGCCACGCCCTTGCGGTCGGACAGTTTGGAGCCGCTCTCGACGGTGACGTCGGCCCATTTGTCGGTGCGCTCGCCGACCCGCAGCCGCACCCGCCCGTCGTCGAGCAGCAGCAGCATGCCGGTCCGCAGCGCCTTGAAGATCTCCGGATGCGGCATCTGCACCCGCGTCTCGTCGCCCGGCGTCGGGTCGAGGTCGAAACGCATCCTGTGGCCAGGCTTGACGTCGATCTCGACGTCCGCGAACCGGCCCAGCCGCAGCTTCGGTCCCTGCAGGTCGGCCAGCACGCCCAGCGGGCGTTTCAGCGCCAGTTCGGCGCCGCGCACCGCCTTCAGAGCCGCCGCGTGATCCTCATGCGAACCGTGGCTGAAATTCAGGCGGAAGACGTCGACGCCGGCCTGGGCCAGGGCCTTGACCATGCCGGGCGCCCGGCTGGCGGGTCCCAGGGTCGCGACGATTCGGGCGCGCCGGGCTCTTTTCATCGAATATCCATAGGGCCTGAGGGGCGATCGCCCCTTGTGCCCATGAAAGCGCGCCGGGTTAAGGGCGGTTCTTTGCGAGAAACACGAAGTTATGGGTGGTCGCGCGCCGCTTCATTTCGCGCTACCTCACGCGCAGCAACGGAGCGGACCATGGCGGGCCTCAAGGACAAGCGCGGTTTCATCGACAAGGACCGGCTCGACCTGTCCGAGCGTCAGGCCGTCGAACACTGGATGAAGCGCTGGGGCGTGACCCGGGAGCAGCTGACCGCCGCCCACCGCAAGGCCGGCCGCAACGTCAAGGACATCGCCGCCGAACTGGGCAAGAAGCGATAGCCGTCTTCCGCATCTGAAATCTTTCCCGGTTCATCCGTTTGGATGACGCCGGCCCGATCCCGGTCCGGCTAGGTCTCCGCGGGAAGACCGGCGCGGGACGCCGGCGGCTGCGGGGATACGAACCATGAAGACCCTTTTTCGCTGCGTCCTGTCGTTCGGCGCCGTCGTCGCCCTTTCCGGCTGCTCGTCCGACCTGGTCACGGGCGGCCCCCTGATCCGCCCGGGCGAACCGCAGGGCGTCATCCGCGTCATCAACGCCACCAGCGACCAGCTTCACGCCGTGCTGATCTCGAGTTGCAGCGCCTCGACCTACGGCCTCAACCGTTTGCCCAATGGCATGGCGATCCCCTCCGGCGGCGCCTACAGCTTCACCGTTTCGGCGGGCTGCTGGGACATCGCGGGGGGCACCCTGGGCGTCGGCGATGCGCGGGGAAGACTCCAGGTCCGCCCGGGCCAGACATCCTCGATCCGGATCCAGTAAGCCGGCCGCCGTCGGCAAGCCGGACCGCTCGCTCACCGCGACCGCGGTCGAACGCGCGCGCCATCGGAGACCGACTGATTCGGATAGAGCACCACCTGCTCGCCGGGCCTCAGCCCCGCGCGAACCTCGGCCAGGACGCCGTCGTTCTGTCCAATCTCGACCGGCCTGAGCCGGGCCCGGCCACCTTCGACCGTCAACACCGCCCAACGTCCCTGATCCCGGAAGAGCGCCGCCACGGGCGTCCGGACGACGGCGTCAGCCCGCCAGACGGTGACCGCGACCTCGACCCGGTAGCCGTGGCCGACCGCCGTCCAGGCGGCGGGCGGATCGACCGGGTCGATGATCACATTGACCCGCTGTTCCTCCACGCCGAGGGCAGAAACCTTGAGGAAGCCATAGGGCTCGACCTGCCGGACCCGCCCCCGG
>NZ_DATMYH010000060.1:0-56216 GCF_035561115.1 Brevundimonas sp.
GGTGGAGGGTCAGAACAGCCTCCCGCCGATCTCGACCTCGCGGTCGACGCCGACCAGCACGACCTCGCCGTTCGCATCGGGGAAGCCGAGCGTCAGGACCTCGGACATGAAGGGGCCGATCTGGCGTGGCGGGAAGTTGACCACGGCGGCGACCATGCGGCCGACCAGTTCGTCGCGGGTGTAGTGGACGGTGATCTGGGCCGAGGACTTCTTCACGCCGACGTCGGGGCCGAAGTCGATGGTGAGCTTGTACGCCGGCTTGCGCGCCTCAGGGAACGGGTCGGCGGTCAGGACCCGGCCGATGCGGACGTCGACCTTCATGAAGTCGTCGAAGGCGATCTGTGCGGCCGGGGCCGGCATCAGCTGAACTCGGCGGGTTCGACGCCTTTCGCCTGGCCATCCGGGCCGACGACGATCTTCTCCACGCGCAGCTGGGCCGCCTTGAGACGGTTTTCACAATGGGCTTTCAGGCGGGCGCCCTCCTCATAGAGGGCGATCGATTCCTCAAGCGGCGCCTGACCGGACTCGAGTTTGGACACGATGGCCTCGAGGCGCTGCAGGGCGTCCTCGAAGCTGAGATCGGCGGGGATTTGGGCGGCGTCGGTCATCGCCGCCGACCCTAGAGGGGGCGGCGGCGGGTCTCAAGCGGAGAGCCGACTTTAGCTATGGAGAGACGCGGCGCGCCGAGACGATGCCGATGCGCGGGTCCAGCATCTGGCCGCGCATGAAACCTTCGCCCTCGGTGGAGGATTTGGGCGCCGCGAGGATCTGGCGGACCACGTTCATGCCCTCGATCACGCGGCCGAAGACGGCGAAGCCGGGGTCGCCCGGGGCGCCCTTGCCAGCATCGAGGGAGCTGAGATCGCCGACGATGATGAAGAAGTCGCCCGTCGCCGTGCCCGGATCGAACCGCGCCATGGAGAGGGCGCCGTCGACATGGCCGAGGCCGGTCTCGCTGGTCGGCTCATGGGCGATCGGGGGAAGGACCCTGTCCGACGCGCCGCTGGGCCCGCCCTGGATCAGGCCGGCGGCGGGGCTGAGCACCATGCCGCGGTAGAAGGTCGTTCCGTCGAAGCGGCCCTCATCGACATAGCGCAGGAAGTTGGCCGAGGTGATCGGCGCGCGCGGGTCGGTCTCGACGAGGATGGCGCCGGCGGTGGTCTCGAGGATGACCCGGACGGCCAGGGCGGGCGCGGCGGCCTGGACCGGGGGCGACGCCGGCTCCTGCGCGACCACCGGCAGCGCCAACGCGGCGAGGCAGAGGGCGAACACCAGAGGCCGTCGGTTCATCTGTCCTGTCCTTGCCGGGTGGTCCGACCCTAGAGGCGACGTCATCGGGCTTCAACAGGGCGGACGAGGTTCCGGTCAGTCGACGATGAACAGCCGGCAGCCGGTCCGGGTGGAGGAACGATGGGCGGCGTCGCCAAAATCGGAGACCTGATAGCTCATGCCCGCGGTCAGCCTGAACGTGCGGCCATCCCGGAGTTCGGTTTCCAGTTCGCCGTCCAGAACCACCAGCACATGGCCCCGATCGCACCAGTGATCAGCGAGATAGCCCGGCGTGTACTCGACCATCCTCACCCGAAGTTCGTCGGCGGAGAAGGTGCGCCAGAAGGCCATCCCGGTTTCGCCAGGGTGCTCCGTTGGGGGCACGGCCGACCAGTCGGTCGTGGTGAAGGCGAGGACGGGCAGTTTCATGCGGACGTCAGCGCTTCTCGTAGCGGCGCTGGGACCAGTATTTGAAGCCCTGGTTGTGAACCAGCGCCCAGCCGTCCGCGCGCAGGCGGCGGCCGACCATGTGGTTGAAATAGCCGTGGGCCAGAACCAGCACGTCCTGCCCGCTCTCGGCGCGGGCGATCAGGGCCCGGGCGGCGGCCTCGGAACGGGCCTCGGCCTGGGCGCGGGTCTCCTGACCCTCGTGGTGGTTGAAGGCGTGCCACCAGATGCGGGCGACCACGCCCCAGTATTTGGGCGGCAGCTTGAACCAGGACGGAAAATGCGGCGGCGGCAGGGGCGCCTCGATGAACAGGGCGTCCGACATGATCTCGCGGCCGGCGGCGATGGCGGCGGCGGTTTCCTGGGCGCGGGGGCGGGTCGAGGCGTAGATGGCGCCCGCGCCCTCGGCCGTGGCCAGCAGTTCGGGCGGCGGGGTCTGGCCGGCGCGCAGGCCGCCGACTTCGTATTTCGCCCACCAGTCGCGGTACTGGTCCGAGGTCAGCAGGCATTTGCGCGACAGCGCCGGCTCGCCGTGCCGGGCCAGGATGATGGCGCCGGCGCGCACCGAGACGAGAGCCGCGCGAGGCGGTTGCGGCGTCACGGGAAGCGGCGGGTCTGCCATCAATGAGTCTCGGGCGGGGGCGGGCATGATTTGCGGAGATAAGCCGTTGGCGAACCGTCCTTATTCCTCCCCCAAGGCCTGAACGTGAGCGACCGCGGAACGGCCCAGCCCCTCTAGGTCGTAACCGCCCTCGAGCGAGGCTGCAACCTTGCCGCCACAACACGAACGCGCGACCTCGAGAACGGCGCGGGTGGCCCAGGCGAAATCGTCCGCCTCCAGACTTTGATGGGCGAGCGGGTCACGGCGGTGGGCGTCGAAACCGGCGGAGATCAGGATCAGGTCGGGATCGAAGGCCTGCAGGGCTGGCATCAACCCGGCCGAGAAGGTCGCGCGCCACGCCTCGCGGGCCGCGTGGGGCGGGACCGGGGCGTTGACGATGTTGCCGACGCCGGTCTCGGAGGCCGCGCCCGTGCCGGGATAGAGGGGCATCTGGTGGATGGAACCGAGGAACAGGTTCGGGTCGTGTTTGAACGCGGCCTGGGTGCCGTTGCCGTGGTGGACGTCGAAATCGATCACGGCGACCCGGGCCAGACCCTCGGCCTGGGCCACGCGGGCGGCGACCGCGACGTTGGAGAAGAGGCAGAATCCCATGGCCTGGTCCGGCTCGGCATGGTGGCCGGGCGGGCGGACGGCGGCGAAGGCGCGGGTCGTCTCGCCCCGTGCGATGGCGCGGACGGCGTCGACGACGGCGCCGGCGGCCAGGCGTGCGGCGCGGATGCTGCCGGGCGACAGAACGGTGTCGGCGTCCAGCTGTTTCAGGCCGGCGGCGGGCGAGGCGTCCAGCAGGCGGGCGACGTATTGGGCGGGGTGCAGGCGTTCGAGGTCGGCGACGGCGGCCTCTGTCGCGGCGCGGCGGTCGAGGGACAGGCCCGAGTCGTCGAGGGCGTCCAGCACGGCCTTCAGCCGTTCGGGCCTTTCCGGGTGACCGACGCCCGGCCGGTGTTCGATCATGTCCGGGTGGGTGAACAGGGCGACGCTCATGATGGGGAGGATAGGCTGGCGGTCCGGTAAAATCATCCGTTCATCCCGGCGAAAGCCGGGACCCAGTTCTTTGGGCGACTCGCTGGTTCCGGGTGCGCCTCGCCGCCAATCCCACATACCCTGCCTCACGAAAGCACTGGGTCCCCGCCTTCGCGGGGATGCACGGAGGGGGTTGAACCCTGAGCCACGATGGCTGAAAGCGGCAGGATGACCGAAGCCGTGATCCGTCCCGCCGTTGACGCCGACGCCGAAGCCCTCGGCGTGTTGGGCCGCCAGACCTTCATCGACACCTTCGTCGCCGCCGACGGGTTCGCCATCCCCTACCCGGCCGAGGACCTGAAAGCCTTCCTGGACGCCAGTTTCAGCGCGGATACGATCCGGTCGAAGCTGAAGGAGCCGGGCGCGGCCTGGTGGGTGGCCGAGCGGGACGGCGCGCTGCTGGCCTTCGCCAACACCGGCCCCAACACCCTGCCCCATCCGGACGCGCGGCCCAGCCACGCCGAACTGCGGCGTCTCTATGTGTCGAAGGCCGCGCAGGGACTGGGGCTGGGAACGAAGCTGCTGGCGGTGGCGCTGGAGTGGATGGAGGCCAATACCGACGGGCCGCTGTGGATCGGCGTGTGGAGCGGGAACCTGAAGGCGCAGAAACTGTATGCGGCCTGGGGGTTCGAAAAGGCCGGCGAGTATCAGTATCCGGTCGGCCGCTGGCTGGACGACGAGTTCATCTTGCGGCGCGGCTGAGCCGGGCCCAGGTTGACCGGATGCTCCTCCCCTTCTTCACCGCCCTGAGAGACGCGCGCGTGCCCGTGTCGATGAAGGAATGGCTTCATCTGATGGAGGCCATGGACAAGGACATTATCGGTTCTGGGCCAGGGCGGAAGGTCGACGACTTCTACCATCTGTCGCGGGCGGTGCTGGTCAAGGACGAGAAACACTACGACCGGTTCGACCAGGTGTTCGGCAAGGTGTTCGCCGGGATCGAGACCGTGGGCGCCGGAGACGAACCGTCGCTGGACGTGCCCGAGGACTGGCTGAAACTGCTGAACGAGAAATACCTGACCGACGAGGAGAAGGCGCAGATCGAGGCGCTGGGCGGGTTCGAAAAGCTGATGGAGACGCTGAAACAGCGGCTCGAGGAGCAGCAGGGCCGGCATGAGGGCGGCAGCAAGTGGATCGGCACCGGCGGGACCAGCCCGTTCGGCCACGGCGGCTACAATCCCGAGGGGGTGCGCGTCGGCGGGCCGGGGCGGCAGGGCCGCGCGGTCAAGGTCTGGGAGAAGCGCGAGTACCGGAACCTGGACGACCAGGTCGAGCTTGGGACGCGCAACATCAAGGTCGCCCTGCGCCGCCTGCGCCGGTTCGCGCGGCAGGGCGCCCTGGACGAGCTGGACATGGACGCCACCATCGACGGCACGGCGCGTCAGGGCTGGCTGGACATCCACATGCGGCCCGAGCGGCGCAACACCATCAAGGTGCTGCTGTTCCTCGACATCGGCGGCTCGATGGATGCCCATGTGAAGATGTGCGAGGAGCTGTTCTCGGCCGCGAAGACCGAGTTCAAACACCTGGAGTTCTTCTACTTCCACAACTGCCTCTACGAGGGGGTGTGGAAGGACAACCGGCGCCGGCACGAGCAGAAGATCCCGACCTGGGAGGTGCTGAACAAATACCCCGCCGACTGGCGCGCCATCTTCGTCGGCGACGCCACCATGAGCCCCTATGAGGTGACCATGCCCGGCGGTTCGGTCGAGCACTGGAACGAGGAGGCGGGCGCCGTCTGGATGAAGCGGGCGACGCAGCAGTGGGACAAGGTCGCGTGGCTGAACCCGTCGCCCGAACGGTACTGGAGCTATTCCGCCTCGGTCGGCATGGTGCGCGAGCTGGTCGACGAGCGGATGTACCCTCTGACGCTGGAAGGGCTGGAGAAGGCGATGCGGGCGCTGGCCAAATAGGCTAGGGTCGCCGAAGTTTCCGGGAGGGTTCCACCATGCTCGCCATCGTGTTCGCCGTGATGCTGCAACAGGCCGCGACCGGTCAGGTCGTCTGGGAAGAACCAGCCGCGCCCCCGCCGGTCGCCGCCGCGCCGGCGGCAATCCCCACCATCCCCGACAGCGCCCGCGCTGACCCGTACGGCTATGAACGCGCTGAATGCAGCCCGCTGATCCGCAAGGCGTCGGAATCGATGGAGGCGTGTCAGGCCCGCGTGCGGGCCGCGCTGGCCGCCAATCTGGGCGAAGCCCTGCCGCCGGGCCTGGCGCCGGCCGGGGCGCCCGACGAGTGCCGGCAAGCGGCGGCGGGCGATCGCTACGCCCTGCAGTGCGGCGCGCCGGACCGTCCGGCACGGGCCGAGGTCCGGCCGCAGGAACAGACCTGCGAGTCCCGGCCGCGCGCCCGACCCGAAGGCGGCGTCGCCTGGACCGAGGAATGCCGGCCCGCCGACGGCCGGGCGCCGGCCGAAGAGGGTCTGAAGATCAAGCTGTTCGGCGACTGAGCGGACGCGCGAACGCCGCCCGCGATGCGGACGGCGTCGTCAGGCAGGACGCGTGACTAGTTGCGCCTGTCTTCGCGAAGGGTGTCTTTCAGGCCTCCGACGGCGTTCTGGATCTTGCCGGAGACCTGGTCCGCCCTGCCTTCAGCCTTCAGCTTCTCGTCGCCGGTCAGCTTGCCGGCGGCTTCCTTGATCTCGCCGCCCATGTTTTTGGCGGCGCCGTCGATACGATCCTGATCGGGCATGGAAATCTCCTGACTGACACGCCCTCGGACTGACGGCGCCTGTGCAGGAAAAGCGAACGGCGGAGTGGCCCGTTCCGTATGGCCCCGCTAGCCGTGACGCCGCAGCCAGACCGTGACCGCCCAGGCGTGGGCGTCGTGACGCAACTGTGCGACCGCCGCATGCGGATGCAGCCAGACCAGTTCGTGATCGGCCTCGACCTTGGCGGACGGGTCCAGGGACAGCTGTTCGGCGATCCAGAAGCCGCCGGTGTTGTTGATCGGGGCGCCGTCCGACTTGCGGAAATACTGGGAGGCTTCGGCGATGCGGACGAAGGGCCGCACGAACATGCCCGCCTCCTCGACGAATTCCCGGATCAGGGCCTGTTCTTCGGTTTCGTCGCCATCGACGGCCCCGCCGGGGAGGTCGAAATAGCTGCCTTCGCCCCGATCGACCCGGACGCAGGCCAGTTTCGTCTCATGAAAGACGAGGCCGAACGCAGTGGGCCGCGGGGCGTAGTCGAGGTCGGGATCGCGAAGGCCGAACTGAAGCATGGGCGGGTAACGCACGTGCGAGGTCAAAGATCGAAGGCCAGGCGGGCGCGGACGCCGCGATGCGCGCGATCGTACTCCATCGCCGAGCGCAGGCCCGAGGCCATGGCGGTGATGATCCTGCCGCCCAGGCCGGTGCCGCGGGCCGCGCCGTCGCCCATGCCCGGGCCGTCGTCCTCGACCATCAGCACCGCGCGGCCGCTTGCATCATGGGTCAGGGTGACGCGGATCTCGCCGCCTTGGCCGGGCGCATAGGCGTATTTGACGGCGTTGGTGACCAGTTCGGTGACGACCACGCCCAGCGACACGGCCTGGTCGGTCGAGACCCGCATCGGCTCGGCATGGAGGATGATCCGGGGCGAGGCGTCGCCGGGGCCGACCGACTTGCCGAGCTCGTCGATCAGGCCCTCGAGATATTCGTCCATGGCCACCGAGGTCATGTCGCCCGAGGTGTAGAGCCGGCGGTGGACGTGGGCCACGGCCTCGATCCGGGCCTGGGATTCCTTCAGGGCGGCGCGGGCGCCCTCGTCGGCGAGGTGGCGCAGCTGCAGCGACATGAAGCTGGACACCAGCTGCAGGGAGTTGCCGACGCGGTGGTTCACCTCCCGCAGCATGGCCTCGGCGCGGTCGCGGGCGATGCGGACCTGTTCCTGGGCCTCGTCGTTGGCGCGCTGCAGCCGGCGGCGCGACACAGCCTCCTCCAGCGCATTGCGCAGCAGGGCGGTGAAGTCCTCGGAGACGTCCTTGATGACATAGTCGGCGGCGCCGGCGCGCAGGGCGGCGACGGCGATACGGCCTTCCTGGGCGCCGGTGACGTAGACCACGGGCGGCGGATTCCCGAGCGCGATGATGTCCGGCAGCACCTCAAGGCCGTCCCGGCCGGGCATGTAGTGATCCAGGGCGACGACGTCGAAGTCGTCGGCGCGGGCCGTGAGGATTTCCAGACCCGCGTCTCCGTCGGAGGCGCAGGCGACGGCGAAGCCGTGGCGGCCCAGCTCCTTCTCGACCAGCCGCGACAGGGCGCGGTCGTCGTCGATATAGAGCAGGCGGATGACCTCCCCCTGGGTCTTCACTGTGCGCTCACTCGATGTCCGGCGCCTGCATGACCGACAGGAACAATCCCAGCTGGCGGATGGCTCCGGCGAAGCTTTCGTAGTCGACCGGCTTGGTGATGTAGACGTTGCAGCCCAGATCGTAGCAGCGGTCGATTTCGCCCTGGTCGTCCGTGGTGGTCAGGACCACGACCGGCGCGCGCCGCAGGCGATCGTCACCCTTCACGCGGACGAGGATGTCGGTTCCGGACATGTCGGGCAGGTTGAGATCCAGCAGGATCAGCATGGGCCCGTTCATGCGGACCTCCTCGCTGAACAGATAGTCCATGGCCGAGCCGCCGTCGGCGAAATGGACAATCTCGTTGGCGATATTGGCGCGCCGGATGTTCTTTTCGATCAGCTTGGCGTGACCCAGATCGTCCTCGACCATCACGATCTTCACGGCAGTGGTCATCCATGGTCTCCAACGTCCGCGAGGACGAGGCGTTTGGGGAATTTCAGCGTGAATGTCGAGCCCTTTCCAAGCTCTGACTCGACGGTCACGTCACCCCCAAGGCGGCGCACGCTGTTGCGCACGAAGGCCAGGCCGAGACCCTCGCCCGCGCGGTCCTGCTTTCCGGAACGCCGGAACAGTTCGAAGACACGCTCGTGGTCGCGGTCGGAAATGCCGCGACCGTTGTCGGCGATCCGGTAGAGGACCCAGCCGTCGCCGGTCTCCCGTCCCGAGACGACGATACGCCCCGGGCGAGCCGGATCGAGGTATTTGACGGCGTTGTCGATCAGATTGCCCAGCACCTGCTCCATCGACAGCCGATCGCTCTCGATGTCCGGCAGCGGCTCGATGACGATCTCGGAGGCAGAAGCCTCGGTCTGGTGCCGGACGCTGTCCGCCACGCCCCGGACCATGGCGGTCACGTCCAGCGGTTCGGGAACCAGATTGCGGCGGCCCTCGCGGGACAGCTTCAGGATGGCGTTGATCAGCCGGTCCATCTTTTCGGTCGAGGCCCGGATGAAGCCGATGGCCTCGGGAAGGTCTTCGCGCACCGCGGCGATGGCGGCGGGATCGACCTTGCGATCCTTCCCGGCGGCGGCGATGGCCTGGTCGATCACCTTGCCGGCCTGTTCCAGCTCCGAGGTGAAGCCCATGACGTTGACCAGGGGCGCGCGCAGGTCGTGGCTGACGATATAGGCGAAGCGCTGGATCTCCTCATTGGCCCGGGTCAGCTCGAAGGTGCGGTCGCGGACCTTGCTTTCGAGACCGGCGTTCATCCGGTCCAGCGCCTCGCGCGCCTCCTGGAGCTCCAGCACATAGCGGCGGATGAGCCAGCCGCTGACTCCGGCCAGGCCGAGGATCAACAGGCCCGCAAGGCCGTTGACCAGAACCGTCATGGCGGCCGCCCATTCCGTCTGACGCGTGCCGAACTGAAGGCGGGTCGCCTGGATTTCATCGACGGCGGCCGTCTCTGCGCGCATCTGATCCATGATGCGTTTGCCGGCCCCGTCGCGGATCATCTGGACGGCGTCGTCCCGCCGCCCCATCCGCCCGAGCACGATCGTCCGGTCGATGACATCGATCCCCTGCTCCGAGAGCGTGTCCAAACGCTCGACCCGTTGCGCGAGGTCAGGGTCTCCTGCGGTCAGTTCGGTCAGTTCGGCGAGCTTTTCGGGCAGTCGGGCGACACTTCGGGAATAGGGTTCGAGATATTCCGGGCGGCCGGTCAGGAGAAAGCCGCGCTGCCCGGTCTCGGCGTCCAGCGACAGCGCCATCACCTCGTTTGCGGCCAGACGAATGCGCTGACCGCGATCAACCTGCTCGTTGAAGTCTCTGGTCCGCTGCAGCATCACGAATACGCCGACGTTGACGATCAGCAGCAGGGCGATGGCGCCCGTGAGCAGGGCCGCCACGGACCGGCTGAGCGACGGCATGCGCAGGAAATGGCTGAAGGCCTGAAGCGTGGGACGCAGCGCCGGGATCATCGGACGCGAGCATTAGCGGGGCGTTCGGCCCTGTCCAGTCGCGTCCCGGGAGAAACCCCCACCGATCTCGCGATTTAGGGTAAAGGTGCGCCCGTCAGGATCGGGGGAGAGCGACATGGTCTGGTGGTGGTGGATCGTTCCGGCGGTCGTGGGCGTGCTTGGGGTCGTCCTGCTGTTCAAAGGTCTGGCAGCCCTGTTCAGGGGCCGGATCTTCAGCGGCTTCCTGGTCGGCGCCGGGGGTGCGGGCTTCATGGCGGCGGCGGTCATCGCCTCCCTGCTGGCGCTCGACATCCAGACCTACGGTCGGCTGACCTACGAGCGGCCGGTGGCGACGATCGAGACCCGGCAGCTGGGGCCGCAGTATTTCGAGGCTACGGTGATCCAGCCCGACCGCGGCGAGCACGCGCCGGCCGCGACCAATCTGTACCCGCTGCACGGCGACGAATGGCGCATCGAGGCCCAGGTCCTGAAATGGAAGCCGTGGGCCAATGTCCTGGGGCTGGACACGCAATACCGGCTGGACCGGTTGTCGGGGCGGTACGCCTCGATCGACCAGGAGATCAACGCGGCGCGCAGCGTCCATCCGTTGTCAGGCGGCGACGAGTCCGTCACCTGGCTTCCGTGGAAGGTCAGCGCCTGGGACACGGCGCGCCGCTACCGACGCTATGTCGATGCGGTCGACACCCTGTACGGCGGCGGCGCCTATATGCCGATGGCCGACGGCGCGAGATACGAGGTCTGGATCACCCAGTCCGGCCTCGTTGCGCGGCCGGCGAACGACGTGGCGCGCACGGCGTCGTCGGGGGGATGGACCGAGGTGCGGTAGCAGGCGCCCCTCCACCGCTTCGCGGTCCCCCTCCCCATCTGTGATGGGGAGGAGACGTTAGACCGTGCCGATCGTCCGCAACCGCGCGCGTGGGTGGACCTCGTTCTGGCTCATGACGACCGTCTGGCCGCGGAAGCGTTCGATGATCGAGCGGACGTAGGGCCTGATCTGCGGGCCGGTCAGAAGGACGGCGGTCTCGCCGGCCATGGCCGCGCGCTCGAACACGTCGCGGACGGCGCGGATGAAGTCCTGCAGACGGGACGGCGCCATGGCCAGCTGGCGATCCTCGCCCTGACCGACCAGGGCGTCGGAGAAGGCCTGCTCCCATTCCGGCGACAGGGTGACGATCGGCAAGGCGCCGTCGTCGCCCTTGTGCTGCCAGCACAGCTGGCGGGCCAGCCGGCCGCGGACATGCTCGACCAGGGTGGTGACGCTGGAGGTGTGCGGCGCGGCCTCGGCCAGACCCTCGAGGATGGCGGCCAGGTCGCGGATCGAGACCTTCTCGCGCAGCAGGGTCTGGAGCACGCGCTGCAGGGTGGTGACGGTGACCACCGAGGGAATCAGTTCGTCGACCAGCTTCTTCTCTTCGGTCCCCAGTTCCTTCAGCAGCTTCTGCACCTCGGCGTAGGAGAGCAGGTCGGCCATGTTCTCCTTGAGGATTTCGGTCAGGTGGGTGGTCAACACCGTCGAGGGGTCGACGATGGTGTAGCCGCGGAAGGTGGCTTCCTCGCGCAGGCTTTCGTCGATCCAGGTGGCGGGGAGGCCGAAGGCGGGCTCACGGGTGTGCTCGCCCGGCAGTTCGACCTGGCGGCCGGCGGGATCCATGGCCATCAGGGAGCCGAGGCGAACCTCGCCCTGCCCCGCTTCCATCTCCTTGATGCGGATGGCGTAGCCCTGGGTGCCGAGCCGCATGTTGTCGAGGATGCGGACCGACGGCATGACGAAGCCGTACTCCTGGGCCAGCGAGCGGCGCAGGGCGCGGACCTGATCGGTCAGCCGGCGACCTTCGAGATCGTTGATCAGGGACAGCAGGGAATAGCCCAGCTCGATCTTGACCTCGTCGATGGTCAGGGCGGTTCCGATGGGTTCCTCGACTTCTTCGCGGGGGCCCGAGGCGGTGGCGGCCATCTCGGCCTCGGTGGGCTGGGGCTTCAACCGCTGGCGACCCAGTTTCCACGCCATGAAGCCCGTGCCGATGGCCAGCGCCGCGAACGGGATCAGCGGCATGCCGGGGATGAGGCCGATCAGGCCGGCCGCGCCCGAGACGACGCCGAGGCTGACGGGGTTGGTGGCCAGCTGGGCGACCAGGGCCTTGTCGGCCGTGCCCTCGACGCCCGCCTTGGACACCAGGAAGCCGGCGGCGATGGAGATGACGATGGCCGGGACCTGGGTCACCAGACCGTCGCCGATGGTCAGGGCGACATAGGTGTCGGCCGCTTCCGAGATCGGCAGGCCATGCTGGATCGTGCCGATCAATATGCCGCCGATGGCGTTGATGAAGACGATGATCAGCCCGGCGACGGCGTCGCCGCGGACGAATTTCGAGGCGCCGTCCATGGCGCCGAAGAAGGTCGATTCCTGCTCCAGCTCCTTGCGGCGGCGTTTGGCGGTCTCCTCGTCGATCAGGCCGGACGACAGGTCGGCGTCGATGGCCATCTGCTTGCCCGGCATGGAGTCCAGGGTGAAGCGGGCCGAGACCTCGGCGATGCGGGTCGAACCCTTGGTGATGACGACGAAATTCACCACCAGGATGATGGCGAAGATGATGATGCCGATGATGAAGCTGCCGCCCATCATCAGGGCCCCGAACGACTGGATGACCTGGCCGGCGGCGCCGTGGCCTTCGTGACCATGGGTCAGGACCAGCCGGGTCGAGGCCAGGTTCAGCCCCAGCCGGAACAGGGTGGTGACCAGCAGCACCGTCGGGAAGATGGCGAAGTCGAGCGGCCGCTTCATCATCACGGCCGTCATCAGGATCAGCACGGACGAGACCAGCGAGATGGCCAGCAGCAGGTCCAGCAGGAATTTCGGCACCGGCAGGATCAGCAGCAGGATCACGCCGATGACGCCGATGGCCATGGCCACCTCGCCGCGCGCCACCCAGCCCATCATGTCTCGGCCGGTCGGACGGGCGTAGCCGTCCTTCATCATCACCGAGGCGGGGATGTCCGTCATGCGGCCACGTCGTGGCCGAGGGCCATGAGCGCTCGACGCGTCGCGTCGGCGATTACGGCGTCAAGCTGGTCTGCGCTCGCAGACGAGGGACCTTCGAAATAGACGGCGATGAGGACCCCTTTCCGGTCCGGTGTCTGGATCTGTCCGATGTCGTTCGCCTGGCCCCGACCGGACGTTCCGGTCTTGTGCATCGCGAGATAACCCGGCGCCAAAGCCGCCTTGATCCGCTTCGCGCCGGTCGGTGAAGCGAGCAGCCAGGAAAGCAGGTACGGCGGCATGCCCCGGGTAAGGGGGTCGTTTCGCAGCACGTGAGAGAGATTGGCGATGGTCTGGTCCGGCGTGGTTGTGTCGCGGTCGCCGTCCGCGAGATTGAGTTCGGGTTCAAGACGATCGACACGGGTGACACCGTCGCCGATCGAAGGATACCAAGCGCGCCAGGCGTCCAGCCCGCCAAACTCACGGATCAGGATATTGGCAGCGCCATTGTCGCTGACCTCAACGGTGCTTTTGCACAGTTGCATGATCGTCATGGTCGCGCCGACCGCCGTCTCCGTGACCGGCGAGTGGGGCAGGATGTCCGCAGCATTGATCGGGATGGCGCGCGCCAGATTTTCGGTGTTCTGCGCAACTCGCTGGAGCGTGGCGGCGGCGAGAAACAGCTTGAACGTCGAACAATACAGGAAGCGCTCTGCACCGCGCCAGCTGGCCCGGTCTACACCCTGGATGGTCAGGCCGATGCGACCACCGTGACGGGCTTCCAGATCAGCAAGATCAAGGGCGTGATCGACCGCCTCGGCCTTCATCGGCGACATCGGCTCACAGGCCGAGACGACAACCCCGGTCGCTGCAAAGCCCAACAGGACGCTTCTGCGGTCCGCTTTCCGGGTCATGCTCAGGCCGCCGCGTAGCCGACGGCCGCGATGCCCGACTGGGGCGCGGGAATGCTGGTCCCCTCGTCGGCGTATTCGTTCAGCTTGTTGCGCAGGGTGCGGATCGAGATGCCGAGGATGGTGGCCGCGTGGGTGCGGTTGCCGAGGCAGTGCGACAGGGTGTCGAGGATCAGGGTCTTCTCCATCTGCGCCACCGTCTGGCCGACGTGGGCGCGGGTGACGGCGTCGGCGGTCTGGGCCGCGCGGGCTGCAGGGCTGTCGTACGACGCGGCGCCGTGCGAGCCGGCGCTGAGCGGCTGGCCGTCCGGCAGGCGGATGGCCTCGACGTCGATCTCGGGGCCGACGGCCAGCAGCACGGCGCGGTGCATGGCGTTTTCCAGCTCGCGGACGTTGCCGTTCCAGCGGTGCGAGACCAGGGCGCGTTTGGCGTCGACCGAGATCGGCCGCACCGGAACGCCGTTGGCGGCGGCGTATTTCTTGACGAAGTGATCGGCCAGCACCGCGATGTCGCCCGGCCGCTCGCGCAAGGCGGGCAGGCGCAGGTTCACGACGTTCAGGCGGTAGAGCAGGTCTTCGCGGAAGGTCCCCTCGGCCACCGACTTGGCCAGGTCGCGGTTCGAGGTGGCGATGATGCGGATATTGACCGGGACGGGCTTCGTCCCGCCGACGCGGTCGATGACCCGCTCCTGGATGGCGCGCAGCAGCTTGGCCTGCAGGCGCACGTCCATCTCGGAGATTTCGTCCAGCAGCAGGGTGCCGCCGTCGGCCTCCTCGAACTTGCCGATGCGGCGGGCCATGGCCCCGGTGAACGACCCCTTCTCGTGGCCGAACAGCTCCGACTCCAGCAGATTGTCGGGGATGGCGGCGCAGTTGACGCTGATGAAGGGGCGGTCGGCGCGTTTCGAGCCGGAGTGGAGGTAACGGGCCATCACCTCCTTGCCGACGCCGCTTTCGCCGGTGATCAGGATCGAGGCCTCCGAGCGGGCGACCTGGTCGGCCAGCATGACCACGGCCTTCATCGCCGGGTCGGCCGAGATCAGCGGACGGTCGTCGTCTGCGACGGCGGACAGGACGGCCGCGATCAGATCGGCTTCCGGGGGAAGCGGGATGAACTCCTTGGCCCCGGCGCGGATGGCGTTGGCCGCGTCGGTCGCGTCGGCGTCGACGCCGCAGGCCACCACCGGCACATGGATGCGCTCGGCCTCATTGGCCGCGATCAGGGCGGCGATGTCGATGCGGTAGTCGACCATCAGCAGGTCGGCGCCCTGCCCGCGACGCAGCTGTTCCGTCGCCTGATCGCCGCGCTCGACGTGGCTGACCTTGGCGCCGTGCGCCATGGCCATCTTCACCGCCGTCGCCAGCTGTCCGCTGAGCCTGCCAACCACCAGAAGCCGCATGGGTCTTCTCCTCTAATCTCTTACAGCCGGCCGCCGATCAGGCGCCGGAGTCTTCCGTCTTGATGATTTCCGTCATGGTCACGCCCAGCCGGTCCTCGACGACGACGACCTCGCCGCGGGCGACCAGACGGTTGTTGACGAAGATGTCGATGGCCTCGCCGACCTTGCGGTCCAATTGCAGCACCGATCCGCGGTTCAGCTTCAGCAGCTGGGCCACCGACATATGGGCCTTGCCCAGCACGGCCGAGATGTTGACCGGCACGTCGAAGACGGGGGCCAGGTCGCTGGCCGTCTTGTCGGTCGCCTCGTCGTTGACGGTGATCGCGGCGGAGTCCGGAAACTCCTCCAGGGACATGGTGTCGGACGCCATTACGGCCTCTCTTCCAGCGGGGTTTCGGGGGTCAGGGCCTCGGCGTGACCGGCTTCGGCGGCCAGGGCGGAGTTCAGGGCCTCGCCCATACGGGCGAAGGCGTCGGCGGGATCGAAGGCGGCGCGGCCGTCGGCCCATTCCAGCTGGAAGGCCGCGGCGGGCATCATCGGCTCGTTGCGGAAGGCCACCACGCCGGAGAAGCCGGCGTCGGCGCACAGCTGTTCGATACGGGCGCGGGTTGCGTCGTCCAGGTCGCCGGTGCGGACGACGAGGCGGGGCGAGGCGTCGATCTCCTGGCCCAGGGCCTCCAGCGCAGCCTGAAGCGGCGCGGCGGGAAAGCGGTCCAGGGCCGAGGCGGCCACGACGCGGGCGGCGGACAGGGCCAGGGCGGCGGACTGTTCGCGGTGGGACTGGGCCACCTGGGTCAGGGCGGGGATCGCCGAGTCCAGAGCCTGGGCGATGGCGGACAGGGCCATGGCCCGCATGTTCTCGCTCTCGGCCAGGGCTTCGGTGCGGGCCTCCAGCCGCGCCTGGGCGATCAGGGCGTCGACCTCCATGGGGGCATAGGACCGTTTGGTCGGGCGGAAGGACGAGGCGTGGACGACCACGCCCGAGGCGTCGAACTCGGTATCGAAGGCGAAGGGGGTGCTGAGCGGCTGATGGGTCATGTCAGTAGATCAGCTCGTCGTCGCCGCCCTGGCCCACCAGCATGATCTCACCCTTGGCGGCGAGATCCTTGGCGACCTGGACCATGGCCATCTGGGCCTGATCGACGTCCTTGAGGCGGACGGGACCCATCGACTCCATGTCCTCGCGCATGATCTTGGAGGCGCGTTCGGACATGTTGGAGAAGAACAGTTCGCGCAGGGATTCCGACGACCCCTTCAGGGCCAGCCCGAGCGAATCCTTCTCGACCGCACGCAGCAGGGTCTGGATCCCGCCCGGGTCCAGCTTGGCCAGGTCCTCGAACACGAACATCAGGGCGCGGATGCGCTCGGCCGCCTCGCGGTTGCGTTCCTCGAGGGCGCCGATGAAGCGGGCCTCGGTCTGGCGGTCGAAGCTGTTGAAGATGTCGGCCATCATCTCATGGCTGTCGCGCTTGGAGGTGCGGGCCAGGTTGGACATGAATTCGGTGCGCAGGGTCTGTTCGATCTTGTCGAGGATTTCGCGTTGGACCGGCTCCATGCGCAGCATCCGCTGGACGCATTCGAGGGCGAAATCCTCGGGCAGGCTGGTCAGGACGCGGGCGGCGTGGTCCGGCTTGATCTTGGACAGGACCACCGCGACGGTCTGCGGGTATTCGTTCTTCAGATAGTTGGCGAGGACGGCCTCGTTCACATTGCCGAGCTTGTCCCACATGGTCCGGCCGGCGGGACCGCGGATCTCCTCCATCAGGCCTTCGACGCGCTCGGGGGGCATGAAGGAGGCCAGCAGGCGCTGGGTCTGTTCGAAACTGCCCATGACCGAGCCCGAGCCGCTCATGCCCGAGACGAACTCGACCATCAGCTCCTCGACGACGGCGGAGGTGACCGTGCCCAGGCTGGCCATGGCCTGGGAGATTTCCTTGATCTCCTCGTCGTCCAGACTCTGCCACAGGCGGGTGTGGTCCTCGCCCAGGGACAGCAGGATGACGGCGGCCTTCTCGGGGCCCGTCAGCTTCCTGGCGTCCTCGACGGCCGGCTTCTTGGAGACGAGGCGCGCGGCCATCAGCCTTCGTGCACCCAGCTGCGCAGGATCGAGGTGGATTCGTCAGGATGCTTCTCGACGAAGTCCGCGACCTTCTTGACCGACGACGCCTTCACCTGGCCCTCGATGCGGGCGATGTCGAGCCGCTGCTCCATCTCCGACGGCGGACCCGTCAGCTGGTGAATAGCCCCGCCGCCGCCCATGACCGTGGTCGTCTGCAGGGAGGTGACGGTCCCGCCTCCCGGCAGGGCGCCGGCCAGCTGCATCGCGCCGCCGCCGCCCGACGCCGACTTCAGCAGCGGACGCAGGACGAAGAAGATCAGCAGCACGCCGGTGATCAGCAGCACCAGCAGCTCGACTCCGCGCATCAGGTCGTTCTTGGTGAAGTCGAACAGCGACGACTTGGCCTCTTCCCCGCCGACCACCGCCAGGTCGCGGTTGAAGCGGGTGTTCAGCACTTCGAGCTTGTCGCCGCGCGTCAGGTCGATGCCGACCGCGGCCGAGACCAGGGCCTTGATCTGCTCGATCTCGGCAGGCGTGCGGGCGGCGTAGGTCGGAGCGGCCCCGTTGGCGCCGGGCGTCCATTTGCCGTCGACGGCGACCGAGACGGCCAGACGCTTGATCTCCCCGGCCTCCTTCACCGTCGTGGTGGTGGTGTTGGAGATCTCGTAGTTGGTGGTTTCGGTGTTGGCGGTGTCGCGTGATCCGGCCGTCGCGGTCGCGGGATCCGCCCCGCCGGGGATGTTGTTGGTCGCCGTGGCGCCGCCGTCCGACTGGGGCGTCGTGTCGCTGGATTCCGTGCCGTTGGTCGAGGTCGAGCGCACCACCTGGCCGTCCGGATCGTAGCGCTGTTCCTGGGTGGTCGAGCGGCTGTGGTCGATGTCGGCCGTGACCTGGACCCGCGCGCCGCCGACGCCGACGACGCCCTCGACGATGTCCTTGATGCGGGCCTGCAGCCGGGATTCGGTGGTTTCCTGCGCGTCCTGGGCGGAGGCGGCGCTGAACCCCTCGGCGTCCGAGCCCGCGGCCAGGGTGCGGTTGGAGGTGTCGGTCAGGGTGACCTTTTCCGGCTTCAGGTTCGGCACCGAGGAAGCGACGACGTTGCGGATGGCCTGGACCTGGGCGGCGGCCAGCTGGCCGCCCGTGACGCCGACCACGATCGAGGCTGTCGGGGCGGCGGCTTCGGACTGGAACAGTTCGCGCTGCGGCAGGGCGATCATCACGCGGGCCGAATTGATGCCGCGCATGCTCATGATGGTGCGCGACAGTTCGCCCTCGAGCGCGCGCTTGGCGTTGAGGTTCTGCTGGAACTCGGTCTGACCCAGCACCGACTGGTTGTCGAAGATCTCGTAGCCGACACTGCCGGAGGTCACGAGGCCCTTGCCCGCGACCAGCATGCGGGCCTCGCCCACCTCGTCGCGGCTGACGAAGATGGTCGAGCCGTCGCCTTTGGACGAATATTTGATGCCGGCGCCGTCCAGGGCCGAGGTGACCTCGGAGGCCTCGCGCAGGTCGAGATTGGAATACAGCAGGGCGTCAGGGGCCTGACCGATGCGCAGCATGACGGCGACCAGCACCGCCGCGACGCCGGCGGCGACGCCCAGCACCACAGTCAGCCGACCGATCCCGAATCTCTGCAATGCCGCCGTGAAGCCGCCCACGCGTCCCGCCCCGATTACTCACGGGTACCGACTGGAGGCCCGCCAGGCAGAAAATGCCGGGCGCATGGTAAATGGCGCGTTAAGAGCCTTGAACGATCAACGCTTCTTCCGCTTCTGCATGACGAAGCCGATGACCTTGGCGGCCGCTTCGAAATGTTCGCGGGGGATGGTCTCGTCGACCTCGACGGCGGCGTAGAGGGCCCGGGCCAGCGGGACGTTCTCGACGATCGGCACATTGTGGTCGCGGGCGACCTCGCGGATGCGCAGGGCCAGGGCGTCGACGCCCTTGGCGACGCAGATCGGGGCCGGATCGCCCTCGCCCGGCTCGTAGCGCAGGGCCACCGAATAGTGGGTCGGGTTGACGACGATGACCGTGGCCTTCGGGACGTTCTGCATCATCCGCTGGCGGCTGCGCTGGGCCCGGATCTGCTTCAGCTTGGCCTTGACGTGCGGATCGCCCTCGGACTGCTTGTAGTCCTCCTTGATCTCTTCCTTGGTCATCTTCATCCGCTCGGCGAAGCGGTATTTCTGCCAGAGGAAGTCCGCCCCCGCAGTGAAGCCGAGCAGGATCAGGGTCGCCGTCACCAGCGCCAGGATCAGGTCGCGCGCGGCCGGCAGGATCATGGCCGGAGGCATGGCGGCCATGTTCTCCAGGTCGCGCAGGTGCGGCTTCAGAACCATCCAGCAGATGAAGCCGACGGCCACCAGCTTGATGAAGGTCTTGATGAACTGCACCAGGCCGTCGGGGCCGAAGATGCGCTGGAAGCCCTTCATGGGGCTGACCTTGGACCAGTCGGGCTTCAGCTTTTCGGCGGTGAAGATCAGGCCGGACTGGGCCAGGTTGCCGCCGACCCCGCCGAGGATGGTGGCCAGCATGACGACGCCGAGGAAGGGCGCGACGGCCCACAGGGCGATGGCCCCGATCTCGACGCCCGCCCCTGCATCCAGACCGCCCATCATGGTGTGGGGCGCGGCGATGAAGGGCAGCAGCTGCTCGGCCATGGAGGTGGCGAACCAGCCCCCCGTCATCAGCACGGCGGCCGAGGCCCCCGCCAGCGACAGGGCCGAAGCGACGTCGGGCGATTTGGCGACATCGCCCTTCTTTCGCGCGTCCTCGAGTTTTCGGGGTGTCGCCTCTTCTGTCTTCGACTCGGGATCGGCGGATTCAGCCACCGGCGCCTCCCGCGAAGATCTGGGCCAGGGCGCGGTAGCGGTCGATGAAGACCGTTCCCACCACGCCGAGGCTGAGGGCGAAGACCGACAGGCCCAGGATGATGCTGAGCGGGGCCGCGGCGAAGAAGACCTGGAATTGCGGCATGACGCGGCCGATCAATCCCGAGGCGATGTTGAAGATCAGGGCGAAGACCAGCAACGGCGCCGACAGCTGGACCCCCAGCATGAAGGCGTCGCCGAGGGTCTTGATGGCCAGTTGGGCGAAGTCGCCTGTCACCAGCGGCCGGGCCGGAGCGATCAGCTCATAGGACCCGACCAGCCCGGCGATGAACAGATGATGGGTGTTGGTGGCGAACACCAGGGTCGTGCCCAGCAGCATCAGGAAGGCGGCCAGGGTCGCGCCCGGCTGGGCCTGCATGGGGTTGGCGGTCTGGGCGAAGGCCAACGTCGTCTGCAGGGCCACGATCTCGCCCGCCGTCGACAGGGCCGTGGTGAAACTGCGCAGCAGGGCCCCGATCATCAGGCCGACGATGACCTCGCGGATGATCCAGCCCGCCATGCCCCCGACGCTGGCCGGCAGGGCGGGCAGCAGGCCGGCGATGACCGGCCACAGGGCCAGCGACACCACCAGCGCCAGCGACAGGCGGATGCGCGGGGGCACATAGCTTTCACCGATGCCGGGCAGCATCATCAGCACGGCGCCGATCCGCGCGAAGATCAGCGCGCCCTGCCAGACCTGGTCCGATGTGGCGTAAGGCTCCACCCCCTACCCCGTCATCCTCGGGCTTGACCCGAGGATCAGAGGCGGAAGCGCCCTGGCGTTCTGGCGATGGCCCGCCAGCCGGTGTCCCGTCGTCCCTCGACGCGCACCGGACAATCCGATCCTCGGGTCGAGCCCGAGGATGACGATGACGCGGGGCGTCATCGTCACATGCCGGCGATGCGGGCGGCGATCTCGCGCATGAAGCCGCCCAGCAGGGCGCCCATCAGCGGCAGGAACAGAAGCAGTGAGACGAAGATGGCGATGATCTTGGGGGCGTAGATCAGGGTCTGTTCCTGGATCTGGGTCAGGGCCTGGACCAGGCCGATGACCACGCCGACCACCAGACCGACCAGCAGGACCGGCAGGCACAGCTGGATCGTCAGCCACAGGGCGTCGCGCCCCACATCCAGAACTTCCGCGCCGTTCATTGAAATCGTACTCCCGGGATACCGGGCAGAAAATGCCGGGAGCGTGGTTAATGCGCCGCTAACGAACTCTTCTCCCGGTCGGGCACGAAGGCAGAGAGTCCCCGCCTTCCCGCAAAAAATGTCGGACGACCAGCGCCGCCGAGGGCGGCCATGGCGCGAGAGTCTCCATGTGAGCCACACCGATAAAGCCGGCGGGCGTGCCCTTCACCCGCAAGGGAAGAAGGATGTAAGGGTGCAGCATGACCAAGCCCGCCATCTCCCAGTCCGAAGCCGAAGCCGCCGTCCGCGTCCTGATCGAATGGGCCGGGGACGATCCCGACCGCGAGGGCCTGCTGGACACGCCGGGCCGGGTCGCGCGCAGCTACAAGGAGCTGTTCTCGGGCTATGAGGTCGAGCCGCGCCAGTATCTGGAGCGCACCTTCGAGGAAGTCGGCGGCTACAACCAGCTGGTCGTGCTGAAGGACATCCGCTTCGTCAGCTTCTGCGAACACCACATGCTGCCGGTCGTCGGCGTGGCCCATGTCGGCTATCTGCCGACCGACCGGGTGGTGGGCATCTCCAAGCTGGCGCGGGTGGTGCGCGGCTACGCCCGGCGGCTGCAGATCCAGGAGAAGATGACATCCGAGATCGCGCTGGCGATCGAGGAGGTGTTGCGGCCCCAGGGGGTGGGCGTGGTCATCGAGGCCGAACACAGCTGCATGACCCTGCGCGGCGTCAACGCCCCGGGGGCCAGCCTGACGACCAGCCATCTGAGCGGCGTGGTCCGCGACGATCCGCGGACGCGCGAGGAGTTTCTGCGGCTGGTGCGGGGCTGAGAACGCTGGTCATCGCCGGCGCTATCGACCACTGTCATCCGACAACGTTCGGGGGATGACCATGGGACTTTTCGATTTTCTGACGGGGACCAAGGCTCCTCCGGCCGGAACGCCGCGCCAATCCACGGCCGGCCTGCGCAAGAGCCTGATGGACGTGAACCGGGCGACGGCGCCGTTCGTCATCCGGGACGGGAAGAAGGAAGGCGTCGACATGGTCGCCGAATGGCGGGTCGTCGACGCCAAATGGTACGAGATCTTCGCCAAGGCGGGCATCAAGAAGGTCTTCAAGGTGCTGATGAAGTTCGATGAGGCCAGGGGCGAGGTCCGGGCGGTCGACGAGCTTTGGGAGGTCGAATGGCGGGCCGGCGTGCCGACGCTGAGCGCCCGCGGCAGCGCCTCGCGCGGCCAGAATTGGGAGAAGAGCTTCGAGACCGTCTACGCCTTCCGCGAGGACGGGTCGTTCGGCGAGGTCTACGACTACCGGTTCGACACCAGCGAGATCAAGAATCCGGTCAAGGCCGCCGTCCTGGCGGCGGGCTGGGGCTGGCGGGGCGTCGCCTTCGGCAAGCTGTAGGCGGTCCGTCGCGGCCCGGTCCTTGCGGAACTCCCCTCGAAAGGGAGTTCCGCCTTGGTCTGGACCGCGATTTCGACCCGGAATGAAACAACGCCCATCGTTCGGGGCGGGTGGCTGGACGCCCTGCGTTTCATTGTGGCCTCGCTGATCATCCTGCACCACTTCCAGGGCGCGGGCCCCGCGCCCCTGGCCGAACAGCTGCATCCGGTGTTCGAGCGGGGCGGCTTCCTGCTGACCAACTTCTTCCTGATCGACAGCGGCTATGTGCTGATGCGCGTGTACGGGGCTTCGGTCTCGGGGGGCCGGATGTCGGCCGGCGCCTTCTTCGCCAAACGCTTCCTGCGGGTCTGGCCCGCGCACATCATGATGGGTCTGACCCTGATCGCCCTGGTCACGATCAGCGCGGCGCTCGGGCTCGGGCCCCGCGCTCCGGAATGGTTCGACTGGAGCCAGCTGCCCGCGCAGATGGGACTGGTCCAGGCCTACGGCGTGCCCGGCGGCTATGGCTGGAACGCGCCCAGCTGGTCGATCTCGGCCCTGATCGGCTGCTACCTCGCCTTCCCGTGGATGCTGAAGGGTCTGGTCCGGCTGGGGCCGTGGACCGTGCTCGCCCTGGGCGTCGGCCTGTATCTGCTGGCCAACCAGCTGACCTGGAGCCTGTTCGGCTATCCCGTCTACCAGATGCCGATGGGCTTCGGCTTCTTCCGGGCCCTGCCGCTGTTCTTCCTCGGCATGGCGCTGGCCGGGTTCGCCCAGAAGGTCTGGATCGCGCCGAAGCTGGCCGGGTGGGCCGGGATCGCGGCGGCGCTGGGGCTGGCCGTGGCCCAGTCTTTCGACAAGAACGCCCTGATCTCGCTGGCCTGCATCTCGACCATCATTCTGGCGGCCGGCGCCATTCCGACGCCGCGCCCCTCGAAATGGATCGAAAAGGCCGCCCAGGTCTCGTTCTCGATGTTCATCACCAACGAGGTGGTGCGCATCGCATGGTTCGGCGTCGCCAACGTCGCCATCGCCCGCTTCGCCCTGCCGGTCTCCGCCCAATGGGCGCTGTGGGCCGGCGGCGTGGCCGCGGCCTTCGCCTTCGCCTGGGCGTTCCACGTCGCGATCGACACGCCGATCCAGAACCGCATCCGGGACTGGCTCAAAGGCCGGTCGCGCCGTGCGCCCGCCGGGCTGCAGCCGGTCGTGTCGCTGGAAGGCTAGAGGTAGCTCGTCACCTTCGGCGAACGGGTCCAGTCATCGTTGATCCCGTCCTCATAGACGATGGGCGCGGCCGCGAACTCCTCCGGCGTCACATCGTCCAGGGTGGCGATGTTGACGCAGTAGAAGTCGCCGCCCAGCAACTCCATGCTGGCGTTGACGAAGGGATAGACGCCGCACACCTTGCAGAAGGTGTGGTCGATCGTCCCTTCCCCGAACCGGTAGGATGTCAGCCGATCGGCCCCTTGCAGCAGACGGAAGGCCTCGGCCGGGGTGTGGTTCTTCCACATCCGGGTCTTGCCGCAGAAGGTGCAGTTGCAGCGCAGGGTCGAGGCGAACCACGGGCCGGGCCGGATCTGTTCCGAGCGTTCGCCCGGGGGCGACAGATCGATATCGCACTCGTACTTCACCGCGCCGCAGTGGCAGCTGCCGCGCCGGGTCCTGATCATCACACCCCCTCGACCAGATGCAGGATGTTGCCGTCGGGGTCCTTGAACCAGACCAGCTTCATCCCGCCGGCCTCATGGATGTCGCCGTTCAGCGTCATGCCCATGTCGGGATAGTGTTCGAACGTCACGCCCTTCGCCTTCAGCGCCTGCACCGTCTCGACCAGATCGCCCTTCATGTCCCAGCTGACGGCGTTGGCCTTGTTCGTCCCGGCGAAGTCGGACCGATAGACCGTCAGTTCGGTGTCGCCCGTGCGGAAGCCGAGCACGCCGTCTTCGTCATCGGACTGGATCAGGGTCAGGCCCAGGGTGTCTTCATAGAAGGTTCGGGCGCGGGCGATGTCGCTGACCGCGACGATGGCGGATGAGTTGCGGTCCTTCAGCACGGCGGTCTCCTCAAGCTTGTCGCTGAACGAGCGTGTGGACCGCGCACAGGGTTCCCCGTTTTGTGCGCGGCCGCCCGCTTGGTCCGCGCCGCGCGTCCTCCTAGAACAGCGCCATGAAACCGATCCCGACATCCGGAAGTCCTTCGGCGCTCGCCGCGGCCGTCGAGGCCGGCGATGGCGCGGCGGCCGCCCGTCTGGCCGTTCTGACGGGGATGGGGCTAGGGGTCGCGCAGGACTGGAGCCGGGCGATGGACCTTCTGGGCCGCGCCGCGAGTCTGGGATTCGAGCCCGCCATGGATCAGATCGCCTTGCTGGCCAGCGGCTCCGGGACGGGAAACTGGCTGGAGACAGCACGCCGCATCGATGTCGCCGGTTGGCTGACCGCGCCGCGCCCGCGCGTGCTGTCGCAAGGCCCGGCGATCCTCGCCATCGACGGTTTTCTCCCTCCGGCGGCGTGCGACTGGATGAGGGCGCGAGCCGGGGCCGCGGTCGAACCCGCTCTCGTCTATGATCCGGATACGGGTTCCGGGCGTCGCGAGAGCGTGCGCACAAACGCCGCCGCGCAGCTGGATCTGGACCGGATGGACGTCGTTCTGACGCTGGTCCGCGAACGAATCGCGCGCGCCGCCGGATTGCCGGTTCCAGGTCTGGAATGGACCCAGATCCTCCACTACGCCGTCGGCCAGACCTTCGACTGGCACGTGGACTGGCTGGACCCGGCGACTCCGGGCTATGCGGCCGATCTGGCGGCGCGCGGTCAGCGGATCGCGACCCTGCTGGTCTTTCTCAACGACGATTTCGAGGGCGGCGAGACAGCGTTCGAGGCGGGCGGCCTGCGCCATCGCGGCCGCAAGGGCGACGCCCTGCTGTGGGCCAACACCCTGCCCGACGGCTCTGTCGACCGGCGCACCCGGCACGCGGGCCTGCCGCCGACCAGGGGCGAGAAATGGGTGCTGTCGCAGTGGCTCAGGGGACGGGCGCCGAAAGTCTGAAAGCTCGCGATCAATCGGGCGCGGGCGCAGCCAGATGATCAAACAGCCGCTGATATCCTTCGACGTGCGGCCGCCAGTCGGACAAGGCCGCGACCGGAAGCGGAAACCCGTGTGTCAGTCCGGCATGCTTCATGGTCACCCGGCAACTGTCGCGCCGCGCAGCGGACGCGCCCTGACGGCAGCTAATATAGCCGTCGAACGGGCTCGGCAGCTGGAGCTCGTCTTCCGGATATGGCACGTCAGTTTGGTGCATCACCGACAGTCCCTCGCGCGTGCCGACAACCTTGCGCGGCGCATCTGACGACGGATCGCCGCCGACGCCAATATGGATCACCACCCCGTTTCGGGAAGACGGTCCGCCCGTTCGCCGCTGCAACTCCATGGCGTCCTCGAACATCGCCTGCGAAGGCATCGCTCCGTTCGCCCCCTGACCGTTCGGCGAGACTGACCACGGCGTCCCGCCCGGCAGGTGGCGCAGGGCCCGTCCGCCGAACTGGACGCTCGGGCCGATTCCCGTCTCGGCTTGCAGCCGGGCGATGTCGCCGAGATCGTTCGAGGGACTGTCGCAGGCCGCGAGCGCCGCCATGCAGAACAGGAGGCCGAGGGCCGCCAGAAAGGTCTTCATGTGGGCGATGATCGCCCCTGCGCCCTTACCGGCGCTTTAAGCCGACACCGGTCAGATCGGCATCCGCATGATCTCCTGATAGGCCTGGATCACCTGGTCGCGGACGGCCATGACGGTTTCCAGCGAGGCCTCGGCCGAGGAGACGGCGGTGACCACGTCGATCAGACTGCCCTGCCCCTGCACCGCCGACGCCATCTGCGTCTCGGCCGCGCGCGAGCTCTGGGTCATGTCGCCCATGACGCTGGTCAGCATGTCGGCGAAGCCGGACTGGCCGACCCCCGCCGCTCCCCCGACGGGCGAGGCGCCGTCCTGGATCGCCGCATAGGCCTTGGCCGCCATCAGGGGGTTCATCGGTCAGGCCCTATTTCTTCAGCAGGTCGAGGGTGCGGCTGTCCATCGAGCGCGCGGTCTCGATGATGTTCAGATTGGCTTCGTAGGCGCGCTGGGCCTCGCGCATGTCCATGGCCTCGACCAGGGTGTCGACATTGGGACGCAAGACATAGCCCTCGGCGTTGGCCGCGGGATGGGATGGATCGTATTCGGAGCGGAAGTCGCCCATGTCGGGGCGGACCTCGGCCAGGGTCACGCCGGTTGCGCCGTCGATCTCGCGCGCCTGGAAGACGGGGATCTGACGGCGGTAGGGCTGGCCGCCGGCGACCTGGGCGGTCGATTCGGCGTTGGCGATGTTCTCGGCGATGACCCGCATGCGCGATTGCTGCGCCTTCAGGGCGCTGGCGGCGACGGCCATGGCGCTGTTGCGCGGGGGGATGGGGTCAGGCATCGGTCAGCTCCTCAGCGGCCGGGCGCGCGGGCGGCCATGCGCAGCATCTGCATGGACTTCTGGTACAGGCCGATGGCGGCGTCGTAGGCCATGCGGCTCTCGGCCATCTTGAGCATCTGCTCCTCGACCACGACGGAATTGCCGTCGAGCGTGGTCTCGGAATCGGGCGCGGTCTGCGTCTCGAAACGGGCGGTCTGGCCCGCCGGGGCGATGTGCATGGCGCTGGTGCGGACCATGCGGACCCCGCCTCCCCCGTCCCGCAGCGCGGCGGCGAAGTCGGTCGGCTGGTTCAGGTCGCGGCCGACATAGCCGGGCGTGTCGGCGTTGGCGACGTTCTGGGCGATGACGCGCTGGCGCTCGTCCAGCCAGGACAGGCGGCCCTTGATCTGGCTGAGCAGCGGCAGGTCGGTGAAACCCACGGATTGGCGCTCCCGGGCGCGGATCGCCCCTTCGAGATGGGCAGAAACTGCCGCCTGCATGGTTAACGGGGGGTTATCTCAACGCGGCGTTAACCATGATCGCCGAAGGCTGGCGCATGGATTTCCTCGACCTGCTGCGGGCCATGTTCGCGCTCGCCATCACCCTGGGCATCATCGGCCTGGCCGCCTGGGGCGCGCGCCGCTATGCGCCGCAGCTGCTGGCCCGCCTCAGCGCCGAGCGCGGGGAACGGCGGATGAAGGTGGTCGAGACCCTGATGCTGGACCCCGCGCGCCGGCTGGTTCTCGTGCGAATCGACGACGAGGAGCGCCTGCTGATGCTGGGCGAGGGCCGCGAGCTGATCGAGCCCCGCGGGGACGCCAAGTGAGACGCGCGGACGTTCTCCCTCCCCCTCCGGGGGAGGGTCGCCGCCGCATAGCAGCGGCGGGGTGGGGACGCTTCGGCAAGGGCGTCGGCGGCGTGTCTGTCGCCCAGCCCTCCCCACCCGGTCGCTGCGCGACCACCCTCCCCACAAGGGGGAGGGAGAAAATCTTTGCACTCCCAGGGCGCGCCGAGCTGAAGCGCGCGGCCCTGCTGTCGCTGATCACCACCCTCGCCTGCCTGCTGTGGCCGCTGGGGGCCCTGGCCCAGGACATAGCGGCGGCCGGCGGCCCCGGGGCGGCCATCAATGTCGATCTCGGCACGGGGGCCGGGCTGACCGAGCGGGTCGTCCAGCTGGTCGGGCTGATGACCGTCCTGTCGCTGGCGCCGTCAATCGTGATCATGACCACCAGCTTCGTGCGCATCGTCGTGGTGCTGTCGCTGCTGCGCACCGCCCTGGGCATGCAGCAGTCGCCGCCCAATGCCGTTCTCGTGTCCCTGGCCCTGTTCCTGAGCGCCATCGTCATGGCTCCGACCTGGCAGGACGCCTATGATTCGGGCATCCGGCCCCTGCTGGACCAGCAGATGGAGCTGCCCCAGGCCTTCGATGCGGCCTCGGAACCTGTGAAGACTTTCATGCTGGCCCAGGTGGACCGCGACGACCTCGCCCTGTTCGTTCGGCTGTCGCAATTGGAGGCCCCGACGGCGGCCGCCGACCTGCCCCTCCGGGTGGTCACGCCGGCCTTCATGATCAGCGAGTTGAAGCGGGCCTTCGAAATCGGATTTCTCCTTTTCGTTCCGTTCCTTGTGATCGATCTGGTGGTCGCCAGCGTGCTCATGTCCATGGGTATGATGATGCTGCCTCCGGTGGTGATTTCCCTGCCGTTCAAGCTGATCTTTTTCGTGCTGGTGGACGGCTGGAGACTGGTCGCGGGAAGCCTCGTCGAGAGCTTCCAGAGAGCCTCCGGCGCCGGGTAAATCCCCAGCCCGTGGGGCTTACAGCGGCGAAGTCGCTTGCCAAGGGAATAAAAAGCGGCGTCAATCCGTCCGTCATCGCCCCTGAATCGGGGCGAGCTTTCATCGGGAAACGACCCACATGACCACCCAAGCAGAACTCATCGCCTCCGTCGCCAAGGACGCCGGCGTCAGCCAGGCCGACGCCGGCCGCATGCTCGACGCCCTCGTCAAGAACATCCACAAGTCGCTGATCGGCGGCGGCGACGTGCGCATCTCGAACCTCGGCGTGTTCGACACCGCCGCCCGCGCCGCCCGTGAAGGCCGCAACCCGGCCACCGGCGCGACGATCAAGATCGCCGCCTCCAAGGCCGTGCGCTTCCGCGTGTCGAAGCCGCTCAAGGATGCGGTGAACAAGTAAGACCACAGGGTCTCAGGCGGCCGGCCTCGCAGGGGCCGCCGCCGCAGCTTGAGGACGGGCGGGGGCCGCGGCGCGGTTCCCGCCCGTTTTCGTTCTGAGATCGCCCTTCATGGCCGTGACCCAGCCGGCGAAGGTGTCGGCCGAGGCGGTCAGGGCCGCGAAATCTCCCGGCGCGACGCCGTCGTCATCCAGGGCGATGGACAGGGCCGTCTTCGCTCGCGCGCCCGCCACGAACGGGCGATAGTTCCGCGACAGACGGTTCAGCGCCGCACCGTCCCGTCCGAGGGAATAGCCGATGCCGGCGCGAATCAGACGCGCCTCTTCCTCCGCGGCAAGCGGCGCGGGATCGGCGTACCGCTGGCCCAGACGGGCGTCATAGAGAGCGGCCGCCTGAAGCCATTTCTGCTGCTTCCAGAAGATCTCGGCCCGGACGTCGCCGGCCTCGGGCGAGGCGTCCGAGCCCAGGACCTCCAGTGCGTGATCGAACCGCCCCAACCCCGCCAGGGCGCGGGCCTCGAGGGCGCGACGCTCGGCGTTCAGGGCGGTGGGCAGGATGGTGGTCCGCGAGCTCCAGATCGCCTGCAGCGCCGGTTCGGGCTGCCGGTCCATCAGATAGACGGCGGCCAGATCGGTTGCGACCTGGGCCTTGGCCACCCCTTCCAGTCGGTTATCGACCTGGTATTTCAACAGTTCGGCGGCCTGGTCCAGCAGATCGACGTCGACCAGACGGCGCGCGAGGCGGCGGACCATCTCGTCGCCGTCGGCGCCGATCGGGGTCAGTTCGCGGAAGTCGTAGAACAGGCCCAGCGCCTGCACCGGCTGCAGACCGTCGGCCCCGCCCTCGAGGAACAGCATGCGGAAGGCCGCGCCCAGATCGGCCTGGATGTCGGCGGCGCCTTCCAGCCGGTTCAGGCCCGGTCCGGCGCCCTTCAGCGCGGTCAGGGCCTCGCGATAGAGGCCTTGGGACAGATAGAGCTGGCCCAGCTGGCGGATGACGGCCAGTTCGGTGGCGTCGCCGCGCCAGCGCCAGCGCAGCCCTTCCAGCTCAATGGCGGCGGCGTCCGGCTTCATCCGGCCCTTGGCCAGCGACAGGCGGACGACGCCCAGCCTGGCCGGCACCGAGACGACGTCCAGCGGCGCCCGGCTGATGGCGTTATAGACGGCCAGGGCGCGGTCGGACTGGCCGTCCAGTTCGAACACCCTGGCCTGCACCAGACGCGCGGTCAGCTGGTCGGCGGCGGGCGCCTCCTGACTGAAACTGTAGGCCAGCAAGGCCCGCGCGGCGGGCAGGTCGCCGGTTTCAAGCGCCGCGAGCGCATGGGCGGCGCCGAAGCGGGCGCGCCATGCTGCGGGGAAGGCGTCGGCCGCGACGGCTCCGGCGGCAAACGCCTGGCGGGCCCCGGCCCAGTCGCCCTGGGTCGAGGCGATATAGCCGCGCCACATGGCGGCGGCAGGGTCGCCGGCCACGGCGGCGGCGGCGAAGTCGCCCTGCGCCTCCTCCATCCGGCCGATGGAGGCGCGGGCCGCGCCGCGCAGGCCGCGAAGCTCGGGCTCGCCGGCCATGTTCGGAGCCTTGGCGGCGATGTTGTTGAGCACGCCGACGGCCTCATAGCCGAGGCCGGAGCCGACCAGGAACCGCGCCAGGGCGAACCGCGCCTCGGCCGGCGCGCGCGGATCGTCTCCGGCCGCCATCGCCTCCCGCGCGGCGGCGTCCTGAAGCTGGCGATGCCGGGCCGGGAAGCCGGCGTGACCGACGTCGGCCCATTCGGCGAGGATCAGGGCCGGGAATTTCGCCTTCCGCGGCGCGCCGTTTTCATCCGCCGCAGCCTCCAGCGCGGCGGAGGGCGGCGACAGGATCAGGCCGTTGGGGCGGCTGAAGGTGACCCGGTCCCCGTCGGCCTGGACGCCCAGATCGGCGGACGTGGTCTCGACGGCCAGTCCCTGGGCGGTCGGCAGCAGAGCCAGGTCAACGGTGCGGCGGCGATCGGCGAAGCCCTTGCCGGGGGCCAGGGCCGTGATGGCGGCGAAACGGTCTCCGGCCAGCGGATCAGTCAGCCAGACGGCTCGGGTGGCGCCGGCCATACGGGCGACCAGAACGGGCTCGCCGCTGTCGTCGCGGTCGACGGTCACGCCCTCCACGGCGACCGGCTGGCCGCCTATGACGACGGTCCAGGTCGAGCCCTGGGCGACAGCGGAGACCGCCAGGCCGGCCGGCGCGGCGATGCGAACGGCGACATGATCCGGCCCGGCCGTCCAGTGCGCGTCGGACGCGGGACCCAGCTGCCGCGCGCCGGACATGTCGAACCGGGCCGGGGTGTCGAATACGATCCAGACAGCCTCGCCGCGGCGGAAGACGGCGGCCCCGACCGGCTTGTCCCACCGGAAGGCCAGCGACACCTTGGCCGGCGTGGCCCGGGCGACGACGGCGACGGTCGGGGCGGCGACGGCCGGCGGCGGCGGCGCATCCGGCGCCGAGGCGAACAGGTTCAGATAGACGGCGCCGTCGGCCGAGCCGCTGCGGGCGTCGGCCCCCTCGGACAGGGTCAGGACCAGTTCGGTGGCGCCCTGGACCGCGCGGGTCTCGACCTTGTCCACCCCCGGGGGCGGATCGACCTTCAGCCGCGAGACGTCGGGCGCAGCGGTCGAGCCGATGCGGACGATGACGTCTCGGCCCTCACGGCGGACCTTCGAGCGCGCGCCGATGACGCCGGCGAACTCGATGCGGGTGAATTCGGCGTTGGCTCCGATGCGGATCGAGATCGGATCGACGACGGCGCCGGCTTCCTGGGCCATCGGCGCCATGGGCGCAAACACGACCGCGCCCGCCGCGGCGGCGGCCACGGTGGTTCTGAGAACGCGCTTGCTGACGGAGACCCCGGACATACGCGCGCACCCTCGCGCGACCGGCCTTACAACGCGGTTAACGGTTGGTGACCGTGACCGCGACAATGCGGCCCGTTGCGCAGGAGGGCCCGCACGCCGACATGAACCCTGGCTTCCTGTCAGGACCCCCGACTGTGACCGATCTCAAGTTTCCCCGCCTCAACACCCTGTCCACCGGCCTGCGTTGCCGCTGCCCCCGTTGCGGCAAGGGCCCGCTGCTGAAGGGATTCCTGACCATCCGCGACGCCTGCCCCGCCTGCGGCCTCGACTACAGTTTCGCCGAACCGGCCGACGGTCCGGCCTTTTTCGGCATGAGCCTGGTCGGCGTCATCGGCATGATCCTGTTCATGTGGTTCGAGTTCGGCGCCCATCCGCCGATCTGGGTGCATCTGGTGGTGACCATGCCGCTGCTTGTGCTGGGCTGCCTCGCTGTTCTGCGTCCGCTGAAGGGCTGGCTGGTTTCCGAGCAGTATGTCCACAAGGCCGCGCCGCCCGAGTTCGAAAGCGTCGGCGGACACGGCGAAGGGTCGAAATGGCGCTGATCGCCGTTTGACTCCGGGCGCGGCGGCGCGCTCCCTGCGCGGGCCTCGAGGAGGGGGCGCCATGGACGTCGAGCAAATACTGTCGTGGCTCCTCATTCTCGTGCCCGTCGTCATCCTCGGGATGGGCGTTCGCATGATCCTGACGCGCAAGCGAAAATAGGCGGTCGACGCCGGCGCTCCCGGCGCCGCAGCTAGAGCGTTCTCGGCTCCAGGGTGCAGAAGACCGCATGGGTCGCCCCGGCGGCCTGGGCCGCAAGCGCGCGATCCGGCCGCAGGTTGACCAGCAGCAGCTGGTTGCAGATCTGACGCGCGGCCGTCACCAGTTCGGCCGCGCCAAGCCAGTCCCTCACGCCCTCATGCGCAACGCCCGCGAAATCGATGGCGATGCAGTGGGCGCGCACGCCGTTCAGCCGCCGCGCAGCATCGACGTCGGGCGCGATGTGGAGCACGACCCCGCGCGTCCGGGTCTGGAAATGCGACAGGGCGTCGTCGATGACATCCACCGGCGCGTGTTCGATGCCGCCGAAGACCTCGATCAGCAGACTGCCGGGCTCGGCGCTGTGCTGGCTGGCTGCGCAAAGCAAGGCGTAGGGCCCCCGCCCCGCGGCGAAGGTCCGCCAGAAGGCGGGGACGATGCCGCTGTCGCCCGGCCCCAGCCGCAACAGCCGCATGCCGTGTTCGATGGTCAGGACGTCGATCTGCCTGAGGTCGTCGATTTCCAGGGTCTTGCGTTCGAAGACCGAGCGTTCTCCACAGCGCCGGATGGTGCGCCTCAGGCGCTGGCTGATCGGCGCGGAGGAGGCCAGGTCGAACACGGGCTGGGAGGCCAAGGTGACGGTCAGTTCACACCGCGACCGGGTCGCCGTTGAAAAGGTGACGCTTTCATACGGCGTGCCGAAGGCGCGCCGCTGTGGGGCGGACCCCGACTCTGCGTCGTCGCGCACCGGCCCGTATCCCCGGTCCCCCCGTCCTGCATGCATGTCTGGCTCTCCCCTGAATTCCACCTCTTCCTGCTTATTTCAAT
The DNA here is from genome assembly GCF_035561115.1 of Brevundimonas sp. Taxonomy (GTDB): domain Bacteria; phylum Pseudomonadota; class Alphaproteobacteria; order Caulobacterales; family Caulobacteraceae; genus Brevundimonas. The sequence continues at coordinate 33,420 of NZ_DATMYH010000060.1, forward strand.
GAACGCTGATAGATTAACTCCGACCTTAGCATTCTGGTTAAGCCACACCATTAACGCAGTAATGATATTCAGATATGCACCTCCACATTGATATTGGGAATTAACCGGCGCCATACATAATTCATATTTTCAGTGAGCAACACGTTGTGATCCATAATATATATCGTTCTACTTTTAACCTACAGTCATGTTTACCTTTATATACTTAGAATATATCCGGATAGCCGGCCAATGAATCCGGAACAGTGTCAGTTCGTCATATCGGTTTCTTCGTCAACAGCGCGGAAAGTTCGGGCCACACACCCCGAAGGATAGAAAACTATACTTATCTCTATCGAAACGTGCGCCGTCGGGCGGCCGGCGCCGCGGGACGGCGGCAGTCCGGTAAACAGGGAAACCATCTTGGGGCAGGCAGAACCCTGTGGACGAAAAGACCGTCCGGGTGCGCGATCCAGACCGCGCCGGCCGGGCGCCCGGCGTTGCTGTTGCAGCCGCTCATCCTGCCCGGGCCTGCTGCGGGCCGCCGCCTCGCCGGCAATGTCGGGTTCCCGATCGCGGGACAAAGGTCCGCTTGCGGGCCAGGGCAGGAGGTCCGCCCGGCGTTCCTGACTTCTGGCGGTCGCCGGGCCCTACCAGGCCATGCTGACGCCGGCCCTGCCCGCGACCACGCCGGTCCGGAAGCCTACGCCCGCACCGACATTGAAGCTGACCCTGTCGCTGACCCGGCCGATGGCGCCGAAGCCAGCGGCGTTGGCCCCGTCGAAGTGACCGAGGTTGGCCGATATGGCGAAGCGCTGGCCGGCCTGCAGCACCTGGGCGCCCCCGAGCGCCAGGGCCATGGCGATGCCGTCGGCCTGACGGTCGAAGGTGTCGGTGGTCACCTTCCAGCGCTGGTCGAACTCGGTCTCCAGCCCTTCCAGCCGGTCGAACCACGGGTTCATGTCCATGGTCGCCAGGTTGCCGAGGCTGTCGGCGGTGACGACCCAGGTGTCGCCGCTCTGGGCGGACCGGCTCTCATCCGAGGTGACGCCGGCCAGGGTGTAGGTGGCCCGGGCCCCGCCGATGGCGACCTGGTTGGCGCGGGTGGTGGCGACGCCCTGGCCGATGGCCATGCTGTTGACGTAGGCTGCCGTAGAGCCCTGCCCCAGGGCGGTGCTCGAGCCTCCGCTGGCCACCGCGCCCTGTCCCAGCGCGGTCGAGAGGTCGCCGGTCGCCCCGGCGTTGCCGCCAACGGCGGCGCCGTGCTGTCCGGAGGCCAGGGCCATATAACCGATCGCAGTGGTCGGATCGCCAATCGCCCGGGCGCCGGCGCCGACCGCGGTCGCTCCGGGCTGGCTGGCTACCGAGCCGGCGCCGACGGCGGTGGCTCCGGCGCCGGTGGCGGTTCCGGTCCCGGCCGCCAACCGCGCGACCTCGGCCTGCAGCGGTCCGATCATCGCCTGCAGCGCGGCGAGTTGGGCCTGCAGCGCGGCGATCTCCGCCGCGTTGCCGCCGCCGCTTCCGCCGCCAGCGCCCGCCTGCAGCGTGGCGATGTCGGTGGTGTTGCTCTCGACCCGGCCGCTCAGCGCGGTCAGGGCGCCGCCGACATTGTTGTGAGCGCCGCCGAGGACGACATAGTTCGGCGCGGCGAAGACGCCGGTGGCGGCGTTATAGGCCGCGCCGCCGCCGAGGCTGGCGGCCATGGCCTGGCCGTTGGCGGCCACGGTTCCGTTGGTCGCGAACAGCTGGGCGCCGGTGACCGCCTCATCGCTGGTTCCGGAGAGGTCGGCGGCGGCCACGCCCTTCAGCGTCCGCTTGCCGGCCGTCCCCTGGACATCGACGCTGGTCCCCCCGGTGGTCGCCGCCACGGTGATCGCCCCGGTCCCCGGATCCTGGATGACCAACCCCGCCCCGACGGCGCCCAGACGTCCGCGCAGATCGACAATGTCGCTCTCAGCGGTCGTCACCCGCCCGCCCAGCGCGCCAAGCGAGATCTCGGCCGTTCCCAGGCGGCCGTCGAGAGCCGAGGCGAACTGGTTGGTCGCGAAGAGCTGGCCGGTGGTGACCGCGTCGGTCCCGCCCGCCGCGACGACGCCGTCGGCGAGCCCGGTGATCCGCCGGGCGCCCGCGGTCCCGGAGACGTCCATGACCGTTCCGCCGGCGCCGCCGGCCACGCTCAGGGCCAGGGTTCCGGCATCCTGGGTGACCAGCCCCCCCGCGCCGCTGGCGACCACCGCCTCGAGGGCGTCGATGTCGGCGGTGTTGGTCGTCACCCGCATGCTCAGGCCGGTCAGGGCGCCGCCGACATTGTCGTAGCTCACGCCCAGCACCGAATAGCTCGGCGCCGTCAGAAGACCGTCGGCGTCCACGCCCGCTCCGCCGCCGAGGGCCGAAACGACCCGGTCGTTGGTGGTCGCGATGTCGGCGGTCGCGCTGGCGATGCCTGTCGTGTTGAGGGCGATGGCCCCCTCGGCCGTCCCCACCCGGCCGCCGAGCGAGGTCAGCGACGTCTCCGCCGTTCCCAGCCGGCCGTCGAGCCCGGCCGCGAACTGGTTGGTCGTGTACAACTGGCCGCCGGTGACGGCTTCGGCGCTCCCCGCCGTCAGGGCGCCGTCGGCGACCCCCGCCAGGGTCCGGACCCCCCCGGTCCCGGAGATGTCGATGCCGGTTCCGCCGGATGCGGCGGCGACGGTGATCAGGTCGGTCACCGGGTCCTGAATCACCAGCCCCGCGCCCACCGCGCCGATCTGGCCGCGCAGGTCGACGATGTCGCTCTCCGCCGTCGTCACCCGGCCGCCCAGGGCGGTCAGCGAGGTTTCGGCGGTCCCCAGCCGGGTGTCGAGCCCCGCCGCGAACAGATTGGTCGTGTACAGCTGGCCGCCGGTGACGACGTCCGTACCGCCCGAGACCAGGCTTCCGGCGGCGACGTTGACGATCCGGCGCTCGGCCCCGACCGCCCCGACCGACAGGGTGTTGTCAGCACTGGCCACGGAGCCCGAGCCGAGGGCGATGGCGCCGACGCCGCTGGCGCTGCTGTTGTAGCCCAGCGCCAGTCCGCCCTCGGCGCCGGCGTTCGCCCCGAATCCCAGCGCCACGCCCCGCAGACCGCCGACAGCGCTGTTGGCGCCCAGGGCCAGACCGCCGACCTGGGTCACGGCGGCGTTGGCGCCGAAGGCGAGGCCGTGGTTGGCGCTGGCGGTCGCGTCGTTGCCGAAGGCGATGGCGTTGCTGCTCGCGGCCCCGCTGCTGATGCCGATGGCGATGGCGTAGTTCCCCGTCGCCGATGCGCCGGAGCCGCCGGCGAAGCTTGCGATGCCGCCGGCCACGGCGCCGGGGCCGATGGCGGTGCTCTGGCTGGCGTTCGAGAGCGCCTGATAGCCCACGGCCACGCCATTGGAGAAATTCGTGCGGGCGGACTCGCCGATCGCGACGCTGGAATCGGCGCTGGCGAGGGCCAGATTGCCGATCGCGATCGACCGGTCGCCGTCGGCGCCGATCCTCGCCCCGACGCCGATGGCCATGGCGTAGTCCGCGCCCGCGTCGACGGACGCCCCGCCGCCCACGCTGTCGGAGCCACCGATGGCGATGCCGCCGACGCCCGCCGCCGTCGATCTGGCGCCGAGGGCCACCCCGCTGAGGCCCGAGGCCTCGGCCTCGGCTCCGAGCGCCGTCGCCGCGGCCGCGTTGGCCCGGGCCTGGTCGCCTATGGCGATGGCCTGACCCTGGTTGAGGGCGGCCGCCCCGGCCTGGGCGCCCGTGCCGATGGCGATGGTGTCGTCGTTGGCGATGCCGTTCAGAGCGTCGCCGCCGGCCTTCGCGCCCATGCCGATGGCGACCGACTCGATGCCCATGCCGACCGAATCCTGACCGACGGCCACCGAGGAGGTGCCGGCGGCCCGGGCCCCGTAGCCGGAGGCCAGCGCGCCTTCGCCATCGGCGCGGCTCGAGGCCCCCATCGCGGTCGCATAGAGGGCGCTGGCGCTGCTGTCGTAACCCAGCGCCATCGCCACCGCGGACGTGGCGTTGGCGGCCCGGCCCAAGGCGATGGCGCCGACGTCGCTGGCGGCGCTGTTATGGCCGAGGGCGACCGAGTCCGCGCCGCTGGCGGTCGCGCCGGACCCGAACGCGGCGGCGAAGGTTCCGCTCGCCTCGCTGTCTTCGCCGACGGCCACGCTGTCCTGGGCGGTGGCCGTCGATCCGAAGCCGAGCGCCACGCCGTTGAAACCGCTGGAGACGCTGTCCGTGCCGATGGCGACGGCGCCGATGCCAGTGGCCTGGGCGCCGTCGATCGAGCCGTTGAGGCCGCCGCCCAGCGCCAGAGCATGTTCGGCCCCCGCGTGGGCGCGAGCGCCGACGGCCGTGCCGCGCGCGCCGTCGACGCTCGACCCTGGGCCGAGGGCCACGCCGCTGACGGCCTGGACGCCGGCCCCCGTCCCGATGGCCACGCCGTTGGTCTGACTCACGAAGGCGGAGCCGCCGAACGCGATGGCGCCGACGCCGCCGGCGGCGCTGTTCTGGCCGATCGATATCGCGCTGGTCGACACGGCCTCAGCGCCCGTGCCGATGGCGATGGTGTTCTGCTGGCTCGCGAGGGCGCTGCCGAGGGCGACGGCGCCGGAGCCGCCGGCGTCGGCCCCCGAGCCCAGGGCGGTGGCGTTGACCCCGGCGGCGGTGCTGTTCAGGCCGACGGCCGTGGCGCCCGTGTTGGCGGCTTCGGCGTTTGAGCCCACGGCGGTGGCGTTCTGGTGCGTGGCGTTGGCCGAATAGCCGACCGCCGTCGACTGTCCGCCGCTGGCCGTCGCCAGGGGACCGCAGGCGGTGGCGTTGGCGCCGGACGCGGTCCCGCTGGAGCAGGTCGCCTGCGCCGCGGCGGATGTCGGCAGGACCGCCCAGCCGCAGAGGATGGCGGCGCCGGCTGCGCCCGCGAGCAGGCCGCCCCGCAGGCGCGGAAAGCGGAAGGGCGCGGCGGCTACGGGTCGCCGGGGTCCCAAAACGGTCATTGCAGGCAGCCCTTCCCGAGAAAGGCCGATAATCAATATCGCTTGTCCGCGGCCCTCAACTGTAGAAAATTGGGTGTTTTTCGAGGGTCATGATGGCGTTGGATGACGGGACGGGTTCAGGCGACGGACGTGCCGATCCGCGCCTCCTCGTAGCCTCTCCCGCGGCCATCTCGACGATGCGGGCCGAGCCCGGATTTGACGAAGCCGCCCGGATTTGCGCCGCCAACGTCATTGGCCTTTACCGCGACAGCGGCCTCCTGAACCTGGTGATCAACGACCAGGGGCGGGTCGTGATCGGCTGGTTCGCCATCTACCTGAACCTGTCCGGCGGAGAAGGGCTGACGCTGTCGCGCATCATCGCCCTGTGCAAACGCCACCGCGTCTGCAGCGCGGGACGGGCCGCCGCCATCGTCGGACTGATGCGGGCGACGGGCTATCTCGCCCCCGTCCCTTCGGGTGACCGTCGCGAACGCCGGCTGGCGCCGACCGAGCGGCTGATGAACGGCCAGTGGGAACGCTGGCGCTGCGTCCTCGCCGCCCTGGCCCACCTCCGGCCCGCCGCCAGGCGCTCCCTGGCCGCCATGGGCGATCCCGCCTTCGATCGGTCGCTGGTCAGTGACCTGTTCGATCACTACCTCGCCGGGTTCCGACTGATCGGCGCCAACGTCACGGAATTGAGCCTGATCGGGCAGCGCAAGGCAGGGATCGTGATCCTGTTCAGCCTGTTCGCCGCCCGCCGGCCAGGCGAACGCGGCGAACAGGTGGCGGACCTGTCGGTCTCCGAACTGGCGCGGCGTTTCCATGTGTCCCGCGCCCACGTCATCAGCGTGTTGCGCGACGCCCAGGAGCAGGGACTGCTGCACCGCGGGCGGATGGAGGGTGATCCGGTGGTGGTGCTGCCGCCGCTCGTCGAGGGGGTGGGCAAATTCCTGGCCTCCAGCTTCCTGCTGATGGACCATTGCAGCCGGCGCGCCCTCGACGCCGCTACCCGGTGAAGCCGGTCTGGTTCGCCCATCACCCCTGGCGTCAGACCTCGCGAACCGCTGAAACAGCCGGTCCTCGAACGCCTCGGAAACACCGGGCCGTCGTCGCGCACGGTAAGCGGGCCAGGGACTACGACAGTGTTCAACAAGCATCGGCACGGATACAGCTGAGGGTAGTTAAGCGTGTTCGGTGCGAGAAACTTCACCGGGTCTCATTAGTCTCAGCCAATGAACACCAAGTCGCGTTTGCTGGGTCTGGCTTTTGCATCGGCTGACATCCTGATTGAACTGGATCAGGAAGGCAGGATTGTCCTCGCGATCGGCTCCCCGCCCGCGCCTGACTGTGCGGCTCCCGAAAGCTGGCCGGGTCGCCATCTGTTGGAGTTTTTCGGCAAGGCCAGCCGGGCCGCCTTCGATACAGCCGTGGAAGGTCTGGCGGTCGGAGTCCGATCTCCGACCGCGGAAGTCCTGCTGATATGCGACGAGGACCGGGTTCGACGCGCCCGCATACGCGCCTTCCGTCTGCCGGAACTCGCCCCGGCGCTTTCTTGCGCGATTACATTTGAAGGCAGCCCCTTCAGCTTGACCGTGCCGCAGTCACCGCCGCTGCTTACGGGAGACGGCTTTCTGGAGCGGGCGCGAGCTACGCTCGACAAGGCGGCCGCCAGAGGGCCCATGGCGATCGCCTTCGTCGACGTTTCCGGCCTCGATTCCGTTGCCGGCGAGCGCGGTCAGCGCGCGACGGCCCGTGTCCAGGCGGCGTTGCAGACCGCATCCATCGACGGGTCATCCGCGACGCGCTTGTCCCCGGAGCGCTTTGCCTTGCTGAAAGACGGCGCGGACGGACGCGACCTCGCCACCGAGGTCCGGGAGGCCGCGGCCGCAGAGGGTCTGGATCTGTCATCCCGCGCAACCGAGGCCCCGATTGCGGTCGGCGCCGATCCGGTGAGTATTCTCAAGGCGTTGCGCTTCACAATTGAGGGGTGCCTGCGCGATGGCGGCCTAGACAGGCCAGAGCAGGCGTTCTCGGAAGCGCTGAAGAACACCTTGCGCGACGCATCCCGGTTTCGCGTCATGGTGAAGGCGCGTCAGTTCGCCCTGCACTACCAGCCGATCGTCGATCTGCGCACCGGCGTGGTCCACCACTTCGAGGCGCTGGCGCGCTTCGGTGATACGGCCCCGGCAAACGTGATCCACATGGCGGAAGAGCTTGGACTGATCGAGGAATTCGATCTGGCCGCGCTGGAGAAGGTCGTTCGCAAAATCCGTCAGCCCGGAAACGGCCTGATCAAGGTCGCAGTGAATGTTTCCGGAGCATCCCTGGCGACCGATGCATACGTGAACGCACTGCTGCATCTGACCGCCGCGGACCCGGGTGAACGCCGTCGCCTCATGATTGAAGTGACAGAAACCGCCGCTCTGGCCGACATCGACGCCGCTGACCGTCGCCTGCGCGCATTGCGACGGTCGGGCGTGAAGGTTTGTATCGACGACTTCGGCGCCGGTTCGGCGACCTTTGACTATCTGCGGGGGCTCTCCGTCGACTCGGTAAAGATCGACGGCAATTTCATCCGTGACCTGGAGGCCGATCAGCGCGTCCGCACCGTGGTCACCCATCTTGTGGAGCTATGCGCGTCTCTGAACCTGACCACGATCGCCGAGATGGTCGAGACCGAAGCGGTCGCCGAACTCGTTGGGTCCATGGGAGTGGACTATGGCCAGGGCTGGCACTTTGGTCGTCCCACCCCGCAACCCGTGACCGCCCAGCCCGACAGAAGTCGCGGCGCCCCCCGACGGCTCGGAGCCGTCAGCAGTTGGGGATGAAGAAATTTCCGGACCGGCAGCCCTGACGCCCGCCGACCCGCGCTCCCGGGATCAATGATCTTCGGATTATTGCAGGGCGCCGGAGAACCAGCCGCCCTTGGCGGCGAGAGTTGCGAGCGCCGCCACGTTGGGCGCCCGGGTCTTGCGCAGGATGTTGCCCCGGAACACATCCACCGTGCGGGGGCTGATGCCCAGAACCAGAGCGGCCACCTTGCTGCTGGCGCCATTGACCAGGTGGGACAGCACCTCCCTTTCGCGTCGCGAAAGCGACCCCAGTCTTGCAGCGGCATCGGCGTCTTCGGTAGCCGGCCCGGACACGGACGAACGGGCCGCGAACGCCGCGTCGATCATCTCTACGAGGGCCGGGGGAGATATCGGCTTCTCAAGAACGGTGCAGGCCCCCGCCTTCATGGCCGCGACCGCCATGGGCACGTCGGCGTGACCGCTGATCACGATGACCGGCCAATGGCGCCGACCACTGGCGGTCAGGCGTTCGACGAGGGCGAGACCGGAAAGGTCCGGCATGCGGACGTCAGTCACCACGCAGCCAAAGCCGACCTCGTCGAGAGCGCCGAGAAAGGCTCGTGACGACCTGAAAATCGTCACGTCGAAGCCTGCGACATCAAGCACGGCCTCCAGCGAAGCAAGCACTGCCGTGTCGTCGTCTATGACGAAGACCCGCCCCCTAGACATATTCACTATCCATCAACGTGCAGGAAAAGCCTGCTCCTCCCAGGGAACTGGCCTCCGTGCGAATTTCGCCGCCGTGCGCCTCGACGATGGTGCGGCAGATCGACAGCCCCAGCCCCATCCCGCCGACCTTGGTGCTCGCCAGCGGCACGAACAGGCGGTCCGTCATCTCGGGCGCGACGCCAGGACCATTGTCCTCGACCAGGATGCGATAGCCTCGCTCAGTGGACAGGCCGGAGATCATCACCCGCCGCCGCCTGTCCGTGACGGGAGCATCGAGGGCGTTCCGGACCAGATTGAGAACCAGTTGCTGTATCTGGACACGATCACACCGGACCACGTCCTCCGGAGACACCTCGATCAAGATCTCGGCGTCGGTCTCCCGGGCGCTGAGAACGAGAATCGGCATGATCTCCGCCACCACCTCCGCCATGACCTCAGGGGCCTGAAAGCCGGTGTCATGGGACATCAGCGATCTCAGGCGGCGGATCACGTCCGCGGCCCGTTCCGCCTGCCCCTGGGCTCTCTCGATGTAGTTGGTGATCTTGGTTTGGTCGGGCGAGTCCCGCGCCACCAGGGTCTTGGCGGCATCAAGAAAATTGATCACCGCCGACAATGGCTGGTTGAGCTCGTGGGCCACCATCGAGGCGATTTCACCCAGGGAGTTGAGGCGCCAGTTGTAGGTAATCTGGAACTGCAGATCCTGCACGGCTGTCTGGGCCGTCACGATCGGGGTTACGTCATTGATGAACATCGTCAGGAAATCTTCGTCCCGCACCGAAAACGGCGCGACCCGGACGTCCACGAAGGCCTGCCCCCCCAACGCGCCCTGCGCTCGCAGGTGAACGCCGTCCCCCGCGCTGCGGCTGCGGGCGTTGAAGCCGGCGATCTCCTCGGGAGAGGTAAGACAGGGGAGTTCGAGATCATCGATGAACTGGGCGATTTGCAACGCCGGTTCGCAGGTCAGGGAGCGACCGAAGAAGGCGTCAGCCGTGGTATTGGAGCTTCTGATCGCCCCCGTCCGATCGACAGCCACAACCGCCATCGGCGCATCGACCAGGATGCTTCTGGCAAACGACGCTTCCACTCTGTCTTCTTCCCACCGGCATTGCATCCGATGAGGGTTGCCACCCGTCGCCACAACGCACCATTGAGGAATTGTACGCATACTGACGTTAAGACGAAATTGCGTTCTAAGCGGAAACGCCTACGTGCGTCCGCGAGACGGCAGGCGATTTTCAGCGCCGGGACCTCGATGTCGGAGGCAAGGTGGAGATCGCCGTCGAGAGGGCTGCGATGTTGCGCGAATCCATCTTGCGAAGGATCCGGCCGCGAAACACATCGACGGTTCTGGGGCTGATCCCCAGGATGGCTCCGCAGGCCCGGTTGGTTGCTCCGGCGACCAGATGTTCAACGACCTCCTTCTCCCGGGGCGTGAGACTCGCGTATCGTCTCTCGACTTCGCTCAGGGGGATTTCGGCCGGCGGGGCCAGCCGGCCGGATGCCGATTCCACCGCCGCGACGAGCTTCCGCGGGTGGAATGGCTTCACGAGGAAATCCAGCGCCCCGGCATGCATGAGCTCTATGGCGTCAGACACATCGGCGTGCCCGCTGATAACGACCGTCGGCCAGGCGGGTGTGGAGGCCGCAAGCTGGCGGACCAGGGTCAGGCCATCCATTGTGGGCATGCGCAGATCCGTCACCACGCAGCAGACGGCGAGTGATTCCCTGGTCGCAAGGAAGTCCTCGGCCGATGTGAACGCATGGACGGCGTAGCCGGCCGTTTCGAAGACCGCCTCAAGCGACGCCAACACCGAGTCGTCATCATCGATGAGGACGACCGTCGGGGGCAAATCTCGCTCCTGTGAACTGCAAGTCGCGAGAAGAAGTTTCGAACCTATCTCGTTACTCCACGTCAAGAAAAGTAAGCGCTTTTACGTAGCGCAGGTCCCGTCACGCCTGATTTCGGGGATCGCGCGTGCACTCCGTGTGGGCGCTGATCCGGGCCGCGCACTGGTCGATACCGGCGATCAGGGTCCGGAGGTCTTCAGGCGGGACCGCGTTTCGGCGAACGAGTCGGACAAGACTGACCGCCGGCGTCAGCGATCCCTCCAGCCAGACATCCGCGGCCATCAGGGCTCCGACGAGGCGGCCGACAGCGTAGAGGCTATCCGGGAGACCTTCGATATCGACCGTTGCGCAACACCCGAGCATCTCATTGATCAGCTGATGGATGGTGCGCAGTTCCGCGGGCGTCGGTCGCCGACCAGGGTCCGCAGTCATCTCCGTAAGCACGGCGATCGCCAGGTCGATCCGGTCGAGGCACTGCTCCGCCAGACCGGTCAAGTTGTGCCGGGCCTGATCGATCGCCTCTTCAATCCGGATGCCGCCCGGTCTCTGGTATTCGCGTTGAAGAGCGGTGCGAATCTTGCGGATGACGACGCTCAAAGCGAAAGCCTCTGAGGTTTGACGAGCCCATCGAGTTCTTCCTGGCTCATGTTGGCGCCGGTCGGTTCACTCAGGACCCCGCTCCTGTCCACCTTGCGGCGCCCGGCGGGAACCTCGGCGGGCATCCCCTCGAACTTGAAGCGCCGGTCGGGCCCGGTATAGGTTTCCGCCTCAATGAACGCCCGGTCGGCGCCCGCGACCCAGAGGATCCGCTGCATCAGGACGGCCGGGGACAACGGCTTGGTGAGGACGAAACTCGATCCGCAATCCCGCGCGTTCAACACCTCGGGCTCGACGGCGTGGCCGGTAACGACGAACACCGGGGCGTGGCAGTTGGGTTCGTCTCCGGAGAGTCGGAGCCACCGGACGAAATCGTTTCCGCTCTCGTCGCCCAACTGGGCGTCGCAAAGGATGAGATCGATCGTATGCTTCTTGAGGATCGCCTTGGCTTCGTCGGCGGTCGGCGCACGAAATATCCGGTCCACGCCGAAGCCGAGGAGCGTTTGACTCAGGATGTCGAGCCCCTGGGCGTTGCTGTCGACGCACAGAGCCTTGAGCGCCCGAAGATTGATGCGGGGGCCGGCTCGCGTCGGCTTTGGTTCCGTCACCACAGCTCGCACTCCCCCGTCAGCGCCGCTTCCAGAGCGACGCCGCCCTTGAAGCGGTGCGACAGTCCGCTCAATGTCGAGGCCTCCGCCGCCGCCCGGACCCGGCCTGTATCGAGCGAGCCCCCATTGGCGGCGGCGGCCATTGAAAGCCGCCCGCACAGAACAGCCATCTGTTCGATGTGCTGAACCAGGGCGTCCAGTTGCTGAACCTCGATCAGCGCTTCGTTGGGCCGGGGATGGCATTCCAGAATCTGGCCGGCGAGATGCTGCAGGCCCTCGCCCGCAAGCGCCCAGCACGCCAGTTCGTCCGACAGGCCGAGGAACAGGTTTTCAAGAGTGGTGTCCGTGGTCATCTCTCAGCCTCAGTCAAACAGTTCGACGGCGCCGCTATCGCGGGCCGGGGCTCGCACCATGACGACCCGCTCGCGCGCGATGACTGCGGCGTCCTGAACCAGATGTTGTGCAGCCGCGCCGGTCGAGGGGGTGTAATGGATCCGCCGAGCGAGCATGCCGCCCAGACTCTCGCTGACGATGGGAATGCCGTCCTCGTGCAGGAAACGGCGGACGAACTCGGCGTTCTTGCCGCCGATGTCATTGAAGCCGGCCGTCATTCGCGCGCCGCCGAACACCTTGGCCTCCAGCCGGTCCCGGCGGGCGCCGAGCGCCAACAGACCATTGATCAGCAGTTCCATCGCCTGGGCGCCGTAGCGCCGATCGCCGGCGCCGCCCCCCGGCGCCTCCGGCAACAGGAAATGGTTCATGCCCCCGACGCCGACGAGCGGGTCACGGATACAGGCCGCGACGCACGAGCCGAGGATGGTCGAGAACACCACAGACCGATCTCCGGTGACATGATGGGACCCCTGCCCCACGTGGACCCGCCGCTCGGAAATCTGCTGCAGGGCGTCGCCCATCAGGTCAGGGCCCCGTAGACCGCTTCGATCTTCTGCCGAAGCATCGCCACGGTGAAGGGTTTGACCAGATAGTTGTTCACGCCGAACTGCTGGGCGCGCTGGACCAGGTCGCTGTCGGCGCGACCGGTCAGCATGATGAAGCCCGTATTCTTGAGTGCGGGGGTCGCCCTGACCGCCCGGAGGAAGTTCAGGCCGTCGAGCTTGGGCATGTTGTAGTCGGAGATCACGAGATTGCTGCGGTGGAGGAGAAGCGCGCGCAGGCCGGCCTCTCCGTCCACGGCGTCCTCGACGTCCGTAATGCCGATTTCCTTGAGACCGATCCTGACGAGTGAGCGGATCGTCTGCTGATCGTCGACGACCAGGACGCGAAGGGATGATGCGGCTGGCATCTAGCGAGCTCCGGGAGAGATTGAGGCGGCGGAAAGGGCCGCGGCGGCGATCCGCGGCAGCGCGAGCTGACGGCCGACCCCGCCGATTTCAAAGGCGGCGCGAGGCATGCCGAAGACCACCGACGTGTCCTGATCCTGACCGATGGTCGCGGCGCCGGCCTGGCGCATCGCAAGCAGGCCGGCGGCGCCGTCCTTGCCCATACCGGTCAGGATCACTCCGACCGCGCGGGCCCCTGCTGAAGCAGCGACGGAGCCGAAGAGGGCGTCGACCGACGGCTTGTGACCGCTGATCGGGCCATCGTCGCCGAGGGTGCATCTGAGCGTCCGCCCGCCGGCGATGCGCAGGTGCCGGTCACCGGGAGCCAGATAAACCTGGCCTACGGTGAGTTCGGCCCCTTCTTCCGCGACGCTCACCGCAGGCGCGCTCAGCCGGTCCAGCCGGGACGCGAGGCTGGCGGTGAAGGTCAACGGCATGTGCTGGGTGATGACGGTGGGCGGGCAGTTCCCTGGAAAGGCCGTGATGACCTTGATCAGAGCCTCCACCCCGCCTGTCGAGGCGCCGATGGCCACCACGGCGCCGGAGGGCTTGTAGTCAGACCCGATCTCGGAGGACCGACCCGGCGCGGCCGCGGGTTGAAGCCGGGCCATCGCCGCCACCCTGACCTTGGCGGCCAGGTCGCGGAAGCCTTCGCCGCCGCCCCCGGGCTTGCCGATGCAGTCGACCGCCCCGAGCTCAAGCGCGGCGACCGAGATGTCGGCGCCCCTCTGGGTCAGGGTCGAAACCATCACCACGGGGATGGGCCGCAGCCGCATCAGCCGCTCCAGAAACTCCAGGCCGTTCATGTTCGGCATCTCGATGTCGAGCGTCACGACGTCAGGATTCAGCGCCTTGATCGCGCTGCGCGCTTCGATGGGGTCCGCGGCCTGGCCAACCACGTGCAAGTCGGGATCGACGCGCAGGGCGTCGATGATGAGGGCGCGCATCGTCGACGAGTCATCGACGACGAGGACTCTGATCGCCGCGCTCATGATGAACCCTTGAGGCGATAGATGGTCAGACCCGCGGAGACGAGCTCGGGAATGAGCGATCGCTCGGAATGGCCGATGTAAAGGCGGCCATCGGCGGTCAGTCTCTGGGCGAAGCGGGTGAACAGCCGGGTCTGGGTCGGCTCGTCGAAATAGATGGCGACGTTCCGACAGAAGATGGCGTCGAACTTGCCGCGCATCGGCCACTCTTCCATGAGGTTGAGCGATCCGAAGCTGATGATTTCGCTCACGGCCGGCGTGACCTTCCAGGATCCGCCCGAGGCGGTCAGGAACCTGGCGCGCAACGCCGCGGCGATGGGTTCGACGTCGCCGGCGTTGTAGATTCCGCGGCGAGCGTGCTCGACCACGAGCGGATCGATGTCCGTGGCCAGGATGCGGAAATCATGGCGCCCCGCGTCCGGAAAGGCCTCGAGGACCGTCATGGCCATCGAATAGGGCTCATGGCCCGCCGAGCAACCCGCCGACCACAGGCGCACGCGACCGCCCGCCTTCGCCTTCTCGATCAGGGGCGGCAGCAGATCGCTCGCCATGTGCTGGAAATGGTGAGGCTCGCGGAAGAAGCGCGTGACGTTGGTGGTCAGCGCACTCAGCATGGCGGCGTGTTCGGGATGATCCGGATCGGACTTCAGCAGACTGCAATAGTCGCGGAAGCTGTCGAGGCCGAGCTTGCGAACCCTCTTGGCGATGCGGGAATAGACCAGCGTCGCCTTGGCGTCGGCCAGATGGATGCCTGACGCGGCGTACAGCAGGTCCGCGATCGCGCGGAAGTCCGCCGCGGTGAACGGAAACTCGCCGTCATGGGAGCCCGCATCCGACGCGCTGGCCGCCAGCGCGGTCACGCCGCCTCCTGCGCGATTTCGTCGGGCAGCAGCCCGTCGAGAGAGATCAGGCTGATCATCTCGCCGTCGACGGCGATGATGCCTTTGACGAAGGCGCGGACGACCTCGCAGGCGATGTCCGGCGTCGGCTGGATCAGCTCCTCGCCCACCGTCAGGATGTCGGAAACGGCCTCGACCAGCAGGCCGACGGTCTTGCGATCGATCCTGGCGACGATGATGACATGGCGGGCGGACGGGGCGCTGACGGGCAGGCCGAGGCGGGCGCCGAGGTCGATGATCGGCAGGACAGTGCCGCGGAGGTTGATGACGCCCCGGACGAAAGGCGGCGACTGCGGCAGCGGCGTCGCCGGCGCCCAGCCCCGGATTTCCAGGACCGAGCGAATGTCGACGCAGTATTCCTGGGCGCCCATGCGGAAGGCGACGAGTTCCCGACGGGGGGTGGCGACGGAGGTGTTGAGGGTCGCGGACATCGGTCAGCTCGCTATGGCAAGGGGAATGGAGGAGATCGGCGCGGTGCGCTTGCGAAGCGTGATCAGGGCGTCGACATCGAGGATCAGAGCCACCCGGCCGTCGCCCAGAATGGTCGCCGCCGCGATGCCGTCGACCTGCTGGTAGTTCAGCTCCAGGCTCTTGATGACGACCTGGCGCTGGCCCTGGATGGCGTCGACCCGAAGGGCGGCCAGCCCGCCCATGCCGCTCTCGACCAGCAGGGTGACGCCGGGACCTTCGTGTGTCCCGGGCCAGCTCATGGCCTCCGCGACATCGATCAGGGGGACATAGGCGCCCCGGACCGACAACACGCTGCCTTCGGGTCCCAGGGCTTGAACATCCCCCGGCTTGGGCTGGAGGGATTCCACGATCGCCGTGATCGGAACCACCAGCGTCTGCTCGCCCACCGTGACCACCATGCCGTCCAGGACGGCCAGTGTCAGCGGCAGGCTCATGGTGAAGGTCGATCCCAGCCCCGGCCGGGATACGATGGTGATGCGGCCGCCGAGGGCCTGGATCGACCGCTTCACCACGTCCATGCCGACGCCCCGGCCCGAGACGTCGGAAATGGTTTCGGCCGTCGAAAAGCCGGGCGCAAAGATCAGGTTGTCGACCTCTTCATCGGTCAGGACCGTTTCGGGTTCGATCAGGCCGCGCTTGACGGCGATATCGCGAACACGCTCACGGTTGATGCCGCGGCCGTCGTCCGAAATCTCGATGACGATCCGGCCCGAGCGGTGCAGGGCGGCCAGCTTGATGACCCCCTCTTCGGGCTTGCCCGCCGCTCGTCGTTCCTCCGGCGTTTCCAGGCCGTGGTCGATGGCGTTGCGCAGCATATGGGTCAGCGGTTCGGCCAGACGCTCGATCACGGTCTTGTCGACTTCGGTGCCTTCGCCCTCGGTGACCAGCCTGACGCGCTTCCCCGTCATGGCGGCGACTTCCCGCGCCAGGCGCGGCATCCGCTGGAAGACCGATTTCACCGGCTGGGCGCGGATGGCCATGACGCTGTCCTGGATCTCCCGCGTCAGCTGTTCGAGATCGTCGAGGCCGAGCGCGATATTCGAGGACCGCGCAACGCCCGATTCCATGACGCGCTGGGCCAGCATGGCCTGGTTGATGACCAGTTCGCCCACAAGGTCGATCAGCCGGTCGACCCGGTCGAGATCGACGCGGATCGTCGCCTGCGCGGGAGCTTCGGCGCCCCGTGTGTCGTTCGCGGGGGTCGTGTCTCCGGCCGGGATCCGGTCTTCCGCGGGCTTCTGCTCAAACGGCGCGACCATCGGATCCAGTGGCGGGAGAACCTCGACCGCAGGCAGGGGCTCTGCGGGTTGATCGGCCGCGACGGGCGCGAGGGGTTCAATCGGCTCGACACTGAAGACGCAGTCTCCGTCCACGAACTCGAAGACGTCGACGATCCTTTCCCGGGTGACGCCGGGGGCCGTCAGGACGCCCCTCCAGGTCAGATAGGCGCCCAGCGGGTCGAGGCTGTCCAGGGGCGGCAGGGCGCTGAGGTCGCACACGACGGAAAATTCGCCCAGGCGGGAAAGCTCGCGGATCAGCGGAATCGCGTCGTTGGCGTTGCGGTACATCACGTCCTTGGGCGTGAAGCAGACCTGCCAGTCCGGCTCCTGTTCCGTCGGCTCCGGATCGAGAGAGATCATCATCGGGCTGAAACCGAAATCGTCCTCGGCCGGCGCGGGCGAGGCCGCCTGCGCGGCGTGCGTTTCGGTCATCAACGCCTCCAATTCGGCGACGATCAGCCCCTCGCCGCCTCCCAACGGCGCGCCGCCGGCCTTGGCGGCGTTGACGTGATCCGCCAGATGATCGGCGGCCCGCAACAGCACCTTGATGACCTCCGGCTCGGCCGCCACGGATCCACTGCGAACCGCGTCCAGCGTTGTTTCGAAGACATGGGCGAACCGCACGAGAGGCTCGAGCCCGAACGCGCCAGCGCCGCCCTTGACCGAATGAACGGCGCGGAAAACGGCGTTCACGGTCTCGTCGTCGCCGCCGCCCGTTTCGAGCGTCAGCAGTCCCCCTTCAAGGTCGCCGAGCAGCTCGTCGCATTCCTGGAAAAAGGTGACCTTGATGGCTTCCATCGGATCCATGATCTGATCCTCAGTTCGCGACGCGGCGGATCGCGTCGATCAGCTTCACCGGATCGAACGGCTTCACGATCCAGCCGGTCGCCCCGGAATCCCGCGCGCGCTGCTTCTTGGTTCCGTCGCTTTCGGTGGTCAGGACCAGGATCGGGGTCGACCTGTGGCGCTCGGTCCGGCGGACCCCCTCGATGAAGCCGAAGCCGTCGAGGTTGGGCATGTTGATGTCGGTGATGATGACGTCCGGGTCGCTTCGCCCCAGCACGTCCAGCCCGTCCACCCCGTCGACGGCCTGAACGACCTCGAACTCGTCGCCTGCCAGGGCCAGTCTCAGCATGTCCCGCATGGTGCGCGAGTCATCGACCGTCAAAATCATCATGCTCACGCTGCAGTCTCCTCTTGGCGGTCGAGGACGGACGCACAGCCGAGTTGGTCAAATGCGGTCCTGACAGCCTCGCTCGGGTCCAGAATTCGCAGGCGGAAGCCGTCCTCGCGCCAGGAGGCGAAGGCCGACAACACCAGCTGCAGGGCCTGGGCCCCGAACCGGTCGACCTGGGAGGCTTCCAGGTCGAGGTCCGCGCCGCGCCGGCTCGCCAGGTCGCTGTGCGTCCCGGGGAGGGTGGAGGCGTCCATCCGGGCTGGAAGCACGAAGACGGGCGGCAGATGGGAGCTCATCAGAACTGCTCCCACTGCGGCTCGGCGCTCTGGGCCAGCGCCGCGCCGCCGCCCGCGACCCGGCGGATCGGGGCTGCGGCCGGCGTCGCGCCGGACTGGCGTGCGAAGTCAGCGATCCGGGATTGCGCCTGACGGACCACGTTGGATTTGGACTTGCCTGCCCGGGATGCACCGCGGCCGTCTTCCGACACGTGGAACTTGCCGACCAGGGCGGCCAGTTCCTCGGCTTCCTGGGACAGGTTGTGGCTGGCCGCAGTCGACTGTTCGACCATGGCTGCGTTCTGCTGGGTGGTCTGGTCCATCTGGTTGACGGCCGTGTTCACCTGGCTCAGCGCCGTGGCCTGCTCCTGGGCGGAAGCCGTGATCTCGGCCATCAGACCGTTGATCTCCGAGACCCGTTCGACGATGGCGGTCAGGGCTTGCCCCGTTTCGCCGACGAGGCCGACGCCATCCTTCACATGGCTGCTGCTGGCCGCGATCAGTCCCTTGATCTCCTTGGCCGCCTCGGCCGAGCGTTGGGCAAGGGCCCGCACCTCGGACGCCACGACCGCGAAGCCCCGGCCTGCGTCGCCGGCCCGCGCCGCTTCAACGCCGGCGTTCAGGGCCAGCAGGTTGGTCTGGAAGGCGATCTCGTCGATCACGCCGATGATCTGGCTGATCTGGTCGGACGAGCGCTCGATCTCGCCCATCGCGGCCACGGCGCGGCCGACGACGATGCCGCTGTCTTCCGCCGCGGCCTTGGCCCCGGTCACGACCGTGCCGGCCCGTTCGGCGCCCTCGGCCGTCCGCTTCACAGTGGCGGTGATCTCGTCCAGCGCCGCCGCCGTTTCCTCCAGCGTCGCCGCCTGTTGTTCGGTGCGGCGCGACAGGTCGTCCGCCGCCTGGCTGATCTCGCCGGCGCCGGACTGCATGGCCGAAGCATTGGCGCCGATCACGCCCATCGCTTCTTCCAGCTTGTTCATGGCCGCGTTGAAGTCGGTCTGCAGCCGTGCGTATTCGCCCGGGAAGGTCATGGTGATCCGGTGGGCGAGGTCGCCGGCGGCCAGAGCGCTCAGGCCCGACGCGGTTTCATTGACGACCTCGCTCTGCTCACGAGCAGCCGCCGCGTCCGCTTCAGCCCGCTGTTCCCGCTCCAGCTCGGCGGCCGTGACGTCGGTCGCGAACTTGACGATCTTGTAGGGCTTGCCGTCAGCGCCCAAGATCGGATTGTAGCTGGCCTCGATGACCGCCTTGGCGCCGCCCCGACCGTAGCGGGTGAACTTTTCGGCGATCACTTCCCCGGCGTTCAGGCGACGCCAGAACTCGGCGTACTGGGGCGAGGACGCGTAGTCGCGGTCGACGAACATCTGGTGGTGTCGCCCCTGAATGTCGGACAAGGAATAGCCGAGCACCCGCAGGAAATTCTCGTTGGCGGTCAGTACATTGCCGCCGAGATCGAACTCGATGATGCCCATGGCGCGATTGGCGCCGGCCAACATGGCCCGGGCGTCGTTGACCGCGATGGCCGAAGCCTCCAGAGCGATGGCCTGCTCCTTGAAAATCTGGACCGATTGGCTCATGGCGCCGATCTCGTCGCGCCGCTCCAGTCCGCCGACCTCAACCGTCAGGATGCCGGCGGCGAGGTCCTTCATCACCTTCGTCAATGACACCAGCGGACCGGCGATGGCGCGCGTGATCAACCAGCCGAGAAGACCCGCCGACAGTGCGGCGAGAACGGCGCCGACTACCAGATAGATGCTCGCGCTCTTCACCGATGCCTCGAGGTTCTTGCTCGTGACGGTCCGGGCGGCCACCGCGGTGTCGACCAGGGTGTCGAGAGCATCCTCGGCCGGCCCGATAGCCGCGTCGGCGACGCCGTCCCTGCCCACGAGGGCGGCCGCAGCCGTGATGTCGCCGCCGGCGACGACGGCCTTGCCGGCGTTCTCGACCAATCCGTACCAGGCCGCGGTCGCCTTCTCGGCGGCCTCGATCCGGGCAAGGCCGACGGTGTCGCCCGCATAGGACTCACGGGCTGCCGCCAGATCTTTCAGATAGTTCTCATTGTGGCTGGCGAGCCGCTCAAGATAATAGGGATCGCCACTGATGACGAAGCCGCGGAAGCTGTTTTCCTGGCGCGCCATGTAGAGCTTGGCGCTGCGCAGGCGGCCAAGAGAATCTGTCTGCGCGGCAAGTTCGGTTCGCCCGGCGTCGATCGAGCGAAGCTCGCTGACTGCGACCCCGCCCACGATCGCGGTGATCAAGGCCATGAACCCGAAGGCCGTGGCGAGCTTGTGTCCGATTTTCCAATTGGAGAACTGCATGGTGCGATCCTTGATTGCGCGCCGTGAGGCTTAGAAGCTGTAGGAGAGGGAGGCGACGAGGCGGCTTTCGTAGCGGCTGCCCAGGTCATGCCCGTCGGTGTCGTACCAGCGCAGATCACCCGAAATGGCAGGGGAGAACTTGTGCTTCACCCCGACATTCCATGCGTCGTAGTCCACGCCGCTTTCGATGCGGCGCAGGCCGTAGGCCGCGCTCAACTTGTCCCGGGGTGTAAGCTTGACCGTCGCCTGGGCTTCCGACCACCAGGCCGCGTCACCGGCCCCGTAGGTGTCCGGGGAATAGTTGACGCGGATACGTGCGCCGAGCTGATCGGTCAGGTCGCGCGAAACGTCCGCCTGAACCTCGACATAGGCGCTGTCGACCCCGTTGGTCTCGTGGGCCATCTGACGGTGCATCGCCTGGACGTCGACACCCCAGTCGCCGATGTCGCGTTGATAGCCGACCGCGGCGATGACCTCGGCGTCCGCTCCCTTGGAAGAGGTGGCCTGCGAGAAGAAGCCGCTGGCGTAGAAGCCGTTCGTCTCCCAGCGCATCGAGCCGAAGAACGCCGGATCCTCGTCGCTCTTGCCCAGGCCCTTCCCGGTGTACTCGCTGGCGACGCCCACCTGCCCCGAGATCGGGTCCGCGGATGCGGGTGCGGCCATGGCAAGGCAGCCGACGAAGGTCGCCGTAAGTATAGCCCCCCCTACCTGCGCCGGGGTGCGGCACTTTTTAGTATAAATGTCCATGATGCCCCTGAATCCCGCCGTCGATGCTTAAGATATGATTTCTATGCAATCGACGTGAGGACAGGTTTAGTCACGAACAATCAATAAGAAGTGTATCTCCACTGCCATAACTATATGCGTGAATACCTATACATAGGCATCTGAGCGGTCGCATTCCCGATTTTTTATAGGTGATTTTACTAGTTCATCGCTTCGAGAGCGCCCGGTCGCATTTTGACCGAAGTAGCGGTTCGAGAGGTCCGCTGTCGGCCAAGCTTCGAATCTCCGACGTCAGGCCGCCGTCAGCTTCAACGCACAGATTTCCGCTCGAACGGAGATCCCCAATGTCAGCTGCCCCCGCACCTTCGATCAGAACCGTCAAAACCTGGGACCTGGGCGTGCGCCTGTTCCACTGGCTGCTCGTCGTATCGGTCGCCCTGGCGTTCCTCTCATCTGAGGAGGAGAGCGCCCTTTCGGCCTGGCATATTCCCGCGGGCTGGGCCGCCGCGGTCCTGATCGCCTTCAGGCTGGTCTGGGGGTTTGTCGGGGGGGAGCACGCCCGCTTCGCGAACCTGATCCGCCCGTCGAGGATGGCGGGGCACGTCCGGGGCCTCTTCGCGGGCAGGGTCCACGCGTCGCTGGGCCATAATCCGCTGGGCGGGATCGCGGTGCTGGGGCTCCTCGCGTTGACGGCCGCGACGGTCTTCACCGGCGTCACGGGCGGCGAGGATTCGCACGAGGTCATCGCCTGGACCCTGCTGGCGATGATCGGCCTGCACGTCGCCGCGGTCGTCGCGATGTCGTTCCTGTCGAGAGACAATCTCATCGGCGCGATGATCACCGGCCGGAAGAAGACGACCCATTTCCCCGACGCCCGGGACGCCGCGCCGCCGGTTCGCCTCGCCGTGCCGCTGGCGGCGCTGGTCGTGGCCGGTTCCGCCTGGGCCGCGACCCGGATCGACCCCGCCGCCTTCACACCCGGCGCGCGCGCCGAGGCCGGAGAATCCGGGGAAGCAGGGGAAGAGCATGAGGCCGACGAGGACTGAGCGCGGCCCTGACGTCGTCGACGCCTGAACGACGACGTCAGGGCGTGGCCGGCTCAGGGCCGATCCGGGGCGGGCGAAGGAAAGCTGAGGATGAGTTCGGACTGGTCCTCGCGGGTCTCGATGCGTCCCCCATGGGCCGCCATGATGCGCGAGACGATGGCCAGCCCCAGCCCGGCTCCGCTTCCACTGGCGTGATCGCCCCGGCGATACCGCTGACTGAGTTCGGCCAGTCGCTCCGGCGCGAGACCGGGGCCGCCGTCGATCACCGAAAGCCTTGCTCCCGGGCCGGCCGTGACCGTGACCGCGCCTCCGGACGGCGTCACGCGAAGCCCGTTTTCCACCAGATTGCGCAGCGCGGCCGCGATGGCTTCCCGCCGGCCTTCGACGACCGCGGCGCGCTCGATCTCCAGAGCCAGGGCCTTGTTCTCACCGACGGCGAGGGCGGCGTATTGGGAGACGATGTCCGTCGCGATCTCCGCCAGGTCCACCTCGGTCGTCGCCGCCGGCGCGGCCGACTGGGCGTCCAGTTGCGCCAGCACCAGAAGCTGATCGACGAGGCGGGACATGGCGGCGACGTCCCGCTTCAGCCGCCGCCCATCCGCGGTGTCCAGCCTGTCCAGCTCCAGCGCCAGCACGGCGAGGGGCGTTCTCAACTCATGGGCGACATCGGCGGCGAAGGCCTCCTGGCGGCTCGCCGCCTCGTCAAGCCGCGCCAGCAGGCCGTTCACCGCGTCCGCGAAA
>NZ_DATMYH010000061.1:0-25403 GCF_035561115.1 Brevundimonas sp.
CCCGCCGGCAGCGGCCCCGCCGCCCACGCCGACGACGGCTCGGCCTATACCGTCCTGGCCCGCAAATACCGGCCGCACACCTTCGAGGACCTGATCGGCCAGGAGGCCATGGTCCGCACCCTGACCAACGCCTTCGCCACCGGCCGCATCGCCCACGCCTTCATGCTGACCGGCGTCCGGGGGGTCGGCAAGACGACGACCGCCCGCCTGCTGGCCCGCGCCCTCAACAACGAGACCGACAGCATCGACCGCCCGTCCCTGGCCCTGACCGATCAGGGCCGCCACGACGCCTCCATCATGGCCGGCCAGCATATGGACGTGGTCGAGATGGACGCCGCCTCCCACACCGGCATCGACGGCATCCGCGACATCATCGAAAGCGTCCGCTACGCCCCGGTCGAGGCGCGCTACAAGGTCTACGTCCTCGACGAAGTCCACATGCTGTCCAACCAGGCCTTCAACGCCCTGCTGAAGACGCTGGAAGAGCCGCCGCCGCACGCCAAATTCATCTTCGCCACCACCGAGATCCGCAAGGTGCCGGTGACCATCCTCAGCCGCTGCCAGCGTTTCGACCTGCGCCGCGTCGAGCCCGAGATCCTCGTCGAACACCTCGCCCGCATCGCCGACCGCGAGGGGATGAAGATCGAACAGGACGCCCTGGCCCTGATCGCCCGCGCCGCCGAGGGCTCGGTCCGCGACGGCCTGTCCCTGCTGGATCAGGCCCTGGTCCAGGGCGACCGGGGCGAGACGGTGAAGACCGAGGTCGTGCGCGACATGCTGGGCCTGGCCGACCGCAGCCAGACCATCGCCCTGTTCGAATCCATCATGGCCGGCCGCACGCCCGAGGCGCTGGAGCTGTTCCGCACCCTCTACGGCTACGGCGCCGATCCGGTGCAGGTGACCAACGACCTGCTGGAGCACTGCCACGCCGCCTCGGTGGCCAAGATGCTGGGGCCGCAGGCGACCCGGCTGCCCAATGATCAGGCCCAGAAGCTGACGGCTCTCGGCGCCGTGATCTCGGCGGGGACCCTGGCCCGCGTCTGGCAGATGCTGCTGCGCGCCCTCGACGAGGTCCGCCGCGCGCCCAACCCCGCCGACGCCGTCGAGATGGCCATCGTCCGCCTCGCCTACGCCGCCGACCTGCCGGGACCGGAAGAGGCGCTCAAGGCCCTGCGCGACGGCGAGCCCCTGCCGGGCGGCGCCGCCCCGCGCGGACCCTCGGGCGGCGGAGGCGGCGGGGCCCACGCCGCCATGGGGGCCCAGCTGGCCGCCCGCCCGGTCGCCGCCCCGACCCTGCCCGACCCGCAGTCGTTCGAACAGGTCGTCGCCCTGATCGGCGAGAAGCGCGAGGTCGGCCTGCAGATGGACGTCCAGCGCTACGTCCGCCCCGTGGCCTTCAAGCCCGGCGCCATCACCTATGAAAGCCTCGACGGCGCGCCGATGGACCTGGCCCGCAAGCTGGCCTCCCGGCTCAAGGACTGGACCGGCCGCACCTGGCTGATCGCCGCCAACGGCCAGGGCGGCGGCGAGACCATGATCGAGATCGATCGCCGCAAACGCGCCGAGGAACGGGCCGGCATCGAGGCCGACCCCTTCATCATGGCGGTGATGGAGGCTTTCCCGGGCGCGAGGATCGGCGAGATCAAGACCCTGGCCCCGGCGGTCGAGCTGCCAGTGATTCCGGACGAGGCGGGGGACGAGGACTGAGGGCTGGCGGCGGTGCGCGTCCGCTCCCGCTCCCGCTCCGCAGGTGACATTGCCCGCTGGACAGTGAAACTAGCCCGGGAGGCTCCAGTAGCCGTGATCCATGAGTTCCGGATCGGTGTGTTCAATCCTCTCGATGAAAGCGTTCGCCAGCGGCATGTGGGGCTTCCAGTCTTCTGGCCGGCCCGGTCGAAGCGCACTGTTCCGGAGAAGTCCCTCGGCGCCGTTGGCCGAACGCAGCAGGGCCGAGACGAGAAGATAGGTGCTGACCGGGCCTGACTCGCCGGGACGCCAGGCCGCCAGGCGCGCCCGCGCCAGGGACAGATGTCCATGAAACTCGACCGCGCGCCAGGCCAGATCCCCCGGCAATCGCCACAGGGATGAAACCAGCCCGGGATAGGTCCGGGGTTCAGACAGCGCGTAGCGATCAAGAACAGCTTGATCGACGATTCGGCCGTCGGCCTGGCGGCTGCATATCGCTTCCGCCAGTTCCGCAGCTTCGCGGCAAAGCCCGGATGTCTCGGAATGGAGGATGCCCAGCAGCTTCCTGCGACGGCGGCGCTCCACCACGATCGCCGCCGACAAGGCCGCCAATAGAATTCCGGCGATCCCCAGGATCGCGATGTCCGCTGCTTCCATGCCGGCCCCTCCCGTGGGTTTCGACAGGGAAGATAGTGTCCAAACGCGCGCCGCCTACCCCCGGCGGTCGCCCTCCTGTCGGGATTCGTTTTGCGTCAGCAGCGGAACGGGCCCGCCCGCAGGCGGGCATCCCGGGCGGCCCGGTCCCGCGCGCTACAGAATCCGCGCCGCTTCCTCAAACGCCAGCCGCGGCGAACGCGGAAACAGGTTCTCGTCCGTGCCGTAGCCCAAGTTGACGATGAAGTTCGGCTCCACCGTCGTGCCGGCGAAGAACGCGTTCTTCACGCCCTCGGGGTCGAAGCCCGACATCGGACCGACATCCAGACCCAGGGCCCGCGCCGCCAGCAGGAAATAGCCGCCCTGCAGCGAGGCGTTGCGGAAGGCGTTCTCGCGCCTGTGGGTTTCGTCGGCGAACCAGTCCTTCGCGCCGGGCGCATGCGGGAACAGCACGGGCAGGTGTTCGTGGAATTCGATGTCCTGGCCGATGATGACATTGACTGGCGCCTGCAGCGTCTTGGCCCGGTTGGCTTCCGACATCAGGGGCGCGAGCCGGGCCTTGGCCTCGGGCGAGGTGACGAAGACGAAGCGGGCCGGGGTGGCGTTGACGGCGGTGGGCCCGAACTTCGTCAGGTCGTAAAGGCGGCGAAGCATGTCCCCGGACACCGGGCGGTCGGTCCAGGCGTTGCGCGTGCGGGCGCCGGTGAACAGCTGATTCAGCGCGTCATCGGACAGGGGCGTGTCGCGGTGCGCAAGAGCGTCGTAGGCCATGGGGCAGTCCCTCGATAATAGTAATAGCAACAGTGGCGAATACTAATTAGGGAGAAACCTTCCGGGGGCGAGAGGGATACGGAACACAAACTGTTACAGTTAGAGGCGAGCCAGGACGGCGTCCGCCCTTGGCGCCGAACGACGGAACCGCCTATCTAGGGAGGATGAAAGACCTCAACGCCCTCATGCAGCAGGCCCAGGCGATGCAGCAGAAGCTGCAGGACGCCCAGGCGAAAATGGCTGAAACCACCGCGTCCGGAACCTCGGGCGGCGGCCTCGTCACCGTCGCGCTCAAGGGCGCCGGCGAGATCACCTCGGTGGTCATCGACGACAGTCTTCTGATCCCCGGCGAGGGCGAGATTCTCGCCGACCTGATCGTCGCCGCCCACGCCGACGCCAAGCGCAAGCTGGATGAGGTCAACAGCGCCCTGATGCGCGAAGCCGCCGGACCCATGGCCGGGATGAACATCCCCGGCATGCCGAAGCTGTTCTGAGGAAGCCGGTCGATGCGCGCCTTCGCGATGACCGCGGCCCTGCTGCTCGCCCCGACCACCGCCCTCGCCCAGGTTCCGCCGGACCTCGCCCGCGAGGCGCACGAATATGAGCGCGCCCAGGTCGAGGGCGACAGGGCGACGCTCGAGCGGTTGATCGCCGACGATTATGTGCTGGTCGGCGGCGACGGCTCGCGCACCGACAAGGCCGCCCATATCGCCGAATTCACAGCGCCGGAAATGGACCTTCAACCGGTCGTCGTGCGCGACGCGGTCGAACATGTCTGGACCGACGGCGCCGCCATCGGCGGCACGGTCGACGTGGTCGGGACCTTCGCCGGGTCGCCGTTCCGCCAGACGCTGCGCTATATCGACGTCTGGGCCCTGCGCGACGGCCGGTGGCGCGTGGTCTACGGCCAGGCCACCCGCGTCCCCGCGGCGAACTGAGCCCGCATGGCCGCCTCAGCCGGACCCGAGATCGAACGGCTGATCAGCCTGCTGGCCAAACTGCCCGGCCTCGGCCCGCGCTCGGCCCGCCGCGCGGCCCTGGCCCTGCTGAAGAAACGCGAACAGCTGCTCGTCCCTCTGGCGGCCTCGCTGGCCGAGACGGCCGAGAAGGTTTCGTCCTGCTCGATCTGCGGCGCGCCCGACACCCGCAATCCCTGCTCGATCTGCTCCGACGGTTCGCGCGACAACGCCCTGATCTGCGTCGTCGAGGAGGCCGGCGCCCTGTGGGCCATGGAGCGGTCGGGCGCCTTCCGCGGCAAATATCACGTGCTCGGCGGCTTGCTGTCGGCGCTGGATGGCGTCGGGCCTGACGCCCTCAGGGTGGCCGAACTGGTCGGTCGCGTGCGCGGCGGCGAGGCCAGGGAGGTCGTCCTGGCCCTGCCGGCCACCGTCGACGGCCAGACCACGGCCCACTATCTCGCCGAACGGCTGGCCGACACGGGCGTCGCCATCACCTCCCTGGCGCGCGGCGTGCCGGTCGGCGGCGAACTGGACTGGCTGGACGACGGCACCATCATCCAGGCTTTGCGGCAGCGCCGGCCGGCCTGACCTACGACCGATTCTGGCGTAGCGGCGGTCTATGCTTCGACCCGGCGGCAGGCTGGCGTTGGGAGAGGAGAGCGTAGTTTGGCAGGGTTTGGCACGGTTGGCGCCCGTTTTTCGCGAAACCCTGCCATATCGCGACCCGTCCGCGACCGGTTTCCGCGCGTGACGGGGCCGGCCGACTCCCGGTAAGGAACGGAGCATGAACGCCTCCCTCGTCGCCTTTTTCGCCGCCGCCGCCGTCGCCGCGATCGCCCTCGTCTGGGCCCTGATGGAGCGCCGGCGCGCGACATCGGCGGACGCCCGCGCCTGGGACCTGCACGCGCGCCACGCCGAGACCGAGGCCCGCATGCGCCTGTTCGAGGATCAGGCCGCGACCTCGACCGAACTGCTGCGCGCCCAGGCCGCCCAGTCGGCCAGCACCGTCGCCGAGGAATTGCTCAAGCGCACCGACGAGACCTTCCGCACCCGCGAGCTGATGTCGCAGCAGCGGATGGAGGCCCAGCTCAAGCCAGTCGCCGACACGCTGAAACTGTTCCAGGAACACGTCGCGGCGCTGGAAAAGGCCCGCAACGAGGAGACCGGCGGCCTCAAGGAGCAGCTGGCCCTGCTGATGACCGCCTCGACCGCCACCCGCGACGAGGCGCGGCGGCTGACCGAGGCCCTGCGCGGCAACACCGGCCGGCGCGGCCGCTGGGGCGAACAGACCTGCCGCAACGTGCTCGAGGCCGCCGGCATGGCCGGGCGCTTCGACTTCGAGGAACAGACGTCGTCGCCCGATGACGCCGGCCGCCAGCAGCGCCCCGACTTCGTCGTCCGCCTGCCGGGCGGCGGCATGTTCGTGATCGACGCCAAGGTGTCGCTGGCCTTCGGCGACGAGGCCGACGGCGACGAGGAGGCCCAGGCGAAGGCCGCCTCCCTGCGCACGGCGGCCAGCATGAAGACCCACGTCCGCCAGCTGTCGTCCAAGGCCTATCAGGACCAGTTCAAGCCCAGCCCGGACTTCGTGGCCATGTTCGTGCCGGGCGACGCCTTCCTGGCCGCCGCCCTCGACCACGAGCCCGACCTGATGACCACCGCCATGGCCTCGCGCGTGGTCATCGTCACCCCGACCACCCTGTTCGCCCTGTGCAAGGCCGTCGCCTACGGCTGGCGCGCCGAGGAGCAGGCGAAGAACGCCGAGGACGTCGCGAAACTGGGCAAGGAACTCTACAAACGGCTGTCGGTCATGGGCGGCCACGCCGCCGCCGTGGGCCGGGCGCTCGACAGCGCCGTGGGCAAGTACAACCAGTTCGTCGGTTCGCTGGAGAGCCAGGTCATGGTCTCGGCCCGCCGGTTCGAGGACCTCCAGGTCGACCACGAGGGCAAGGACCTGCCCGAACTGGCCCCCGTCGACCAGTCGCCCCGCGCCCTCAGCCGGCCCGAGCTCCTGGTGGCCGAGAGCCGATCGGCAGTTCTGCCTGACGCCTGAGCCGCAAGGACAAGGACGCTTGACATGATCTTCAGGCGATGTAAAACGTCCTTGTCACATCGATCGGGGCGTTTTCCATGAGCAAGAAGTTGACCAGCGTGATGCTCCGAACCCTGATCGGGGCCGGAATATTCATGGTCCTGGTCTTCGCCGCGGGCGTCGCGGTGGGCCGCCTCGCCGGCCAGGGGGCGGTGGACAAGGACCAGGCTCTCGTCTGGCTGGTCGGCGCGATCGCCGTCGTCGCCATGGTCGGGGCCATGGTCGTCAGTGTCGCCTGGATGCGCGCTATCGATGAGGCGGCGCGGGAGGCCCACAAGGCGGCGTGGTTCTGGGGCGGCTGCGGAGGCATGTCCCTCGGCGGCGTCGCCCTGATCATGACATCCCTCCCGCAGTCGGCCCAGTGGAGCTTCACGGCCTTCAACGGACGCACCGATCCGGCCGCCTACGCCGCGACGGGCGCCTTCCTGATGATGATGCTGATGGTGGCCGGCTATTCCGTCGTCTGGGCCTGGTGGTGGCTGACCCGGATGCGGGACTGAGCATGAACAACCGCCTCAAGGTTCTCCGCGCCGAGCGGAACTGGAGCCAGGCCGATCTCGCCGACGCCCTCGGCGTCTCGCGCCAGACCGTCAACGCGCTCGAAACCGGCCGCTACGACCCGTCCCTGCCCCTGGCCTTCCGCATCGCAAGGGTGTTCGGCCAGCCCATCGAATCCATCTTCACCGAGGACTGAACGGGCCAGCTTGCCGTGACCCGCCCGACACAAAACGCTTTCGACCCCTCCCAAGGATTGCCTCCATGACCGTTTCCGCCCGCCTGACGACCCGCGCCGCCCATCTCGCCCGCACCGCCCTCGGGGCCGTTCTCGGCCTTGGTCTGGCGGGCGCGGTCGTCCTTCAGCCTGTGCAGGCCTTCGCCCAGACCGTCGAGGCTGCGCCGGCCCCGGCCGCCGCCCGCGTCGTGCCGCAGGCCGACGGCGCCGGCCCGGCCCTGTGGGTGATCCGCGACGCCGACTCGACCCTGTATCTGTTCGGCACGGTCCATGTGCTGCGCCCCACCACGGCCTGGGGTTCGGCCAGGGTGGACGCCGCCTTCGCCGGCGCGGACCAGATCTGGTTCGAGGTCTCCAACCCGGACGACCAGGCGGCGATCATCCCCCTGATCCAGCAACACGGCCTGTCGCCGGACCGGCCTCTGTCCAGCCTGCTGACCGCGGAGGAGATGACGGATCTGAACGCCGCCGCGACCGCCGCCGGCCTGCCCGCCGCCCAGCTGAACATCTTCCGTCCCTGGTTCGCCGGCCTGACCCTGGCGGTCGCGCCGCTGGTCAAGGCGGGCTACGATCCCCAGTCGGGCGTGGAGCAGATCCTCAAGGCCCGCGCCGACGCGGCCGGCAAACCCGTCCACGGCTTCGAGACGCTCGACAAGCAGATCGGCATCCTGGCCGGCATGCCCGAGGCCGACCAGCTGGCCTTCCTGCGCTCGGCGCTCGAGGCGTATGACGACGCGACCGTTGAACTGGACCAGATGGTGGACGCCTGGGCCGCGGGCGACCTCTCCACACTGGAAAGGATCACGGTCGAGGAGATGCGCGCGGACTCCCCCGCCGTCTACCAGGCGCTGCTGGTCCAGCGGAACACCGACTGGGCGGGACAGATCCAGACGCTTCTGGCGGGTTCGGGCACGGCCTTCATCGCCGTGGGCGCGGCCCACCTCGCCGGGGACGACAGTGTGCAGGAAATCCTGAAGGATCGTGGCGTGGCCGTCGCCCGCGAATAGGCGGCGGCTGGAGCGGGCGGCGGGAATCGAACCCGCACGAAAAGCTTGGGAAGCTTTCAGGCTACCACTACATCACGCCCGCGGAGCCGCCGCAGCCTTAGGGCCAATGGCGGACGGCATCAAGACGGGGCCGGTCAGTCGGCGCGATAGACGACCACCCCGTCGACGATCGTCAGCATGGCCCGGCCCCTGGGGATGTCGGCCAGGGGCGCCGTCATCAGGTCGACGTCGAAGGCGGTCAGGTCGGCGCGCTTGCCCACTTCGATCGTGCCGAGTTCCGCCTCGCGGAAGCTGGCGTACGCGGGCCACAGGGTAAACATCTTCAGCGCCGTGGCGCGGTCCACGGCCTCGCCGGGGCGCCAGTCGGGCCCCTGATGGCCTTCCAGATCCCGGCGGGCGACGGCGGCGTAGAATTCGATCAGCGGCGCGCCCCGCTCGACCGGGGCGTCCGACCCGCCGACGACGATGACGCCCAGATCGACCAGACTATGCCAGGCATAGGCGCCGTCCAGACGCGCGTTGCCGAGGCGGGCCGGAGCGAAATGCAGATCGCCGATGGCGTGGCTGGGCTGCATCGAGGCGATGATCGGCAGGTCCCTGAACCAGTGATAGTCGGCGGGTCGAAGGATCTGGGCGTGCTCGATCCGCCATCGCACGTCCGCGCCGTTCGGACGGTCCGCCGGAGCCACGCCGGCGAGCGCCTGCTGGTACCATTCCGCCACCGAGGCGTTGCCGCGGTCGCCGATGGCGTGGGTGGCGATCTGGATGCCGCCCTGCAGCGCGGCCTGATACAGGGGCACGATCTCGGCCTCGGTGATCTGCATCAGGCCGGTGGTGTCGGGCCGGTCGGCATAGGGTTCGAACAGGGCCGCGCCCCGCGAGCCCAGGGCGCCGTCGGCATAATATTTGATCGCCCGGGTGATGATCCGGCCGTCGGCGACGCTGCGCGGGCCGCCGGCGATCAGCTCGGCCGCGCCGTCGGGCGTGATGCTGTTGTAGATGCGCAGGGGCGCCTCGCCGTCCTCGGCCATATCCTCCAGCAAGGGGATGTCCTTCCACGGCGCGCTCATGAAGTGGACGCCGGTCCAGCCGTAACGGGCCTCGACGCGGAAGCCGGCGCGATAGGCTTCGCGCAGGGCCGCGGGATTGGCCTGCGGCATGAGGCCGGCGACCAGCTGTTCGGCGGCGTCGACCAGCAGGCCGGTGGGCTTGCCGGCCGGTCCCTTGAGGATTTCCCCGCCGGGGGGGGCGACGGTCGAGGCGTCGACGCCCGCGGCGGCGAGGGCCGGGGTCGAGGCGACGACGGCGTGGCCATCGGCGCGGCCCAGCAGCACGATCCGGCCGGGGGCTGCGGCGTCCAGGTCGGCGGCGGTCAGGAAGCGCGCCTCGGGCCAGCGCGTCTCGATCCAGCCGCGGCCGACGATGGGGCCCTCAGGATGCGTTCGCGCCCAGGCCGTCAGCCGGGCCATGGCGTCCGCGACAGAGGTCGATCCTTCGAGGTTCAGGGTCAGCTCGCGCCAGCCGATCCCGTCCAGGTGGGCGTGACCGTCGGTGAAGCCGGGAAACAGGACCGCGCCCTTCAGGTCGAGCGTTTCGGCGTATTCGACCTCCGGTGCTCCGGACGCCGCGCCCACATAGGCGATCCGTCCATCCTGGATGAGGACCACCTCGGCCGTCGGCCGTTCGGCCACGCCGGTGTAGATCGTGCCGCCCCGGATCAGCAGTTCCTGCGCTTCGGCGCTCCAGGCGGCCGAACCGAGCAGCAGGGCGAGGGACAGGGTGCGGCGCATATTACGGTTCCTGGGTCTGGCGGGCTTCGGACTCGCCTTATCGTGGGGCTCGCGTCAAGCTCCGGACTGACCCCCGTGGAGAATGACCGTGATCGCCAGCCTGCTGTTCGCCTTCGTCCTGTCCGATCCCGGCTCCCCGCCGCCGCGGGCGGAACTCTGCCTGGCCCACATGGACGCCATGATCGCCGAGGCCCAGCGCGAGACCGGCAGGGTGGCGGGGCCGAGCTGGTTCATCCGCAGTTGGTGGACCGCCCGGCTTCCGGAGGAGAAGGCGCCGGAGGCCCTGACCACGGAACAACGGCGGGCCCTTGAGGCTTCCCTGCCCGAACGGAAGGCGGCCGACCCGGACGGATACCGGGCCGAGCTGCAATCCTGCGTCGACGAGGCGATCGCGGGCGGCGCCCTGCCCTGAGGAGCGAAGATGAAGCTGTTCACCATCGGATACGAGGGGGAGCCGCAGGCGGCGGTGATCGAGCGGCTCAGGGCCGCCGGGGTCGAGGTCGTGGCGGACGTGCGGGCGGTGGCTTCGTCTCGCCGCGCCGGCTTTTCCAAGACCCTGCTCGGGAACAGCCTGCACGAGGCGGGGATCGACTATGTCCACCTGCGTCCGCTGGGAACGCCCAAGGCGGGCCGGGACGCGGCGCGCAAGGGCCGGATCGGCGAGATGCGCGACATCTTCGCCGAACATATGCAGGAGCCGCCGTCGCAATTGGCGTTCGAGCAGCTGCGCGAGCTCGCCCGGACGAAGAAGACCGCCCTGCTCTGCTTCGAGGCCGACCATGCCGGCTGCCACCGCGCGGCCCTCGCCGAGCGGCTGCAGGCTGAGGACGGGTTCGAGGTGGTGAACCTCTGACCCGCCCCGTTCCGACCTAGGCCGCCGCCTTCTGCCTGCCTTCGAAATTCCCGTAGAAGGTCTCGCCCCTGGCGGCCATGTCGCGCAGCAGCTGCGGAACCTTGAAGCGGTCGCCATGCTCGGCGGCCAGCTGGTCGGCCTTTTCGACGAAGGCCTTCAACCCGGTCTGGTCGATCAGGGTGATCGGGCCGCCGGTCCAGGGCGCGAATCCCCAGCCGAGGATGGCGCCGAGATCGGCCTCGCGCGGATCGTCGATGACGCCCTCTTCCCAGCAGCGCGCGACCTCGACGGCCTGACGGTACAGGAGCCGGGTCTTGAGCGCCTCGACGTTGGCGAGGGACTCGGGGCTTTCGCCGAAGCCCTCGGTCTTCGTCGTCGGGGCGAGGTCGGCCAGACCCTTCCACAGCGTCTTGGGCGTGCCCTTTTCGGCGGGGTAGTCGTAGAAGCCCATGCCGTTCTTGCGACCGAAGCGTCCGCCCTCGACCATGGTCGCGACGATGTCCTCGCCCGGGTTGGGGACGTATTTGTCGCCCAGGTCGGCGCGGGTCTGTTTGCCGATCTTGTAGGAGAGGTCGAGCGCGACATCGTCGTGCATTTCCAGCGGCCCGCGCGGCATGCCGGTCATGCGGCCGACGTTGTCGATCAGGGCGGGCGCATAGCCCTCCTTCAGCATCGCCATGCCTTCGGTGAGGAAGGTCGAGAAGCAGCGGCTGGTGTAGAAGCCGCGGCTGTCGTTGACGACGATCGGGGTCTTCTTGATCTTCAGCACATAGTCGAGCGACTTCGCCAGGGCCTCCTGGGAGGTCTTTTCGCCCATGATGATCTCGACCAGCATCATCTTGTCGACGGGCGAGAAGAAGTGGATGCCGATGAAGTCCTCCGGGCGCACCGAGGCCTCGGCCAGGCCGGTGATCGGCAGGGTCGAGGTGTTCGAGCCGAAGATGGCGCCGGGCTCCAGCTGGGCCTCGGCCCGCTTCGTGACGTCGGCCTTGATCTCGCGGCTTTCGAACACGGCCTCGACGACCAGGTCGCTGCCCTTCACATGGGCGTAGTCGGTGGTGGCGGTGACGAGGGCCAGGGTGGCGTCGAACTTCTCCTGGGTCATCTGGCCGCGCGACAGGCGCTTCTTCAGCAGGTCGGCGACGTGGGCCTTGCCCTTGTCGGCGGCTTCCTGGGTCTGGTCGATCAGGACGGTCTCGATGCCGGCCATGACCTGCACATAGGCGATGCCCGCGCCCATCATGCCGGCGCCGAGAACGGTGACCTTCTTCGGATCGGATTTGGGCACGCCGGCGGGGCGGACGGCGCCCTTGTCCAGCTCCTGTTTCGACAGGAACAGGCTGCGGATCATGGCCTGGGCCTGCGGCGTCATCAGGGTCTTGATGAAGTAGCGCGTCTCGATGCGCAGGGCGGCGTCCATCGGCACCTGGACGCCCTCATAGACGGCCTTCATCAGATTGGTCGCGGCCGGATAGTTGCCGTAGGTCTGCTTGCGGATCATTGCATTGCCGACGAGGAAATTCTGGATCCCGGCCGGGTGGTAGGGGCCGCCGCCGGGCAGTTTGAACGACTTGTCGTCCCAAGGCTGCACGGCCTTGCCGCCGCCCTTGATCCAGGCCTTGGCGGCCTCGACTTCCGAGCCCTTGGCCACGACTTCATGGACGAAGCCGGCGCCCTTGGCGTCGTTGGGGCGGAAGGACTTGCCCTCGGTCATGGCCATCATGGCGGCCTGCACGCCGATCAGGCGCGTCAGCCGCTGGGTGCCGCCGCCGCCGGGGAAGAGGCCGACCTTGATCTCGGGCAGGCCGAGCTGGATCCTGTTGTCGTCGCCGACGACCCGGTAATGGCAGGCCAGCGTCAGTTCGAGACCGCCGCCGAGGGCCAGGCCGTTGATGGCCGCGGCGATCGGCTTGCCGCAGGTCTCCAGCGCGCGCAGGGCGCCGTTCAGCTTCCAACCGGCGTCATAGGCCTCCTGCAACGAACCGCCGGCCAGCATGCCGCCGGCCATGTCGCCGAGATCGGCGCCGGCGCAGAACCCGGAGGTCTTGCCCGAGGTCAGGACGGCGCCCTTGATGGCGTCGTCGGTCTTCACCCGTTCGACCCATTCGGGGATTTCCTTCATCACGCCCGAGGTCAGGGTGTTCATCGACCGCCCGGGGACGTCGAAGGTGATCAGGGCGATGCCGTCGGCGTCGACGTCGATCTTGAAGTTTTCCATGGTCGTGACCCTCAGACGCGTTCGATGACGGTGGCGGTGCCCATGCCGCCGCCGATGCACAGGGTGATCAGGGCGGTCGAGCGGCTGGACCGCTCCAGCTCGTCCAGGGCGATGCCGGTGATCATGGCGCCCGTGGCGCCCAGCGGGTGGCCCATGGAGATCCCGCCGCCGTTCACGTTCATCTTCGCATGGTCGATGTCCAGCGCCTGCATGTAGCGCAGCACCACGGCGGCGAAGGCCTCGTTCAGCTCCCACAGGTCGATGTCGGCGGGGGTCATGCCCAGCTTGCCCAGCAGCTTGCGGGTCACCAGCTCGGGGCCGGTCAGCATGATCGAGGGCTCGGAGCCGATCGAGGCGCCGCCAAGGATTTTCGCGCGCGGCTTCAGGCCCAGGGCCTTGCCGGCCTCCAGCGAGCCGATCAGAACGCCGGCCGAACCATCGACGATGCCCGAGGAGTTGCCCGGGGTGTGGACGTGGGTGATGCGTTCGACCTCGGGGTAGCGCTGGCCGATCACGGCGTCGAAGGCCATCTCGCCCATCATGGCGAAGGACGGGTTCAGGGCGCCCAGGGTCTGCATGTCAGTGTTGGGGCGAATGGTCTCGTCGCGGTCGAGGATGGTCAGGCCCAGCTGGTCCCTGACCGGCACCACCGATTTCGAGAACCGGCCGTCGGCCCAGGCGGCCGCGGCGCGCCTGTGGCTCTCCATCGAATAGGCGTCCACGTCGTCGCGGCTGAAGCCGTATTTCGAGGCGATCATGTCGGCCGAGACGCCCTGGGGCACGAAATATGTCGGGAAGGCCGAGGAGGGGTCGACGGGCCAGGCGCCGCCGTCCGAGCCCATGGGCACGCGGCTCATCGCCTCGACCCCGCCGCCGACGGCGAAGTCGGCCTCGCCGGATTTCACCTTGGCGGTGGCCATGTTCACCGCTTCGAGGCCCGAGGCGCAGAAGCGGTTGACCTGGACGCCGGCGACGGTCTGGGCCCAGCCGGCGGAGAGCACGGCGGTGCGGGCGATGTCGGCGCCGAGCTCGCCCACGGGGGTGACGCAGCCGAGGATGACGTCGTCGACTTTCGAGGTGTCGAGGTCGTTGCGGTCGCGCAGGGCTTCCAGCACCTGGGTGGCCAGGCTGAGGCCCGTGATCTCGTGCAGGGACCCGTCCTTCTTGCCCTTGCCGCGCGGGGTTCGAACCGCGTCGTAGATATAGGCGTCGGCCATGGGAGTGCGTCTCCAATAAGGACGGATTCGAGGGTCTCCGCCACAAACCCTACGCTTACGTCAACGTCAAGTTACAAGCGTGTTTTTGGCAGGGTTTCGCGAATTCGGGGCGCCAACCGTGCCAAACCCTGCCTCGCCGCGGTCCGGGCGACGCCCTCTCAGACCGTCGCCGCCATTATAGGCGCGGCGCGGGGACTGCTCATCAAAATCACCGTCATTTTTGACAAGCTATTGGTTTGACGGATGTTCTGGTCGCGCGGAATGTACATCAGGACGGCGCGTGACAGACCGCCTCGATGTTGAAGCCGTCAGGATCGAAGACGAAGGCGGCGTAGTAGGTCGGGCCGTAGTTCTCGCGGATCCCCGGACCGCCGTGGTCGCGACCGCCCGCCGCCACGGCCGCGGCGTGGAAGGCGTCGACCTGGGCGCGGGTTTCGGCGCGGAAGGCGACGTGGTTCGCCTCGCCGGGCCGGTCCTTGTCGGCGATGACGAACTCGGGCGCCTCGACGCCGAACATGACCACGGTCGCGTCGCCATCCCTTTCCTCGGCCACGATCCGGAAGCCGAGCGGCGCCAGGGCGGCGGCGTAGAAGGCGCGGGACCGCGCGATGTCGGCGACGTCGAGGGCGATATGATCGATCACGGGCGGCTCCTTCCTGGTGGCGTCACTGCTGAACGCAGGACGCGCCGAAACGCGCCGTTATGTCGGCTGCCGGACGCCCGGAAGGGCAATTTTCCGCAAACGACTCGCAGCTAGCTTGGCCGTGGGAACAGTGAGCGCGGTCCGTGTCTTAGGCCGCCAGACACAACCCGCTCCCAGGAGGACAAGACCATGGCCCAGACCTACGAAGAGATGGACGCGATCGCGATGTTGAAGGCCGACCACCGCAAGGTGGAAGAGATCTTCGCCGCTTTCGAGGCCGCCACCTCGAAGTCGAAAAAACAGGCCCTCGCGGAACAGGCCTGCCTCGAACTCAAGGTGCATACGGTGATCGAGGAGGAGGTCTTCTATCCGGCCTGCCGCGGCAAGATCGAGGAAGACCTGCTGAACGAGGCCTATGTCGAGCATGACAGCGCCAAGCTGCTGATCAACGAGATCGAGGCCGGCGGGCCGGAAGAAGATTTCTACGACGCCAAGGTCAAGGTGCTGTCCGAGATGATCGAGCACCACGTCGAGGAGGAGGAGAAGCGGTCCGAGGGCATGTTCTCCCAGGCCCGCGCCGCCGGTCTCGACATGGACGCCCTGGCCGACGCCATGCGCGCCCGCAAGATGACGGCGATGGAGGAGTTCCAGGCCGGCAAGCCCGCGGTGACGCTGACGCAGGAAGGCGACGACACGGAGAAGGCGCTGATGGATGCGCCCATGGGCGGCGCCGCCCGCTGATGCAGGCACGGGAACGGCGCGGAGGCAGGGACGCTATGTCCCCGCACTTGCCCGAGGAAGCTCCATGCGCCGTTCCCTGCTCCTGATCCTGGCCAGCCTTCTACCGGCGACCGCCTGCGCGGACGCCTACCCGCCCCAGACGGGACGGGGGCCGCTGATCGAGCCGGCGTCGCAGTCTGCGCGACAGGTCGTCCCGATTGTTCCACCCCGCAGTTCCAGACCTTCGGACCAGATCGAGTCCCGGCTGCTGGCGGCCCACAACACCGAAAGGGCCCGGGTCGGTGCGCCGCCGCTGGCGTGGAGCGATGAACTGGAGGCCGAAGCCCGGGCCTGGGCCGGGGAACTGATCGCCACCGGCCGTTTCGCCCATGATCCATCCATGCACGGCCACGGCGAGAACCTGTGGAGCGGCTGGGGCGGCCGCACCTTCACGCCGGAGGACATGGTCGGGGAATGGATCGCCAAGAAGGCGCAATACCGGCCCGGCGTCTTTCCGAACGTCAGCCGCACGGGCGACTGGGTCGACGTGGGCCACTACACCCAGGTCGTATGGAGCGGCACGACCCATGTGGGTTGCGCCATCGCCGCGCGGGATGACCGGTCGGTGCTGGCCTGCCGCTACGCCCCGCCCGGCAATATCGACGGGCGCCGCGCCTACTAGCTGACGTAACCGGCCTGCATCAGCTCGGCGATGTGGACGATGGCCATGGGGCGATCGTCCTCGACCACCAGCAGGGTGGCGATCTTGTTCTGGGTCATCAGGTCGACCGCGTCGCTCATCCGTGCGTCGGGTCCGATGACCTTGGGGCGGGGGCTCATGACGTCGGCGGCGGTCAGGCCGTTGAGGTCCCGTGAGAAGGCCCGGCGTACGTCGCCGTCGGTGACGATCCCGGCCAGGCTCCCGTCGTCGGCCAGGACGGCCGCCGCGCCCTTGCGGCCCTCGGTGATGGCGGACACCACCTCGGCGAAGGTCGCGGTCAGGGGCACGGTCGCCGGAGCCGGCGGCCGGTCGCCCATCCAGTCGCGCACGCTCTGCAGGCTCATGCCCAGCTTGCCGCCCGGGTGATGCAGGCCGAAGGCCTCGGCAGTGAAGCCGCGCCGGTCCATCAGCACCATGGCGAGGGCGTCGCCGAGGGCCAGGGTCATCAGGGTCGAGGTGGTCGGCGCCAGGCCGTTGGGGCAGGCCTCGGCCACCTGGGGCATGGTCAGGCAGACGGCGGAGGACCGGCCGAGGAAGCTGTTGGGGCGCTGGGTCAGGCCGATGACGGGGATGCCCTCGCGCTGGCAGTAGATCAACGGATCCCGCAGCTCGCGGCTTTCGCCCGAGTTGGAGATGGCCAGAAGGGTGACGTCCTTGCGCAGCATGCCCAGGTCGCCGTGGCTCATCTCGGCCGGGTGGACGAAGAAGGCGTTGGTGCCGGTGGAGGCCAGGGTCGCGGCGATCTTGCCGCCGATATGGCCCGATTTGCCCATGCCGGTGACGACCAGATAGCCGGGCCGCGACAGGATGATCTCGCAGGCGCGGGCGATGCTGTCGTCCAGACTGCCTTCCAGCGCCTGCAGCGCGGCGATGTTCAGCCGGATCACCTCGCGGGCGCGGGCGGTCATCGCGTCGGGGTCGGCGGACAGAACGGGTCTGGCGTCGTCGGTCATCCCCGCGATGTGGCGCATCGGGCGACGATTCACAATCGCGGGGGCGGGTTCGAAGATTGCTGCAACGCGAGAAAAAGCGCCCCCGGGGTCAACCTTTGCCGCAGGATTGCGTTAGAAGGGGGCATGCGGACTTCAAACCTGATCACCGACGGCGCGCCCGCGCCGGTCGCCGCCGTTTCGTATTTGCCGCCTCCGCCTGCCCAGCTGTCTCGCCCCTCCGCCCTGTTCCTGGACATGGACGGCGTGCTGGCCCCGCTGGCGGAAACGCCCGACGCCGTCGTGCCTCATCCCGAGCGGACCGCCGCGCTGCGGGGGGTGGCGGAACGGCTGAGCGGGAGGGTGGCCATCATCAGTGGCCGGACCATCGCCGAGATTGACCGTATCGCCGAGGCCAGCGCCGCCTCGGCCTCCGGCGTGCACGGGCTGGAGCGCCGCGCCGCCGACGGCTCGCTGCATCGCGTCGAGGCCGCGCCCGCCGTCCGGGACGTCGTCGCCGCCTTTGAAGCCTTCGCCCGCACTCGCCCCGGCGTCATCGTCGAGGACAAGGCCGTGTCGGCCGGACTGCACTATCGCGGGGCCCCGTCGGAAGCGGCGGCCGTCGTGGCCCTGGCGGAGAGGCTGGCCGGCGAGACGGGACTGATCCTGCAGGCCGGTAATCTGGTCGTGGAGCTCAAGACGCCGGGAGCCAGCAAGGGCACTGCCCTGACGGCCTTCATGCAGGAGGCGCCGTTCGCCGGAGCTGTTCCGGTCATGCTGGGCGACGACCTGACGGATGAGGACGGCTTCCGCGCGGCCGAGACCCTGGGCGGCTTCGGCGTGCTGGTCGGCCCGCTCCGGGAGACCGCCGCACGGTACGGCCTGCCGGATGTGGCGGCGGTGCTTGCCTGGCTGAACGCCGTCGAGGAGACCGCATGACCCCGAACCTCGACCTCGCCCCCGTCGGCAACTGCTCCGTCAGCGCCCTGATCGACCGCAACGGCCGCTACGTCTGGGCCTGCGCGCCGCGTGTGGACGGGAATCCGGTGTTCTCGGCCCTGATGGACGGCTTCGATCCGGAGCACGGCTTCTGGGACATCGAGCTGGAAGGTCAGGCGACGGTCGAACAGGCCTATATCCGCAACACCCCGGTCCTGCGCACGGTGCTGACGGCGGATGACGGCGCCTCGGTCGAGATCATCGATTTCGCGCCCCGCCATCCCAAGCACAGCCGCACCTACCGGCCGCTCGCCTTCGGACGGATCGTGCGGCCGCTGGCCGGATCGCCGCGCATTCGCGTGCGCCTGCGTCCCTCCGCCGACTGGGGCGCGCGCCGGGCCGAATGCACCAGCGGCTCCAACCACATCCGCTATCTGTGCACGGACGTGACCTTCCGGCTGACGACGGACTGTCCGGTGTCCCATGTCCTCAACGAACGGGTCTTCCGGCTGGAACGGCCCCACGCCTTCTTCTTCGGTCCGGACGAAGGCTATGATCAGGACGTCGGCCCCGGCGTCTCCGCCGCTCTGGACCGCACCATCGCCTATTGGCAGGACTGGGTGCGCACCCTGTACCTGCCGCTGGACTGGCAGGAGGCGGTGATCCGCGCGGCGATCACCCTCAAGCTCTGCGCCTATGAGGAAACCGGGGCGATCGTCGCGGCCATGACCACCTCGGTGCCCGAGTTTCCCGAGAGCGGGCGCAACTGGGACTATCGCTACTGCTGGATTCGCGACGCCTATTATGTGGTGCGGGCGCTGAACCGGCTCGGCGCGGTGGACCTGCTGGAGAACTATCTCGGCTATCTGCGTAATCTGGTCGATGCGTCCGGCGGCGGCCACGTCCAGCCGGTCTACGGCGTCGGGCTGGAAGAGAATATCGACGAGCGGATCACCGGGACGGTCGAGGGCTATCGCGGCATGAAGCCGGTGCGGATCGGCAATCAGGCGCGCGAACATCTGCAGCACGACGTGTACGGACAGATCGTCCTGCCGCTGGTTCAGGCCTTCTACGATCAGCGCCTGCTGCGCCCCGGCACGATCGAGGACTTCCACGCCCTCGAAAAGGTGGGCGACCGCGCCTTCGCCATGCACGACCAGGTCGACGCCGGTCTGTGGGAGTTCCGCACCATCGCGCGGGTGCACACCTATTCCTCGGTCATGTGCTGGGCCGCCTGCGACCGGCTGGCCAAGGCGGCCGACCATATGGGACTGAGCGACCGCGCTGTGTTCTGGAACGACCGGGCCGCGCTTATCCGCGAGCGGATCGAACGCGAGGCCTTCGTCCCGGACGAAGGGCGTTTCGCCGCCAGCTTCGGCAACCGTGAGCTGGACGCCTCCCTGCTGCAGATGACGGATCTGGGTTTCCTCGACGCCCGCGATCCGCGTCAGGTCGCAACCTTCGACGCCATTGAGCGGGACCTGAAGAAGGGCCCCTATCTGTTCCGCTACATCGAGGCGGACGACTTCGGCGAGCCTGAGACGGCGTTCAACTTCTGCACCTTCTGGTTCATCGAGGCCTTGCACCAGAACGGTCGTGACGCCGAGGCGCGCGAGATATTCGAGGAAATGCTCAGCCGCCGCACCCACTCCGGCCTGCTGTCCGAGGATCTGTCCCTGGGCGACAAGGAGCTGTGGGGCAACTATCCGCAGACCTATTCCCTCGTCGGCATCATCAACTGCGCCGTCCTGCTGAGCCGTTCGTGGACGGACGCGCGATGACCGCCTTCACGAAATCGCGTTGCCACCTGACGAGGAACGGAGCCGTTGACCGCCCATGAGCCGTCTGATCGTTGTCTCCAACCGCGTGTCCGCCCCCAAGGACCCCGCCGCCGGCTCGGCGGGCGGTCTGGCCATGGCGCTGTCGGCCGCCCTGCGGAAATACGACGGCCTGTGGTTCGGCTGGTCCGGCGAGACGGTCGAACAGTTCACCGGCGAACTGAAGATGGAGAATCGCGCCGGGGTGACCGTCGCCCTGGTCGACCTGGAGGCCCAGGACGTCGACGAATACTACAATGGCTACGCCAACAAGACGCTGTGGCCGCTGTTCCACCACCGGGTCGATCTGACGGCCTATGAGCGGTCCTACGGCGAGGGGTACGAGCGGACCAACGCCCGGTTCGCCGAGGTTCTGGCCCCGCTGATCCAGCCGGACGACATCATCTGGATCCACGACTACCATATGATCCCGCTGGCCCGGGACCTGCGGCGGCTGGGGATCAGGAACCGCATCGGCTTCTTCCTGCATACGCCCTGGCCGGTGCGGCAGTTGCTGGTCACCCTGCCGCACCATCGCCGGCTGGTGGAGGCGATGTTCGACTATGACCTGATCGGCTTCCAGACCCGCGAATGGCTGGACCTGTTCCGGGACTATGTGGCGGCCGAGCCCAGCGTGA
This sequence comes from Brevundimonas sp., assembly GCF_035561115.1. GTDB lineage: Bacteria > Pseudomonadota > Alphaproteobacteria > Caulobacterales > Caulobacteraceae > Brevundimonas. The sequence continues at coordinate 20,388 of NZ_DATMYH010000061.1, forward strand.
ACGGCAAATTGCTGCCCAATGACGCGCTGGACGCCTTCGGCAAGACGGTTCAGACCGGCGTCTTCCCGATCGGCATCGACGTCGCGGGCTTCATCGCCGCCCGCAACTCGGCCCTGGGGAACCGGACCTATGACCGGATGGCGGCGTCTGCGGCCTTCCGCTCGCTGATCGTCGGTGTCGACCGGCTGGACTATTCCAAGGGCCTCGAGGAACGGCTGCTCGGCTATGAGCAGTTCCTCGAGACCAATCCGGAGATGCGCTCCCAGGTCCTGTTGCTGCAGGTCACGCCGATCTCCCGCGACGAGGTCGATGCGTACCAGGACATCCGCGGCCGTCTGGACGCCCTCGCGGGCCGCATCAACGGCGCCTATGCCGAGATGGACTGGCAGCCGATCCGCTACCTGAACCGGACCTATCGCCGGGACCAGCTGGCCGGCATCTATCGCGCCGGCCGCGTCTGTCTGGTGACGCCGTTGCGCGACGGCATGAACCTGGTGGCCAAGGAATATGTGGCGGCCCAGAATCCGGACGATCCCGGCGTCCTGGTCCTGTCCCGCTTCGCCGGCGCGGCGGAGCAGATGGGCGAGGCCCTGCTGGTCAATCCGTTCAGCCGCGAGGAGATGTCGGACGCCATCCACAGGGCCCTGACCATGCCGCTGGCCGAGCGCAAGCGAAAGTGGGAATGCCTGATGCAGGTCGTACGCGACACCGATGTGGGCGTCTGGCGCGACGACTTCGTCTCGACCCTGCGGGCCATCGAACGCCCTGCGGACGGCGGCGACCGGCCGGCCGCCGCCCCCGATCAGGCGGCCTGAACGGCGCCGGGCGGCGTGCCGTCCCTGGCCGTCGCCCGCGCATTGGCCGGCCGGTTCAGCGCCCGTTCCAGCCAGGCGTCGATGAGGGCGCTCTCTGGGACGTATTCGCGGCCCCAGGCGACAGCCGAGGCGATCATCACGTCCGCGGCGGTGAACCGGTCGCCCATCAGATAAGGTCCGGTCGCCAGGGCGGTCAGCAGGCGCGCTATGGCGGCGTCATAGCGGGCCCTGGCGTTCGGGTCGGTCTCGGCCGCGCCGCTGATCTTGCCCCAGAAGGCCGGCTCCATCTCGCCCGCCGTCCAGGCCAGCCAGGTGACATAGGCCCCCCGATCCTGCGAACCGACCGGCGCGCCCAGGTTCGCTTCCGGATGCAGATCGGTGAGGTAGAGGGCGATCGCGGCCGACTCGGTCACCAGCGCCCGGTTGTGAAGCAGGGCCGGAACCTTGCCGTCCGGGTGCGGATTGGCGGGATCGCGGGCGCCCGACAGGGTCATGGCGCGGAAGATGTCGACATAGCGGATCCCATAGTCGACGCCGATTTCCTCCAACAGCCAGAGGATGCGGCCCGACCGCGACTGGGGAGCGTGGAACAGGGTGAGCATGGCGGTCTCTCCTTCTTTGTAGCGCTATCGCTCGCGGCGCGGCCGCTCGCTGTCTGAGCGCGCCGGAGGCCCCTCGCCGCCGACCTGTCTTGACTACTGCCACCCTGCTGACAGCATGCTGTCAGCAGTCGTCATCCAGGGTGGACGAATGAGACGCGCCGACCGACTGTTCCAGATCATCCAGGTGCTGCGCCGATCCTCCAGACCGGTGACGGCCGACGCCATCGCGGCCGAACTGGAGACGTCGAAACGCTCCATCTACCGCGACGTCGCCACCCTGATGGGCCAGCGCGTGCCCATCCGGGGCGAGGCGGGGATCGGCTATGTGCTGGACGGCGGATTCGACATGCCGCCCCTGATGCTGACCTCGGACGAGGTCGAGGCCGCGGTGCTGGGGGCCCAGTGGGTGGCGGGCCGCGGAGACCCCGCCCTGGCCCGCGCCGCCCGCGATCTGATCGCCAAGATCGCCGCCACCGTTCCCGAACGGTTGCGCCCCGTCATTCTCGAGCCCGCGGTCGCCAGCGCGCCGGTCTGGAAACATGAGAGGCGCGAGGTAGAGACGCTCGACATGTCGAAGGTTCGCGCCTGGATTCACGCCGGCCGAAAGCTGCGGCTCCACTATGCCGACGAGCAGGGGAACGAGACCCTGCGCGTCATCTGGCCATGCCTGGTCGGCTACCGGGAAACCAAACGCCTGCTGGTCGGCTGGTGCGAGACGCGCGACGACTTCCGCACCTTCCGCACCGACCGCGTGGTCGAGGCCGACTTCCTCGACGACCGCTATCCCGGCCGGCCGGCGGTCCTGCGCGGCAAGTGGCATGCCAAGGTGGAGGCCGAACACGCTGCATGGGAGGCGGCGGGCCGGCCGCCGCCTCAATAGATCTCGAACACGCCCGCCGCGCCGCAGCCGAACCGCATCGCGGTTCGGCCACATCCCGAGATGGGCGCGGCTGATCGCCTAGTAGATCTCGAACAGGCCGGCGGCCCCCATGCCGCCGCCGATGCACATGGTGACGACGCCGTATTTCGCCCCGCGCCGCTTGCCCTCGATCAGGACGTGGCCGGTCATCCGCGCGCCCGACATGCCGTACGGGTGGCCGATCGAGATGGCGCCGCCCGAGACGTTGAGCCGATCGTCGGGAATGCCCAGCCGGTCGCGGCAGTAGAGGACCTGCACGGCGAAGGCCTCGTTCAACTCCCAGATGCCGATGTCGTCCACCGTCAGGCCATGCCGTTCCAGCAGGCGGGGCACAGCGAAGACCGGGCCGATGCCCATCTCGTCCGGCTCGCAGCCGGCCACCGCCATGCCGCGGTATGCGCCCAGCGGCTGCAGGCCCCGGCGTTCCGCCTCCTTCGCGTCCATGATGACGCTGGCCGAGGCGCCGTCGGACAGCTGGGAGGCGTTTCCGGCGGTGATGAACCGGCCTTCGGCGATTTCCTCGCCGCCGCCGAACACCGGCTTGAGCGACTGCAGGCCTTCCAGCGTCGTATCGGCCCGGTTGCCCTCGTCCTTCGACAGGGTGATCTCTTTCGACGAGGTCTGGCCGGTGGCCTTGTCCATGACCAGCATGGTGGTGGTCATGGGCACGATCTCGGCGTCCAGACGGCCAGCGGCCTGGGCGGCGGCGGTGCGTTGCTGGGATTGCAGGGCGTAGGCGTCCTGGGCTTCGCGGCCGATGCCGTAGCGGGCGGCGACCACCTCGGCGGTCTCGAGCATCGACATATAGACGTGGGGCTGGAGCTTCAGCAGGGCCTCGTCCCTCAGCCGGTGCAGGTTCATGTTCTGGTTCTGCACCAGGGAGATGCTCTCCAGCCCGCCGCCGACGGCGATCACCTGGCCGTCATGCACGACCTGTTTCGCCGCCGTGGCGATGGCCATCAGGCCCGAGGCGCATTGCCGGTCCAGACTCATGCCCGCCGTGGTCACGGGAAGGCCGGCCGCCAGGGCGATCTGGCGGGCGACATTGGTGCCGGTCGAGCCCTGCTGCAGGGCCGCGCCCATGACCACGTCCTCGATCTCGGCCGGATCGACGCCGGACCGGGCCACGGCGTGGCGCACGGCGTGGGCGCCCAGCTGCTGCGCCTGGGTATCGTTGAAGGCGCCGCGATAGGCCCGGCCGATGGGCGTGCGGGCGGTGGAGACGATGACGGCTTCGCGGGACATCTTCGATGATCCTTTGTTGGGCGCTGGCGCTCGCGACGCGGTCGCTCGCGGCTTGAGCGCGGATGTGATTTCGACCCTAGGCGCTTGCCGTGGGGTCAAGGCAAGGGGTCAGCCCCCGGCTCATGCAGCGCGAAGCGCGATAGCCAATCAGGAAGAGGCTCGCTGCGCCTTGGTCAGTTCGATCATGCCCTGGGCCGCGCCCATTTCGGGGACGATCTCGCCCGTGCGGTCCGAGATTTCGGCGAAGCGGGCGGCGACCTGCTCCGGCGCATCCTCGCCGACGGCGCGGATGCCCTGGGTCAGGGTCACATAGGCGCGCTCGAAGCCGCCGGCCCCGGCCGTCAGGATGCAGCGGCTGGGGGCGTCCTCGCTGACGAGATACAGCAGACCGGGCGAGACGGTGTCGGGCCCGAGCAGGTCCAGCGGCAGGCGCGCGCCCAGATCCTCGGTCATGCGCGTATGGGCCGTGGGGGCCAGGCAGTTGACGCGGATGTCGTTCTTCGCCCCCTCGATCGACAGGGTCTGCATCAATCCCACCAGCGCCATCTTGGCCGCGCCATAGTTGGACTGGCCGAAATTGCCATACAGGCCCGACGACGAGGTGGTCATGACGATGCGGCCGTAATTCGCGTCTCTCATAATATCCCACACCGCCTTGGTGCAGTGGACCGCCCCCATCAGATGGACGTCGACGACGAAGCGGAAATCCTCCAGCGCCATCTTGGCGAAGGTCTTGTCGCGCAGGACGCCGGCGTTGTTGACCAGGATGTCGACCCGTCCCCATTCGGCCATCGTCGCCTGGACCATCGCCTCTACGGCGTCGGCGTCGGTGACCGAGGCGGCGCTGGCGATCGCCTCGCCGCCCATGGCCCGGATCTCGGCCACGACCGATTCGGCCGCCGTCGCGGAGCCGCCCGAGCCGTCGCGGGTGCCGCCGAGATCATTGACGACCACCTTTGCGCCGCGTTTCGCCAGGGCGAGGGCGTGTTCCCGCCCCAGACCGCCTCCGGCCCCCGTAACGATGGCCACCCGCCCGTCAAAACCGATCGCCATGTCGCGCTCCTCATATGATGACGCCTTCCTAACAGGCGTTTCGTTTCGGGAAAGCCCGCCCAATGTGTTGAAACGGCGCCACAGTCGCCATATTCGTCGCCAGAATCGGGAACCGCGACCGTACATTGTCGTTCGGCCTCGGGAGCGCCCCATATACATGGGGACTTCGGGCAACTTGAGCATGAGGGATATGATGAAGGTGAAACTTCTCGCCGGCGTCGCGATGGCGGGGCTGCTTGCAGCCGGCGCAGCGGCGGCTGAGCCGAATGGCTGGTATGGGGCGATAGACGCCGGTTACCATACCCTGGGCGACGTGGAGACGCGTTCGACGACGACGTCGGCTGCGTTTGACATCGCCACGGAAGGCGACTGGGCGGCGTTT
>NZ_DATMYH010000062.1:0-12795 GCF_035561115.1 Brevundimonas sp.
CCTCACACCTTCACCTCCACCACCCCGCCCCCGGCCCGGAATTTCGCGCTCATCTCCGCCATCCCGGCCTCCGCCTCGGCCAGCGAACCGCCCGCGTCATTCTGCGCCTGGGCGTCCCGCCGGATGTCCTGGCTGATCTTCATCGAGCAGAATTTCGGGCCGCACATGCTGCAGAAATGGGCGGTCTTGTGGGCCTCTTTCGGCAGGGTGGCGTCGTGGTATTTGCGGGCCGTCTCGGGGTCGAGGCCGAGGTTGAACTGGTCTTCCCAGCGGAACTCGAACCGGGCGCGGCTGAGGGCGTCGTCGTGCATCCGCGCGGCGGGGTGGCCCTTGGCCAGGTCGGCGGCGTGGGCGGCGATCTTGTAGGTGATGACGCCGTCCTTGACGTCCTGACGGTCGGGCAGGCCGAGGTGCTCCTTGGGCGTGACGTAGCAGAGCATGGCCGTGCCGAACCAGCCGATCATGGCCGCGCCGATGGCGCTGGTGATGTGGTCGTAGCCGGGGGCGATGTCGGTGGTCAGCGGCCCGAGCGTATAGAAGGGCGCCTCGTGGCAGTGCTTCAGCTGCTCATCCATATTGGCCTTGATCTTGTGCATCGGCACATGGCCGGGGCCCTCGATCATGACCTGGCAGCCCTTGGCCCAGGCGATCTTCGTCAGCTCGCCGAGGGTGCGCAGCTCGGCGAACTGGGCCTCGTCATTGGCGTCGGCGATGGAGCCGGGACGCAGGCCGTCGCCCAGGGAGAAGGAGACATCGTAGGCCCGCATGATGTCGCAGATGTCCTCGAAATGCTCGTAGAGGAAGCTCTCGCGGTGATGCGACAGGCACCATTTGGCCATGATGGAGCCGCCGCGTGAGACGATGCCGGTGACGCGTCTGGCGGTCATCGGCACGAAGGGCAGGCGGACGCCGGCGTGGATGGTGAAATAGTCGACGCCCTGTTCGGCCTGTTCGATCAGGGTGTCGCGATAGACCTCCCAGGTCAGGTCCTCGGCGACGCCGCTTACTTTTTCCAAGGCCTGGTAGATCGGCACGGTGCCGATGGGGACGCTGGAGTTGCGGATGATCCAGTCGCGGATGTTGTGGATGTTGCGGCCGGTCGACAGGTCCATGACGTTGTCGGCGCCCCAGCGGGTGGCCCAGACCAGCTTGTCGACCTCGTCGTCGACGGAGGACAGGACGGCGCTGTTGCCGATGTTGGCGTTGATTTTGACGAGGAAATTCCGGCCGATGATCATCGGCTCGACCTCGGGGTGGTTGATGTTGTGCGGGATGATGGCGCGGCCGCGGGCGATCTCCTGACGCACGAACTCGGGGGTGACGAAGTCGGGGATCGAGGCGCCGAAGTCCTCGCCGTCGCGGATGCAGGGGGCGGTCTGTTCGCGGCGCAGGTTCTCGCGGATGGCGACGTATTCCATCTCGGGGGTGATGATGCCGGCCTTCGCATATTCGTACTGGGTGACCGGGCGGCCCTCGACGCCCTTGAAGACCTTGTGGTGCGAGGTGTCGAAGCGGGGGGCCAGGTTCTTGCCGCTGGCGTGACCGTTGTCCTCGGGCTTGACCTCGCGCGGGTTCAGGACGGGGGCGATGTCGCCGCGGTCGAGCTGCCAGCTGGATTTGACCAGGGGCAGGCCGCGCTGGATGTCGATGGTCACGGTCGGGTCGGTGTAGGGGCCCGAGGAGTCGTAGATGGTCACCGGCGGCTCATTGGCGCTGGGGTGGACGGCGACCTCGCGGAAGGGGACGCGGATGTCGGGGTAGAGCTCGCCGGCGACATAGACCTTCTTCGAGCCGGCGCGTTCGCCGGTCGGGATGGTCCCGGTCTCGCGCATCACCTGATCGCGGGCGTCTTTCAGAGCCAGATCGACATTGGGCTCTTCGGGCAGGGCGGGGGGCGTGACGGCGATGTTCATGGGGGCTCCGGAGATCAGGCGCGAACGGGACGGAAGGCCTGCCACGACAGGAACAGGCCGAGCAGGAGGCAGACGCCGATCAGGACCGGCACGAGCGGGCCGCCGCCGGTGATCAGGGTGGGGGCGATGTCGGCGATCTGGCTGGGGAACAGGATGCGGGCGGTTCCGCCGACGACGGCCAGCCAGCCGAAGGCGGTGACGATGGCCGGCCAGCCCTTCCAGACATTGTGACTGAGCACGACGGCCAGGCCGGCCATCAGGGTGACGACGCCGGCGATCATGATCAGGGCCCAGCCGGCGGACAGCTGGTCGACCAGCTCGGGCAGGCGGGCGAGATTCAGCAGCAGGCCGAGCGAAATGACCGCAAGGGTCGGGCCGATCAGGCCGGCCAGAAAGCGGGAACGGTCCATGGCGAAGGCTCCTCGTGAGAGGCCGCCGACGCAGGGTTGAGCCGGGCCCTCGAGCCCGGTCCCCGCCTTCGCGGGGCTGAATTCCCATCCCTTCGCCGGCATGACCCGGATCAGGTTCGACGGGTCAGGCGATCACGCCAATCTCAGCCGCTCGGATGCGACCCCCCGGAGAACGCGCGGAACCTGCGCCCGCCGACCGCGGGGGTCAAGCGGGCGCGATCCGGTCGAGGCCGTCAGAAGCGGATGGAGGCCGCGGCGCGGACGGAGCGATTCTCCACATCGTCCCGGCTCAGCGTGGTCTCGGCGGCGACGGTGAAACGCCAGACGTCGCGGATCGCCTCGAGGCCGACGCCGACCTCGATCCAGTTCCGGTCCTGGCTGCCCAGGGCGAAGACCGCGTCCGGACCGACGCCGCCGACGAAATTGGCGCCGAAGGACGAGACCGGATCGGCGAAGGCGTGGACCGCGGCCGCGCTGGCGTAGGGCCTGAAGGTGGACGACCGGCCCGACACCGTCAGGCCGAGGCGGCCTTCGAGGGCGTCGGCGCTTTCACGCTGGTACTGCAGGGCCGGACCGCCGCCGGTTTCCGTCGTCGGACCGTAGTTGATCTTGCTGGCCCGCAGCGAGGCGCCGGGGGTGACCGAGACCTGGTCGTTCTCGGTGCGGAAGCCGAGGCCGATCTCGCCCGCCATGGCGCGGGCGCCGTCGCTGGTCTTGAGGGTGAAGACGCCGGGGCCGACCGCCGCCAGGCGGGTGGTCTCGGTGTCGAATTCGCCGAAGCTGAACATGCCGTTCAGCACCAGGCCGCTGTCCGCCCGCCAGTTGGCGTAGGCCGTACCGAGGAACAGCCGGCCCTCGGCGGACTGGGGCGCGACGGCGGTCGAGCCGGACAGCTCCGTGGTCGACACGGCGAGGCCGAGCATGGCCTGCCGGCCGAGCGCGGCTTCGACGCCCGCGGCGATGAAATAGCCGTCGAACGAATCCTTGCCGCCGCCGGTCGCGGTGCTCATGGGGGCGCCCTCGCCGTCCAGATAGCCGGCGGCGACGAAGGCCCGCAGGCCGTCGGGCAGGACGTCGGGGACGACGACCGACTCGCCGGTCTCGCCCAGGGGAGAGACCGAGCCGCCGTCGAGCGAATCCATGGCGACGGAGGCGTAGTCGACCGGCCGGCCGATGACCTGCAGCGACCCGTCCATGTCGGCGCCCGTCAACGTCAGGCGCTCGCGGTAGAAGCTGGCCATGCTGTCCATGGCGGCGACGCCCAGCGAGGTCTTCAGCGTCTCTGTCCGGGGAGCGAGGGCCTCGAGCGTGGCCTGGATCGAGTCGGCGGACTGGACGTCCAGCGGACCGTAGAGGTCGCTGAACCCGGCGTAGGCGACCCGGTTCTGGTCCAGCAGCCGGGCGTAGGCGGCCTGGATCGGCGAACTGGTCACGACGTCAGCATAGAGACCCGCCGCGATCTGCACCCTGACCGAGGTCGGGAGGTAGGTGATGGTCGGCCGCAGGATCGCGGTGATCGGCGCGTCCGAGAACGTCCCGCTGACGCCGCCTGCCGCGGTCAGGAAGGTGTAGCTGTCGCCGAAGCGCGGCGCCGTTCCGGGCGTGAAGCCGAAGGTCACGAGCCCGCCCAGATTGGCCTGGCCGGTGACCACCAGCCGGTCCGAGCTCCCGCTGGCGCCGAGGTTGATCAGCAGGGCGCCGCCCGAGGCGAGGATGACATCGCCGTTGAAGGTCAGGGTCCCGATCGTGGTCGGGGTTCCGGGCGCGATGACGCCGGCCATGTTGGTGAAGAAGGGCGTGGTGATCGCCCCCGACCCGCTGAGGCCGCCCGTCATCATGAAGAAGTCGCCGGGGGTCCGCAGCGCGCCATCGACGTGGAGCGTGCCGGTCAGCTGGGTGATGTCGATATTGCTGAACAGATCGCCTGTGCCTGTGATGTTCAGCCCGGCGCCGACGCCGGCCATGGTCAGGCGATCGATGGTGACGGCCGTGCTGAGCGTCGTTGTGCCGTTGGCCGACAGGGTCACGTCGAAATAGCGCGGCGCGGCGCCCGCCAGGCGGTCACCCTCGAAATTGACGGGGACGAAATTACGCGCTCCGGGCAGGCCGTTCAGCAGGGTGGCCGCCGGCAGGGCCGCCGTTCCGATGCTCCCGCCGAGACCGGCCTGGGCCTCGCGCACGGCGCCGACGGATTCCCCGCTGAAGCGGGTCTGCGCCTCGGCCGGGGCGGCCCCGGCGGTCTCCTCGCCGGCCCCGGTTTCGAGCAGGGCGTCGACCGAGACGACCGCCGCGCCGCTTGAGGCGCCGGCGCCGATCGGCTTGTTCTGGATCGTCTCCACCCCCGTGGCGACGTCCACACAGTCGCTGACGCCGCCACTCTGGAAGCACATCTGGCCGAAGCCGTTGGCGTCCGGACCCGTGGGCCCCGCCCCGACGTCGGTCGGGACGCCGTTCACCAGCTGACCGTCGGGGCCGATGATCTGGTAGTTGGGATCCAGACTGGTCACCCAGTGGGAGGCGTCGGTCCAGTTTCCGTCGCCTGCGAGGGCGGACACGTAGTGATAGGGGTTATTCGCCGCGATCCAGTCCCAGTAGAGATAGAGCGGCTGGAAGAAGGAGGCGGTGCCGTAGCCGTTCGCCGGCTGGCCGTTGAAGAAGCGGGTGTAACCGCCCGAGAGCACGCCGATCACGACGGGTTTGGAGAAGGTGTTGTCGAGAATCAGCGGGCCGCCGGAGTCCCCGCTGGCGGTGATCCCCTCGCGCGGCAGGGCGTTGTCGCGCCATGCGTTGAAATCGAACGGGCTGGCCTGGGCCGTGCCGCGGCGGGGGTCGTCGAAGTCGATCCAGTAGACGTTCTGCGGCAGATCGCCTCCGGGGCTTCCGAACAGGAAGCTTTCGAACTCGTCGATCGAGGCCAGGCCGCCCAGCATATTCTCGGCCAGACGGCGGCGGAAGTCGATGCCGCCGGTCGAGCCGGTCGTGCCCGTGCCGTTGTTTCCATAGCCGGAAAGGTTGACATGATAGCCGGTGCCCGCGGCCGTGATCGTCGGCGCGGGCAGGGCCGAGAACAGCATCGACCAGCTGGGGACGTCCCGGGCGACGGTGTCCAGCGAGGCGATGGCGACGTCGCCATACAGGAAGCTGTTGGCCTCGGGCTCCAGCGAGGCCGGGTGGTAGGCGACGTGGTTCGAATTGTACATGAACCGCGAGGTGTTGGTCTGGTGGTTGCCCAGCCAGCCGCCGAAGGCGCTGTTCCCCGCCGCGTTGTTGTTGCTCGAGAAGCCGAAGCCTATGGGCGTGCCGCCGGCGCCGTAGGCATTGGCCGCCCGCTCGTTGACGCAGTGGGCCGCGAAAATCACGGTCCGCGGGTTGATCAACGTGGCCGTGCACAGGCCGATGAAGCCGTTCTGCTGGTCGATGATCATCTGGCCGACGCCCGTGACGTTGACGGGATCGCGCGCCGTGGTGGGCGTGCCGGGGTTCGCAATGACGATCTGCGGCGCGCGCTCGACGGCGCCGAAGTTCAGGAACCCGCCTTGGGCTGGACCAGGCTGGCCGGACTGGGCGAGGGCCGGCGTTGCTGCGGCGGCCAGGCACAGACCGGCCACCGAACCGCGCAGAAGGTCTTTCAGACCAAGGCCGGCGCGCTTTTGGTGGAGCTGATTGTTCATTTCGGAGTCCCCCCTCGATTGTGTCGCAAATGTGCCCACACATTACTCCCGAAAATCAAGAAGTTTTCGAAGCTTGGCCATTTATAGTTGTGCTGACGCCCGCGTGGGCGCGTGTGAGCCGGCCAGGGTCGTCAGTCCGGGAAGGCGAGCAGCAGGCGGTCGAGGGCGGCCTCGGCTCGGGGCCAGCCTTCCGGATCCAGGGTCAGGCCGGCGACTCCGCCGCGGCGGTCGGCCGACAGCGCCAGATGCTGGACGGCGGCCAGCAGGACGGCGTTGAGGGCGGTCGGGTCGCCCTCGGGCGGGACGCGCAGCCGGGGACGGCGCTCGCGCATCCAGGTCTGCAGCACGGCGGCGCGGTCGGCCTCGATGCGGCGCAGCAGGCCGGAGTCCTCGACCAGGGCCCAGGCCATCAGGCGCAGGGACAGCGGACTGGCGCGAAGGGCGGCCAGCCAGGTCAGCAGGCTGATGCGGGCGAAGGTGCGAAGGGAGGCCGCCTCGACCTGGGGAATGGAGGCGAGGCTGGCGGCGAGGGCGGCGTGGGCGCGGTCGGCGATGCGCGTCACCACCCCGTCGGCGCCGTCGAAATACCGGTAGACCAGCTTGCGGTCGCAGCCCGCCTCGGCGGCCAGGGTCTGGACGTTCAGGCCGGGGAAGCCGTCGCGCAGCAGGATGCGCTCGCCGGCGGCGACGATGGCGGCCTCGGTCGCGCTTCGGTCGCGCAGCCTAGCAAGAACGGGGGCGGGCGATTCGGCCATGCGCCCAGCATCGGGCCGCGCGACGTGAGTCGGCAAGCGGGGCGGGCGGATGGCCGCAAGAAGAGGAAGGTGCGGCCCGGTCTGCGTCGGGGGGCGTGGCAGAGACCGGGCCGCGGAGGACTCTGTCGAGCGCGCATCGCCGCAAGGTCCGACCGATAAACCGCGGTCGCCGAAAACCGTTCCTCGCCGCCGGAAAAATTTCGCACGCCGCGGACGGGGCGTTTGGGCGTCCTGTGTGCGGAAACGGACATTTCCTTTCAAAGACAAATCGCTAGTGCGCCTGCAACCCGGAACCGGAGCTTTGCATTACGGCCCGACAGCGAGAGGGTGAACATGAGTCTGCATCTGGAACGGCTGGTCTATGAAAGCACCGCCACGGGCACGACCGGCTCCCTGGGCAATCTGGCCGTCATCCTGGCGGAATCGCAACGCAACAACGACCGCGAGGGCCTGACCGGGGCGCTGGCCGCCCATCGCGACCGCTATATCCAGGTCGTCGAAGGCCCCGCCCAGGCGCTGGACGCCCTGCTGCGCCGGCTGGAGGACGATCCCCGCCATCGCGACATCATACTGATGGGCCGCGAGCCGATCGCCGGGCGGCTGTTCAGCCGCTGGACCATGGCCAACGCCCGGATCACCCCCGCGCATGGAGAGGCGCTGGACTCGCTGATCGATCAGGACGACCTGACGCCCGGCAGGGTGATCCGGATCCTGCTGGAGGCGGTGGAGGGCGTTCCCGCCGCCTGAAGCCGGGAACCGGGTCGGCAATTCGGGCGTGGGCGTCTAGAAGGGGCCGCACACCGGAGTCGACCATGCATCTCGCCCGCTTTCCCCGCGTCCGCCTTGCCCATCTGCCGACGCCGCTGGAGCCGCTGCCCCGGCTGAGCGAGGCCCTGGGCGTCGAGATCTGGATCAAGCGCGACGACTGCACGGGTCTGGCCGGCGGCGGCAACAAGACCCGCAAGCTGGAATTCCTGCTGGGCGACGCGATGGAGCAGGGCGCGGACACCCTGGTCACCCAGGGCGCGGTGCAGTCCAACCACGTGCGCCAGACAGCGGCGGCCGCGGCGGCGCACGGCTTCGCCTGCGAGGTCATCCTCGAAGAGCGGACCGGCTCGAAGGCGATCGACTATACGCACAACGGCAACGTCCTGATGGACCGGCTGTTCGGCGCGGGCATCCGCACCGTTCCGGGAGGCTCCGACATGACCGCCGAGCTGGAGAAGACGGCGGCCATGGTGCGGGCGCGGGGCGGCAAGCCCTACGTCATTCCCGGCGGCGGCTCGAACGCGATCGGCGCGCTGGGCTATGTCGACTGCGCGCGCGAGATCGTGGTCCAGGCCGACGAACTGGACATGCAGGTCGACCGGATCGTCACCGCCACCGGCAGCGCCGGGACGCACGCCGGTCTCGTCGCCGGTCTGGCGGTGATGGGGGCGGACATTCCGGTGCTGGGCGTCGGCGTGCGGGCGCCGAAGGCGAAGCAGGAAGAGTCGGTGCTGAAGCTGGCCCGCGAGACGGCGGCCCTGCTGGGGCGGCCGGACGCGGTGGAGGCCGGGATGGTGGTCGCCGATTGCGACTATGTCGGCGAGGGCTATGGCCTGATCGACGACGCGGTGATCGAGGCGCTGAAGCTGGCGGCCCGGACCGATGCGATCGTGCTGGACCCGGTCTATACGGGCAAGGCGATGAAGGGGCTGATCACCCTGGCCAGGGCCGGGAGATTCGAGAACGAGACCGTGGTGTTCCTGCATACGGGCGGGGCGCAGGGGCTGTTCGGATACCAGGGCGAGATCGAAGGGGCGCTGTAGGGCGCCGGCGTTCCGGGCCGGCTCGCGACCGGTCACGCGGCCTGTCCGGCCTCTCCCAGCCACCAGCGACGCCCCCGGATCCGCAGGCCGCCCCGACGCGATGCGACGATGATCGTCACGCCGATCGACAGGGCCATGCACGCGAGTCTCAGGCCGATCTCACGGCCGCCGCCGAGGGCGGAGTCCGATACGTCGAACGCGGTCCAGAAGGCGTTGAGCAGAACATGGAAGGCGATCGGGACCCAGGCGTTCCACCGCCATTCCACCAGCAGCCACGACCACCACAGCCCGCCGATCCCGGTAAGGACGGCTATGGCGCCGGCCTCGACCAGGTCTCCGCCCTGGTAGAGGTGTTCGGCGCCGAAGACGGCGGCGGAGAGCAGGGCCGCTGGCGCAAAGCCCCAGCCGGCGAAACGATAGAGGAAGCCGAACAGGAAGGCGCGAAACAGCAGCTCCTCGGCCAGGCCCGGAAGGAGGGCGCTTCGCACCAGCTCGAGCGGCAGCCGACCGATCTCCGCCAGGGGTGAGCTGACGGCGATCCCGACCAGCACGATCAGGCTGCATCCGCCGGCCAGGCCAAGGGCGACCGGGAGCGATCCCGACAGGCCAAGGGCGTCGAGCGCCCGGGATCGGCCGAACAGGAGGCTGGCCGTCAGGAGGGGGCCGATCAGGTACAGGCCGTAGCCAAGGACAGCGAGGGCGGCGATGCGACTCCAGCCCTCCCAGTCGCCCGCCACGGTGCGGAAGGGCGTCAGGCCGATGGCGTTGACCACAAGGAAGACGCTGATGACGAGAGCCGAGACCAGCCACGGCGAACGGGCGGGAAAGTCGGGACGGCGGGCGGTGTCCGGGGGCGATGTTGTCATGGGAGGAGCGTGGCCGCGCCGCGGCGGCGACGCTCCTCAAAACCCGATCAATCGCTCCTCACCAGACGGTCCGGCGCGGCGGCGCCATCCCGGAAACCGGTGGGCGACTGGCCGACAATCTGCCGGAAGGCGCGGTTGAAGGAGGCGAGGGAGGCAAAGCCGGAATCGAAGGCGATCGAGATCATCTTGTCCGGGGCGGCGGGACCGGCGCGGAGCCGTCGCCTGGCCTCCTCCACCCGGTAGACGTTGAGGAAGTTGCGGAAATGCCCGAAGCCCAGACGGTGATTGATCAGGCGCCGCAGTACGGCCTCCGGGACGCCGAGACGGGCGGCGAAACGGGACATCGTCAGATCCGGGTCGAGGTAGGGCCGCTCACCGATCATCAGGGCGTCGAGCCGGGCCAGAAGGGGGGCGTCGGGATCCGGCTTCGCGACCGCGGGGGTCCGGCGCGGCGATTCCGGTCCGGCGACGACCAGGGTATCGGCCGTGAGCAGCCAGGCGCCGAGGCCGACCGTCAGCAGGACGATGACGCCGTTCTGGAGGAGCAGGAAGCCCGGCGGGCGCCAGCCGTAGCCCATCAGCAGGTCAATGCCGAAGTCGAGCAGCAGGAAGGCGGCGAGCAGTCCGACGAAGACCGGCCGGGCGCGACGCCGGCTTTCGATCAGGTCGCCGCGGAAATCCTGCATCAACCGCCAGCCGACATGACCCATCATGGCCACGCCCAGGGCGATCAGGACCGCGGACAGGTCGATACCGGAGGGGGCCGGGAAGAAATACGCCTTGTCGATCGCCACAAGGACCAGCCAGACGCCGCCGCCCGCAAGCTCGACGGCGCGCGGACGGAAGTCGCCGTCGAAGAGGGCGAGGCAGAACCACCAGACGAAAACCGTCGCCAGCCTGCTCAGCAGCGAGGCGACCGACCAGGCCGGGTCCGGCAGTTCGGACGCGAGGCCGATCGCATTGACCGCCAGGAAGCCTGCGACGCCCAGGGCGAACGGGACGAACCAGAGCGCCGTCGCCCTTCGGGGCGTGGAGAGGACGAGCACGAGGCCGATCAGCAGCAGCAGGCCGACGCCCGTGGCGCGAAGGGCGACGTCGAGCTGGTTCAAGAGGCCCTACCCCGCCCCCGCCGCGATCTGCATCATCACCAGACCGGTGAACCAGGCGGCGGCCGTGCCGATGATGTAGCCGACCACGGCCAGCAGGACGCCGACCGGGGCCAGCGACGGATGGAAGGCTGCGGCGGCGACCGGGGCGCTGGCGGCGCCGCCGATATTGGCCATGGAGCCGACGCCGAGGAAGAAGCTGGGCGAGCGGATCAGGAAGGCCATGCCGAACATCAGGGCGACGTGGATCAGCATCCAGACGCCGCCGATCAGGAAGTAGACGGGGCTGTCGAGAACGGCGCCGATGTTCATGTTCAGCCCGACGGTGGCGACCAGCATATAGACGAAGACCGAGCCGACCTTGGCCGCCCCGGGACCCTGCAGCTTGCGGGCGCCGGTGAAGGACAGGATCACGCCGATGACGGTGGCGATCAGCACCAGCCAGAAGAAGCTGGAGTCGAGCGACAGACGCTGGGCCCAGGGGAAGCTGGCGCCGAACCAGGCCGACAGGGGATCGGCGATGGCGTGCGACAGGCCGACCGCGCCGAAGCCGACGGCGACGATGAAGATCAGATCCTTGAGCGTGGGGATGCGGGCGTTCTCGGTCTCATAGGCCTCGGCCTTGTCGCGCACCCGGTCGAGGGCGGTGGTATCGGCGCGGAACAACCGGTCCATCCGCGTCTGGTTGGCGGCGATCCACAGGACCACGGCCATCCAGATGTTGGCGACGACCACGTCGACGGCGATCCAGATCGAGAAGACGTCAGGGCCGGCGTCGAAGATTTCGTACAGGGCGGCCTGGTTGGCCGATCCGCCGATCCAGCTGCCGGCCACGGTGGCCATGCCGCGCCAGATCGCCTCAGGCCCCGCGCCCAGAAGGTCCGGAGCGACCCAGCTGGTCAGCAGCAGGGCGACCGGCCCTCCGATCATCACCCCGAGCGTGCCCGTAAAGAACATGATCAGCGCCTTGGGACCCAGGCCCATCACGGCGGGCAGGTCCGCCGAGACGGTCAGCAGCACCAGGGCGGCGGGCAGCAGGAAACGCGAGGCGATGAAATAAAGCCGCGAGGTCTCGGGATCGACCACGCCGAAGGTGGTCAGCAGCGAGGGCAGGAAATAGCAGAGCAGCAGGGCCGGGACGACGGCGAAGAATTTCCTCGCCCAGGGATGCGCCAGGCCGGAGGCCCAGAAGACCCCGCCGAGTATGGCCGCCAGGAGGCCCAGCACGACCGCGTCATTGGTGATCAGGGCCGTCGCGGCCTCGGCTTCCGTCGGCATGGCGCTTCCTTATGGTTTTCGCGCATAAGGGCGGCTGACCGTCCGCTTGGCAAGGCGGCGAGGAGTTCAAGGGTACAATGGGCAAGGTATTGGGCGTTCTGGGCGGCATGGGACCGGCCGCGACGGTGGCCTTCCTGGCGCGGGTGCAGGCGCTGACGCCGGCGCAGGGCGATCAGGACCACATCCGCATCATCGCCGACATCAACCCGCAGGTGCCGGACCGCAACCGGCAATCCGACGCCGCCGAGGCGACGCTGGGGCAGATGGCGATGCGGCTGCGCGACGCCGGGGCCCAGGTGCTGTGCATGCCGTGCAACACCGCCCACGCCCAGGCGGCGGGCATCCGGAAGGTCGGCCTGCCCTTCATCGACATGATCGCCGAGACGACAGAGGCGGCCGCGGCGGGCGGAGCCAAGAAGATCGGCGTCCTGGCCACGCCGGGCGGCGAGGCGCTGTACGCCCGCGCCCTGCAGGGCAAGGGCTGCAAGATCGTGCGGCTGAGCGGGCCCGCGCGCGAGGCCTTCATGGCCTGCGTCTATGCGGTCAAACGCGGCGACCTGGGCGAGGGGCCGCGGGCCGAGATGCGGCGGCTGGCGGCGACCCTGGTCGCGGCGGGCGCCGAGGCGGTGATCGCCGGCTGCACGGAGGTGCCGCTGCTGCTGGGGGCGGAGGACGTGTCCGTGCCGCTGGTGGATTCGGCCGAGGTGCTGGCGCAGGTTTGCGTGGACCGGTGCAGGTGACCGGCTGAGGCTTGCCTGTCCGGGCGACCCGCTTCAAACCTGATCCGGTGAAAACCCTGTCCCTCATCATCGACTGCGATCCCGGCGTGGACGACGCCGTGGCGCTGATGCTCGCCTTCGGGGCGGGCGAGCTGGAACTGCTGGCCGTCACCGCCGTGGGCGGGAACGTGCCGGTGGAGAAGACGGCGCGCAACGCCCGGATCCTGCGTCAGATCGCCGGGCGCGAGGACGTTCCCGTCTTCATG
>NZ_DATMYH010000063.1:0-36825 GCF_035561115.1 Brevundimonas sp.
GTCCAGGCGGGAACGACGCCGGAGGGCTTCACCGGCTTCTTGGGGAGTGGGGCGGGCGGAGGATCGGCGACGGCGGCGCCGGGAATCACCCGTACGGCCTTCCTGGGTCTGGACGGCTTCACCGAGCCCGCCACCCGCGCCCAGATGCGGCGGTCCTCCGGGCTCAGGTCGTCGCGGCGGCTCATGTCGTGCCGGAGGCGTCCCCGTCGGCGTCCTCGTCGGAGCCCGGGTCCTGCGGCCCCGGCGTCTGGACCAGCAGGTCGCCGGGCTGGCAGTTCAGTTCGCGGCACAGGGCGTCCAGGGTCGAAAACCGGATGGCCCGGGCCTTGCCCGTCTTCAGGATCGACAGATTGGCCAGGGTCACGCCGACGCGGTCGGCCAGCTCGGTCAGCGACATGCGCCGTTCGACGAGGATGCGATCTAGCTGGACGCGAATGGCCATGGCGGGGCTCTAGCGGACCTTTTTCAGATTGTCAGTTCGGATTCGCGGCGCAGGCGCGCGCCCTCGCGGAACACTTCGGCGAGGACGAAGACGACGAGGACGGAAAATGCGGGGGTGACCAGGTCGAACATGCCGGGCGGCTCGAGCGCGCCGCGCACCAGCCGCGACACAAGGGTCTGGCCGATCCAGGCGCCGCCGGTGACGACGGCCAGGGTCAGGCCGATCTGCTTCAGCCGGCTGACGTTGGCGGGCTGGAAGGGGTCGCCGATGCGCAGGCTGTGCACGATGCGGCGCAGGTGGCGCAGGATCAGGGCGAAACCGCCCAGATAGCCGGTGATGGCGCCGACGCCGAACAGGACATAGGCCCGCGGGACAGGCACGCTGGTGCCGCCGTCGTCGGACGTCGCGGTCAGGCCGAGGGGGCCCATCGGCACGAAGGCCATGAAAATGAAGAAGAGGGCGGCGGCCAGGGTCAGCAACGCCAGGATCCAGAAGGCGGCCCAGAGGGCGACGCCGAGCAGGCTGGACATGGATCCGGGACCAATTCCCGGAAGGGCAGGCGGGCGAATCCCGAGCGGTATCGTCTTCGGGAAGCGCATGGTCGGGCCTCGTCAGTCGGCCGGGGTTCGGGGCGAGGATGCCGCGCGGGGTCCGGCGAACCCACACGCGGGCTTATTCATCGCGATTGTCATGCCGATCGTCAAAGCTCCGATGAGACATTCTGTTTGGCCTGCCGCCCGTCGGGCTGCATCAGGCCGGGGAAGAATCACAGAGCCTGGATCAGAGTGGCGACCAGGGCGGTCGGCAGGGCGGCGAGCAGGAAGGCGTTGAGGACGCCGTGGCCGACCTTTTCGATGAAGTGGGAAGCGTTCATGGTGTTCATGGTCTTTCTCCGTAGTTCCTGAGTGAGGGATATTTTCACCCCTCGTTCGTTGTTCCGCTGCATCGATCTTGCCGATTTCGGCTTGTTCGGGGAACGTCGCGGCGTCCGTTCTTGAAGACATAGATAGGACGTGCGTTGAAGAAAGTCATGTTACATATCGTTTAACGATATTAAACTTTGGCAATGGATTGTTGCGGAGCGCGTGATCGGAATGAAATTCAATCTTATCAAAGGGATGCGGCTGGTCGTGGCGACCCACAACCCCGGCAAGGCGGTCGAGATCGACGCGCTGCTGAACGGACATTACGACGTGGTCACCGCGGCCGGCCTGAACCTGCCGGAGCCTGAAGAGACCGAGAGCACCTTTGCGGGCAACGCCCTGCTGAAGGCGCGTCACGCGGCGGACCGGTCCGGCGAGGTCGCCCTGGCCGACGACTCGGGCCTGTCGGTCGCGGCGCTGGATGGGGCTCCGGGCATATTTTCCGCGCGCTGGGCCGGACCCGACAAGGATTTCGCCTTCGCCATGCGCCGCGTGGAAGAAAGACTCGAGGAGATCGGTTCCGACGATCGGCGCGCCTGGTTCACATCGGCGCTGGCCGTGGCCTGGCCCGACGGGCCGGCGGTGGTGGTCGAGGGCCGGGTCGACGGTCTGCTGACCTTCCCGCCGCGCGGCGACCGCGGCTTCGGCTATGACCCCATCTTCATTCCCGAAGGCCACGGCCTGACCTTCGGCGAACTCGATCCGGCGCTGAAGGATTCGATCAGCCACCGCGCCCGGGCGTTCGCGAAGCTGAAAGCGGCGCTGATTGACTGATCCGGTTCCAGATCCCGGGAACGACGTCGCCCTGTACGTTCACTGGCCGTACTGCGCGCGCATCTGCCCCTATTGCGACTTCAACGTGGTGCGCGACCGGGGGCGGACGGAGGAACAGGCGGGTCTGGTCCGCGCGATCCTGACGGACCTGGAGACCCAGGCGGCCCTGACCGGCCCGCGCCGGCTGGCCTCGATCTTCTTCGGAGGCGGCACGCCCTCGCTGATGGCGCCTGACGCGGTCGGGGCGGTGATCGCGCGGGCGAAAGGCCTGTTCGAACCGCGCGGACCGATCGAGATCACCCTGGAGGCCAATCCCACCGACGCCGAGGCCGACCGGTTCGACGCCCTTGCCGACGCCGGGGTCAACCGCCTGTCCATGGGGGTTCAGGCCCTGGACGACGCGGCCCTGGCCTTCCTCGGCCGCAACCATTCGGCGGACGAGGCCCGCCGCGCCGTGGCCGTCGCCGGCCGCGCCTTCGCCCGGCTGTCGATCGACCTGATCTACGCCCGGCCCGGCCAGACCGTGGACGGATGGACGGCCGAACTGACCGAGGCCCTCGACATGGGGTTCGAGCACGTCTCGCCCTATCAACTGACCATCGAGCCCGCGACCGCCTTCGGCCGCGCCGTCGCCCGCCACGCCTGGACGCCCCCGGACGAGGATCTGTCCGCCGCCCTCTATGAGACCACGCAAGCCGTGCTCGAGGGCGCGGGGTTCGAGGCCTATGAGGTGTCCAACCACGCCCGCGGCGTCGCGGCCCGGTCGTCGCACAATCTGCACGTCTGGCGCGGCGGGGACTATCTCGGCGTCGGGCCGGGCGCGCACGGGCGGCTGACGTTGAACGGCGTCCGGACGGCGACCGTCGCGCAGCGGGGGATCGGCGGATATCTGACCGGCGTCCCGGCGGGCGCGCCGTGGTCGGAGCGGGCGGCCCAGTCGCCGGCCGAGGCCGCCGAGGAGAAGGTGCTGCTGGGGCTGCGCACCGTCGAGGGTGTCGGGCTGGGCGAGTTGACCGCTCTGGGCCTGTCGCCGGAAGCCGAGCCGTTGGCCGGACTGATCGCCGACGGCTTCCTGTCGCGGCGCGACCAGCGGGTCGTGGCGACGGCGCAGGGCCGCCCGGTTCTGGACGGCGTATTGCGCGCCCTGCTGGTATGACCGCCCTTGAGCGGGCCGGTCGCGGCTGGCACGGTCCCGGCTATGTCTGATCCCTCGCCGTTTCCGCCGACCGCACCGCCGCCGCGCACCGTGGCGTCGGGCCTGTATCTGGTGGCGACGCCGATCGGGAACCTGAGGGACATGACCCTGCGGGCGCTGGATGTTCTGGCCGCCGCCGATCTGGTGCTGGCCGAGGACACCCGGGTGACCGCCAAACTGCTGTCGGCCTATGGGCTGAAGGTAAAGCTCGAGCGCTGCGACGACCACGCCTCGGCGCGGGCCGCGGAACTGGCCATCGAACGGCTGCGCGAGGGGGCGGTGGTGGCGCTGGTGTCGGACGCGGGGACGCCGCTGGTCAGCGACCCCGGCTTCGTGGTCGCCCGCGCGGTGATCGCCGAGGGCCTGCCGGTGCATCCGATCCCGGGCCCGTCCAGCCTGCTGGCGGCGCTTTGCATCGCCGGCCTGCCCGCCGACCGGGTGCTGTTCGCCGGCTTCCTGCCGCCGAAATCCGGCGCGCGGCGCACGATGCTGGAAGAGGTGCGGACCGCGCGCCAGACCCTGGTCTTCTTCGAGAGCGGCCCCCGTCTGGCCGACAGTCTCGCCGACATGGCGGCGGTGCTCGGCCCGCGCCCCGCCGCCGTCGCCCGCGAACTGACCAAGCTGTACGAGGAATGCGTTCGCGGTTCGCTGGCCGAACTGGCCGTCGATCCGCGCTGCCAGTCGCCCAGGGGGGAGATCGTCGTGGTCGTGGGGCCCGGCGAAACCGAGGTCGCCTCCGAGGCCGACGCCGATGCGGCCCTGGCCGAGGCCATGACCCGCCTGCCGCCCGGCGAGGCCGCCGCCGAGGTGTCGCGGGCGCTGAACCTGCCGCGCAAACCCCTCTACAAGCGGGCGCTGGAGATGCAGGGGCGGTGAAGCGCCCGAAGCCCGCGACCCGGCTGAAGGCGCCGAAGGCCGCGCGCATCAAACGGGACTGGCGTATCGGTCTGGGATCGCGGGCGCACCGGGCCGGCCACGGCTCGGAATGGCTGGCGGCGGCGCTGCTGATGGCGAAGGGCTATCAGGTTCTCGGCTTCCGCCTGAAGACCCGCAGCGGCGAGATCGACATCCTGGCGCGGCGCGGCAGGATCCTGTCCGTGGTCGAGGTAAAGCGCCGGGCCACGCTTGAGGCCGCCCTGAACGCCCTGACCCCGGATCAGTACGATCGCCTGCTGGCCGCGGGCCGGGCGGTGTTGCGCCAAAGACCCAGCTTGGCCGGTCATGTGTTGAGAATCGATATGGTGGCGCTGGCTCCCGGGCGGTTTCCGCGCCATCGTCGCGGCGTTGACGCCTTCGGGAGGGGCGCCGCATGACTCGCGACGATGCAATCGCCGTGCTGACCGAGGCTGGACAGGCCGGGGATGAGGCGTTCCCTCTGCTCGAGGCGGCCATCGCCTGCGCCATCCACGACTATCCGTTCCGCGATCCCGAACCGGTCCGGACCCTGGCCAATCATGCGGCCGACCGGCTGGCCGAGCGCATCGGCGGCGAAAGCCCCGACGACGCCCTGGCCGAGACCATGGCCGCCGATCTGCGGCTCAATGGCGACCTGCTGCACTATGACGACGCCGCCAACACCGATGTCATCGACGTGGCCGAACGCCGGCGCGGCCTGTCGGTGGCGCTCAGCGTCTTCTACCTCGACGCGGCGCGGCGGGCCGGGGTGAAGGCCCAGGGCGTCGACTTCCCCGGCCATTTCCTGCTGCGCGTAGAGACGCCCGAGGGCCCGGTGGCGCTGGACCCTTTCAGCCAGGGTCGGCTGGTTCTGCCGTCGGAACTGACGCGCCGCGCGCTCAGGGCCGGCCTGACCCCGCACGTGGCCGACCGTCTGGACGTGCTGATGGCGCCGGTCAGCGAGCGGCAGGCCCTGATCCGGATGCAGAACGTCCTGTTCAGCCGCGCCATCCGCGCCCAGGATTTCGAGGGCGCCGAGCGCTCGGCCCTGCGCCGCGCCCTGCTCGACCCCGAGGATCACCGTCCCTGGCTTGACGTGGCCGCCGCGCGGGAGAAGCAGGGGGCGCTGGCCGGCGCGCTGGAGGCCCTGTCGCACGCCCGGACGCTGGACGACCCGATGGAGGTCACCCGCCGGATGTCGGTCGATCGGGTCAGGCTCCAGCTCAACTAGGCTTGCGCCGCCGCCCCTCGCTGCCCATTAGCCAAGGCACGGCTGAGCGCCCTTGAACGCGCGGGCCTCAAGTAGCGCGACGCGCGGTAGGCCCAGGGAAGATGTCATGTTGAGAGTCGCGATCCAGATGGACCCCATCGAGGCGGTCAACATCGAGTCCGACACGACCTGGCTGATGATGATCACGGCGCAGGATCGGGGCTACGCCCAGTGGGTCTATGATTTCCGCACCCTGGCGCTGGAAGACGGCAGGCTGTTCTGCCGCGCCCGGCCCGTGACCCTGCGCCAGACCGCCGGAGATCATGTGAGCTTCGGCGACGAGGTGAAGCTGGATCTCGGCGCCGACGTCGACGTCATCCTGATGCGCCAGGACCCGCCGTTCGACATGGCCTATGTGACGGCGACCTATCTGCTGGAGACGGTGCACCCGGGCACGCTGGTGGTGAACGATCCGGCCGAGGTCCGCTCGGCTCCCGAGAAGCTGCTGGCGACGCGCTTCCCGGGCCTGCAGCCGCCGACCCTGATCTCGTCGGATCCGGTCGCCCTGGTCGATTTCCACGAACGCCATGGCGACGTGGTGCTGAAGCCGCTGCACGGCGCGGCCGGTTCGGGCGTGGTCAGGCTGAAGGCCGGCGACCCCAATCTCGAGGCTCTGATCGAAATCCATGCGACGGGCAGCCGGGATCCGCTGGTGATCCAGAAATTCATCCCGGCGGTCGAAAAGGGCGACAAGCGGATCATCCTGATCGACGGCGAGCCGGTGGGGGCGATCAACCGCATTCCGGCCTCCGGCCAGGTGCGGTCCAACCTGCGGGTCGGGGGCACGGCGGCGCCGGTCGAACTGACCGCCCGCGACCGCGAGATCTGCGCCGCCATCGGCGCGACGCTGAAGGCGCGCGGCCTGATCTTTGTCGGTATCGACGTCATCGGCGACTACCTGACCGAGATCAACGTCACCTCGCCGACCGGCGCCCAGCAGCTGAAGCGGTTCACCGGCGTCGACGCCGCCGCACTGATGTGGGACGCGATCGAGCGCAAGCGCGGAGCTTGACGTTTGGGTTGAGGCGCGGCCGAGATTAAGGTTGCGCGAGCTCCGGGTTCGTGTTTCGTTCCCCTCCGGACACGGGAGGGCGCGGTGGCGGCTCGGGTTGTGACGGTCGCGTTCGAAGGCGTCGAGGCGCGGCGCGTCGATGTCGAGGTGCAGCTGGTCGGCAATGACGGCCCGATCGTCTTCGCCATCGTCGGCCTGCCCGACAAGGCCGTCGCCGAGAGCCGCGAACGGGTGCGCGGCGCCTTCGCCGGCATCGGCCTGGCCCTGCCTTCGCGGCGGATCATCGCCAATCTGGCTCCCGCCGACCTGCCGAAGGAAGGCAGCCATTTCGACCTGCCGATCGCCCTGGCCCTGCTGGCCGCCATGGGGGTGATCGCGCCGGATGCGCTGGACGGCTGGGCGGCCGTAGGCGAGCTGAATCTGGACGGCCAGATCGCGCCGGTGGGCGGAACCCTGCCGGCGGCGGTCGCGGCCTCGGCCATGGGGCTGGGCCTGATCTGTCCCGAGGCCAACGGGCCCGAGGCGGCCTGGGCGGGGGACGTCAACATCCTGGCCCCGCGCTCGTTGATCGGCCTGGTCAATCATTTCAAGGGCAGTCAGGTGCTGCGCGCGCCCGGCCCCGGACCGGTGCGGATGGGGGCGGCGGTTCCCGACCTGCGCGAGGTCAAGGGTCAGGAGAGCGCCAAGCGTGCGCTCGAGATCGCAGCGGCGGGCGGCCACAACCTGCTGTTCGTCGGGCCGCCGGGCTCGGGCAAGTCCATGATGGCGGCGCGTCTGCCGGGCCTGCTGCCGCCGCTGACGCCGCAGGAGCTGCTGGAGACCTCCATGGTCTGGTCCGTGGCCGGTCTGATCGAGCGCGGAGCCCTGACGCGCGACCGGCCGTTCCGCGCGCCGCACCACTCGGCCTCGATGGCGGCCCTGACCGGTGGCGGGCTCAAGGCCAAACCGGGCGAGGCGTCGCTGGCGCACAACGGCGTGCTGTTCCTGGACGAGCTACCGGAATATTCGGCCCAGGCGCTGGATTCCCTGCGGGCGCCGCTGGAAACCGGCGAGATCGTGGTGGCGCGGGCCAACGCCCATGTCCGCTATCCGGCCCGTTTCCAGCTGGTCGCGGCCATGAATCCCTGCCGGTGCGGAATCGGTGGCGGCGGCAAGGGCGCTTGCGGCAAGGCTCCGCGCTGCCAGCGCGACTATCAGAACCGCATCTCGGGGCCGATGTTCGACCGCATCGACCTGACCGTCGAGACGCCGCCGGTCACGGCGTCCGACATGGCCCTGCCGCCGCCGGCCGAGGGCACGGCGGAGGCGGCCGCCCGGGTGTTCGCCGCCCGCGCCATGCAGGAAGACCGGCTGCGCGGCGCCGGGATCGACCCGGCCGTGGCCCGCGACCAGGCCGTCAACGCCCGGGCCTCGGGCGAGACGCTGGACCGGTTCGCCACGCCGGACGAGGCGGGGCGGGCCCTGTTGATGCGAGCCGGGGAAGCCGGCGGGCTGACCGCGCGGGGCTGGACCCGGACCCTGCGGCTGGCCCGCACCATCGCCGACCTCGACGGACGCGACGGGGTGCTGCGCCGGCATATCGCCGAGGCCCTGGTCTATCGCCGCTCGGCCGTAGGGGCGCAGGACGATTTCGAGCGTCAGACCTCCCATCGCGCGGACGTCCCTGCTTTCTGACGGCTTTTGAGCGGGCGTTAACCCCTGACGCCGCATGTTTCCCGCCGAACGTGAAGGGGCGTGGGGGCCAGAATGGCGCGACGGACGAAGACCACGGGACCGATGGAGGCGCAGTCCGCGCAGACGGATGCGCCCGAGCAGCAGTTCCTGCGCCTGATGAGCCACGAGATGCGCACGCCCCTGAACGGCGTCATCGGCATGCTGGGGCTTCTGCAACGCACGCGGCTGGACGGGGCGCAGCGCGCCTACGCCGAGGCGGCGCGATCCTCGGCCGAGCATCTGCTGGGCCTGGTCAACGACCTGCTCGACTACGCCCGGCTGGAGGCCGGCAAGCTGGAATTCGACGCCGCGCCGGTCGACCTCGAGGCGCTGGTGCGCGGCGTCACCGAACTGCTGAGCCCGCGGGCCCACGACAAGGGACTGGAGATCGTCTGGTCGGTCGCCGCCGACGCGGTCGACATCATCGGCGACGAGGGCCGGTTGCGGCAGGTGCTGTTCAACCTGGCCGGCAACGCCGTGAAATTCACCGAGACCGGCGGCGTGCGCATCACCGTCGAACGGGTCAACGGCGTGGCGTCCCGGCCCAGGCTGGCCTTCATCATCGACGACACCGGCCCGGGCGTGCCGGCCGAGGCGCGCAAGCGGATCTTCGAGGAGTTCGGCCATGTCGACGCCTCGGACGCCAGCCGGTTCGGCGGCGCCGGCCTGGGCCTGGCCGTGGTGTCGAAACTGGCGGCGGCGATGAAGGGGACCGTCACGGTCGGCGACCGGCCCGACGGCCCCGGCGCGCGCTTCCGCTTCGAGGCCGCCTTCCCGGCGGTGAAGAACGCGGTCCGCACCCGCTCGCTGGAAGGCCGTACGGTCAATGTGATCAGCCCGGATCCGTTCGTGAAGTCCGCAGCCATCGCCCAGATCGAGGCGTCGGGCGGCCGATACAGGACCGATGCGGACGTGGTCCTGATCGATCATGCGGCGCGCGCCGCCGGATCGGGCATGGTCGCCCGGCCGGCCCAGGGCCGCGGCGTCATCCTGCTGAAGCCGTCCGAGCGCGACCTGATCGCCCGCTACAAGGGCGCCGGCTTCCACGGCTATCTGATCAAGCCCCTGCGCCGCGCCTCGGTGGCCGAGCGGGTGCTGGCGGCCGCCGGGACCCGGGTTCCGATGCAGCCCGGCCTGCCGCCCCCGCCTCCGCCCGAGGACGACCGCGTGGCGACGACCCGATTTTCGGGCACGCGGGTGCTGCTGGTCGAGGACAATCCGGTCGGAGCCCTGCTGGCCGCGACCCTGCTGCGGCGCGAGGGCTGCGCCGTCGAGACGGCCGCCAGCGGCCATGAGGCCGTCGATGCGATGAAGCGGGCCCGCTACGACCTGGTCTTCATGGACATGCGGATGCCCGGCATGGACGGGCCCAGCGCGGCCCGGGCCATCCGCGCCCGCGGCGACCAGACGCCGATCGTGGCCCTGACCGCCCACGCCTTCGCCGAGGACCGCCGCACCTGCCTCGAGGCCGGGATGGACGATCATCTGGTCAAGCCGCTGGAGCTGGAAAGCCTGCGGGCGTCGCTGGCCCGCTGGACGAACCGCGCGGAGCGCGCCAAGGTCGCCGTCGGATAGGGACGCGGGGGCGTCGCTTCGAGGGACGCACCGATGACTGACAGCTCCACGGACGCCGCGCCGCGCAAGGCGGGCACGAAGGATGTCTTCAAGGCGCTGGGTCGGGGTCGCGTCCTGATCACCCTGCTGCTGGGCTTCGGCTCCGGCCTGCCGTTCCTGCTGACGGGGGCGACCCTCAGCCTCTGGCTGGCAGAAGGCGATGTCGCCCTGTCCGCCATCGGCTTTATCTCGTGGGTGGGCCTCGCCTATTCGTTCAAATTCCTCTGGGCGCCGGTGGTCGACCGGTTCGACGTTCCGATCCTCGGATTGTTCGGACGGCGGCGCGGCTGGATGCTGTTGTCCCAGATTCTGGTCGGCGGCGCCCTGATCGCCATGGCGATCATCGGTCCCGAGGGCGGGCTGACCGCCCTGGGGTCGGCCGCCCTTGTGACGGCCTTCGCATCGGCGACCCAGGACATCGTCGTCGACGCCTGGCGGATCGAGACCGCCGAGAACGACGAGGACCTGAGTCTGCTGACCTCGGCCTATCAGCTGGGCTACCGGTTCGCGATGCTGGCTGGCAATGCGCTGATCCTGTTCTTCGCGACCTGGTTCGGCTGGAACGGCGCCTACGGTATCTGGGGGGCGGCCATGTCGATCGCCATCATCGCGACCCTCTTCGCCAAGGAGCCGCTGGACCGGTCTGAAATCGGCAAGGCGATCGGCCATGCAGCGCCGTGGACCCTGCGCGGCATCTACGACGCAGTGGTCGGGCCGTTCATCAACTTCCTCGCGACGCACAAGACCGCCGCCCTGCTCATGCTGGCGGCGATCAGCCTTTACCGGCTGCCGGATTTCGTCATGGGACCGATGGTCGGCCCCTTCTACCTCGAACTGGGTCTGACCAAGGAGGCCATCGGCGCCATGCGCCTGACGTTCGGTCTGGCGGGCTCGATCACGGGCATCGCCGCCGGAGGCTTGTTCGCGCTCCGGTTCGGTTTTGGCCGGACGCTGCTGCTCGGCGCCCTGATCGGGCCGATGTCGAACCTCGGCTATACGCTGATGGCCATGGTCGGTCTGTCGACGCCGATGTTCGCCGGCGTCCTGTTCGTCGAGAATTTCAGCGAGGGCCTGGCCGGGGCTGCGCTGGTCGCCTACATGTCGAGCCTGACCGGCATCGGCTATACGGCGACCCAGTACGCCCTGCTGAGCTCGTTCTACGCCCTGCTCGGCAAGTTCCTGAAGGGTTTCTCGGGCGTGGTCGTCGAGGGTCTGCAGCAGGGGCATGAGCTGATGGTCGCCTATGCGCTGTTCTTCGCCGGCACGGCCGCGGTGGGCATCCCCGCGGTGTTCCTGTGCTGGCTGCTGGACCGCCGGAACCGCCGTCTGAAGGCGGAGGCGGGTCTCATCTAGGTCAGCCCTCCGCCGAGGCCCCTTCGTCATAGGCGGCGAAGGTGGCGGCGGTGATGATCTCGCTGACCGAGGCGCCGAGGCTGACGATCTGGACCGACTTCTCCAGACCGACCAGCAGCGGACCGATCACCGTCGCGCCGCCCAGCTGCTGGACCAGACGGGTCGAGATGGCGGCCGAATGGATGGCCGGCATGACCAGCACATTGGCGTGGCCGGTCAGGCGCATGAAGGGATAGGCGGCGCGGGCCTCGGGATCGAGGGCCAGCTCGGGCGGCATCTCGCCCTCGTATTCGAAATCGCAGCCGCGCTGGTCGAGGATGCGGATCGCCTCGCGCACCTTCTCGCCGCGGTCGCCCGGAGGGTTGCCGAAGGTCGAGTAGGACAGGAAGGCGACGCGCGGGGTCTTGCCCAGCTTGCGCACCGTCTCGGCCGCCTGGATGGCGATCTCGGCCAGTTCCTCGGCGTTCGGAAGTTCGTGGATCGAGGTGTCGGCGACGAACAGGGTGCGCCCCCTGGCCAGCAGGATCGACATGCCGATCATGCGATTCTTCACGTCGAGGACGCGCCGGACCTCCTTCAGCACCATGTTGAAATTGCGGGTCACGCCGGTGACCATGCAGTCGGCCTGGCCGCGCGCGCACATGGCGGCGGCGAAATAGTTGCGGTCCTGGTTGATCATCCGCTGCACGTCGCGCTTCAGATAGCCGCGGCGCTGCAGGCGGGCGTAGAGCCAGTCGGTGTAGTCGGCGTTGTGCTCGCTGACCCGGGCGTTGACGATCTCGATGCCGAGGTCGTCGAAGACCAGGCCGGCCTCGGCGGCGTTCTTGCGGATCAGCTCCTCGCGGCCCAGCAGGATGGGCGTGCCCAGTTCGGCCTGTTTGAAGCCCCAGGCGGCGCGGATGACGGCCGTCTCCTCGCCCTCGGCGAAGACCACCCGCTTGTTCGGGCCGGCGCGCACGGCGGCCGAGATGTTCTGCATCAGGGCCGCCGAGGGATCGAGCCGCGAACGCAGCTGCGTCCGGTAGGCGTCCATGTCCTCGATCGGCTTGCGCGCCACGCCGGTGTCCATCGCCGCCTGGGCGACGAAGGGCGGGATGTACCAGATCAGGCGCGGGTCGAACGGCGTGGGAATGATGTAGTCGCGGCCGAATTTCAGCTTGCGGCCGCGATAGGCGGCGGCGACCTCGTCCGGCACGTCCTCGCGGGCGAGGGCCGCCAGGGCCCGGGCGCAGGCGATCTTCATCTCGTGATTGACGCGGCGGGCGCGGACGTCGAGCGCCCCGCGGAAGATGTAGGGGAAGCCGAGGACGTTGTTGACCTGATTGACATAGTCGGATCGGCCGGTGGCCATGATGGCGTCCGAGCGCACCGACAGCACGTCCTCCGGCGTGATTTCCGGGTCCGGATTGGCCATGGCGAAGATGATCGGATTGGGCGCCATGGAGGCGACCATCTCCTTGGTGATCGCGCCCTTGGCGGACAGGCCCAGGACCACGTCGGCGCCGACCATGGCCTCGGCCAGGGTGCGGTGCGGGGTGTCGGTGGCGTGGGCGGCCTTCCACTGGTCGACGTTGTCCCGACCCTTGTAGACCACCCCGTCGCGGTCGACGATGACAGTGTTCTCCTGCCGCACCCCGGCGGCCTTCATCAGGCCGATGGACGACAGGCCGGCGGCGCCGGCGCCGGCCAGGACGACCTTCAGGTCCTCCAGCTTCTTGCCGGCGATATGGGCGGCGTTGATCAGGGCCGCGGTCGAGATGATGGCGGTGCCGTGCTGGTCGTCGTGGAAGACCGGGATGTCCAGCAGGTCCTGCAGCTGGCTTTCGATGACGAAGCATTCGGGGGACTTGATGTCCTCCAGATTGATGCCGCCCCAGGTGTCGCCGATGTTCTTGACCACGGTGACGAACTCGTCCGGGTCGGTGGTCTTGACCTCGACGTCGAAGCTGTCGACGTCGGCGAAGCGTTTGAAGAGGACGCATTTGCCCTCCATCACCGGCTTGGAGGCCATGTGGCCGAGGTTGCCGAGGCCGAGGATGGCCGTGCCGTTCGAGATCACGGCGACCAGATTGCTCTTGGACGTATAGTCGTAGGCCTTGTCCGCATCGTCGGCGATGGCAAGGACCGGAATGGCGACGCCGGGCGAATAGGCCAGCGACAGGTCGCGCTGCGTCGCCATGGGCTTGGTCGGCGCCATGGAGATCTTGCCCGGTGTCGGGCTGCGGTGGAACTCCAGCGCGTCTTCGTCGGAGAAGGTCTGTTTGTCGGTCAGGTCGGCCATGGAGTGTTCCTAGAGCGGGGGACCGGCCGGGACAACAGCTGCCCCCCTCCACAGGCAGGCCTCAACGGCCCAACTTCCCGACTGACAAACGAGAACAAATGAGGCACAAGCGCGCCATGCTCGCCGATTCAACCCTGACGTCAATTGCCGCGCCGTCGCTCGCCGACGCCCGGGCGACGCTGGAGCGGGTCTGGGGCCACGGCGACTTCCGCGGGCTGCAGGCGGACGTGGTCGCCGAGATCCTCGCGGGACGGGACGTTCTGGCCGTCCTGCCCACCGGCGGCGGCAAGTCGGTCTGCTACCAGATTCCGGCCATGCTGCGCCCGGGCCTCGGCCTTGTCGTCTCGCCCCTGATCGCCCTGATGACCGACCAGGTCGAGGCGCTGAAACAACAGGGCGTGGCCGCCGCCCGGCTCGATTCCGGCGTCTCCATGGACGACCGCTCGGCCATCTGGCGTCAGGCCAGGGCTGGCGAGCTGGACCTGCTCTATGTCTCGCCTGAGGGACTGGCCCAGCCGCATCTGATCGACCGGCTGCACGACCTGCCGCTGAGTCTGATCGCCATCGACGAAGCCCACTGCGTCAGCCAGTGGGGCCACGACTTCCGCCCCGACTACCGGACCCTGGGCCGTCTGGCCGAGCTCTTCCCCGGCACGCCCCGCATCGCGGTGACGGCCACCGCCGACGCCCGCACCCGCGACGACATCGTCCGCTCGCTGCGGCTCGAAGGCGCGAAAGTTCTCGTCGACAGCTTCGCCCGCCCCAACCTGCAGCTCTCGGCCGTGCGCAAGGAGAACGCCTCGCGGGCGAAGACCGACGCCGCCGTCATCGATCTGGTTCGCCAGCGGCGCGGCAAGTCGGGCGTCGTCTACTGCGGCTCGCGCGACGGCTGCGAGCGCGTGGCCGACGCCCTGAAGGCCGCCGGAACCAACGCCATCGCCTATCACGCCGGCATGGACGCCCGCGACCGCGACCGTCGGCTCGAGCGCTTCCTGGCCGAGGACGGGGCCGTCATGGTGGCGACCATCGCCTTCGGCATGGGGGTCGACAAGGCCGACGTCCGCTTCGTCATCCACGCCGATCCGCCCGGCTCCCTGGAGGCCTACTGGCAGGAAATCGGCCGCGCCGGGCGCGACGGCGAACCCGCCGAAGGCATCACCCTGTACGGCCCGTCCGACATCGCCTGGACCCTGAAACGCCTCGACGGCCGCCCCATGGCCGAAGAGGTCAAGGCGGTGCAGGTGCGCAAGGCCCGCCAGCTGTTCGCCATGCTGGACGGCGCGACCTGCCGCCCGCAGACGGTGCGCCGCTATTTCGGCGAGGGCGCGGCCCAGCCCTGCGGCGTCTGCGACATCTGCCTCGACCCGCCCGCCGTCTTCGACGCCACTGTTCCCGCCCAGAAGGCGCTGGCCGCCGTCCAGAGGCTGGGCGAACGCTTTGGCAAGACCCGCGTCATCGACCACCTGCTCGGCAAGACGAAGGAGGTCCAGCCGTGGGAGACGGCCCTGTCGACCTGGGGCATCGGCGCCGACGTCGCGCTGCATACATGGCGCGACGTGGTCGACCATCTGATGTTCGAGGGCCTGCTGGTCGAGGACCCCAACGACGGCAAGCCGCTGGTCCGCATCGGCGACCCGGAGGCCGTCCGCGCCGTCTATCGCGGCGAGCGCATGGTCGAGGTCCGCCTGACCCCCGCCCGCGTGGTCGGCTCGAAGGAGCGCGTCCGGACCGGCCGCAACGCCGCGCTGGAAACCATGGACGCCGACGTCCGCGCCCGCTTCGAGACCCTGCGCGCCTGGCGCCGCGACCGGGCGTCCGAACAACGCGTCCCGCCCTATGTCATCTTCCAGGACAAGACCCTGCTGGAAATCGCCATCGCCGAGCCCGGAGACCTCGAAACGCTGAGCCACATCCCGGGCGTCGGTCAGACCAAGCTGGACCGTTACGGCAAGGGCGTTCTGGCCGCGCTCAGCCAGGCTGTGGATTGAAACCGGTGTTCGCAAGGTAAGGTTCGCGCAAGGTCTTGGAAGGGGCGCCTTAAACATTCGGCTTCACAGTCCCGCCGTGATCCCAAGCCGCACCCCGATTCCGGTCGACAAACTCGCTCTGGCCGTCGTGCACGCGCCGGATCGCGCCATTCCCGCGCCCGCGGGCGCGCGCGAGGAATCCCTGCGTTTCCTGCTTCAGACCGCCGCCGATTCCGGCGTCACCCGCGTCGCCACCCGCCCGGACGGCGACGGCGAACGCTGGCTGGGCCAGTCCTGGCCCTTCCCCTCGCCCTTCAAGGTCTCGGTCCGCACCGTACCGGTCAGCGACGGCGTCGACCGGGTCGAGGCCCGCGCCCGCCGCTCGCTGGAGCGGCTCGGCCTGCCGCGCGGCGAGGCCCTGCTGATCTCGAGCGCCTCCGACCTCGCCGGAACCGAGGGCCGCGCCCTGTGGGACAAGCTTCAGGCGCTCAAGGACCGGGGCCTGTACCGCCGCATCGGCTTCTGCGCCGCCGTGGAGGACGGCCCCGCCCTGCTGGCCCGCCGCTTCCAGCCCGACATCGTCCAGCTGAAATGCAATCTGCTGGACCAGCGGGCCCAGCACGCCGGCGTGCTGTCCGAACTGGCGTCGCTCGACGTCGCCGTCCACGCCTCCTCGATCTTCGCCGACGGCCTGCTGTTCATGAACAGCGAGGCCCTGCCGCCCGAGATGCACCGCCACGCCCCGACCCTGTCGCGCATCCGCCGCCGCCTCGCCGAGGCGCGCGTCGATCCGATGCAGGCGACCCTCGCCTATGCGCTGGGCCTGCCGGAAGTCTCGGCCGTGGTCGCCAGCGTGGCCTCGGCCGCCGAACTGCGCGCGGTCGTGGCCGCGACCCACGCCCGGACCCCCGCCCTTGACTGGGCCGCCATGCAGCTGGAGCCGGCGGCGGCGAGCGCCGCCAGCTCGCGCCGCATCAGTACCGCAGCCTGATCCCGACATAGCCGGACCGGCCCGGCTCGCCGTAGCCGAACACCTGCTGGTAGCGCTCGTCCGCCAGATTCTCGATCCGGGCCGTCAGGGTGACCTTGTCGGTCAGGGCGTAAGACCCATTCAGATTGGCCGTGATGAAGGCCTCCCGGACCCCGCCGGCGTCGTCCTGATCACTCTCCGCCCGCACGGTCAGGGCGCCGGACAGCCGTGCGCCGGTCCAGCCCAGGGTCGCCGATCCCGACTGTTCCGGCACGCGTAGCAGCCGCGCGCCGGTCGTCTCGTCCCGTGCGTCGGTCCAGGCCCAGGCGAGAGCCAGGTCGAACCCGCCGCCCAGCCGCGCCCGGCCCTCCAGCTCTACGCCGTCCGTCGCCGTCTCGGCGACGTTGACGTAGTAGCTGTCGAAGGTGACCGGATCGAAGACATAGGTGATCTGGTCCTCGACGTTCAGGCGGTAGACGGTCAGCCGGCCCCCGATGCGGCCATCCGCCGATCCCCAGCCGATCGCGCCCTCATAACCCTCGGCCGTTTCGGGACGCAGCACCGGGAAGGGCTGGGCCGAGAAGCAGAAGTCGCACACCGCCTGGCTGATCGACGGCGCCTTGAAGCCCGTCCCCCAGGCCGCCGACAGGGTGAAGCCCGCCCCCGCGTCCAGGGCGGCCGACGCCCGGCCCGTCGTCTTCGAGCCGAAGTCGTCCGTATCGTCGAACCGCAGGGCGCCGGTCAGGCTGAGCCGCCCGGTCGGCTCGATCCGGCCCGTGGCGAAGACCGAGCTCGCGCCCAGTTCCTCGGTCAGGCCGGTCGACAGGCTGCCCTCGGTGTCCTCGCGCTCGGCGCCGACGGCGAAGTCCAGGCCCCCGGCCGAGCCGTCGGCCTGCCAGCGGAACACCTGCCGATCGGCTTCGAAGGCCGAGGGGAAGGCCGAGACGGTCTCGCGCGAAATATCCGACGCCGAGACGCTGAACTGGTGGGCCAGGCCGAGTGCGTTCAGGCGCAGGCGGCCGAACCCCGACCATTGCTCGCTGGACTGGCTGTCGAGGGTGTCGGCCAGGACGAACGCCGGCGCGGGATAGCCGTCCAGATCGACATCACTGTCGGTCCAGCGGACCGAGCCGTCCACGGCCACGCCCGGCGTGAAGGCGTAGCGGCCCCGCGCTCCGATCGTGGTCGTGGCGAAGCCGTCGGCTTCCGGATTGCCGTCGGCCTCGTCTGCGGCGGAGATCCCGTTGGTGTCGAAATGCGAAACCCAGGCTCCAAAGCCGTACCGGTCCGTCGATACGCCGCCCGCCAGCCGGCCGCGTACGGTCTCGAACGACCCCGCCTCCAGCTCGGCCGCGAGCCCGTCGAGGTCGCGCGTGGTGAAGGCGATCACCCCGCCGATGGCGTCGGATCCCCAGAGCGACGACTGCGGGCCCGACAGGACCTCGATCCGTTCGATGTCAGAAAGCTCCAGACCCGAGAAGTCGAAGGCCCCGTTGACCTCGGCCGGGTCGTTGACGGGGACGCCGTCGACCAGCACCAGGGTCTTGCCCGGCGAGGCCCCGCGCATCCGCACCTGGGCCACGCCGCCGAAGGCGCCCGATCGCACCACCGAAAGGCCGGGCACGTCATGCAGGATGTCGGCGGCGAACACCGCGCCGCGCTGCTCGATGACCCGGCGGTCGATCACCCGCGCGCCCGGCGTATCGGCGACGATCGCCGGCAGGCGGGTGGCGGTGACGACCACCTCGGGCAGGGCGGCGTCGGGATCGTTGGCCGTCTGGGCGTGGACGGACAGGGGAAACAGCACGGCGGCGGCCGTGGCGTAGAGGATGGATCGCGTCATGCGCGGATCTCCGTCGGCCCCGCGCTGGCGCTGCGCGGCGGCGTGTGAAAGCGACCGACCCGGCCCCGGAAGGGGCGCGGCGCTGGGGTCGGGTCGCTTCGACGGAACGGCCCCCGCTCAAGCGGAAGGGTTGGCCCCACGCCTCTGCCTGACCCCGGACAGCGGACGAGCGACGTCGGCGGCCAGGTCTCCTGGCTTGCGGTTCAACAGTCGCCGTCCACGCCTTCCCGGTTCGCCCGAAAGCGGTCCAGTGGCGCCGGGGATCGCTCCCCGGATCGGACGACGGCCTCGCCGCCTACAGTTGCGGGCACAGCCGCGGTTTCTCACCGCGTTCCCTTAACCGCCTGCCGGGCTTGTCGCAGTGCGGCGCCGCTTGCGCAAGACGCTTGAGGCCGGGAGCGCAATCCTTCACCTTGCACCCCTTCCATGAACGCCCCCCTCGCCCACCCTCCGAAAGCCGACGCAGCCCCGTCCAGCGAGGGGACGACGCCGGTCATGGCGCAGTTCCTGGCGGCCAAGGCCAGCCAGCCCGACGCCATCGTCTTCTTCCGCATGGGCGACTTCTACGAGCTGTTCTTCAAGGACGCCGAGATCGCCTCCGCCGCCCTCGGCATCACCCTGACGAAACGCGGCAAGCACCAGGGTCAGGACATCCCCATGGCCGGGGTGCCGGTCCACGCCCTGGACGGCTATCTGGCACGGCTGATCCGGCAGGGGTTCAAGGCGGCCATCTGCGAACAGATGGAGGCCCCGGCCGAGGCGAGGAAACGCGGCTCCAAGGCCGTGGTCCATCGCGACATCGTCCGCGTCGTCACGCCCGGCACCCTGACCGAGGACAGTCTGCTGGACGCGCGCGGCGCCAACCGTCTGGCCGCCGTCTCGGTGCGCAAGGGCCGCGCCGCCGTGGCCGTGGTAGAGCTGTCGGCCGGCACGGTCGACGCCGTCGCCTGTTCGCTGGAAGACCTCGGCGCGACCCTCGCCTCCTTCCGCCCTTCTGAGGTGCTGGTCCCCGACCGCCTGTTCTCGGACGAGACGACCAGGGCCGCGCTCGACGGCTCGGGCGGCGTGGTTCAGGCCCTGCCGCAAGCGCTGGCCGAGCCCGTCGGCGCACGCGTCCGGGTCGAGCGGCTGTACGGCGTCGCCTCGCTGGACGGTTTCGGAGCTTTCGAGGAGGCCGAGGTCTCCGCGCTGGGCCTGATCGCCGCCTATCTGGAGACGACACAGGCCGGCAAGATCCCCGCCCTGTCGCCGCCGCGCCGCTCGGGCGACAGCGGCTTCCTCGCCATCGATCCGGCGACGCGGTTGAGCCTCGAGATCGATCGCACCCAGCGCGGGGAGCGCGAGGGGTCGCTGCTGGCCTGCATCGACCGCACCGTCACCTCGGGCGGCGCCCGGGCCCTGGCCGAGCGGATCGCCCGACCGCTGCGCGACACCGCCGCCATCAACCATGGACTGGACGCCGTCGAATGGCTGCTGGAGCGCCGCGACCTGCGCCGCGACCTGCGCGACGGCCTGCGCGCCTCATCCGACGTGGCCCGGGCGACCTCCCGCCTCGTGCTGGGCCGGGGCGGTCCGCGCGACCTCGCCGCCATCCGCACCGGCCTGTCGATCGCCGAGGGCATAGCGGGCCTGTTTCCGCCGGCCCGCGACCCGCTGACCGGCCCGCCGGCCCGCATCGCCGCGGCGCTGGACCGGCTGAGCCTGTCGCCCGACCTCGGCCGTCTGCTGGTCGATCTGGCCGAGGGTCTGGTCGCCGAGCCGCCGCACCTCGCCCGCGACGGCGGCTTCGTCTCGGCCGGCTACCGTCCCGAGCTGGAGGAGGCACGCCGCCTGCGCGACGACAGCCGCCGCGTCGTCGCCGACCTCGAGGCCCGCGCCGTGGCCGAGGCGGGCGTGCCGTTCAAGATCCGCCACAACGCCGTCCTCGGCTATTTCCTCGAGACCTCGGCCAAGGCGGCGGAACCCCTGCTGCGACCCTCGGGCGAAAGCCCCTTCATCCATCGCCAGACCCTCGCCAACCAGGTCCGCTTCACCACCGTCGAACTGTCCGAACTGGATGCGAAGATCAGCCAGGCCGGCTATCGCGCCCTCGCCATAGAGGGCGAGACCTTCGAGACCTGGCGCGCGACGGTGCAGTCGCTGGCCCAGCCGCTTCAGGCCGTCGCCGAGGCCCTCGCCGAACTGGACGCCCATTCCGCCCTCGCCGAATGGGCCGAGGAGGTCGGGGCCGTCCGCCCCGCCGTCGACGACACGACCTGTTTCGAGGTCGCCGCCGGCCGCCATCCGGTGGTCGAGGCGGCGGTCAAGGCGCAGGGCGACCCCTATACGCCGAACAATTGCACGCTCGACGGATCAGGGGCCGCCTGCGCCCGCCTGTCCATCGTCACCGGTCCCAACATGGCCGGCAAGTCGACCTTCCTGCGCCAGAACGCCCTGCTCGTCGTCCTGGCCCAGGCCGGCGCCTTCGTGCCCGCCCGGGCCATGCGGCTGGGCGTGGTCGACCGGCTGTTCAGCCGCGTCGGGGCCGGCGACGACCTGGCCCGCGGCCGCTCGACCTTCATGACCGAAATGGTCGAGACCGCCGCCATCCTGACCCAGGCCACGGACCGCAGTTTCGTGGTGCTGGACGAGATCGGCCGCGGCACCGCCACCTATGACGGCCTCGCCATCGCCTGGGCCGTGGCCGAGGCCCTGCACGACCGCAACCGCGCCCGGACCCTGTTCGCCACCCACTATCACGAGCTGGCGGGCCTCGAGACGCGGCTGGCCCATGTCTGCAACCTGTCGATGGTGGCAAGGGAATGGAACGGCGACCTCGTCTTCCTGCACGAGGCCGCGCCCGGCGCCGCCGACCGCAGCTACGGCGTACAGGTCGCGAAACTGGCCGGCGTCCCCGCCGCCGTCGTCAGCCGCGCCCGCGAGGTGCTGGACCGGCTGGAGGGCGAGAAGAGTGCGGCGATCAGCCTCGACGACCTGCCCCTGTTCGCCCAGAGCCAGGGATGGGCGGAGCCGACCCCTCCGCCGCGTTCGTCCGCCGTCGAGGACGCGCTTCAGGCCATCGAACCCGACGAACTGTCCCCGCGCGAGGCGCTGGAGGCCCTGTACCGGCTGAAGGGTCTGGGCCGCCGGTGACATCCGCCCTCGACGACCGGCTGATCGAGGCCGCGTCCGCCCCCGACGTGCGCAAGGCGGTCGCCGGGGCCCTGCGCGAAACCTTCGACGCCGCCCGCGCCAGGGCCGCCCGCCGCCTCGAGGCCGGGGGCGAAGGGGTCGAGGTGGCCCGGCTCTATTCCGCCGCGGCCGACGAACTGCTGACCGCCCTGTGGCGATTCACCACGGAAACCCTCTACCCCGCCCACAATCCCACCGAGGCCGAACGGCTCAGCCTGATCGCCGTCGGCGGCTACGGCCGGGGCGTGCTGGCGCCGTTCTCGGATCTGGACCTGCTGTTCCTGCGTCCGTGGAAGCCGATCCCGCGCACCGAACAGGTCATCGAGTTCATGCTCTACGTCCTGTGGGATCTCGGGGTTAAGGTCGGCCAGTCCGCGCGCTCGGTCGACGAATGCCTGGCGCTGGCCAGGTCCGACATGGTGATCCGCACCACCCTGCTGGAGGCGCGGCCGCTGGCCGGCGACGCGCGGCTGGCCGACGACTTCATCGCCCGCTTCCGCGCCATGGTGGTCAAGGCCGACCCGCGCCCCTTCATCGCCGCCAAACTGGTCGAACGCGACCTGCGCCACCAGAAATCGGGCGCCGTCCGCTATCGCGTCGAGCCCAACATCAAGGACGGCAAGGGCGGTCTGCGTGATCTCAACACCCTGTTCTGGATCGCCCGCTCCCTTGCGCCGGACAGCCCCCTGGGCGCCCGGGTCCTCGACGACCTGCTCACCGCGCGGGAACGGCGGACCTTCGAGGAATCCTTCGACTTCCTGTGGCGCGCCCGGGCGCACCTGCACCTGACCGCCGGCCGGGCGGAGGAAAAGCTGACCTTCGACCTTCAGCCCGAGGTCGCCCGGCGGATGGGCTGGCGCGGGCGCGGCGACGAGCCGGCGGTCGAGCGCTTCATGCGCCGGTATTTCCTGGTCGCCCGCGACGTCGGCGCCCTGACCCGCGCCATGTCGGCCAAGCTGGAGGCGCGCCAGCAGAAGCCGACGCTGAGCCTGTCGCGACTGATCCCGGGCCGCAAACGCAAGCTGGGCGTCGAGGGCTTCATCGAGGACGCCGGCCGCCTGTCGGTCGCCGGTCCCGAGGTCTTCGCCGCCGCGCCGGAGAAACTGCTGATGCTGTTCCGCACGGCGGACGAGCACGATCTGGACCTGCATCCCGACGCCTTCTCGGCCGTCAGCCGGTCGCTGTCGCTGGTGACCCCGTCGCTGCGCCGCGACCCCGAGGCGACCCGCGCCTTCCTCGACATCCTCGCCCACGGCCAGCGTCCATACCGCGTCCTGACGCTGATGAACGAGACGGGCCTGCTGGGCCGGTTCCTGCCCGAATGGGGGCGGATCGTCGGCCAGACCCAGTTCAACATGTACCACGCCTATACGGTGGACGAGCACACCCTGCAGGCCATCGGCATCATCAACGACATATGGCGCGGCAAGCTGAAGGCCGACCATCCCGCCTC
Organism: Brevundimonas sp.; assembly: GCF_035561115.1. Lineage (GTDB taxonomy): Bacteria > Pseudomonadota > Alphaproteobacteria > Caulobacterales > Caulobacteraceae > Brevundimonas. The sequence continues at coordinate 22,876 of NZ_DATMYH010000063.1, forward strand.
GACCGAGATCGTCCATCGCATCGACGATTTCGAGGCCCTGATGCTGGCCATGCTGCTGCATGACGTCGGCAAGGGCGGCGACCGGGGCCAGCTGGAGGACGGAGCCATCGCCGCGCGTCGCGCCTGCGACCGGCTGGGTCTCGACCCGCGCCGCACCGAGTTCGTGGTCTGGCTGGTGCGCAATCACCTGGCCCTGAGCGACTACGCCCAGAAGCGCGACGTCTCCGATCCGGCGACGGTCCGCGCCTTCACGAAGCTGGTCGGAGACCCGGAGCGGCTGCGCACCCTGCTGATCCTGACGGTGGCCGACATCCGGGCCGTCGGCCCCGGCGTCTGGAACGCCTGGAAGGGCAACCTCATCCGCGACCTCTACCAGCGGACCGAGGGCGTATTCAGGGGGGAGGACCCGGCCCACGCCGACCCGCTGGACGACTATCCCGATCTGGTCGCCCGGGCCCGGGCCGACGGGGTCGCGGCCGAAGCCGTAACCGTCGCGGGAGGCGAGGAGGACGAGCGCGCCGCTGCCCGCGTCGCCGTCGCAGCCCGCGACCGGCCGGGCCTGTTCGTCGACCTGGCCGACGCCCTCGCCGCCGCCGGGGCCGATGTCGTCGGCGCCCGCGTGGCGACGGCGGGCGACGGCACGGCCCTGGATGTGTTCGAGCTTCAGGACGGCGCCGGAGCCCCCTATGGCCAGGCGGAACCGCGGCGGCTGATGCGGCTGATCCGGGCGCTGGAGGCCGCGGCCCGCGGGGGCGTGCCCGTCGCCCCCGCCCCCGCGGCCCCGCCGAACCCACGCCGCGCCGCCTTCGACGTCCGCCCCACGGCCATGGTCGATCTGGACGAGAGTCCGACCGCCGCCGTCGTCGAGGTGTCCGGCGCCGACCGTCCCGGACTGCTGGCCGATCTGGCGCGGGCCTTCGCCATCCACCGCCTGTCGATCCGCTCGGCCCACATCGCCGGCTTCGGCGAGCGCGCGGTCGACAGCTTCTACGTCACCGACGCCGCCGGCCATAAGCCGAAGCCGGGCCCCAGGCTCGAGGCGCTGCGGGCCGATCTGGAAACCGTCCTCGATTTCACCGAGCGCGCGGGTCATCGCGTGTCGGCGCCCGTGCGGGCCAGCCTGCGCGACGTCTCCGAGGTCGGCCGGCGCCGGTCGGCGCAGGAGCCGGTATCGCGCGCGCCGGAACCACGCTAAGCGCTGATCCAGAACCCCTTTCCGAGCATTTCATGAGCCTGGCCCGCAACACCCTGGTGCAAGCGACCCTGACGCTGGGAAGCCGTATCCTCGGTTTCGCCCGCGACATGGCTCTGGCCGCCCGCTTCGGTCAGGGGCCGATGATGGACGCCTTCACCACGGCGTTGATGTTGCCCAACATGTTCCGCCGCCTGTTCGCCGAAGGCGCCTTCGCCCAGGCCTTCGTGCCCGTCTACGGCGGCGTCAGGGCCCGCGAAGGTGAAGCGGCCGCGGCGGTCACGGCCTCCGAGGCCATGTCCTTCATGCTGGCGGTGGTCGCGGGCTTCTGCATCCTGCTGCAGGTTCTGATGCCGTGGATCATGCCCTGGCTGCTGTCGGCCTATCGCGATCAGGCCGGCGTCATGTCCGTGGCGGTCACCGCGACCCAGCTGGCCATGCCCTATCTGGCCTGTATGACGGTCGCGTCCCTGTTATCCGGGGTGCTCAACACGGGCGGACGCTTCGCCCTGTCGGCGGGCGTGCCGGTGTTCCTGAACCTGTGCACCCTCGCGCCGCTGCTGGCCGCCTATGTCATACCGGCGAGCCAGCCGGAGGTCCTGCTGTGGGTCACGGCCGCAGTCACACTGTCCGGCGTGATCCAGGCCGGGCTGCTGTGGTGGGGCGTGCAGCGGCTGGGCGTGACCATCCGGCTGTCGTGGCCGCGCCTGACGCCCAATGTGAAGCGGGCCCTGGCCCTGGCCGTGCCCGGCGCCATGGCGGGCGGCGCCATGCAGATCAATTCCGTGGTCAGCCAGATGCTGGCCGGATCCGATGAAGGCGCCCGGTCGGTCCTCTACAACGCCGATCGCCTGTACCAGCTGCCGCTGGGTCTGATCGGCGTCGCTATCGGTCTGGCCCTGGTGCCGCGCCTGACCCGGGCCTTCGTCACGGAGGACCACGAGGGCGGGCGCAAGACGCTCGACGACGGCATCACCCTGGCCATGGCCTTCACCCTGCCCGCCGCCGTGGCCCTGTTCGTCATTCCCTTCTTCATCATGGACGCCACCGTGACTCGCGGCGCCTTCACCAGCGAGGACGCGGCCCGCACCGCCGACGTGTTGCGCCAGTTCGCCTGGGGCGTGCCGGCGTTCGTTCTCGCCAAGGTGCTGACCCCGCCCTTCTTCGCCCGCGAGGACACCCGCCGGCCGATGATCTACGCCGTCACCGCGGTGGCCTTCACCGTGGTGTTCGGGTCCATCCTGTTCTTCTGGCTGTCGCGCATCGGCGTCGACGGCGTGCTCGGCCTGGCCATCGCCACCAGCCTGTCGGCCTGGATCAATGTCGCCCTGCTGGTCGGGACGTTGATGCGCGAGCACGTCTGGCGACCCTCGCCGGCCTTCCTCTCGCGCCTGACCCGTGTGCTGGTCGCCAGCGCCGTGATGGCCGGTCTGCTGGTGGTCGCCGGCCTTGGCTACGAAACCCTGAGTCGTGTTTTTCTGACCAAGGAAATCGCGGTCCTGGTCGTCTGCGGCGCCGGCGCCCTTGTCTATGGCGTCTGCATCGTGCTTTTCCGCGCCGTCAGCGTGGCCGAACTGAAGGCGACGTTGAAGCGTGAACCTGGCGCCCCGAAGACAGACGGGCCGCCGACCGGACTGGATTGATGACCGACGCCTCCCCCGCCGCCGCTCCCGCCTACACCGGCCCGCGCCGTGTCCTGTCGGGCATCCAGGCCTCCGGCGCCCTGCATCTGGGCAACTATCTCGGCGCCCTGAAGCGGTTCACCCAGCTTCAGGATACCGGCGCGCCCTGTTTCCTGTTCGTGGCCGACCTGCATGCCATCACCGTCTGGCAGGATCCGGACAAGCTGACCGCCCAGACGCGCGAGATCGCCGCCGCCTATCTGGCCTCCGGCCTCGATCCGTCGAAGTCGATCATCTGGCCGCAGTCGGCCGTGCGCGCCCATTCCGAACTGGCATGGATCCTCAACTGCGTCGCCCGCCTCGGCTGGCTGGACCGCATGACCCAGTTCAAGGAGAAGTCGGGCAAGCACAAGGAACGCTCGTCCGTCGGCCTCTACACCTATCCCGTGCTGCAGGCCGCCGACATCCTGCTGTACAAGGCCACAGAGGTGCCGACCGGCGAGGACCAGAAGCAGCATCTGGAGCTGACCCGCGACATCGCCCAGAAGTTCAACACCGACTTCAACGCGCCCGGCTTCTTTCCCCTGCCCGAACCCCTGACCCAGGGACCGGCGCCGCGGGTCATGAGCCTGCGCGACGGCATGGCCAAGATGTCCAAGTCCGATCCGTCGGACCAGTCCCGCATCAACCTGACCGACGACGCCGACGCCATCGTCGCCAAGATCCGCAAGGCCCGCACCGACCCCGATCCCCTGCCCGAGACGCTGGAAGGCCTCGAAGGCCGCGCCGAGGCGAAGAACCTCGTCACCATCTATGCGGCCCTCGCCGACGTGAGCCGCGAGGCCGTGCTGGCCGGGTTCGCCGGCCAGGGCTTCGGCGCCTTCAAGCCCAAACTGGCCGACCTCGCGGTCGCCTCCATGGCCCCGGTGACCGCGGAGATGCGCCGGCTGATGGCCGAGCCCGCCGAGATCGACCGGGTGCTGAAGGACGGCGCCGAACGCGCCGCCGCCATCGCCGATCCGGTGGTGGACGAGGTCAAGAAGATCGTCGGCTTCTGGCGCCCCTGACGGCGGCTTCCGGACGCCGCATCGCTCCGCCTCTGGCGAACGGCTCCGCTTGCGCTAATTCAGGCCCATGAGCCTCCCCCATCCCCTCGACCGCCCGGTGTGGAGCGCCCTGACCAGTCGTCAGGCCGCGCTCTCGATCGGCGATGCGCGGGCCCTGCGCTTCGACCCGGCCTGGGCCCTGTTCGGGGCCGCCGCCGACGCCTCGCCGGGGAATTTGCAGGCGCTGACGGACCTGAACACCTCCCCCCACGGCCTGGGTCTGGTCGAGACGGGCGAAACGCACCTGCCGCCCGGCGCGCGGGTCCGCAGTCAGGCGCCCTGCGTGCAGATGACCGCCTCGACCCTGACCGCCGGCGGACGGGACCTCGCCTTCGAACCGCTGGGCGAAGCCGACGCCGCCGATATGCTGGCGCTGGCGACCCTGACCGTCCCCGGCCCCTTCTTCGAAAAGACCCATCGCCTCGGCGACTTCATCGGCGTGAAGCAGGACGGCAAGCTGATCGCCATGGCGGGCGAGCGGATGCGTCCGGCGGGCTTCACCGAGGTCTCGGGCGTCTGCACCCATCCCGACCACCGCGGCCACGGCTACGCCAGCGCCCTGATGCGGGTCGTGACGCAGCGCATCCTGGAGCGCGGCGAAGAGGCCTTCCTGCACGCCTATGCGGCGCACGCGGCGACCATCGCCCTCTATGAGACGCTGGGCTTCAACGTGCGGACCGCGATCACCTACACCGTGCTGGACGGACGGCAGCCTTAGGCGACGCGGTCCAGACGGGCGACGAAGAAACCGTCCAGGCCGCCCTTTTCCGCCCACATCGACGGCAGGATGCGCAGCCAGCCCTCGGGCGTCAGCGCCTCGTCCGGCGCGCCGACGGCGGCCGGATCGGCGGGGGCGGTTTTGAACGCCGGGTTGCGGCGCAGGAAGGCGATGATCTGGGTCTCGCCCTCCTCGCGCTCCAGCGAACAGACGCAATAGACCAGCCGCCCGCCCGGCTTGACCCGTTCGGCGGCGGCGTCCAGCAGCCGGTGCTGGACGTCGGCCAGCTTGGCCACGTCGGCGGGCTTGGTGGCCCGCAGGACTTCCGGATTGCGCCGGAAGGTCCCCGTCGCCGTGCACGGCGCGTCCAGCAGGACGGCGTCGAACATGCGATCGTCGTCCCAGTCCTCGGCGGGCGTGGCGACGACTTCGGCGTCCAGACCCGTCCGTTGCAGATTGTCGGTCAGGCGCTTCAGCCGCACGGCCGACCGATCCAGCGCCACGACGCTTGCGCCGGAAGACGCCAGCTGCAGCGTCTTCCCGCCCGGGGCGGCGCACAGGTCGATGACGGCCTCGCCGGCCCTTGGAGCGAGCAGGCGTCCCGGCACGGCCGCCGCCGCGTCCTGGACCCACCAGACGCCATCGTCGAAACCCGGCCACGAAGCGACGTCCCCGCGACGCCCGGTGCGGACCGAACCGCCCGGCAGGACCTCGCCCTCGACCGCCTCGGCCACGGCGGCCGGATCGACCTCCGGCCTGACGCTGAGATCCGTGGCCGGCTCCTCGCGCGCGGCCAGGGCCAGTCCGACCAGCGCCGCCTCGCCGTACGAGGCGCGCCAGCGGGCGGCCAGCCACTCGGGCAGATTGCTCTCGGCCGTGGTCAGGCCCGGGCCCTCGCGGTCGATGCCGCGCAGCACGGCGTTGACCAGATTCTTGTAGGGCCGCGTCTTCGGTTCGCGCTCGGCCAGTTTGACCGCCGTCGACACCGCCGCGAAGGCCGGCGTCTCGAGGATCAGCATCTGGGCCAGGGCCACGCGCAATATGGTGCGCACCGCCAGCGGCGGACCCTTCTGCAGCTTGCGGTCCAGGATCTGGTCGATCTCCCCCAGCCGGCGCAAGGCGGCCATGGCCACGGCGCGGGCGAAGGCCCGGTCCGGACCCGGCAGGCTGGAGACCTCGCGGAACGACAGGGCGGCGTCCAGCCCGCCCCGGCCTTCCAGCGCCGCATTGAGCAGGATGCCGGCGGCCAGCCGCGCCTCGACGCCGATGTCGGCGGCCTCGTCGCGCGGCAGCTCGACCTTCGGCGGGCGCGGGCCCCTCGACTTGTCGGCCATGCGGCGGCCCCGGGCGGCGGAATTGCGACCGGCGGCCGGTTCGCGGCTCACACCGACACCTGGGTGCCGAGCTCGACGACCCGTCCGGGCGGGATGTGGAAGAAGTCGGTGGGATTGGCGGCGTTGCGCATCAGGAAGATGTACAGGCGATCCTGCCACAGGGGCATGCCCTGGTTCGCCGAGGGGATGATCGAGCGGCGGCCGAGGAAGAAGCTGGTCGACATGATGTCGAACTTCAGACCCCGCTGCTTGCGGCAGACATTGAGCGCCTTGGGCACATTGGGCTGTTCCATGAAGCCGTAGGAGATGACCAGCTTCTTGAAGTCGTCCGAGATCGGCTCGATGTGCACGCGGTCGGCCTCGGAAACGCGCGGCCGGTCGGTGGTGCGCACGGTCAGGATGACGTTCTTCTCGTGCAACACCTTGTTGTGCTTGAGATTGTGCATCAGGGCGACCGGGGCGATGTCCGGGTCCGAGGTCAGGAAGATGGCCGTGCCGGGGGCCCGGTGGGGCGGGCGGGCGCGCAGCATCTCGATCAGGTCGGTCAGCGGCAGGCTGTCCTTGCGCGTCTTCTCCGAGATGATCTGGGTGCCACGGACCCAGGTCCACATCAGCACGATCAGGGCCGCGCCGAGCACCAGGGGGAACCAGGCCCCCTGCGGGATTTTCAGCATGTTGGAGGTCAGGAAGACCAGGTCGATGGCGATGAAGGGGGTGATCGCCGCCAGGCTGAGCGGCAGGCTCCATTTCCACAGGCGGCGCACGATGAACCAGGCCAGCAGGGTGTCGACGAACATCGAGCCGGTCACCGCAATGCCGTAGGCGGCGGCCAGGGCGGTGGAGGTCTGGAACGTCATCACCAGCGCCAGGACGCCGATCATGAGCATCAGGTTCACCGATGGCACGAAGATCTGGCCCGCCTGGGTTTCGGAGGTGTTGCGGATGTCGATACGCGGCAGCAGACCCAGCTGGACCGCCTGTTGGGTCACCGAGAAGGCTCCGGTGATCACCGCCTGCGAGGCGATGACCGTGGCGATGGTGGCCATGATCAGGACCGGCCAGTAGGCGAACTCGGGGACCATCATCCAGAATGGATTGGCGACGGCCGCCGGGCTGGCCAGCACCAGGGCGCCCTGTCCGAGGTAGTTCAGGGTCAGGCAGGGCAGGACGAAGATCAGCCAGCCCTGGCGGATCGGCGCCTTACCGAAATGGCCCATGTCGGCATAGAGAGCCTCGGCCCCGGTCACGGCGAGGAAGACGCTGCCGAGGATGACGAAGCCGAGGAAGCCGTTGTCGATCAGGAACAGGACGCCGAAATGCGGCGACAGGGCGCGCAGGATCGAGACGTCGTCGAAGATGTGCCACAGGCCCAGCCCGGCCAGGATCAGGAACCACACCGCGGTCAGGGGGCCGAAGAATCGGGCCACGCTGGCGGTGCCGCGCGACTGGATCATGAACAGGGAGATCAGGATGCCCGCCGCGATCGGCAGGATGAAGGGGCTGAGGGCGCTGCCGATGCCGGGCGCGTCGCGCAGGCCCTCGACGGCCGAGACGACGGAGATGGCGGGGGTGATCACGCCGTCGCCATAGAACAGCGCCGCGCCGCAGACCCCGAGCAGGAAGACCAGCCCCGAGCGTCGACCCATGGCCCGCTGGGCCAGCGCCATCAGGGCCAGGGTGCCGCCCTCGCCCTTGTTGTCGGCCTTCATCAGAAAGACGACGTATTTCAGGGTCACGACGAGGATCAGGGCCCAGAACACCAGCGAGACCACGCCCAGCACGGCCAGCTCGGCCGTGCCGCCGCTGCGGCTGTGATGCAGGGCCTCGCGCATGGCGTAGAGCGGGCTGGTGCCGATGTCGCCGAACACCACGCCGATGGCGCCGATGATCAGGCCCCATTTTCCCGCCTTGACGTGACCGCCCTCGCCGGCCGCCGCAGGGTGCGGATGGGCCGGAGCGACAGATTTGTCCTGCGGAGTCTGGGGGGGAGCGGCGCCCGGGCCGTCTTCACCTTGGGGAGGGGCCCCGGCCATGAAGTTCCTCCGGGAGCCCGCACAGCGCGGTTCCCATCAAAAGAGCGGCGAGCCTTTAGGCCCTTTCATTGCGCGGTTCAATCGTGCTGCGAGTGCGAAGGTTCCCGGCCGCCCGGCCGTGAACCCGGCCGGTTTGTGAAAGAGGCGCGCAACGCCTATCTTGGGGCCAACGCCATGTCAGACAGTCAACGATTTCCCGTCGCCGCCCACGCCCTGGCCTATCTGGCCCACAAGGGCGCCTATTCGCCCGCCGACGCGGCCGCGAGCGCGATTCTGGCCGCCTCCATCCCGACCAACCCCGTCGTCGTGCGGCGTGTGACCGCCCTTTTGGCCAAGGCCGGGCTGATCGCCACCCGGCCCGGGGCCTCGGGCGGAGCCTGGCTGCTGCACCGGCCCGAGGACATCTCGCTCGAAACCGTGCTGCGCGCCGTCAACGGCTGCGCCCACCTGGGCTCGCCGCCGGCGGGAGCCAAGGGCTGCCCGGTCAGCGAACACATCCCGCGTCAGGTGGCCAAGGCCCTGACCGCCGCCGACCAGGCCGCCGGCGCGGCCCTGTCGAAGATCACCATCGCCGACCTGCTGGATCACGATCCCGCCTCGCTGGCCGCCTTCGCCCCCCACGCATCCTGCCCGGTCGCCGCCTGAGATGAGCCTGCCCTCGCGGCCGAGGCCGGTCGTGCTGGTCACAGGCGCGTCCGCCGGCATCGGCGCCGCCCTCGCCCGGGTCTATGCCGGGCATGGCTGGGATCTGGTTCTGACCGCCCGGCGCGAGGCCCCGCTGAACGCCCTCGCCGAAGACCTCTCGCACAGCGGCGCCGCGACCACGGTCCTGACCGAAGACCTCGCCGACCCGGCCGCGCCCCGACGTCTCTACGACGCCCTGCAGGACCGCGGCCTCCACATCGACGGCCTGATCAACAACGCCGGCTTCAGCCGCACGGCGGGCTTCCTCAGCACCGACCCGGCCGCCCACGCCGCCATGATCCGCGTCATGCTGGCCGCGCCGGTCGAACTGGCCCGGCTGTTCGCCCCCGGGATGGTCGAGCGCGGCTACGGCCGCATCCTCAACGTCGCCTCGCTGGCCGGCCAGATGCCCGCCACCGGCGGCGACACCCTGTACGGCCCGATCAAGAGCTTCCTGATCAAGGCCTCGCAGGGCCTGCACCTCGAGCTGCGCGGAACGGGCGTCCACGTCACCGCCCTGTGCCCCGGCTACACCCTGACCGAGTTCCACGACGCCAACGGCACGCGCGACCAGGTCGCCTCGGCCTATCCCGCCTGGATGTGGCAGACCGCCGACCACGTCGCCCGCGTCGGCTACGAAGCCTGCGAGGCCAACCGGCCGAAGGTCACGCCGGGGGCGATGAACAATCTGCTGGCCGGTCTGGCCAAACACCTGCCGGACCGCATGGCCCTGAACATGGTCGGCGGCCATGCGAAGCGGCTGAAGCGCATCTGACCCGGACAGCAGTTTCCGCTGTATTCCATGTCGCACGTTCGGGCCGGAAACCGTCTTCGAATTCCTCCGAAAACCGTCCTCCAATTCCTCGACGGAATTCGCCGCCTACCGCAGGTCTTTCGGCGTCAGTGCCCGCCCGCCGGATAGGGTGTGGTCACGGCGCCCGAGATCATGCCGGGCAGGGCTTCGGACAGGCCCATCAGGATGAACTGGACGGCGAGGGCGCACAGGATCAGGCCGAGGACGCGGACGATGATCGACATGCCGACCTCGCCGAGGACGCGGCTGATCGGACCCGTCAGGGCGAAGCACAGGAAGGTGGCGATACAGGCCGCGATGATCGCGGCCATGCCCGCGACCTGGCCCTGATAGCCGATCTTCGACGCCTCGCCGGCCTGGATGATGATGGTCGAGATGGCCCCCGGCCCGATCATCAGGGGGATGGCGAAGGGCACCACCAGCCGCTGGAAACGCCGCCGCGCATAGCCGCGCACGTCCAGCGGGTCGCTGCCCGTGTCGGTGTCGGTGAAGGATTTGAGGAAGTCCTCGCGCGTCATGTCGAGGCCCAGCAGCAGCAGCAGTATGCCGCCGGCGATCCGGAACGCCGCCAGCGAAATGCCGAAGAATTGCAGCAGGCCCAGGCCGGTGAAGAAGAAGAAGGCCAGGAAGGCGGCGGCGAACAGGCAGATCAGCCCGGCCACCGACAGCCGCTGGCGCATGGTCGCGCCCGCCGTCGCCGCGGCGAAGATCGGAATGTTGCCGATCGGATCCACCAGGGCGAACAGGGCCACGAACAGGTTGACGCCCAGATCGACCGCGTCCATGTGCTGACCTCGCCCTGCAATTCACCCAACCGCGGCCCATCAAGGCTGACGCCCGCGCGCGCGTCCAGCCCTGACGGTCGAAAAGGAGCGACGCCATGACCCCCGTGCTGACCGACCCCCGCCTGATCGTCGGCCTCGACCTGCCGTCCCTCGACGCGGCCCGCGCCATGGTCGACCGGCTGGGCGAGGCGGTCAGCAGCTACAAGATCGGCCTGACCTTGCTGGCCCGGCCCGGCGGGGTCGCCTTCGCCCACGATCTGCGGGCGCGGGGCAGGTTCGTCTTCCAGGACTGGAAGCTGCACGACATCGGGGCCCAGGTCGAAGGCGCGGCCCGCGCCGTGGCCGAGGGCGGCTGCGACCTGCTGACCGTCCACGCCGAACCCCAGGTGATGCGCGGCGCGGTCAGGGGCCGCGACGCGTCAGGCTCGGATACGAAACTTCTGGCCGTCACCGTCCTGACCAGCCTGTCGGACGCCGACCTGGCCGAGATCGGCTACGGCTTCTCCGCGGCGGACCTGGTCGAGCGGCGAGTGCGGCAGGCGCTGGACTGCGGCGTCGACGGCGTGGTCTCCAGCCCGCTTGAGGCCGCCCGCGTGCGCGAGATCGCCACGGCGGCGGGCCGGCCCGACTTCCTGATCGTCACCCCGGGCGTGCGGCCCGCGGGCGCGGACAAGGGCGACCAGCAGCGCGTGGCGACCCCCGCCGAGGCCCTGGGCGCCGGCGCGACCCATCTGGTCGTGGCCCGGCCCGTGGTCGGCGCCGGGGATCCCGTCCAGGCCGCCTCGGCCATCGTCGCCGGGATGAGCCCCGCCTAGCCGCGCTCGCCGGGTTCCTGGCTGTAATACTGCCGGGGCGGAGGCGCTTCGCCGCCGATGCCGTAGTACTGGTTCGGCGTCATGGGGGCTTCGTAAACGGGGGCGGGCGGAGGCTCCGGCGCATAGCCGTACGGAGCGGGCTCCGGCTCGCGGAAGTAGGGCTCGCCATCCCGGCCGTCGGGCCGGCAATCGCAGTCGCGGCGCCCGTCCATATAGCCCCGGTCGTATTCGCGGGCTCCCCAGGCGTGATCGCCGCCCCGATCCTCGTGACGTTCTTCCCGGCGCCCGTAGTCCGCGTCGCGATAGCCGGCGCGGGCTTCGAACGCGCCGTACTCCTCATAGGACTCGTACCGGCTTTCCTCGTACCGGCTCTCTTCATAGGACTCGTGGCGCTCGCTGTAGCCGTAGCGGCCGCCCCGGTCGCGGTCCTCATAGTACCGGCTGCCGCAGACGGGAGCGTAACGCTCGTCGCGGCCGAAACCGCCCAGGACATAGCCGAACGGGGCCGGGGCGCAGGCCTGGCCCTCGTAGGGCGCTTCGTTGTACCAGACCGGCCCGCCGTAGACGACGCCCGCGTCCCCGCCGTATCCGCCGCCGACATAGACCACGCCGCCTCCGACTGCGCCGCGCGCGCCGCCCACGTTGTAGGCGCGCGCGTTCAGGTACGAGTGGGCGGAAGCGCCGGCGAAGGCGCTCGCGCTGGCGTTCGCATTGACGTTGATGTTGACGTTCCGGCCCCCGCCCCCGGGATGGCAGCCGCCGCCGCAGCCGGGACGCCCGCCGCCGGTCGGACCGCCCGCGAGCGCGGGGCCCGCGGCGAGGATCAGGAGAGCGGCTCCGGCCGCGACGGTAAGCATACGCATGAGACAGGCTCCGGTGTTGAGCCCATCCTAAGTCTCTGGAAAGAAAAGGGTTCGGATTACACCGGAGGAGTGAAACCGGGCCGGCTTCTTTCCCCCCGGAGCGTCCAATTTAACCTTACCGGCGCGAGTCTGACCGGATCAGCGGTCATGGAAATAGACATCGGCGCAGCCGCAGCCGCGATCATCGCGATAGCGGTAGCTCCGATCGCTCCGCCCGCGCCGGGCCGACGGCGGCCGGTCGTCGTCGTAGCCCCATGCGTCGCGATAGCCGGGGTGCGGCCGCGGATTGTAATGCCGATGGCCGTCGCGATAGCCGTCTCCATGCCCGTACCGGTGACCGCCGCCATATCCGTAGGAGCGATAGCCCGGGCCGTAGCTCACATACGGCCGGCCATATCCCGGCGCGGGCACATGGACCTGCGGCCGGTCGGAATAGCCGTCGGCCCAGCGGCCCGTCTCGACATAGGACCGCGTCTCCACCTCCGACAGCGGCGTCCCGCCGACCGGCCGGCCGTACGCATTGAGATAGACAGGCTGCCCGTACGTCTGGGACGCGGCGGCTCCGGCGAGCGCGAGGGTGGCGAAAACCGCGGCGGCGGCGAACGGACGGATCATGTCGGCGTCTCCCTGATCAGCAGGGTTAACGCCGTTCGCCCGCCTTCGTTCTCCCGATCCGGGGCAGGGTCAGAAATCGACCGCCAGACCCTTCTTCTCCCAGTCGCCATAGCGGGTCGGCTCGGGCCCGCGCGGCCCGCCGTGTTCGGTCGGCAGCTCCCCCGTCGCGGCGGCCGCCCGGCGTTCGGCCGCCTCCAGCAGGGCGCGGCGCGCGACCTCGCTCAGCGGCCGATCGGGCGTGGCGTGCGGCACGTCGCCGTTCAAAGCCGGCGTGGCGTCGGGTTGGGGGGTGGGATGATCGGTCACAGCGGCCTCGCCTTGAGCTGGGCGTTGATCTCCACAAGGTAGGGGTTCGCCCCGCAGGCGCCAGCACCGATCCAGTAAAACCGACATGAACCACCTGAAAACCTTCGCGCTCCTGGCGGCGCTGACCGCGCTCTTCATGGGCGTCGGCTATATGATCGGTGGCGCGACGGGGATGCTGATCGCCCTGGTTTTCGCCGGCGGCCTGAACCTGTTCAGCTACTGGAACGCCGACAAGATCGTGCTCAGGATGTACCGGGCCCAGCCGGTCGATGAACAGCATCCCAACGCCGTGGTCCGCGCCTATGTCGCCGACGTGGCGCAGATGGCCCGCGACGCCGGCCTGCCGCGGCCCGTGGTCGCCATCATCCCCAACGATCAGCCCAACGCCTTCGCCACCGGCCGCAATCCGGCCAACGCCGCCGTCTGCGCCACCACCGGCCTGCTGGACATGCTGACCCGCGACGAGATCCGCGGCGTCATGGCCCACGAGCTGGCCCATGTGAAGAACCGCGACACCCTGACCATGACGGTCACCGCGACGGTCGCCGGGGCCATCGCCGCCCTGGCCAATTTCGGTCTGTTCTTCGGCGGCGACGACGACCGCGAACGGCCCGGCGGCATTCTCGGAACCCTGGCCCTGATGATCCTCGCGCCCCTGGCCGCGGGCCTGGTGCAGATGGCCATCAGCCGCGGCCGCGAATACGAGGCCGACCGCATCGGCGCGGAGATCGCCGGCGACCCCGAGGCCCTCGCCTCGGCCCTGCAGAAGATCGACGACTCGGCCCGCCGCATCGTCAATCCGACAGCCGAGCGCAATCCGGCCTCGGGCCAGCTGTTCATCATCAACCCGCTGGCGGGACGCGGCGCCGACAACCTGTTCTCGACCCATCCGGCCACCGGCAATCGTGTGAAGGCCCTGATGGAGCTGGGCGTCGGTATGGGTCTGGCCCTGCGGCGCCCGACCTTCGTCGCAGCGGGGGTCTCGACGAGCGTGCCGTCGACGCCGTCGCGGTCGGGGCCGTGGGGCTGACGACCGGCGTCTCCCTCCCCCTCGGGGGAGGGT
>NZ_DATMYH010000064.1:0-23517 GCF_035561115.1 Brevundimonas sp.
GTATAGCGGGGCGTGCGGGCGGGCGCAAAGGGCGTGCGGGAACCGTTCGGATCGTGGATCGATAACAGGGGGCCTTCCGCAGGATTTCGGTTAACGTCCGCCAGGGGCGAAGGGCCTGGCGGATCTGGGGACGGACAATGCGGTATCTTGGAGGAGCTTGTCTGGCGGCTGCGGCGCTGACGGCGTGCGGCCCGGCGGACCAGCCGGCGGCGGCGGCCCCGGCTCCCGGGCAGGCCGCAGCCGTGCAGAACGCAGCTCCGGCTGCGGCGGCGCGAAGTGAAAGCCGCGAGTTCCGCGACTGGCGCGCCACCTGCGACAACACCAATGACTGTGTGGCCTTCGGCCCGGCGAGCGAGGGCACGGGCTGGGTGCGGGTGGGGTCGGCGCCGGGTCCGGATGGCGCGCGAACCGTCACCGTCGGCTTCTGGCCTTCGAGCGGCGACGGCCTGACCGGGCCGGTCACCCTGACCCTCGACGGCCGGCGCCATGTCGCAGCGGCCATCGCGGGCGATCACGATCCCCTCGGCGCGGCGGCAGTCCGCGCGACGGACGCGGCCGCCGTGGCCTCCGCCATGGCGGCCGGCGAGACGCTGACGCTGACGGCGGGCGGCGAGACGGTCCCGATGTCGTTGTCCGGCGCCTCGGCGGCCATGCTCTGGATCGACGAGCGTCAGGGGCGGCTCGACACCCCGACCGCCCTCGTCCGCAAGGGAACGCGGCCCGCATCCGGCGTGCCCGGCCCCGCGCCGGCGCCCGAGGTGATCGCCGCCCCGCCGATCGCCCAGACCGGTTTCGGCGACAGCGGCCAGACCCTGCCCCCGGCGCTGGAAGCCGTAGCGGCAGTCAAGGCCTGCCGGGCCGAGACGGGGGACAGCGCCGTCAGCAAAGAGGTCATGTCGGCGCGGCTCGACGCCTCGACCGAGCTCTGGGCGGTGCCCTGCTTCGCCGGCGCCTACAACATCGGCCACGACTGGTATCTGACCGGGCCGGGCGGGCGAAACCCCCGCGCCGTCAGCCTGCCGTCCGCGACGGGCGAAAGCGACCCGGGCACGATCAACGGGGGCTATGACCCCGGCACGCGCACGATATCCGCCTTCTCCAAGGGACGCGGCATCGGCGACTGCGGTACGGCCTCGACCTGGACCTGGACCGGCAGCGCCTTCGTCCTGAGCGCCGAATCGTCCATGGGCGAGTGCTGGGGCGTCCCCGCCGACTTCTGGCCGACGACCTGGCGTACGCGATGAGCGATGACGGCCCCGAAGTCCTCATCGTCGGGGCCGGACCGGCGGGCCTGACCGCGGCCACCTATCTGGCGCGGTTCCGGCGGCGCGTGCTGGTCGCCGACGGCGGCGCGTCCCGGGCCTGCTGGATCCCGCTCAGCCACAACATGCCGGGTTTCCCAAGCGGCATCACCGGCGACGCCATCCTGCGGCGGATGACCGAACAGGCAGGGGAATACGGCGCGGTCATCGAGGGCGGACGCGTCGAGAGCCTTGCGCGCGACGGCGACGGATTCCTCGCCCGACTGAACGACCGCGACCTGCATGTCCGCGCCGTCCTGCTGGCGACCGGCGTGGTCGATCGCCATCCCGATCTGCCCGGCGTCGAGCGCGCCATCGAGCGGGCGCTGGTCCGCATCTGCCCGATCTGCGACGGCTACGAGGCCATCGACAAGGCGGTCGCGGTGATCGGCGACGATGACAAGGGGGTGCGCGAGGCCGCCTTCCTGCGCACCTATTCCGACCGCGTGACCCTCATTCACACGGGCGCCGCGGCAACCCTGACCGATGAGGATGAGCTGACGCGCATGGGGATCGAACTGATCCGCGCGCCCATCGACAACGTCACCTTGGAAGGCGACCGGGTCACGGCCCTGAGCTGGGGCGGGACCTTCCGCAGCTTCGACCTGGTCTATTCGGCGCTCGGGACGTCGCCCAATGCGGATCTGGCCGAAATGTTGAACGCGCGGCTCGGCGACGACGGCCGGCTGTTCGTCGACGCCCATCAGGCGACCAGCGTGCAGGGCCTCTACGCCGCGGGCGACGTGGTCCGCGGCCTCAACCAGATCGCCGTCGCCGGGGCCGAGGCCGCCGTCGCCGCCACCGCCATCCACAACGCCCTGCGCGAGGCGGACGGCTGGACCGTGCGGGACTGATCGATATTCGGCGAGTGCCGGGTTCGATCGAATTCGCCTACGTCCAGAACTGACGCAGGCGCATGCTTCACTGGCCGAACCCTTCCGGGCCCGGTCTTTGACAATCGAATGCAGTGGAGAAGGCGGCCCTCCGAACGAAGCGGCCGGAGCGGACTCAGTGGACTCTACGGACTCTTCGGACTGTGTTTTTTCGCGCCGGCCCGGGCCGCCCTAGGCCAGCCGCGCCGCCGTCCACTGGTCGACGACCCGGCCCAGCACCTCCAGCGGCATGGCCCCGCCGTCCAGCACCGCCGAGTGGAAGCTCTTGATGTCGAACCGGTCGCCGAGGCGTTCGCGGGCGACGGTCCTGAGGCGGTCTATCTCGGTGTGGCCGATCTTGTAGCCGCAGGCCTGACCCGGCCAGACGCAATAGCGTTCGATCTCGCTCTCGGCCGCGCCGGGCGCCAGGCCGACCGTCTCGATCATGTACCGGATGGCCTGCTCGCGGCTCCAGCCCAGGGCGTGAATGCCGGTGTCGATGACGATGCGGGCGGCGCGGTAGAGGAAGGACTGGTGGTAGCCCAGCTTCCCCTCGGTGAAGTCGTCGTACATGCCCAGCTCGTCGGCCAGCTGTTCGGCGTACAGGCCCCAGCCCTCGCCATAGGCGTTGAAGCCCATCGACTTGTGCAGCAGCGGCGTGTCCGTCGCCTCCAGCGCCAGGGCGCCCTGAAGGTGATGGCCCGGCAGGCTCTCGTGATAGGTCAGGGTCGGCAGGGCCCAGCGCGGCCAGATCGCCGTGTCGACCAGGTTGATATAGTAGGCGCCCGGCCGCGACCCATCCAGAGAGGGGCTCTGGGCATAGCCGCGCGGCGCGCCCAATTCGATGGAGGGCGGCACCCGGCGCACCTCGACCCGTGCGCTCGGCAGGCGTTCGAAGACCTGGGGCAGACGCGCCTCGATCGCGGCGACCTGGCGATTGAGATCGGCCAGCAGCGCCGCCCGCCCGTCGTCTGTGTTGGGATAGAGGTACCGGGGCTCCTTGCCGAATGCGGTCAGCCGCGCCCCGACCGAACCCTCGGTATAGCCGCGCTGGCGCAGCAACGGATCGGCCAGGGCCTCGATCCGGGCCACCTGATCGAGGCCGATCTGATGGGCCTCGGCCGGAGTCAGGCCGGTCGAGGTCTGGAACCGGAGACAAAGGTTGTAATAGGCCTCGCCGTTCGGACGCGCCCCGATGCCGGCGTCGTGCGCCGCGTTCGGGAGATGGCGTTCCATCTGCCCGATCTGCCTGTCCAGAGCGGCCGCGACCGGTCCGTCCACGAGCGTCGCCGCCCGCCGCGCCCAGTCGCCGGCGACTCCGGCCCCGGCGGTCTTGCGGACCAGCGACTGGACCAGGGCGGCGCCCTCCCCCGTCTCGCGGCGCAGGGCGCGAAGCTGGGTCAGGGCCTTGTTGATCACGAAGTCGGGCGGGACGACGCCGTGGTCGGCCGCATCCGAGGCCGACCGCGCCGTCTCGTGGTTGAGGCCCTCGGCGAAGCTCTCAAGCCGCGACAGATAGGCTTCGGCGTCGGCCGCCGTGGCGACGGAATGCTGGCTGTCGAGGAAATCGGGAACGGCCTGATAGAGGCCGGTCAGCTGGCTGACGACATAGGGGCAGGGGTAGCCGTAGCTGTCGACGCCGCCGAAGGGGAAGGCGGCGATCTCCGCCGACCGGTCGGCCATCCAGACCACGCTGTCGTAGTCCGAGCGGTCGCGGCCGGTCAGGCCCGAGGCGTCGATGGCGGCCAGCGCCGGGCGGGCCGCGACCATGGGCTTGAAGATGTTCAGCCGGTCGGCGTAGCTCCGGCTGTCGAGGCGGGATTTCAGAGAGGCGTGGGGACCGACATCCAGCCCGAGGCTGGTGGCCCCCATGGGCGAGGCCTCGAGAACGCCTTCGAAGATGACGTCATAGAGGGCGCGGGCCTCGGACCTCACATCGCCCTGCCATGCAGGAACGCCCGCGCGGGCGATGGCGGGAAGGGCGAGAAGCCCCAGGCCGCCGGCGGCGGACGTCAACAGGCGGCGGCGACTGAACATGGATTTCCCCTGGCAAGGCCCGCACCCTCGCGCGGGAGGGTGCGCCTGACAAGCCGCCGCCGGGGGATCAGGCGGTCAACGTCTGCGCCGGACACGGCTCAGCCCGGATCCCGGGAGCAGGAGACTCCAGAATCCGGGCCTCGACCCATTGGAGGGGCCGACGATCATGCTGGGGAGAAGGGAAATTCGCCTGCGGCAGACCGGATGGGAAAAGAGGGTCAGCGGCTCCAGGGCGTGACGATACGCGACGGCGTGCGCAGGCGCTGGCGGGTCCGGCTGCGGCGCCAGTCCTGAAGGACCGAAACCCAACCCCATGCAGGCTCCTTATGGGTGTGATGTATCTCTTCCATCGTGGCCTCCTCTGGCCGTCCGTTGCTGATGGACACAAGATGGGCTTGACAGGCGCGCCGAACAAACCAGATTGTGAACATCTCACATAAGGTTTGCTTATGGCCGACCCTCTCGCTGGCATCCCCCTCGCCTCCATCCGCGTCTTCGAGGCCGCCGCTCGCCTGAAGAGTTTCACCCGCGCGGCCGAAGAACTGGGCATGACCCAGGCCGCCGTCAGCTGGCAGATCAAGGCCCTTGAGGGCCGGCTGGGCCAGAGCCTGTTCCGTCGGCTGCCGCGCGAGGTCCAGCCGACCGAAGGCGGCGAACGGCTGTCACGCGCCGCGACCGAGGCCATGACCTTGCTGCGGCGCGCAGTCAGCGACCTGACCGAGGCGGACGAGCACATCCTGTCGATCACGACCCTGGCGACGCTGGCGACCCAATGGCTGGCGCCGCGTCTGGGATCGTTCCAGGTGGCCAATCCCGGACTGGCCGTCCGGCTGGACACCAATCCGACCCTGCTGGACCTGGCGCGCGAGGGCTTTGACGTCGGCATCCGGTCCGGCTCGGGCGAATGGCCCGGCATGGAAAGCCAGATGCTGATGCCCAGCGTCTTCACCCCCCTGTGCAGCCCGGCGATGGCGGAGCGGCTCAAGCTGGACCAGCCCCGCGATCTGGTCGACGCGCCGCGCATCGGCATGGAGAAGGAATGGGCGGCCTGGTTCGCCGCCGCCGGAGTCGACGGCGGGGCCCAACCAGTCACCCGACTGACCGCGGACTACCAGGTTCTCGAAGTGGCGGCGGCCCTGGGCGATCAGGGCGTGGCGCTGGCCTCGCCCATCCTGTTCGCGCGGGAGCTTCGCAACGGCCTGCTGGTGCGGCCCTTTCCGCAGACCGTCTCCTTCCACGCCGGCTATTTCATTGTCTGGCCTGAGGGACGGCGCCGTTCGCCCAAGATCGCGCGCTTCCGCGACTGGCTGATGGCCCAGGCCGCAAGCGACCCCACCGTCGCCGAGGCGCGATCAAGCTGCGCCATTCATGTCTCGGGGCAGGCGGGGCAAAAGTCCGGATCCCGTCCGGACCCCAAGCGCACGGAAATCCAGGCCATGGTCGACTGAGCCGACCCGTGCCGGTCAGGCCCGCATCAGCCCTTCCAGCACCGCCAGCGGCACCGAGCCGTTGAGCAGAACACGATCGTGGAAGGCCTTCAGGTCAAAGCCCGGACGGGCCTCGGCCTCGGTCCGCAGGCGCGCGATCACGGTCTGGCCCAGCTTGTAGGAACAGGCCTGACCGATGGAGACGCAATAGCGATCGATCTCCTTCTCGGCCGACTCCGGCGGCTCGCCGCATTCGTCGATCATGTAGCGGATGGCCTGATCGCGGCTCCAGCGCTTGTGATGCAGGCCGGTGTCGACCACCAGGCGGACCGCGCGGAACAGGTAGGACTGCAGGTAGCCGATCCTGCCCAGCGGATTGCCCGCATAGACGTCCAGGTCGTCGGCGGCCACGCGCTCGGCGTACAGCGCCCAGCCCTCGTTATAGGCGGAGTTGCCGGCGACGCGGCGGTAGATGGGCAGGCTGCCCGCCTCACGCGCCACGGTGATCTGGAAATGATGGCCGGGCGACGCCTCGTGATAGGTCAGGGTCGGCAGTCCCCATTTGGGCCAGTTCGCGGTGTTGGACAGGTTGATGTAGTAGGCGCCCGGCCGCGACCCATCCAGCGAGGCGGCCTGATAGTAGCCGCCCGGCGCCCCGAGCTCGATCGACGGCGGCACGCGCCGGATTTCCACAGCGGCCTTCGGCAGGGTGTTGAACACCTGCGGCAGCAGCGGCGTCAGCTCGGCCATCTGGCGGTTCAGCGAACCGATCAGCTCGACCTTGGCCTCGTCGGTGTTGGGCCACAGATGCTGCGGGTCCTCGCTCAACGTCTTGATCCGCTGGCCGACCGACCCCTCGGCCATGCCCATGCCCTTCAGGATGGTGTCGATCTCGGCCTGGATGGAGGCGACCTGTTCGAGCCCGATGTCGTGG
This sequence comes from Brevundimonas sp., assembly GCF_035561115.1. Lineage (GTDB taxonomy): Bacteria > Pseudomonadota > Alphaproteobacteria > Caulobacterales > Caulobacteraceae > Brevundimonas. The sequence goes on from NZ_DATMYH010000064.1 coordinate 6,572, forward strand.
ATGGCCTGGGCGTCATAGTCGGTGGTGGTGTAGGCCCGCAGCGCCAGCGCATAGGCCTTGTCACCGTGCGGCAGCTTCCAGGCGCCGGCGTCCTCGGTCGCCTGCGGACGCCGGGCCTCGAACACGGCGATCTGGCGACCCAGCGCCGGCTTGATCCCGGCCTCGATGATGGCGGCGGCGCGGGCGCCCCAGTCGCCGGCGATCCCCTTCTCACCGGTCTTGCGGACGAGCGCCTGCACCATGGCCATCTCGGCCGGCGCCGTGTCGCGCAGGGTACGCAGCTGGGTCAGCGTCTTGTCCATCAGGAACGACGGCAGCATGACGCCCAGGTTCGCATCGGCCGTGATCCGCTCGTTCTCCTGATCCAGCACGACCGCGAAGGCCGACAGGCGCGACAGGAAGGCCTCGGCGTCGGCCAGGGTCTCGACCCGATGCTGGTTGGCCAGGAAATCCGGAACCGAGAAATAGGCCCCCGACCGCTGGGTCACCACATAGGGGCCGATGCCCCCGCCGTACGGAATGTCCGCCGCCCGCGCCGCGCCTTCGGCCGTGAAGCGATAGACGGCCAGCGAGACCTTCGCCTGGTCCGACAGCCCCTCTTCCCGGACGGTCTGGATCTCGGCCCAGCGGGCGCGGGCGCGGACGCGGTCGGCCTCCGCGTCGGCCAGGCCGACCTGGCGCAGCTTGCCCGACAGATGGGCGCGGGCGTGGCGGTCGAGACCCAGGTTGGTCGCGTATTCCGGCGACAGGTCGACGTTCTCATCGAACCAGCGGGTCAGCATGGCGTCCAGCCGCGCATCCGCCTCCGGCACGGCCCGGGTTTGGGCGAAGGCCGGCAGGGCTGCGATCAGGCCCAGCCCTGCGGACGAGAGCATGAGGCGGCGACGGTCGATCATGTGAGACCCTTTCCGGGAGACAGGACGCTGGTTAGGCCCGCTGGGCCGCGATCCAGTCGGACATGATCTTGTCCAGCACGGTCAGCGGCACGCCGCCGGCGTTCATGCCGGCGTCGTGGAAGGCGCGGATGTCGAAACGGTCGCCGAGCGCGGCCTGGGCGCGGCCGCGCAGCTCGATCCATTTGTTGTGGCCGACCTTGTAGCTGGACGCCTGGCCCGGCCAGACGCAGTAGCGTTCGACCTCGGTGGTCACCGCGGTTTCGGAATCGCCCAGCGTCTCGACCATGTAGCGGATGGTCTGTTCGCGGCTCCAGCGCTTGTGGTGCAGGCCCGAGTCGGCGACCAGCCGGGTGGCACGGAACAGCAGCGACTGCAGATAGCCGATCTGGCCGATCGGGTTGTCGGCATAGACCCCCATCTCGTCGGCCAGCTGTTCGGCGTAGAGCCCCCAGCCCTCGGAATAGGCCGAGAAGCCCAGCACCTTCATCAGCAGGGGCCGGTCGGCCTGTTCCTGCTGCAGGGCGATCTGGTGGTGATGGCCCGGCGAGGCTTCGTGATAGGTCAGGGTCGGCAGCTGCATCCGGGGCCATTCGGACGTGTCGCGCAGGTTGATGTAGTAGGCGCCGGGCCGCGAACCGTCGAGCGCGGGCGAATTGTAGTAGCCGCCGGGCGCGCCCGCCTCGATGAAGGTCGGCACGCGGCGGATTTCGACCGGCGCGGCCGGGATACGGCCGAAATACTGCGGCAAGCGTTTCGCCATATCCGCCATCTGGGCGTTGAGATCAGCCAGCAGTTGGGCCTTGCCCGCGTCGGTGTTGGGATAGAGCTGGGCCGGGTCCTTGCCGAGGGCGGCGATGCGCTCGCCCACCGATCCCTGGCTCAGGCCCTGGGCCTTCAGCAACACATCGGCGCGGGCCGAGAGCTCGGCCACCTGTTCCAGTCCGAGCGCGTGGATCTCCGCGCCCGACAGGGTCGAGGTGGTGTAGCTGCGAATTCCCCAGTCGTAATAGGCCTCGCCATCCGGCAGACGCCAGCAGCCCGCGTCATGGACGGCGTCGGCGCGGCGGGCGCGCATCGCCTCGGCCTGACGGCGCAGGGCCGGATAGACCTCGGTTTCGACGATCCTTTGGGCGCGAGCGCCCCAGTCGCCGGGGAGGTTCTTCTCGCCGGTCCGGCGTACGACGGACGTGGTCAGGACCGATCGGCCCGCCGGGGTTTCGTAGAGATTGGCCAGCTGGATCAGGGTCTTGTCGATGACGAAATCCGGCGGCACGGCGCCGGCCGCGAAGTCGGCCTGCATCCGCGCAGTTTCCTGGTCCAGCGCGGTCGGGAAGGCGGAGATGCGCGACAGATAGGCCTCGGCGTCCTCGGCGGTCTCGATCGCGTGCTGGGTGTCGAGGAAGTCCGGCAGGCTCTGATACGAGCCGGTCAGCTGCGAGACGGTGTAGGGCGCCGGTCCAAAGCCGCCGCCGCCGTAGGGGAAGCGGTCGCCCGTCATCTGGGTCTCGCCGAAGAAGGTCAGGGTGTCGTGATAGACGCCCTCGGTTTCCGGCAGCGCCGAGCGGTCGATAGCCTTGAGCTGGTTCATCTGCCCCCGGAACACCACCCGATCGGCGTCGACCTTGGCCTGGGACCGGTCGTCGAGCCGGGACTTCATCGCCGCCATCGGCCCCTTGTCCATGCCCAGCGAGGTCAGGGTCTCGGGCGACTGCAGCAGGAAGGTCTGGACGATCCCGTCCATCAGGGCCGTCAGGGCGGCCGAGGCCGAAGCGGCCGCGGCGGGGGTCTGCGCCAGAGCCTGGCCGCAGGCGGCGAGGCCTGCTCCGGCGGCGGCGGTGAACATCAGGCGGCGGCGATCGATCATGGCGGCAGGCTCCCGGGACGCGAGGCGCCACAGGATGGCGCCGGATGGAATTTGGCAAGTGACCGCTCGGGACCACTGTCGCCATGAAGGACGGATCAGGCCGCCTGGACGCCCGCAGCCCAGTCCGCGACCAGACGTTCCAGCACCTCGAGCGGGATGGCTCCCGCCGCCAGGGCCGTGTCGTGGAAGCCCCGGATGTCGAACCGGCTCCCCAGCGCCGCCTTCGCCCGCGTCCGGGTGCGGTCCCAGACCGTGTGGCCCAGCTTGTAGCTGCAAGCCTGTCCCGGCCACACGCAATAGCGTTCGACCTCGGTCGTCATGGTGGATTCCGCATCGCCGAGCGTTTCGACCATGTAGCGGACCGCCTGTTCGCGACTCCAGCGTTTGTGGTGCAGGCCCGAGTCAGCCACCAGGCGGGTAGCCCGGAACATGAAGGACTGGAGATAACCCAACTGCCCCAGCGGGTCGTCCGCATAGACGCCCATCTCGTCGGCCAGCTGTTCGGCGTAGAGGGCCCAGCCCTCGGTGTATCCCGAGAACAGGGGCATTTTGCGCAGCATTGGAATGCCCTCGGCTTCCAGGGCGACGGCGATCTGGAAATGGTGGCCGGGCGATGCCTCGTGATAGGTCAGGGTCGGCAGGGTGAAACGCGGCGTCTCCGCCGTGTCGCGCAGGTTGATGTAGTAGGCGCCTGGACGCGAACCATCCATCGCCGGCATCTGATAGCTGCCGCCCGGGGCTCCGGCCTCGATCTCGACCGGAACCCGGCGGATTTCGACCGAGGCCCTGGGCAGGCGGCCGAACACCTCGGGCAGACGCTGCTGCATCCGCGCCATCTGGGCGTTGAGGTCGGCCAGCAGTTCCGCCTTGCCGGCGTCGGTATTCGGATACAGCTGGTCGGGTCGGCGGGCGACGGCGGCGATCCGTTCACCGACCGAGCCCTGGGTCAGGCCCTGCGCCTTAAGGATTGCGTCGGCGCGGGCGCTGAGTTCGGCCACCTGGGCCAGGCCGATCTCGTGAATCTCGTCGCCGCCCATGTCCGTGGTGGTGTAGCTGAGCACGCCGTAGCGGTAGTAGGCCTCGCCGTCCGGCAGACGCCAGCAGCCGGCGTCCGCGGTGGCCCCGGGCAGGGCTGCGGCGATCACGTCGGCCTGGCGCTGCATGGCCGGGTAGACGGCGTCGCGCACGATGGCCTCGGCCCGCGCGGCCCAGTCGCCGGCGATGCCGGCCTCGGCCGTCCGACGGGCCAGAGACTGCGTCAGTCCCGACCGCGCCGGATCGACTCCGAGGGTGGCGGCGAACTGCTCGCCGGTGCGGCGCAGGACGAAGTCCGGGGGCGTCGCCCCGGCGGCGAAGTCCGCGCGCACCCGACCGGTCTCGACGTCCAGCACCTCGGCGAAGGCCGAGAGCCGGGCGAGATAGGTCTCCGCATCTTCGGCGGTACGCACCTGATGCTGGGTGTCGAGGAACTGCGGGATGCTGCTGTAACTGCCGGTCAGCTGGCTGACGAGGTAGGGGCTGGTTCCGCCGACGGGCGACTGGACGCCGTAGTCGAAACGGTCGGCGACGGCGGCGCCGTCGAGGATGAAACGGGTGGTGTCGTAGTTGACCGCATCCATGCCCGACAGGGCGGACCGGTCGATGGTCTTCAGCTCGGCGTCATAGCCGCGGAAGGCCGTGAACGAGCGGTCGACGAAGGCCAGCGAGCGATCGTCCAGCCTGCTGCGCACCGCGGCGTTCGGCCCGGTGTCGAGGCCGAGCGAGGTCATGAACTCCGGCGATTCCGCCAGGAATTCCTGCATCATCCGGTCGAGCAGGGCGGTGACCTGGGCGCCTCCGCCGCCAGCGGCCGAAGTCTGGGACGGCGCCGCCAGCGCCGGGGCCGCGACAGCAAGCCCCAGACCGGCGGCGGAAGACAGCAGCAGGCGGCGACGGTCCAGCATGGCGAATCTCCAGACAGTTGGGGCCGCCAGTGGACGGCTTCGGAGGGCCGCTGGCAAGTTACCGATGGTTCAGCTTGCGCGGCGCCGGCCTGGTTCTCAGCCCGCGTGGAGTTCCTGTTTCACCCGCTCGGCCAGGGTCTTGATGTCCAGGGGCTTGGGCAGGAAGGAGACGCCGACCTCGTCCTGCAGCAGGTCCGAGAAGTCGCTCTCGGCATATCCCGAGATGAACAGGACGGGCGCGTCGCCGAGGAAGGGCCGGGCCTTCTTCAGCAGGGCGGGGCCGTCAAGGCCGGGCATGATCACGTCCGAGATCATCATGTCGATGGTCCCGGCGTGCTGCTCGGCCAGTTCCAGCGCCTCCTCGCCATCGGCGGCCTCGATGACCTCATACCCGCGCTGGCGCAACAGGCGGGCGGCGATGCCGCGCACGGCGGCCTCGTCTTCCACGAACAGGATCCGGCCGGCGCCCGACAGGTCGCGCGGCGCCTTCGCCTTGATCTCGACCGGCGCGATCTCGGCCAGTTCCGCCTCGGCCGCCTCGGGCAGGAAGATGCGGAACACCGCGCCTCCGGCCGCCGCGTTCGACACGTTTATGTGGCCGCCGGCCTGTTCCACGATGCCGTAGACGGTGGCCAGACCCATGCCCGTACCCTCGTTCACCGCCTTGGTGGTGAAGAAGGGCTCGAAGATCTTGTCGAGGATTTCAGGCGGGACGCCCGGACCGCTATCCGTCACCTCGATCAGGGCGACGGCGTCGGTGGGGGGGCTGGTCCAGCCGAGGGCGCGGGCCTCGTCGGCCGTCAGGCGGGCGGTGCGGATGGTGACCACGCCGGCGCCGGGCTCGACCACGCCGCGCATGGCGTCGCGGGCGTTGACGGCCAGGTTCATCACCGCCGTCTCCAGCTGGCTCTTGTCCGCCAGCACCACCGGCAGGTCGCGACCGTAGTCGGTTTCCAGCCGCACGTCCTCGCGCAGCAGGCGGCGCAGCAGGACGGCGAATTCGCCGACCAGTTCACCGAGATCGAGGCGCTCGCGCCGGACGGTCGACTTGCGCGAGAAGGCCAGCAGCTTGCGCACCAGGTCGGCGGCGCGGATGGCGGTCTGGCGGATCTCGTTCAGGCCCTCGTAGGAGGGATCGCCCACCGGATGCCGCTCCAGCAGGCCGGACAGCTGCAGCTGGATGGCGGTCAGCAGGTTGTTGAAGTCGTGGGCCACGCCGCCGGCCAGCTGGCCCACGGCCTGCATCTTCTGGGCCTGCGACAGTTGCAGCTCCATCGACTTCTGGGCCGAGACGTCGAACAGCCAGATGCGGCGCTTGTCGCCCTCGGGGGCGACATAGAGGTGCAGCATCTTGTCGGGGAAGGCGCGGGCGACAAGCTCGATCGGGCCCGAGGAGCCGTCGTCCAGCCGGGCGCGGGCCTCGGCCACCAGGGCCGGATCGAACAGGTGGCCGAAGGCGGCGTCGCGGGCCGCGGCGGGCCCGGTCAGGACCGACAGGGCGGCGTTGGCCTCCTCGACCTTGCCGGCGAACAGGTCCTCGGCGGCGATGACCGCCGAGCCGAACGGCGCGCCGGCGGCCATGGCCCGGCTCTCCAGCGCATTCGACACGGTGGCCGGCCGGCTGCTCGTCATGGCGCCCACCGGCAGCACGGCCTCCGGCGCGGCGCGGACGAGGAAGCGCCTCTCGCCTGCGGCGCCGATCAGCACCTCCTGCTCGCGGTCGCCGATGACGACGATGGCGCGGCCCTGTTCCCCGGCGCGGGCCTGGGCGAAGGCCATGTAGAGGGCCGAGGCGGACCTGCCCTTGGGCAGGGCGGTGGTGGCGCCATTGGCCTCGGCCCAGGCGCCGTTGAAGGCCAGCACCTGACCGGTCGCCCAGACCAGGGCGGCGGGCTCGGCCATGGCGTCCAGCAGATCGACGGCGGCGTCGGCCATCGGCTTGCGGGACTCGCCGCGCGTGAACGAGAACAGGCCGATCAGGGCTATGGCGCCCACGGTGAAGATCAGCACCAGCCCCGGCGCGCTCATGGGGTCCGAGCGGAAGGCGGGATAGGCCAGAGCGCCGACGGCGACCACGAACCCGACCGCCATCAGCAGCAGCAGCGGGTCGAAGGCTTTGGCCGGCGGTGCGGTCCTGGGGATTGCGGTCATGGCGCCTCGGCCCGAATCAGAAGGGCGGTTCCGGCGATAGTGGGCCGTATGCCCCCGAGGCGCGAATCCGACGGCCTGGCCAGAAAAAAACACAGTCCAATGAGTCCGTAGAGTCCACTCCGTCCACTTCGTCCGCAGTGCGAGTGCGTTGCGGAATCAGCCAGGAAGCAGACTAGGCGACCGGTACGTCAGATCTGGACGTAGGCCGCCCGTGCGGCCTGAGTTGTCACCGTGCACCTCGACGAATGCCGGGGTCCGGATGGCTAACGCGGTGCTTGCGCCGCGGACGCGGCGCCAAAACCCTGCCGTTCCAGTCCGTGATCTGGCCCCCGGCATTCGCCGGGGCGCCCGGTGGATGGGGGAGGTCAGGCCGCCTTGCGCTGCTCGGCCTTCTGGTCGCGGGCCGCGTTTATGCGGGCCTCGGCGATGGCGTCGGCGATCTGGTGGGTCGGGCGCTTCTCGACCGCCGAGCGATCCATGACCTCTTCCAGCGTTTCCATCAGGCGCGAAAGCTTGCCCTCGACCCAGGCCGGATCGTAGGCGCCGCCGGTCTGGCGGGCCATCAGTTCTGAGGCGACGTTGATGATGCCGCCGCCGTTGACGACATAGTCGGGCGCGTACAGCACGCCGCGTTCGAACAGCTGCTGGCCGATATCGGGGGTGGCCAGCTGGTTGTTGGCGGCGCCGACCACGGCCTTGACCGTCAGGCGGTCGAGGGTCTGCGGGTTCAGCGTCGCGCCGAGGGCGCAGGGGGCGTAGATGTCGGCCTTGACGTCATAGATGGCGTCGGGGGCCACGACCTCAGCGTTGGTGCGGGCGGCGACCTCGGCCAGCAGGGCCGTGTTGACGTCCGTCATGATCAGCTTCGCGCCGGCGGCGTACAGCTTGTCGGCCAGATAGCCGCCGACATGGCCGATGCCCTGGACCGAGACGGTCAGGCCGGTCAGGTCGTCCTGGTTCCACAGGCGTTTCGCGGCCAGCAGAGTGGAGCGATAGACGCCCTCGGCGGTGACGGGGCTGGGATCGCCCGAGGCTTCCGGACCGTCGTTCAGGCCCAGCACATAGGGGGTGACCTTGCGGGCTTCGGCGATGTCGGCGACCGACACGCCGACATCTTCCGCCGCATAATAGATGCCGCCCAGCGTATTGACGGCGCGGCCGAAGGCGCGGAACAGCTCAGGGGATTTCTGGGTCCTGCTGTCGCCGATGATGACGGACTTGCCGCCGCCCATTTCCAGATCCGCGACGGCGTTCTTGTAGCTCATGCCGCGCGACAGACGCAGCACGTCCTCGAGCGCCTCGGCGCTGGAGGCGTAGTTCCACATCCGGGTGCCGCCGACGGCGGGGCCGCGCGCGGTTGAGTGAACAGCGATAATAGCGCGCAGGCCGGTCTTTTCGTCAAAGACCGCATGGACGCCTTCGTGGTTCGCGAAGGACGGGGAATCAAACAGCGTCATGCTCACTTGAGCGTCTCCCGGGGTGTTTTTTTGTTGCGCGGGTGCTTACGCCCCGGCGCTTAACACCGCAAGCATGGCGGTTTCACGTCAGCGTGGGCGGGACGGCTTTCGCAGCGCCGGGAGGACGGGACCGGCTCCGGACGGCAGGGGCGCGGACGTGTCGCGCAGCCAGGCCTCGAGGTCGCGGTACATGGTCTCGGCCTGGAGGTCCCGGTTCAGGATGTGCCAGCCGTCGGGATAGAAGCCGGTGCGAAGGCCCGGACGGTCCTCCGCCCGCTCGAGGGCCCGACGCATCGGATCCTTCTGGATGACGTTGTCGTGGCCGCCGTACAGCAGCAACGTCGGCACGCGGATGTCGCCCAGCCGGACCGACGCCGTCTCCATCAGGTCCACCAGGCCGTACAGGGCGTCGAACCGCGTCGGCAGGATGCTGTTCGGATCGCGGCCGTTGCGGATCAGCTCCAGCCGGTTGTCAGACGCAGGCAAATCCCGCACCGCCCATTCCGGCGCGCCCACAGCCCGGCCGCCCATGGCGCGGGCCGCGATCCACAGCCCGGCGGAGTTGACCGGGCCCTGCGCCGACCAGCCCCAGACGGCGGGGGCCAGAAGGATTATGCGGTCTGCATCCGGCGGACGATCCGAGCCGAAGGCCGCGATGGCGACGGCCCCGCCCATGCTCTCCCCGGCGACCGCGATCAGGGCGCGGGGGTGGCGGGCCCGGGCCAGGGCGACCGTCGTGCGCAGGTCTTCGGTCATCCGCGCCTCGCCGGCCCAGACGCCGCGGCCGGGCGCCTGGCCGAAGCCGCGCTGATCGATGGCCCAGGTCTCGATGCCCCGCTCGGCCCACCAGGGTCCGGCGAGGCGGAAGGAGGCGCGGCTGTCATTCATGCCGTGCAGGGCGACGATGACAGCCCATGGCTCGCCGCGGTCGGGCGTCCAGCGCGCCAGAGGCAGGCGGGCGCCGTCGTCCATGACCAGGGCACGCGTCTCGAGCGCCGGGCCGGCGAACCCCGGCGGGGGGATCAGAGGCGGCTGGACTGCGGGCGAGGCGCAGGCCGTCAGGGAGAGTGAGAGCGCCAGCACAATCCCCCATGTCCGTGCATCCCCGCGAAGGCGGGGACCCGGTGCGTTGGGGGATCGGCGCCGGAGTCTGCGCACCAACGGCAATCCCATGACAGCCTGCCTCACGAAAAACCTGGGTCCCCGCCTTCGCGGGGGTGCATGGATGAAGATGGAGCGAGAATAGCCGCCACCCGCTCCCTGAGGTAGGGCAAGACCTCCTCCTCGAACCACGGGTTCTTTCGCAGCCAGGCCGTATTGCGCCACGAGGGATGCGGCAGGGGCAGGATCGAGGGCGCGTAGTCGCGCCAGGCCCGCACTGTCCCGGTCATGTTGATCTTCGCCCGGTCGCCCAGCGCCCAGACCTGGGCGTAGCCGCCGACCAGCAGGGTCAGTTCGATATGGGGCAATGCCGCCAGCAGTTGCGGCCGCCACAGTTCGGCGCAGCGCCGCGGCGGCGGGTAGTCGCCGCCCTTCGGCGCCGTTCCCGGATAACAGAAGGCCTGGGCCGCCACGCCCAGCCGGGGATCGGCGTAGAAGGTCCCATAGTCGACGCCCAGCCACTGCCGCAGCCGGTCGCCGGACGGATCGGTGAACGGCAGGCCGCTCTCATGCACCCGGCGACCGGGCGCCTGGCCGCAGATCAGCAGCCGCGTCTCCGGAAAGACGCGAACCACGGGACGCGGCGTATGGGGAAGCTGGCCGAGGCAGGCCCGGCAGGCGCGGATGTCGTCCAGAACGGCCTGGAGGCCGTCCACCGGATCAGGCGAAGTCGTCATCGTCCTCGACGACGGGCGGCAGGGCCGCCAGCGCCGCGGCGGTCTCGGCCTCGGTCGGCAGGCGCAGGCGGATCACGCCCTTGAAGGCGTTCGGATCGACGGGCTTGCCCTTCTTGGTGATGGTCAATTTGCCCTGACGCATCAGGCCCAGGGCGCAGGCGCGGACCTTGGGCAGCATCCGCTGCCACTGTTCGGGCTGCATTTCCCTGGCCACATCGGACGGTTCGATGCTCTTGCCGCCGACGCCCTTGGGGTCGGCCTTCGCCAGTTTTTCGAAGATGGCTGTTTCGATGGGGTCGCTCATCGCGCCTATATGCTGCATTGCGAGAACAGAAAGAAGGCGGAGTTCGGGAATGGTCGAGAAAGTCACGGTGACGGAGGGCGAGTTCGCCGGCTGGCAGACCTATGACCTGCACGGCACCTTCGACCAGGTCGTGGGACCCTTCTACTTCAAGCCGGACGCCGACGGCCGCATGCGCTGCGCCTTCCGGGCCGAGCCCAAGCACATGAACGCCGGCCACCGGATGCACGGCGGCTGCCTGATGACCTTCGCCGATATCGCCCTGTTCCAGACGGCCTATCAGGAGATGGAGGGCGCCTCGGGCGTGACCGTGTCCCTGGAATCCACCTTCATCGACGGCGCCTATGTCGGCGAACTGGTCGAGGCGACGGGCGAGGTGATCCGCGCCGGCAAGAGCCTGATCTTCGTGCGCGGCCAGATCAATGCGGGCGAGCGGGTGCTGATGACCTTCTCGGGCGTGATCCGGAAATTCCAGCCGCGCGGGTGAAGCGGGCGCCCGACGCCGGCGTCAACCGTCGATGATGTCCTGGAGGATGCGGGCCATCCGCCGGTGCATCTCCTGGCATTCGGTCGGGTTAAGGCCGAAGCCGCCGGTGATCTCCCGGCTGACCGCCATGCCCATGACGAAGGCCGCCGCCAGGCGGGCGCGCACGGCGCCGTCCGGCCCGCCGACCCATTCGGCGAAGGGGTTGAAGAAGCGCTCGTTGCCGGTGCGCTGGACCAGTTCCATGGCCTTGGTCGAACCGACCGAGCGCAGCAGGACCAGCAGGCCCTTCAGCTTGCTCTCGGACTTGCCCTCGTAGATCGCCTCATGCGCCACGCGGCGGCCGAAGTCGGCGCGGTCGCCCTCCATCAGCTCGGCCCCGTTCTCGCAACTGTCGAGCACCGAGGTGAACAGATCTTCCTTGGAGCCGAAATAGCGGGACACCAGGGCGGCGTCGACGCCGACGTCGCCGGCGATGTCGCGCATGCCGACGTCGTCATAGCTCTCGCGCGCGAAACGTTCGCGGGCGGCGGTCAGGATGGCGGCGCGGGTCGCCTCGGCATTCCTGGGCCGGGGCGCGACATGGCAAAACAATTCGTGAACTCCGGAATAGCCCCAAAACGGATATGGCTTTGTCAACCGCCGTTGACAAGCGAAAGCACGATCACCATTAAGTCACCGGGCGTTGACTACCGGCTTCCTCCCCCTTCGCCGCGTCGACAATGACAGGGATCAAATTTTGATGCGAACCGCGAAGATCGTGGCCGCGGCCGTCCTGATGACGACCGTGCTCTATGGCTGCTCCCAGCGAAGCGAAGCCCAGGCGCCGCCGGCGCCGGCTGTGACCGTCGCCGTGCCTCTGGTGCGGGCGGTCCAGGACTGGGATGAATTCACCGGCCGGTTCGAGGCGACCCAGTCGGTCGATGTGCGCGCCCGCGTCGGCGGCTACATCTCTGCGGTCCACTTCCGCGACGGCGACTATGTGCGGCGCGGCCAGCTGCTGTTCACCCTCGACCCGCGGCCGGCGCAGGCGGCCCTCGCCTCGGCCCGCGCCCAGCTGGCCCAGGCCCAGGCGCAGCTGGCGCTGGCCCGCAGCGAACTGAGCCGCTCCGAAACCCTGCTGGAATCGCAAGCCGTGTCCCAGGCCGAGGTCGACACCCGGCGGGGCGCCCTGCAGACCGCCCAGGCGGCCATCGCCGCGGCCAACGCCAATGTCCGCGCCCGCCAGCTGGACCTCGAATTCACCCGCGTCACCGCCCCCATCTCGGGCCGCGTCTCCGACCGCCGGGTCGACGCTGGCAACCTCGTCGCCGGCGGCTCCTCGGCCGCCGATGTATTGACCACCGTCGTGTCCAGCGCGCCGATCCATTTCGTCTTCGACGGTTCCGAAGCGGTGCTGCTGAAATACCAGCGCCAGGCCCGCCGCGGCGCCGCCCCGATCCAGGTGCGGCTGCAGGACGAGACGGATTTCACCCGGGCCGGCACGCTCGATTTCACCGACAACGCGGTCGACACCTCCTCGGGCGTGATCCGGCTGCGGGCCGTGATCCCCAACGCCGACGGCTTCCTGAAGCCGGGCATGTTCGGTCAGGGCCGCCTCGCCGGCGCCGGGAGCTACAACGCCATGCTGGTGCCCGACGCGGCGATCGCCACCGATCAGGCGCGGCGCATCGTCTATGTGGTCGCCGCGGACGGCTCGGTCGCCCCCAAGCCGGTGCAGCTGGGTCCGCTGGTCGACGGCCTGAGGGTTATCCGCTCGGGCCTGCAGCCCACGGACCGCGTCATCATCGTCGGCGTCCAGCGCATCCAGGGCCCCGGCATGAAGGTCCAGGCGAAAACCGGCCAGATCCGGCCCGTCGCGCAGCGCGCCCAGCAAGCCCCGGTGACCCAGGCGGCCCCGGCTTCCAGCGCCACCTTCGCCAACAGCCTGTCGTCGGGCGACTGATCCGGTCATGAACATTTCCCGCTTCTTCATCGACCGGCCGATCTTCGCGGCCGTGATCTCGGTGTTCATCACCCTTCTGGGCGTGTTCGCCTATCCGCTGCTGCCGCTGTCGCAGTATCCGGAGATCGCCCCGCCGACGATCGCGGTGACCGCCGTCTATCCGGGCGCCTCGGCCGAGACCATGGCCGAGACCGTGGCCGCGCCGATCGAGCAGGAGGTCAATGGCGTCGAGCGCATGCTCTACATATCGTCCTCCTCGACCTCGGACGGGGTGGCGACGATCACCGTCACCTTCGAGCCGGGCACCGACCTGGACGCGGCCCAGGTGCTGGTCCAGAACCGCGTCTCGCTGGCCGAGCCGCGCCTGCCCGAACCCGTCCGCCAGATCGGCGTGACGGTGAACAAGCAGCAGCAGGATTTCCTGCTGATCATCGGCCTGACCTCGCCCGACCACAGCCTGGCCAACGACTATATCGGCAACTACGCCAACTCGGTGATCCGCGACCGGATGCTGCGCCTCGACGGCGTCGGCGCGGTCCAGGTGTTCGGCGGCGGCAACTATTCGATGCGGGTCTGGATCGACCCGGGCAAGGCCGCCGCACGCAACCTGACGGCCCAGGAAATCGTCGGCGCCCTGCGCGGCCAGAACACCTCGGCCGCCGCCGGCGCCATCGGCCAGCCGCCCTTCCCCACCAACGCCGCGGCCTTCCAGCTGCCGGTGCAGGTGCAGTCGCGCCTGAGCGATCCCGACGAGTTCGGCGACATCGTCATCAAGACGGACGCGCAAGGCCGCACCACCCGCGTCCGCGACGTGGCCCGGGTCGAACTGGGCTCGCAGGACTACGGCATCCGCGGCTATTTCGACGGCCAGCCGGGCGTCGCCCTGGCGATCCAGCAACAGCCCGGCGCCAATGCGCTGGAAACCGCGGAACTGGTCCAGGCCGAGATCGCGGCCGTGCGCGCCGAACTGCCAGCGGGCATGGCCATCTCGGTGCCCTACAACCCGACCGAATTCGTCGCCGAATCCGTCGAGGCCGTGCAGCACACGGTGTTCGAGGCCATGCTGCTGGTGGTGCTGGTGGTCATCGTCTTCCTGCAGACGTGGCGGGCGGCGATCATCCCGATCGTGGCCATTCCGGTCTCTCTGGTCGGCACCTTCGCCGTGCTTCTGGCGCTCGGCTATTCCATCAACTCGCTGTCGCTGTTCGGCCTGGTTCTGGCCATCGGCATCGTCGTCGACGACGCCATCGTCGTGGTCGAGAACGTCGAACGCTACATCCGCATGGGGCTGACGCCCAAGGAGGCCGCCTACCGGTCGATGAAGGAAGTGTCCGGGGCCCTGATCGCCATCGGCCTGGTGCTGGTCGCGGTGTTCGTGCCGACCGCCTTCGTGCCCGGCATTCCCGGCATCTTCTACCAGCAGTTCGCGGTGACCATCGCCTCGGCCTCGGTGATCTCGCTGGTGGTGTCCCTGACCCTGTCGCCGGCCATGGCGGCGGTGCTGCTGAAGCCGCACGACCTGCATCACGAACCGGCGCGCAAGCCGGGAATTCTCGGGACCGTCCACTACTACGGCGGCTGGGCCGGACGCCGTTTCAACGAGGGCTTCGACTGGCTGTCGGACAAATACGGCCGCCTGACCGCCCGTCTGGTGCGGACCGTGGGCTTGGTGCTGGCCATCTATGTCGGCCTGCTGGCCCTGACCGCCTGGCGCGTCGTCGACACCCCGACCGGCTTCATCCCGGACCAGGACCAGGGCTATCTGATCGGCGTCATCCAGCTGCCCCCCGGCTCCTCGCTGGAGCGCACCGAGGCGGTGATGAGCCAGGCCCGGAACATCATCGAGAAGACCGAGGGCGTGGACGGCACCGTGGCCTTCGCCGGCCTCGACGGCACCAGCTTCTCCTTCGGCTCGAACGCGGCGACCATCTTCGTGCGGCTGGACGAGTTCGATCATCGCAACGCCGAGCAGTCGGCGGTCGCCCTCGCCGGCGCCATCACCGGCGCGACCTTCGGCATCGAGGACGCCAACATCTTCGTCATCGCCCCGCCCGCGGTCCAGGGACTGGGCAACGGCAACGGCTTCCAGATGATGGTCCAGGATCGGGGCGGCGCGGGCTATCGCGGCCTGGAAGGCGCGACCTTCGGCATGATGGGCGCCGCCGCCCAGGCCCCGACGCAGGTGCAGCAGGTCTTCTCGACCTACAACACCGGTTCGCCCCGCATCTCGGCCGACGTCGACCGCGACAAGTCCCTGATGATGGGCGTCCAGCCGAACGATGTGTTCGAGACGCTCGGCATCTATCTGGGCTCGTCCTACATCAACGACTTCAACTATCTGGGCCGCACCTTCCGGGTGACGGCGCAGGCCGAGCCCGCCTCGCGCGACGACGTCGCGGACATCGCCAATCTGAAGACCCGCTCGGCCTCCGGCGCCATGGTGCCGATCGGATCGGTGGCGACGCTGCGGGACGATTCCGGCCCGGCCCGCGTGGTGCGCTACAACCTGTTCCCCGCCTCCGAGCTTCAGGGACAGGCCGCGCCCGGCGTATCGTCCGGACAGGCGCTGGACGCCATGGAAGGCATCGCCGCCCAGGCCCTGCCGCCCGGCTTCTCGTACGAATGGACCGGACTGGCCCTGCAGGAGAAGGCGTCGTCGGGCGGGACCACCCTGGTCTTCCTGATGGCGGTGGTCTTCGTCTTCCTGGTGCTGGCCGCCCAGTATGAGGCCTTCACCCTGCCCACGGCCGTCGTACTGATCGTGCCGATGTGCGTGCTGGCGGCCATGCTCGGCATCGGCATCCGCGGACTGGACAACAACATCCTGGTCCAGATCGGACTGGTGGTGCTGATCGCGCTGGCGGCCAAGAACGCCATCCTGATCGTGGAGTTCGCCAAACAGGCCGAGGAGGAAGAAGGGCTCAGCCGCTGGGACGCCGCGGTCAAGGCGGCGCGCATCCGCCTGCGTCCGATCCTGATGACCTCGTTCGCCTTCATCTTCGGCGTCGTGCCGCTGATGCTGGCGACGGGTCCGGGCGCCGAGATGCGTCAGTCGCTGGGCACCGCCGTCTTCTCCGGCATGCTGGGCGTGACCCTGTTCGGCCTGATCTTCACCCCGGTCTTCTATGTGGTCAGCCGCTGGGCCGCCTCGAAGATTCCGCAGCGGCCCGAAAAGCCGCGCGGCGTGCCCACAACCCACGGCCTGCCGCCGCACGACGCCGATCCGGCGCCCGCGACGCCCCGGCTGGGAGACGCCTGATGACGACCCGATCCCCTCTCCGGTTCCTGACCGCAACCGCCTTCGCCAGTCTTGCATTGGCGTCGTGCGCGGTCGGGCCGAGGGCGCCCGACGCTACCCTTCCCCCCTCGGCGTCGGGCGCCTTCGTAAGCGCCGCGACCCCGGCCGTGACCGCCGAGGCGGCCCGCGACGACTGGTGGCGGCTGTATGACGACCCGACCCTGGACGCCCTGGTCCGTCAGGCCCTGACGGAAAACAACGAGCTCGAGGCGGCCGCCGCCAATCTGCGCCGCGTCCGCGCGGCCCTGGGCGAGACGCGGGTCGGGCGGCTGCCGTCCACCACCGTCGGCGCCAGCGGCCAATACGGCCGCGCCTCGGCCGCCACCGTCCCCGGCGGCAACGGCGGCCAGCCGCTGGACGAGGGCGAGACCTATGACGTCGGCCTCGACGTCGCCTATGAGGTCGACCTGTTCGGCCGCGTCGGCGGTTCGATCCGCGCCGCTCGCGCCGACGCCGATTCCGCCGCCGCCGCGCTCGACGTGGTGCGGGTCTCGGTCGCGGCCGAAACCGCCCGGGCCTATGCCGACGCCTGTTCGGCCAACGCCCAGATCGCGGTCGCCGAGCGCACCATCGAGCTTCAGTCGAACACCGCCGACCTGACACGGCGCCTGCAAGCCGCTGGTTCCGGCAACGGGCTGGACACCTCCCGCGCCCGCGCCGCCCTGGAAAGCACCCGGGCGACCCTGCCGCCGCTGCGCGCCCAGCGCGACGGGGCCCTGTTCCGGCTGGCGACCCTGACCGGCCGCACCCCGGCCGAGGCCAGCGACGC